>NZ_JBKEIT010000001.1:0-730227 GCF_046365375.1 Butyricimonas muris | reverse complement strand
GTGTTATTAATCGTTGGTTTAAAGATACGGCATTTGTATGAGAGAGGAGTTCAATATCAACACTTTAGATCTAAATAATGATAAAGTATTTCATTATTTATACACCAAATATGCCACTACTTTGCGCTATTTTGCTGCAAAATACATCGAAGATGATACGATTATTGAAGACGTAATTCAAGATGCCTTTCTCAATCTCTGGGAAAAACGCCAAGAATTCAAAACAGAAAATACCATAAAAGCATACCTGTACAAAATCGTGCGTAGTTTCTCGGTTGACACCATACGCCGCAGAAATATAGCCAATAGGTATGCAGAACGTATCATCCGTGAAGAAGAAGATTACGATTTCTTTCTAGAGAATATTATAGAATCCGAAGTTTTCCAGATGATTCAAACGGTATTCAATCAACTCTCCCCTGCTTGTCGTGAAGTCTATCAATTAAGCCTTCAAGGAAAATCACACGAGGAAATCTCCCATTTACTCAATATCTCCACCAACACGATAAAAAAACACAAAAACAACGCCAACCATTACATGCGAGAACAACTGAAGCACATATTATCTATATTATTATACATTTGAATTTCACGAATGCATGCAAAACATTTTTATCTTTATAAAAACACGAAAAAATGAATAACCAATTTCTCTGAATTTATTTCATTTTAGGGAGAGCCATTAATTATAAAAAATTGATATTCATAATTTTCGTGTTTTCATTATTCATTTTATTATATCTGTTTCACCAACATTTCAATCTCCTCCAAACTCGGGTTCTTTTCCAGCACCGCCCCATCCGGTGAAATCAAATACAATGTCGGGATAAATTCCACCTTATAATCGTCGCTCGTGTCGCTACCATTAATCTCTTTGTCAACGAGCAACTGCCGCCACAAGGGTTTATCCTCCTCAATGGCTTTCAGCCACTGGTCTTTCTTTTTATCACAAGAAATCCCGACCACTTCTACTCCCAACTCTTGTAATCGAGGGTACTCCTTTTTCAACACTTTGGCTTTTGCCCGGCAGGGGGCACACCAAGAAGCCCAAAAGTCCACCAACAGGTATTTTCCCTTGTAATCCGATAAAGCCACGATATTTCCTTTCACGTCCGGCAATTTAAAATCCGGGGCTTGCCCTGTCAATTGTTTACTTTCCAACTCCTTGTATTTGTTCATGATTTCTTCCTTATCCTCGGATTCAGGCACCGTCCCCATCGCCTCGACAACTCGTTTAAACACTTTAAACTCCTGTTCAATCTTCCACATATTCTCCCGCACCAGCATCACGGCGATATTCGTTCCCTCGAACTCCTTAACAGCGTCTACAAACAAATCGTTTCCTTTCCGCCACAACAACTCGTTCTCTCTCATCACCAATTGCGTATCCTCTTCATTCTTAGCATCCCGATATTTTTGCTGCAAGAGTTGTATCTCCAGCATATTACTATCCAACTTTAATAAATGTTCAGACAGACGGGACTGTCCCGTTCTTGGATTCTTTGAAAATATATATTCATGTTCTCCCCGCTGTTCCCAATAATATTCCCCGTTTTCGGGATAAAAAGGAATAGCTTGTCCCCGCTCTCCTATTTTCAGATACAATACCTGATCCGTATCCTCGCCTTCGATTTTGAAGCTCCGGTCTTCCGTCACTACACGACGGGCTAACGTGTCCGCTCCACGCCCGTCACGGGTGAGAAGCAACACCTCTTTCCCGATACTTGCTTCGGGCAACTTTCCACTCAATGTATAATTTGGGGAAGTACAAGCTACCCCCAACATGCTCAACAAGCCAAAACATATAATTCTCATGGCACAATTATTAGAAATTAAAGGGGATATCACACGTTCCCATGAATATCCCCCACCAACATAGTTACTTACGAATTTATTTTATCAAAAAGATCTCGGAAAATAGTTTAAAGTTTTATCGGACATTTTAGGAGAAACATATTGCATTTTCACTACCTTTCCATCCCCTTCAAAAACGTACTTCGGTTTCCCGTAGGCTTTTCCACCCAACACCTCGTAAAGATATACTTTATATTTGCCGGTTTTATGAGTAGCTATTACCAAATAATCAAAATTATGCTCTTTATCGTCCGTCCACGTCCAATAACGATTACTTACATAAGTGATTTCTTCCCCTATTGCGAAATCCTGCAGTTGTAGTTCTTCTTCCGTGTTTAACTCTGTATCATACATGTATAACTTATTGCTATTAACAAAATAGATAACCTTCGCCGTTAATTCATTGGAAGCATACAACGTGGCAGTATTCAACTTGGAGTCCGAAGCTATTTCCGTTACTTTTTTAATCGGATTATAGGTGGTGGGATTATCGTCATAATCCAACGCCATACTATACAAATAATGTTTCCCGGCAACATCCGCATCTTCAAAGAGAGCGAACCCGGCATCGACATTCCCTACATAATTCCGGACAAAAGCTTTTAATTTATGCTTGATCCCGTTAGGAACATACTTTGCTTCCTCTTCGCTATCTTTTGGTTTATTCGCTAAAGCTTTCAAACCACCATTATAATCCAAGCAAAGAAATCTGTCTTTCAACTCATCAAAATAGAAATAATAGGCTCCCGTAGACACACTGCCATTCTTATTCGGTTTCGAGTCTTCTTCATCCACCATAGCCGGAAACCCAAATTTCCCTGTACCTAATAATTGCTGGGTAGCTAGCTGTGCCGAGAAATAGGCACCTTGATCAGATATATACCCGACGCCATTCACATTCCGCCACACGTAATAGGGTTTTTCTTCCGGGACCTCTCCATTATGAAACATCGTGTTATGCGTGTAAATCGTACTCATATCCTCTATATTCATTATCCGTACATCATTATCCGTACAAATCGTCAAAGCTTTGGTAATAACATATTCTCCGGTTGACTCGTCAAGAAAGCAATACAACGGATCAATGCCCAAACTAACCGGACTTGCAGGGAGAGCTTCCCCATCCTTTTTCTGTAAGATGTCGGTAATTTTACTATTGTCCCACGTGTGTAAATCAATGTCCGTCGAATTACCCATATCTTTAAGCAAATAAAAACCTTCCGAGAACGTAGTAATTACCGACAACGACATCACGTGATAGACATCCACCCCATTTCCCTTATTCGTGATCCGAAGAATCAAGTCATAATAACCTTGCTTCAGGTTTACCGGAAAATCCAACACGCGTTCATAACCAATCGTATCCAACTTGAGCTCTATTATATCCGATGTTGTACCAGAACCTTTCGTCAGATTCAATGTCCACAAATACTCGAACTCATCACCGGCACGGTCAGAAGTAACGGTAGGTTCTATATGCAACACATCTTGAAAAGCAATTTTGGAATAGCTTTCTTCCAAACCGGTCGTCGTAACCTCACTAATTTCGACATAATCGTAATTCCCTTTATCCTCGTAACATGACGAAGCAAATACGACAAGTACCCAAAGGGTTAATATATAGCTGATTTTCTTTTTCATAACCGTATTCATTTTATTACATTTCATATCGAGAGAATCTAACTAACGTTCCTTCCGTTTCTCCGGGTTTCGGGGCTTCACGCAACGGCCCCAAGCCATCCTCTGCCCGACGGGCATTCTCCTCCGCCAACTTTCTGGTAAAGAAATAGTACCAATAATCAGTCAACCCCATATCCACCTTACTGGGATCCCCTACCAGCGAGTAAAAGAAATCGTCGTTCACCTTGATTCCCCTGTCGGCAGTGGCATCTATCATGAACTGATGTTTCACTTTTCCATATTTCCCGGCAAAGTAATAAGTTGCATAAAAATTCCAATATTGAGGTTGAGTCAATAAATCCGTGATAGTAATCACCTTCTCTTGCAATGTTGGATATCCCGGTTCAAAATTCTCATTACTACCAATTTTGATTCTCAACGTCACCTCTTTATCTTTCAAGGAAGGATCGCGTTTCAGAATAACCGGAACACGAGCTTCGTTCTTCCCGGCAGGAATCACGTAAAGCCCTTCCACTAGTGAATTATCAAACGCTATGTAATGCACATCCGCTTCGGCTTGATTTTCCCCCGTGCTCACTTGTTCCAAAACGAATTTACGCTCCTGAGCCGCGATGTAGCCCATCGTCGTCACTTCCAGCCACACGGTATCAAACACTTTTGTTTCCGGGTCGTAAACAAAAGTACGGGGAATCAATGTATCCGATTTCGTGTTTGCCGCGTACACGAAATTCAGTCGATTCGTGCTCTCCTTGTACACCTCCACCTCGTCCTCGCAAGCGAACAAAACGAAGACAGGCAATAACAACATGGTATATTTCATCAATTTTTTCATAACTCTCTATTTTTGATTAGCATTATATTCCGTGGTAGGAAGAGGCGCAACATAATCCTGTTCCCCGACTTCCCGATCGGTTTTCCACAACATATTCTTTGTTCCCAGACGTTTGTAAGTATAAAACATTTGTCCTTCGGCGAAAAACTCCCGGCGATACTCGCGAACAATCTCTGTCATCACCTGTTCCTCTGTCAACGGGTTAGCCGCTACGCCTCTCGCCCTCATGTACTCGGTGTAAAGGAGATTCGCATCGGATAAAGAAGTTGCTGATTCTATGGCGATCAAATACATTTCCGACAAGCGAATCAAAGGAATAACTTGCTTTTGAGAAGCCAGCTCCCCGATATCCGTGTTATCGTCAATCGTCGGTTGATTGTACTTCCGGGGAGTCGGTTTTATATTTCCTTGATTATCAGGAATCGTATTCCAAACTTCAGCTCTATTATTAATAGAAGTCGATTGACCGGCAAAAATATCTTGCGTGAACTGCTTGTCCGTCACATATAACCTTGAAGGATTGAAATCGCGAAATAATTCTGTAACATTCTCTTCCAACTCGTAATTACTCAAAGCAAGAATACATTCGGAAGGCAACGCGTAATTTTTCTTATTGATATCCGCGGTACCCGCTAACGTCAACACCTTATTGCCCTTCTTATCCACTGCATTAATCACTTCCATGGCAGCCGCGTAAGCCTTCCCCTTATCCCCCGTGTACATGTACAATCTCGCCTTCATCGCTTTCATGGCATAATAATTAAAACGGAAACGCCTGTATCCTAAAAAGTCATCATCTAAAGTCACGTCATACTCTTTCGTGTTGGAAAAATTATCCAACTCCTCGTAAGTGTATTCAAACAACGGATCCCTATCCTTGAACAAAGCTTCCGCCGCATCTATATCCTGAACGATAAGATTCACGAAATCCGAAAACGCATAATACGGAATCGCTTCCGTCGAAACGGTTTTAGCGTAAGGTAAAGAAACCTGTTTCGTCGCGTTTTGAGGTATTTGTCCGAACAAACGCAAAATCTCCATGTGGCAAAAAGCCCGTATAGCCAACGCTTCCCCTTCCACCAAAGCACGTACATCCTCGTTCACGATAACCTCTTTCTTCTCCGGTATATTTTTCAATATAATATTTGCCTGCGCTATAATATTATACAATTCCCCGTAAACAGCCGAGAAAAAATTTTTCGGGTAGTCTTCCTCGTAATTGAAATCCTTAAGTTTTCTTTCATTCCTGTAATTACTTTCACTCCATGTCCAATGCTGAGCCATAAACTCAATATCAGTCACCGTCAATCGTTTCCCGTACAAGTTCACGGAGTTCATCTTAATGTAACAAGCCGTCAGGGCATTCTTAAAACCGTTGGGGGAATCAAACATCTCTTCCTCGTCCCTCTCCATTTCCGGTTTCACGTCCAGCCAATCATTGCACGAGGACAACGACCAAGCCAGAAAGAGCGTTACGTATATCAATATATTTCTCATGATAATAAAACTTTAAATTAGAACATTAATGAAAGAGTCAGCGCCACCCGTCTCGCGAACGGATAAGAAGTACCCCGTTCCCGTTTGATGGAAGATATGTAAAATATATCCGACATATTGGCACCGATATTTATAGTTTCAATACTCCATTTTTTTAGCAAATAATCCGAATGCCAACGATACTGCACGCTCGCGCTCTGGAATTGGAACACTTTATCGTCCATCACGAATCTGGACGACGATCTGGTCTTGGATGAGCCGTATCCTTTAAACTCCTTGATATCACCGGCTTTTTGCCATCTGTTCTTGTAAACCCTCTTGTCCACGTTATTTCTATCTATCGTGGCATCGGTTACTTCCACCTTGCTCAACAAAGTTTCATTATACTGTTGCCCACCCCATTGAAAAGCGAAAGAAAGGTTTACAGACAAATCTTTCCAAGAGAATAAAGAACTCAGGTTCCCGCGATACTTCGGCTCACTAACCCCGAAATAACGTTTATCGGAAGGATTCCATTTCCCCGTGATGTTTCCGTTTTTATCCAGAAATATCTCAGCTCCCGTGCTCGGGTCAATCCCCAAAGAAGGTACAGCCCAAATCGAATTTTTGGAATATCCCTCGTACAACAACTGATTCACATCCGTATCCTGTGCCTTGTAAAGCTCCGTTTGCTGTTTTATCGCAGCGGACAGTTTCGTGATTTCATCTTTATTATACGCTAATTTCGTTGTCACCGACCATATGATCTCCCGTTGGGTGTTCCTCATCAAATAACCGCTCAACATCACCTCGTAACCGACATTCTTCACCTCGCCCACGTTATCCACGTATGAACTGAACCCGTTCGCCAGAGGTAAATCCATCTGTGAAAGCAAGTTTGACGTCTTCTTGTTATACATGTCAAACGAAGCGGAAACCCTGTTATCGAAAAGCCCCACTTCAACACCCCCATTGATTTGCTTCGTTACCTGCCATTTCAATTTTTCGTTACCAAGTCCCATCAATTCTGCGCCATTCCAAATAATATACCTTTTCCCGGTATAGTAATTAAACGTGGACAACGCCTGATAAGACGAGAATTGTTGAGAACCGGTTTCCCCGTACGAGCCGCGCACCCTAAGGGTATTCACCACCCGATGATCCCGAAGGAATGATTCGTTATGCACGTTCCACCCGATTCCGGCACTCCAGAAAGGAGCAAACTTATTTTTAGTACCAAACAAAGAAGAACCGTCCACACGATAAGAGAAATCGGCAAAATAACGATTGTCATAAATATAATTCACGTTCCCGGTAAAACCAACACGCCGGGAAAGTTCTTCCGTTCCCTTCGGCACCCCATTCTTTTCATATTGTAGCGCGTTAGACAAGAAATCAAGTTTTTCATCAGAGAACCCTTCCACGGTAAACTTGTAGAAATGATTTTTCCGTTGCGACACGGAATAGTCAAACCCGGCGTACACTTGATGCTTTTCCGCGAAAACCTTAGAATAACTAAGCGTCGCGTTTCCATCTATATTTATATCCTCCCCTGTCCCGTAAACATATTCACCTTTCCGGAAATAGCTGTCACTACCGTTATACGTGTCAAAGCTAGTATGGTCAGCCGGAAGATAATAGTCCGAAGTATTCGTTTGCTTTTGTAATCCCAGTTGAGCCCTTAATTTTAACGCGTCGGCAATATTCCATTCGATCGAGAAATTATTCGTGATCGTGGTATACTTCTTCTCGTCAATGGTATTCAAATTCGCGTTATACAACGGATTAGGTATATTAAACCCTTTCTCTTTATATCTTTTAATGTATTGCCCGTTTTCATCTTTCGTCCTGTAATAAGGATTCATGTTCACGTAATTGTAAAACGTTCCGTATTTACTTTCCACCCCTTTATTGATATCAACAATGGTCTGATTCTTGAAAATAACATTTTTCAAGGTATAAGAAAGCGTCACGCTACCGCTGAAAGTGTTTCTTTCGGAAGCCTTCATCGCTCCTTGAATCGTGTTATAGGATAAATTAGCCCCCCAGCGGAAAGCATCACCACCTCCTTCAAGCCGTAAATTATATTTTTGACCGATTCCGGTTCTCACGGGTTCGCTCAACCAATAAGTATCCACGCCGCGTAACACATCCGAGTATAGCGTGTTGTACAACTCTTTCAGCTTCCTGTCACGCGTAACATCCTTCTCGTCGTCATACAATCCCACGATTCGTTCCAATTCCAATTTATCCCGGGCATTCAGCATATCATAAGAAGACAAATCCGGTATCTCGATATTAATCCCCCCTTGGGCATAAATTTTTAATTTTCCCCCTTGAGGAGCTTTTGTCGTTACCACGATGACACCGTTTGCCCCTCTGGAGCCGTAAATCGCCGTGGCTGAGGCATCCTTCAGAATATTAATACTTTCTATTTCCTCGTCGTTGAAATCCATTAATTTCTCCAATGATATCTCGAAGCCATCCATTATAACTAAGGGGGCGTTCAACTGCTTGGATGCTTGTTGATTCAATTCCTTCACGCTCATCGGCAAAGACGAATTCCCCCGGATATTGATTTCAGGTACCACGTTCGGGTTACTTCCCAACGCATTATTCATCACCACATTAATCGACGGGTCTATATTCCTTAACGTAGCGAGAAGATTCTGTCCCTTGTACATCTTCAATTCCTTGGCAGACACGGAAGTCACGGCACCCGTGTAACTTTCCTTCGCCTTCGTGAAGATTCCCGTAACCACCACGTCATCCAAAGTTTCGGAATCCTCTTCCATTTTCACGTCAATCTTCGTCTTGTCGGCGACAACAATCTCCCGGGTCTTCATACCCACGAACGAGAATGACAACACTTGCTCTCCCTCCGCCGGAACATTCAATTTATAATTTCCGTCCGCGTCTGTTGCCGTTCCCAGAGCCGTTCCTTTAATCATGATCGTCACGCCGGGCAAAACCTCTCCTCTCTCATCCGTAACCTTTCCCGTGACGGTCTTCATTTTTTGATTCACTTCCTTGGGACTCTCTTTCCTGATAATGATCGTTTTCCCGTTAATCTCGTAAGTCAATCCCGTACCTCTCAAACAATCGGTCAGCACGGCATCAATAACGGCATCTTTATAAGATACATCACGCCTTTTAAAAGCTTCCAGATTCACGTCCCGGTACACAAAATCATAGTCGGAAAGTTTCCTGATTTCATTAATAATCTCTTTAAGTGTTGCGTTTTTCAGACTGAAAGTCAAACTTTTGTCCTGCGAATACGCGTTCAGACTAATTTGAGTGGTAAACACCAAGAAAAGGAGGAATAAAAACCGCCTCTTCCCTGCGACATTAAAAATTTTCTTCATAACTTTGTATTTAGAATTCAACAATTCCTCACGCTCTGTCAGCAGCAGAGTGTGAACGTAAAAAGTAGCGTTAGCAGCGCTGCTTTTTTTATTTTACAAGCACCGTTTTTCCTTTTATTTCAAACTTTACATCCCCCGTTTTCTCTATCAACTCCAAAACCCGAGTAAACACCTCGTGTTTTTTCATGTTCACCGAGAATTGGTATGAACGTGCTTCCTCCCGACTATAAAAGACATCAAACGCGTACCATCTCCCCAAATCATTCAGAATCTTCTCTAGCGGGCAATTATCATACATCAATCGTCCGTCTTTCCACGCCAGATACAGATCAATATCTACATCCTCCACCGATAGCACGGACTTCGACTTATCAAACCGGGCTTGTTCATTCGGGACTAGATTCACCTTATGTTCCCCGGCACTCACGAGTACCTTGCCACTTTCCAGCGTGGTTTGTATCTCTTTTTCATCCTCGTATGCCCTTACCCCGAAAGTAGTTCCCAACACGAGTACCTCCATTTGTTGTGCCTCCACGATAAATGGCTTCTTCTCATCTCTCTTTACTTGGAAATAAGCCTCTCCCGCCAACAATACCTTACGTTTATCTCCCTTGAAATTTACCGGATAAGTCAACCGGGAATCTGCGTTCAGGTATACGACCGTGCTATCCGACAACGTAAGTACATACTCTCCCCCTCTCGGAATCACCAAAGTATGATAAATCTCCGCGGTATCCCGTTCTAAAACATTCCCGTAAGTCAACGATTCATCGCTCACCGACAAAGATTCATTGGTCTTGACCAATTCATGGCGTGAATTTTCGTTTTCCAAATCTACCTTGCTGCCATCCGGCAATATCAGAATAGCCCGGGAACCCGGTTGTGTAAAGTCATTATTCGCCAATGTAACCTCGTTCCCCGAACCGGACTTATCCCCCGCGTAATATAAAGCAAGCCCTCCGACCGACAACAGCAATATAATGGCACATGCCACCCTGTAAAACCACTTCACCCGTTTTACAGGTTCCATTCCACGCCGTTTCTTCATTTCTTCTTGTAAAATCTGCCAATCACGCGCGTTCTCTTCTTCCGTCTTCACGAAACGGGATAAACTCTTCTCGATATGTTCCCCGGACAACATACGTTGAAAAAGAGCCTCGTGCCGGGAGGATGCCGCTCTCCATTCGGTCAATTCTTTTTCCTGTATCTCATCCGCTAATCCTTGGATGTATAAGAATATTAATCGTGCTATATGTCCTTCTCTCTTCAGCATATTATTTTCGCTTTTATAACTAAAGCGATTTCATACGCGTTTGGTGTAATAAAAAAAGTGACTTTTTTTTCAACTTTTTTACGACTAACACGTTTTCAATAATTTACACTCCCGCCTAAAGAATTTGAATACATAAAAAACCTTCGGAACAACCGAAGGTTTTAATCTATGTCAAAAAAAAATTTAGCACCTCACAAATCATGAAACGAATTGAATATCAAAGTTGATTTTACCTCCCAACGCTTCCACGATTTGCACGATAGTTGAAATTGTCAAATTTCTTCCTCTCTCAATTTTAGATATTTGAGTCTTATCTTTCCCGACTAATTCAGCTAACTCGCTTTGAGTCATATTCCTTTTTAGTCGCATTTCTTTTATTTTAGCGGCAAGTATATCAGTCCTTAACTCCGCCTCGAACTTCTCCCGCCGCGGAGAACCTTTTGCTCCTATATACTTGTCTAACAATTCGGAGTGTGATACTAATTTTGTCATTTCATTATTGTTTCAAAATATTCTTTTCTCAATCTCTCTGCTTTCTCGATTTCTGCCCGTGGCGTTTTCTGTACTTTCTTTATCAACCCATGCGAACAAATCACGACAGCATCCCTAGTTTTATCCCAAAAAGCGAACAATCGATAACTCATACTATTATAAAGAGTCCGAAATTCCCATATCTCACCATCCAACTTTTTGAACAACTCTTGATTTTGAATTTCTTGTGCTTTAGATAAATTATACAAAACCTTATTTCTTGCTTTAGGCTCCAAACTATCAATAAATTCAAGAGCCTCCGGCATATATAATATCTCTTTTATTATCTTCATATTGGAACAAAGTTACAAAATAAGTTGCAATTTAATGCAACACACGCGCAATATTTTTTCAAATAGGATTAAAACATCTTTTATCAATACCTCAAATCATCCCCATAATATAAGTTTTCCTACCTTCACGGGTGGGTTTTGCCAGACTTTTGGGCTATAAGTAGGCGACTTCGCCTACTTATAGCCCACACTTAGCCCACTCATCGCCCACGTTTTAACGAAGTATAAGTAAATTTAACCTCCACAATCCCCTTTTCTCCTGTACCTTTAAACAATCAATCGACAGTGAACACGGGAGCATAGGGATGTGTCCGTTGATAATCAAGGGATATTATCGCCCATGTATCCTATTTTGATGATTCACGCGATGAAAATCATAAATCTGGAATCATAAATCTAATATTTAAAATCTATTCCATACTTTTGCACGAACGAGTTCAAAATAACCAAATACGATAAAATGAGAAAATTAATCTTTTTGTTCATGATAGTCTGCTCGTTCCGTTTGCAGGCGCAGACTATCGGGGAATGGCTGGCTCTCCCGCCCGTTCCCGTGGAGATGCCTGCATTCGGGAGCGTGAAGAACGTGGAAGGCAAGACATTCACGTCGTCACAATTATTGACATCATCCGTGTTTAATATCGAGAATTTCACGCCGGAAGCCGACTTGCGGGAATTGCAATTCCACTCGTTGGTATGGCAAGAAGCCGCGGTGAACGAAGGCGTGGTAACTTCCGGGTACACGGGCAATACCCCGGCAATCGTCGTGAGTGCCGTTTATGCCGCCAACACACAATGGATGAGCGGGAAACTGGAATTCAATTTCCACGGGGATGCCGAAGTGTATGTCGACGGGGTGAAGAAAATCACTTACACGGGACACAACGGCACGGAAGCCGCGAAACGGGATTGTTCCCTTGAATGGGTTCCGGGCAAGCACGTCATCATCGTGAAAAGCCTCGCTACCGGCAATAACGATAAACTCTTCTCTGCCAGCTACACCGCCGACGCCGCTTTCTCGGAAGCCCCGGTTCATTTTACCCTTTCCCCGAAAAGAGGTAAAAATATCTTGGACGTGCTGAACGGGAAACGGGTAGAGAGAATTCAAATTTCTCCCAGCGGGAAATATCTCCTGATGTCGGAAAACGATATCATCAACGGTAAAAACAGTCGCATGACGAACGTGTACCGCCTTGCCGACAAGGAAGTCGTGTACTCGTTCTACGGGAATGACGCATCCTCGCTGACTTGGATTCCCGGACAGGACAAACTCTCGTTCCTGTTGAAAGAAGGAAACGGTAATTCCCTCTATACTTACGATATCGAATCCCGTGAACAAAAACGCCTGTTCAAGGCGGACCGGAATATCAGTTCCTACAACTGGTCGCCCGACCGTAGCTATCTGGTATATTACAAAACCGAAAACTACACGGAAAAAGAGTGGGAATTGCGTAAATTAGACGGTATCGAGGATAGACAGGCATACTACCGTAACCGTTATTTCCTGTGCAAATATGACCTCGGCACGGGTATACACACCCGCGTGACTTGGGGTAACCAAACGACCTCTATGATGGATATCAGCCATGACGGGAATTATATCCTGATTGGCACGAGCAGACCGGACTACAACGAGTATCCCTACCGGAAACAATCCGTGTACATGCTGAATGCCCGCACTTTCGAGGTGGACACGCTTTGGGAAAACCGTTTGCAAGATATACAATGTTCATTCTCGCCGGACGATTCCCGATTGTTAATCAGTGGTTCTGCCGACGCTTTCGGCAAACTCGGCGTGAATATCGCCAAAGGACAAATGGTCAACGGGTACGATACCCAATTGTTCATTTACGACTTGAAGACCAAAGAGGTAACCCCTATCACGAGAGATTTCAACCCGAACGTGACAAATTACGTTTGGCACAAGGACGGTAATATTTACATCGTTGCCGAGGACACGGACTACATCCACCTGTTCCGCCACGGGCAAGACGGCAAGATAACGAAAATAAATTGCCCGGGTGACCTCGTGCAAAGAATCAGTCTGGCAGAAGACGGCAATACCGGGGTATATACCGCTTCCGACGCGAGTTACCCGACACGGGTTTACACGCTGAACCTGACAGACCTGAAAGCACGGGAATGGGCTAACCCGCAAGGCGAGCAATACAAGAATATTGAATTCGGGCAAGTGAAAGACTGGGATTACGTCTACAAGAAAGGTACCACTATTGACGGCCGTTACTACCTGCCTGCCGATTTTGACCCGAACAAGAAATACCCGATGATTGTATATTATTACGGTGGTACATCCCCCGTGGAAAGAACTTTCGGCGGAAGATGGCCTTTCAACCTGTACGCGGCGAATGGCTATGTTGTTTACGTGATGCAACCCTCTGGTAGTACCGGATTCGGGCAAGAATTTTCCGCGCGCCACCAGAACAACTGGGGTAAAACCACGGCTGACGAAATCATCGCCTGCACCAAAGCTTTCATGAAAGCACATCCTTTCGTGGACTCCAAGCGGGTCGGATGCATGGGTGCTTCCTACGGTGGTTTCACGACCATGTATTTGCAGACCCGCACGGATATCTTCGCCTGTGCCATCTCTCACGCCGGCATTTCATCCGTGTCAAGTTACTGGGGTGAAGGATACTGGGGATACAGTTACAGCACAAATGCATCGGGACATTCCTTCCCGTGGAACCGCAAGGATATCTACGTGGACCAAAGCCCCCTGTTCAACGCGGACAAAGTAAATACCCCTATCCTGTTATTACACGGTACTGCCGACGTGAATGTACCCACGGGCGAAAGTATCCAGTTCTACACGGCATTGAAACTCTTGGGCAAAGATGCCGAGTTGGTGCTAATCAAAAACGCCGACCATGCCGTGGTAGACTACAACCAACGCATCATCTGGGGTAACACTATCATGGCGTATTTCGCCAAATACCTGAAAGGCGAACCCGCATGGTGGGAAAACATGTACAAGGATAAGAATTTATAAATTCCGTGATTCGGTGATTATCGATTTGGCAATCACCGAATCTTTCTATTAAATAATGAATAAAATGGGATTAGAAATAGAACGCAAGTTTCTGGTAAAAGGAGATTACAAGACCGACGCGTCAAAATCTACCCGAATCACGCAAGGGTATCTCTCCTCGGTTCCGGAGCGTACCGTACGTGTCAGGCTCAAGGGGGATAAAGGATACCTTACCGTCAAAGGCGCCGGAAATGAATCCGGAGCCAGCCGATACGAGTGGGAAAAGGAAATCCCCGCGGAAGAAGCAAAAGAATTATTGCAACTTTGTGAACCGGGAATCATCGACAAAACCCGCTATCTCGTTCCCCACGGGAATCATCTTTTCGAAGTCGATGAATTTCACGGGGCAAACGCCGGATTGGTACTCGCGGAAATTGAACTGGCAAAAGAAAGCGAGCATTTCGAACGCCCCGCGTGGTTAGGCAAAGAAGTTACCGGTGACGAAAGATATTACAATGCCATGTTGAGCAAAAATCCTTACACGAAGTGGAATACGTTAGGTTCATAAAGTTTATAAGGTTCATAAAGTTATAAGAATTACGGGTGATTTTATCGGCAAAAAAAGCTGACGTAGACAAAGCGTCCCGCGGGGATCTATAAACCTTTTAAACCTTACAAACTTTATGAACTATAAGACTTTGAATTCCCAAGTGAAAAACATACCTTTGCCGAAAATTAAAAATTATCATCAAAAAAATACAGGCATGGAGAAAATCCTTAATCGAGCAGCGGACAATATCCGCGTTCTTTCAGCTTCTATGGTTGAAAAAGCTAAATCGGGTCACCCGGGCGGAGCCATGGGTGGTGCTGATTACATTAACGTGTTGTATTCTCAATTCTTAAACTTCGACCCGGATGATATGACATGGGCAAACCGTGACAGGTTCTTCCTTGACCCGGGACATATGTCGCCGATGTTGTATTCCATGTTAAGCCTGATCGGCACGTACAGCATGGAAGATTTGAAAAACTTCCGTCAATGGGGCAGCGTGACTCCCGGTCACCCGGAAGTGGATCACAAACGAGGCGTGGAGAATACTTCCGGACCTCTCGGTCAAGGTCATGCCATGGCTGTAGGTGCCGCTATTGCAGAGCGTTTTCTGGTTGCCCGTTTCGGGGAATGGATGGCTCACAAGACTTACGCGTTTATCTCCGACGGGGGTATCCAAGAGGAGATATCTCAAGGTGCCGGACGTATTGCCGGAACGCTAGGATTGTCCAACTTGGTCATGTTCTACGATGCCAACGAGGTACAATTATCCACCCGCGTGAACGAAGTGACTTGCGAGGATACTGCCGCCAAATACAAGGCTTGGGGCTGGAACGTGCTCACGATTAACGGGAACAACGCCGGGGAAATTATAGCCGCACTGAAAGCCGCTAATGAAGAAAAAGAGCGTCCCACGCTGATTATCGGTAAAACCTTAATGGGTAAAGGCGCCATGGGACCTAACGGGGAAGATTTCTCCGATAAAGTATCCACTCACGGGCAACCTTTAACGGGTGCGGGAGCTTCTATCGAAAAGACAATCGAGAACTTGGGCGGTGATCCTCAAAATCCATTCGTGATATTCCCAGAAGTAGCCGAGTTCTACGCGAAAGTACTTGACGAGAAACGGGCTTACGCGAAAGCAAAGAAAGCGGAACAAGCAGCATGGGAAAAAGCAAACCCGGAACTGGCAGCTAAATTGCATAAATTCTTATCCGGTGCGGCTCCCGAGATTGATTACAAGGCTATTCAACACAAACCCAATATCGCCACTCGTGCCGCATCAGCAGATGTACTGGTAGCATTGGCTCAACAGGTGGAAAACATGATTGTATCATCTGCCGACTTAAGCAACTCGGACAAGACGGACGGGTTTATCAAGGGTGGTGCACGTGACCTCGTGAAAGGTGATTTCAGCGGAGCCTTCTTACAAGCAGGTGTTGCCGAGTTGACGATGGCTGTTATTTGCAACGGTATCGCCCTCCACGGCGGGATACACGTGGCTTGCGGAACTTTCTTCGTGTTCTCCGATTACATGAAACCGGCAGTACGTCTTGCCGCGTTAATGGAATTACCGGTAAAATACGTGTGGTCGCACGATGCCTTCCGCGTGGGAGAAGACGGACCGACACATCAACCGATAGAGCATGAAGCACAATTGCGCTTGATGGAGAAAATGGATAACCATTCCGGTAAAATGAGTTTGTTGGCATTACGCCCGGCTGACGCTGCCGAAACCTCTGTTGCATGGAAAATGGCCATGGAAAACACCTCCACTCCTACCGCGTTGATTCTTTCCCGTCAGAATATTACCGATCTCCCGGGGAAAGACCGTTACGATGAGGCTTTACAAGCCGAGAAAGGTGCTTACGTGGTATGTGCGACTGCCGAGAACCCCGACGTGGTACTAATCGCTTCCGGTTCTGAAGTTTCTACTTTGGTCGAGGGAGCAAAACTACTCCAAGAGCGCAAGGGTATTACTTCACGTGTCGTATCCGTGATTTCGGAAGGATTGTTCCGTCATCAGGATAAATCGTACCAAGAACAAGTAATCCCCGCTGACAAACCTAAATTCGGCTTGACAGCAGGATTATCCGTTACACTGGAAGGATTGATCGGTTGCAACGGTCGTATCCACGGTGTAAATCACTTCGGGTATTCCGCACCCGCGAAAGTACTCGACGAGAAATTCGGGTTTACGGGTGAACACGTGTTCAACGAGATTTGCGAAATGTTGGGCAAATAACCCACAACCCTCTCAATATCAAAAGGAATAGTTCTAACTATTCCTTTTTTTATACCTCATTCCTCCCTTTTAATTTTATTTATTCTAAAAAAAAGCAGAAACTCTTGCATGTATAATAAAAACATACTATCTTTGCACACGCAAAACGGTAATAGTTTTGACTAACATTGCGGGATGGAGCAGTTGGTAGCTCGTTGGGCTCATAACCCAAAGGTCGTCTGTTCGAGTCAGGCTCCCGCTACAAAATAAAGGATCGATTTCTCGATCCTTTTTCTTTTACCTAAAAGAGGAGACTTTCAAAAAGCCTCCTCCACCAAGATAATTAACAAACGCATCTATGGCACGACATTAAAACCAATCATGATTGCTCGTGTGCCAACCGATCTGCTTCATGGATACTATTTTTCCGTTGAGTTTCTTCTCGCAAACTAATTTTGGGTCATTGATATTTGTGATATCATAACCATATATACTTCCATCTTCACACCCTACCCACAATTGATCCAAGTTATAATAGGCGTAAGCCAGTGAAGTAATCGTGGAATTAAATGTTGCGTTAAACTCCACGAAACGTACTGTCTTATCAAAGTAATCTTTTCCCCGTTGCACGTAGTATAATTTATTGCCAACGGTGTAAAAATCGCGATATTTGGCTTCTTCAGCATATTTTCCTGATTTGTATCTATTATTGCAGCTGACAAGTATCACGGAAGATTTATCCAATCTTACCGGTAAATAAAACCAACGCTCAAAACCGAAGGAGGTAACAGTCTGACTTTGATTATTGAATGAAAAATCTCCAACTAATGTCTTAGTACCATCCATAGTCGGATCATTGTAATACACGGTGAAAAGAAGGGTTGTTCCACCGTATCCCCAACTGATATGATTTTTGGCTGTTACCTTCAGTACTTCTGTCCCTTCAGGGAAACCGTCAACGGGGACACCGTAATTGGATGTCAAAGGTGTCATCTTAGTTCGATAAACAGAAGTATAATCTCCCATTCCTCCTCCGTGGTTTACGTCTTCGCGCCAAGTGGTGGCCATTATAATCCTCCGGTTCTTCTCGTCGTAACAAGGTATTATAGTTCCGTACATGGAATGCCCGAATTTTGTTATCTTGTATCCCTTGCTATCAATATAGTAAGGTTCTGTCAGATATTGCCCTCCCAGATAATTAGCAGATTTGATCCTCGTGAATACCCGTCCGTCTTCCGTGGCAACAAAGGTACAGGCTCCTTCATTAGATTCTTGAGGGGCTTTTTCTCTTAAATCGGCTATATTGAAGTTATCGGGAGTTCCGTCAAGGAATTGATCTTTCACCTCACTTACTTTCTCCATGTTTTGCAGATTAACCTCGTAGGCAACCTGATCTGTGAGAATGACACAAGCCCCGCTGGGACTCACGTCACGAGATGTTTCCATTGCCAGATCTATCGGTTTTCCCGGTATTTTTTGCCCGTTAATATCCTCGAAAGCATTATCTTTCAACTCGTATGACGCCGTTGTCTGTCCCAGTTCCGTCACGGTTCGTCGGCGGATGGCGGAAAGCTTGGAATTCCCGTTATCCTCGGACAGAATATACCAATCATACACGGCAAAAGTGGGATAAATCCATACATACAACCTAGCCGGAAAAGTAATTCCAGTTTCTTTCTCGATAATATTGAACGTACCCCATTCTCCTTGACTATTGCTATAATACTTCAAGTTGATCTTCTCGACCAATTCGTCCGTGGGAATTTCGAAATCAAGTTGATCCCCTATCACGACATCACCGATTTTCCACTCGTAGCGGACTTCATTCGCCCGGGTAGCGGAATCTCCTTCCCATTTAAACATATTGCTCCCCTTGAATACCATCACCTCTCCTTTTCCCGCATAACCATATATATTCTTCGGACTGACATCGTTAAATTCCTCGAACCATGTCGGCGGGTTAATCTCCTTGTAAGAATAATTTCCCTCGTCCTCGAAGCATCCCGCGAGTAAACCGAACACGAGCAGCACGATATATTGTTTTACCTGTCTCATAATCCTTTCATTTATTCATTATACATTTACAGACATCCATTCATAATTATCCGTGTCATAAACCGGATTTTCCGCCAACCATGCCTTAAAAGCACGAACCAATTTCAATGCTTGATCCGGATGATTCTCTATCATTGCCCCGTCCAGTTCATAAGCTCCCGGAACATTTTCAAGGAACGTCTTGTATTTCAAGGAAGAATAAGACCCCAAAAGATAAGCTTCCACTTCTCGAGTCCACCACAACGGGCGCACGGCATCTTTCGTCAAATGAATCACCGCCCGGGAACGTTCGAATTGTCCCACGTGTACCTCATCCGTGGGAACGATTTCCAACACTAGGCGAACCCCGTCTTTCAAATCATCCAATCGCCGGCTTTTATTCATGCGAATCCGAACGGTATCTTGAATCCTTTCCGCGTTCTCCGGGAGCGAGCGGGCATGAAACGTGTACTCGTCTTCCAACGTGTATTCATCCGGATTGGCGGTGGTCATTTCATCCACGACCTTCAACCCGAAATGTAAATCTTCCGTTATAGGACGTCCGGCTAACACCACGATCACTTCTGCCATCACGTGGTCGTCCGTCGGTTTGGCAAAAAAGAAAGTCACGTCCGTGGAGTCCGCTTTCGCCGTTCCGGGTGCTTTTTCATCCGTGAAATATTTCAGGAAATAAACTTCATGGCGATCCCCGAACGGTTCTATATCTTGTTCATTACACGCCGGGAACAAAAAAGCTCCAACGACAGCCAATAACAATACATGTTTTTTCATATCTCTTGTATTTTATAGGTTACATACTCTGGTTATCCGGGACAGGCAGCATATACTCGGATTTATTCAATTCCCGGATTTCATCCTCCTTGAAATAAACCTTCGCCCCCAACCGCTTGTACAAGTAGAATAGTTGTCCCTCGGATATCCATTCCCGCTGGGCATCCCGGATCAAATCTTTCTGGAATGTCTCGTAATCCTGTGCCACGGGCAAATCCTCCATTGTCTTCCATTCTCCCCATTCCTGTCCTTCTACCGGGAACTCCGCCCACGTTGCCCGATTCTGACGAATCTGGTTCAATATCTGGTAAGCCTGTTCAAACTGCTGCTCGCGGGCATAATATTCCGCCATGATATAACGCATTTCCGTGGCTCGGATAACCGGAAGTATTTGGACATTCGCCTTACGAATCGTCAGATTATCACTACAATACCATTTAGCGGATATTTTATAATTTCCCCATATACTATTATCCTCCGGTTTGAACAGCAAGTATTTGGAACGGATGTCTATTTCAGACTCATCGCTTCCCCCATCCGTCTTCTGGAAAATCTTCTGGTTGTCCAAATCGAGCATCAACCAACTCCCTTTATTCATCCCGTCAGCCCTTTTTTGAAAGAAACGACCTAAACTATAATCGTTGTACGCTTCTTCGTTATAAACGGCAAAAATTAAATTGGATACGGCTTTCAGATTCTTTTTTTGTTCATAATCATCCACTTGAAAATCCCTGAACTCATCCTTCGAGAACATATCGTAAGAAACGCCTGCCATTCCCGTTGCCTTAAAATTCAAAACGGAATCAGCCAAACGGAATGCCTCTTCCTGCATACCCGCGTATTGATACACTCTTGCCAATAACGCCGATATGGCGTAATAACTCAAACGATACCCCCGCCCCATGTAGAAACCGTCTACCGTGTTTTCATTCTGGTGTCCTTCCATGTTGGATTCCAGAGTACCGTAGAACCGGGCATTCCCCGAGGCACTCAAACTCATTCCCAAAGCCGTCGTGTCAAACTGAATCGTCAGAGAGCGTGCTGTATTCAGATCCCGGATTACCTTTTCAAGGAAAGACTTCACCCCTATTCCATTGGGCTGGATATTAGGATAATCCTCCACGTAAGGCACTCTCTGTTCCCCCTCGTCATGAACGGGAGCCGGGGCAAAAAGACGCAACAAATCAAAATGCATCAAAGCACGACAGGCATAAGCCTCTCCCAGAATCATCCTGCGTTCGGGTTCCCCGCCGGCAAACAAATCCGGCGAAGCGCCATCCAAATTCTGGATCAAATTATTCGCGTTGGCAACCACGTTAAACCCGTCTTTCCAGATATTATCGATCGTGGGTCTTAACGAAGAATTGTAGTAATCAAATTCTCGCGCTATTTTGTACATATCCGGTCCCTGTTCATTGTAATTCCAGTTCCATGTATATTGACGCGACATACAATCCACGATACCGAATTGCAATTCGACACCATACAAATTCTTGGATGCCATAGCTTGGTAGATGCCCGCCAGAACGGAGCGATAACCGTCGCCCGTGGTGAACAGTTCATCACTCGTCGCCTGTCCTTCCGGTTGCAAGTCCAACCAATCCTTGCATGAGCCCAACGACAGCAAGGAAAACAGTAAAATCATTTGTAAATATATTTTCATATCCGAAACATTTAAAAGTTTAGAACCCGAGAGTCAACGTGAAACTGTAATTCTTGGCATAAGGATAACTCGTTCCCCGTTCCTGCTTGATAGAAGCCCAACGGGCAACATCGTTCATGTTAAACCGCAACCCCAAAGAGGTCAGACGGAATTTACGGATCAATTCTTGGTTAAAATCATACCCGCAAGAGATACCACTGAATGATAAATAGTTGTTATCCTGCACGAAACGAGAAGTCGGTTGCGTCTTTTGATTATTTTTCAAATCAAAGAAAGGAGCTATATCACCCGGTTTTATCCAGCGTTGTGTCAGTACCCGGCGATCCACGTTACTGCCGTCGATATCCGCTTCTTCAACTTTATCTTTTATCGTTTCGTTGTAATCCTGCGCCCCCCATTGGTACAAGAATGTAGTATTCACGTAAAAACCTTTCCACGCGATATTGATACCGAAAGAGCCCTGTGCGTCCGGACTCTTGTCGCCCACTACAACCTCATCCGCCGCATCCCAGACGTAAGTGCTCTGACCGTTTCTTTTCCTGAACAATTCCTTTCCGCAAGAAGGATCGATCCCGTAAGACGGCACGGCATAAATCGCGGTCGTTGATGCCCCCACGTAGTATTGCGTCAGCGGAATATAAAGCAATTCCTTATCTTCTTCAGGCACTCCATTTAGCTCTTTACTTGCCGTGTTGTGAAAATCCTGAATATTCTGGTTATATCTTTCAGCCTCTTGCCCGAGCTTGGTTATCTCGTTTTTATTGGAAGCCAGCGTGGCATTCACCGCAACCGTCCAATCCTTATTTTGCACAACAGTGGCATTGAACTTGATTTCAAATCCTTTGTTAAGAATGGAACCCGCATTCGTGTAAAAACTTGGAAAGCCCGAAGAAGTACGGATAGATAATTGTTCCAACTGATTTTTAGTTTCTTTCCGGTAATAGTTTGCCTCTACCGTGTAACGGTCATTGAAGAACCCCAGACTGATACCCGCATCTATCGTGTAAGTCTTTTCCCATGTAAGCCTTGAATTACCCAAGGCAATCAACGTGTTGGACGGCGTGTTGTAATACCAGTTGTCGGAAGTCTGATACGTGGAAATCGCCGCGTAAGCCGGGAAATTAACGTTACCGGTAACCCCGTATGTTCCTCTCACTCTCAACAAACTAATTAACCAATGATCCTTCAACCAACTATAATTATGAACGTTAATTCCTGCCCCCACTGACCAGAAAGGAGCGAAACGTTTGTCTTTCCCAAATTTGGACGAACCGTCCAAACGGAAAGAGCCGTCGAATAAATAAACATTATTGTACGAATAATTGACCGATCCCAATATACCGAACAAACGGCTTTTATCGGAAGAAACATTTGCTTTACTCGTCTGCTCGGCGGCGTATGAAGGAGAATGTAAATTGCTCAACTGGAATCCCCGATAACTTATCGAGGTCGTTTTACTGTGCATCTCCTGAACGTTCACCCCCGCTGTGGCATTGATAAAATGCTTACCGACCGACTTGTTATAATACAGCATGGCATTCATATTCCATGTAAAACTCTTGTCGGAAGAGGTGGATAACGTTCCTCTTTCCCTCGTGGGTATCGTACGGTAAGAAGGATCTTTAGGATCACTGAAACTCTCGGTTTCCGAATCTGTTCTTGTCACGGAAAGTTGTCCCTTAAAAGAGAACCCCTCTAAAAAGTAAAGATTGATACTGAAATTATTCGTCAAATCATTTAACTTACCCTTTCCCGTGTAACTACCCAGTTTCTTTGCTTTATAAAGCGGATTCGTGCTTCCGTCTTTCAACTTTTCCAACAACTCGCCGTCATTAGAATAAGGCGCCCAATACGGCTGTAATTTAGCGTAGGTATTAAATGAACCGTAAGGAGAATCCTGCGAGTTCGTCACGTTAAAAGAAACGGAGTTCATGACTTGCAACCATGTTTTATTCCGGTAATCCAAATTTAACCCTACTCCCATGTTGTCCCGGTAAGAATCTATCATAGCCCCGTTGTGCGTGCCGTAATTCAAATCCAGACTATACCGGATACTCTCCACCCCACCAGAAATATTCATACTATGCGAATGATTGAACACGTTGTGCAAGGGTTGTGCCAACCAATCGGTCTTTACCCCCCGGCGTACTTCATTCACCAGATCGTTGTACGCGATATCTTTCAGCAATTGTAATCCCGGATCACCGTCGGCAGCAATGTATTTACCGGACAACTTTTCAACCCTCACCTTTTCCTCCGCGTTACACAAATTATAATCTGATAAATCGGGAAATTCCGCCCCGGCATTGAAATTATACATTACCCGTAATTCCCCGGGTTTAGGGGCTACCGTCGTTACCACAACCACACCGTTTGCCGCACGGGAACCGTACATGGCGGTGGCTGCCGCGTCTTTCAATATGGTCATGCTCTCGATGCGATTAATGTCCATATCGTAAATCTTTTGCACGGAAACCTCGAAACCATCCAGAATAAAAATCGGAAGATTCGGATTATCCTTTAAACTGGTTCTTTGTGACCGACGTGCTTTTTCCGTTTCCAATCCCCGGTTCATACCGATACTTCCTTCTCCGCGAATCGTAAATTCCGGTAAAGAGTTCGGATCCGATCCGAAGAGCTTATTCTCTTTAATCCGGAAAGAGGGATCGAATACCTGAAGTGCAGCTATCACGTTTTTATTATTTGTTTTCAACAACTGATCCCGGTTCACCGTGGTCGCGTTTCCCGTAAAACTCTCCTTCCTTACCTTCATGTACCCGGTAACCACTACATCATCCAGTTTCTTGGCATCCTCTTTCAACACCACGTTAATGGTATCTTTCCCCCCGTATTTTATTTCCTGTGTCTTCATTCCCATGAAAGAAAAAACCAGCGTGATATTTTTCATCTCCGGCAAAACCATCTGGTACTTTCCTTTCACGTCGGTAGCCGTACCATGATTCGTTCCTTTGATAACCACCGTAACTCCCGGTAACGGTTCATTCTTTTCATCCGTTACCTTTCCCGTGATCCTAACCTCCTTTATTTTCTTTTCCTCGTCCGGAATAGGTTTCAACACGATCACGGCATCCTGAATCACGTAGGTCAACCCTGTTCCCTTCAGACATGTTGCCAGAACTCTGTCAATATCCGATGCTTGGATATTAACATCAATCTTTCCAATTTTATCCACATCTTCCTCGCTGTACATGAAAATAAACATCGTCTGCCGCTCTATTGCCCACAACACATCTTTAAGATAAACATTTTTCATGGTCAGTTTTATCTGTTGGTCTGATTGAGTATGAATGTTTCCCCGCACATTCAATACACCCAACAGAACAAACAACAAGGTACATCTAAAAATGTAACCCGCCTTTCTTGATCCCCCGGAATTTCCCGGGAATGACTTCAAGTTTTCTTTCATAAATTTGTTCTTTTAGTTATACAATCCATTCGTTATTTTTCATGTCTTTTTATATCAAAAAAGGATCGTTTAATAAAAAAACAAAAACTCATAAAAAACAAGATTGTGATGAAAAGACATACCATATAATTATCTGATAATAAGGATCTGTCGAAAAAATGATTTTTGCTTGAAAAATTGATTTTAAAGGCTAAAGAAACGATCGTTTATTAATAATTTTATTTGAGCCGACTCATATATATAACACGAAAAGTCGTTTCCATGGGGAACGACTAACCTTATTTTTTTTGAATATTTCCAATAGTGCCTAATTATCAAATAATTAAGCGACACTTTTACTCGTTTTTTTATTGAAAGATACAAGGAGAACCCGGAGAATTTCCGTTGAAGATTCGATGTAATAAGGGAACAAACACGTTTCACTTTCGAATCAAAGACGTTTCAAAGACGTTCACGAGCGAAAATAAAATGTCTTTAATTGGAAAATAAAAGACGAGTAAACAATCATATCATCTATAATTGTCCCTATAAATCACCTGTTTTATCCGTTCGACAAATTCCTGCAAACGATCTGTCCGGTGATTCCCCATGATCCATAAATTACCGGCATCACGCTCATCCCGGTATGAAGGCTGGATAAAAGATTTATCCAGTATCTCGTAACCATTTCGCTCGTAATACTTCACTCGACGGGTGGTCATTTCATCCGTGGTGGGTTCCACTTCAAGCAAACGTAAACCGCTCAAATGCTCCGCGATATAATCCAGCACCTGCTGTCCGACTTTCAGGTTACGCATTTGGCTAAACACGGCAAGATGCTCCATGTAATAAAAATCATGCAAATCCCAATAAATAAACAATCCTGCCAGCGTATCGTCACACTCTATCGCGTTGAAATGCATCTCCGGTTTTTCAAGAATCAAGCGTTTCAATTGCTTGATATCCCTTCTCTCGTTTTCCGGGAAAGCCTCCTCGTAAAGCGGTATCAATTTTTGTAACCGGATATCCCCGGGTTCTGTTATTCTTATCAAGTTCATCATCACGTTTCCATATAAAATATTTACAAATATAATAATTCTCTATCAAGTTTAAATTTCCCGAACCCGATTTTATGTTATCACGTATCATCAATGTGTAAAAATATTTAACTGCCCTCTTCTGCAGGCCTTTTTCGCAAAAAGAGCAAAAAATAATTTTATATCACATCAATTTGGTACGGGGTTTGCCTATTTAGCCCCAAATATATATAAGATTGAACACAATTAAATAAAGACAGTATATGAAAATGCAAAAGTCAATGATTACTTTATCTCAACGATTCTTTGGAATCGCGTTGGGGATAACCCTTTTTGCTTGTGGAGGTCAACAGCAAGGTCAACAAGCCGGAGCACCGGAATACGCCGTAATGACCATTGAAACAAGCGTATCCAAGTTAAACAACGCTTACCCGGCAACAATCAAAGGGCGGCAAGACGTGGAAATTCGTCCGAACGTGAGTGGATTCATCACGAAATTATGCGTGGATGAAGGAGCGGTAGTGAAAAAAGGGCAAACCCTGTTTGTCATTGACCCCGTTCAATACGAAGAAGCTGTCAATGTAGCTCGTGCGGCAGTAAACGTAGCCAAGGCAAACGTGGCAACCGCAGAATTAACAGCGAAAAACAAAGAGAAACTGGCAGAGAAAAATATTATCAGCTTGTACGAACTGCAAATGGCGAACAACACGCTCGCCTCACAAAAAGCTGCCCTAGCCCAAACGGAGGCTCAATTAATCAACGCGGAGAAAAACCTCTCTTACACGAACGTGACGAGTCCTTCTAACGGGGTTGTCGGGAAAATACCTTTCCGCGTGGGAAGTCTTGTAAGCCCGAGTTCTGCTACAGCCCTGACCACCGTTTCCGACAACTCGGAAATGTACGTCTACTTCTCCATGAATGAAAAAGATATTCTCAAATTGACGCGTGAAAGCAACGGGGCAACCCAAGGCGTCTTGAATCAAATGCCGGCAGTGGAACTTCAATTGGTCGACGGTTCTATTTACAATGAAAAGGGTAAAATCGAAACTTTAAGCGGAGTTATCGACCAGACAACCGGAGCTGCCAGCGTGCGAGCTACTTTCCCGAACCCGAACGGCATATTACGAAGCGGGGGCTCGGGTGTCATTTTATTACCCGAAGAAAATAATCATGCTATTGTTATTCCCCAGAAAGCGACCATGGAAATGCAAGATAAAAAATTTGTGCTCGTGGTGAATGACAGTTCTATTGTAAATACTACCGAGATAAAAATTCTCCCCGTGAATGACGGGAAAAATTACGTGGTAACTTCCGGACTGAAACCGGGTGACCGTATCGTGATCGAGGGCGTGGGTACTTCCGTGAGAAACGGGATGACCATAAAGCCTGTTTCCCCGGCAGAGGCAACGGCAAAGCGTCAACAAGTTATCACACAACAAAGTGCCAAACACTAGATCCACGTATTAAAATGAATCAGAAATTATGAAATTAGATAGATTTATAAAACGCCCCGTACTCTCCACGGTTATATCCATTATCATCGTCATCTTGGGTATACTGGGGTTGATCGCGATCCCCGTAACCCAGTACCCGGATATCGCCCCTCCCACCGTACGCGTAAGCACGTCATACACCGGGGCAAATGCACAAACCGTGCTGAACAGCGTGATTGCCCCGCTGGAAGAACAAATCAACGGAGTGGAAAACATGATGTACATGACATCTACCGCGACCAACACGGGAGAAGCCACGATAGAAGTATATTTTAAACAAGGTACCGATCCCGATATGGCAGCCGTGAACGTGCAGAATCGTGTCGCAAAAGCCCAAGGATTCCTGCCTGCCGAGGTTACACAAGTAGGGGTAATTACCAGTAAGCGGCAAACAAGTATGCTACTGGGATTTACTGTCTTTAGTTCGGACGATAAATTCGACGAAACTTTCATACAAAACTACGTGAAGATTAATCTCATTCCCCAGATTCAGCGTGTTCCCGGCGTGGGTGACGCCATGGTACTAGGCGCCGATTACTCCATGCGTATCTGGCTGAAACCGGATGTGATGGCTCAATATAAACTCATGCCCTCGGACGTGACGAGCGTTCTGGCAGAGCAAAATATCGAGGCAGCCCCGGGGCAGTTTGGCGAAAGCGGCGACCAATCCTTCCAGTATATCATGAAATATAAAGGTCGTTTACAGACACCGGAGGAATTTGAAGACATCGTGATTCGCGCTACATCGGACGGGGAAATTCTACGGCTAAAAGATGTTGCCCGAATCGAACTGGGCGGCTTGAGCTACGGTTATGCCACGCGTTCAAACGGACATCCGGGAGTAACGGGAATGATCTTTCAAACGGCAGGTTCAAACGCAACGGAAATTATCCAAAACATCGAAGCTCTGTTGAAAGAATCTTCCAAGGACTTTCCCCCGGGAGTGGAATACAGTATCCTATTGAACGCGAATGATTTCTTGTTCGCGTCCATCCACGAGGTATTGAAAACCTTAATCGAAGCATTCATTCTGGTCTTCCTCGTCGTGTTCATTTTCTTGCAGGACTTCCGTTCCACCTTGATTCCCGCCATCGCGATACCCGTGGCATTAATTGGTACTTTCTTCGTGCTGCAATTGATAGGGTTCAGCATGAACCTGTTGACTTTATGCGCCCTTGTACTTGCCATCGCTATCGTGGTCGACGACGCGATCATTGTCGTCGAGGCGGTACACGCCAAACTTGACCAAGGCTACAAATCGCCTATAAAAGCTTCCGTCGACGCCATGAACGAGATCTCGGGTGCTATCGTATCCATTACACTCGTGATGATGGCAGTGTTTATCCCCGTGAGTTTCATGTCGGGTACATCCGGAACTTTCTATCGCCAGTTCGGTCTGACCATGGCTGTTGCTATCGGACTATCGGCAATTAACGCGTTGACTTTAAGTCCCGCCCTATGCGCGGTGTTCTTGAAACCGCATGATAAAGATAAACAAGCGCACAAAAAAGGATTGATCAATCGTTTCCACGCGGCCTTCAATGCCGCCTACGACGTAACCCTGCAAAAATACAAGAAAGGTGTGAACTTTTTCATCAATCACAAGGTGATCAGTTTTACTACCGTTGTAGCAAGTATCGTTATTTTGGTTCTTTTGATGAGATCAACCCCAACAGGATTGGTTCCTAACGAAGATACCGGAACCTTCTTCGCTATCGTGGACCTCCCTCCCGCCACTTCACTGGAAAGGACACGGGCGGCACTGGCACAAGTCGACAGTTTAATAGCGAGCAATCCGGCCGTAGACGGACGCACGGAGGTTGCCGGATATAGCTTTATCGCCGGGCAAGGTAGCTCTTATGGAACATTTATATGTCGGTTGAAACCTTGGGACGAGCGCGGTAAAGGGCAAGATATCAACAGTGTTATCGGACAACTATACATGCAAACGCAAGGATTGATAAAGGATGCGCGGGTACTTCTGTTCGCCCCTCCCATGATTCCGGGGTACAGTATCACGAACGGTTTCGAATTTAACTTGCAGGACAAGACCGGAGGCAGTCTGGAAGACTTTTACAGCGTGGCACAAAACTTCCTCGAAAAGTTGAACCAACGCCCGGAAATTGCCACCGCACGTACCTCGTTCAACCCGAACTACCCCCAGTACATGGTAGACATCGATGTGGCAAAATGTAAAGAAGCGGGACTAACCCCGAATATGTTACTAACCACGTTACAAGGATACTACGGTGGTATATACGCCTCCAACTTCAATCGTTTCGGTAAACTATACCGGGTAATGATACAAGCTGATGCCAATTTCAGGGCAAACCCGGAAACCCTTAACCAAGTGATGGTCAGAAACGGAAACGAGATGGCACCGATCACACAGTTTATTACCTTACGGAAAATATACGGACCGGACAACATCAAGCGTTTCAACATGTTTACCGCCATGAGTGTCAACGGTTCCCCTGCCGACGGGTATAGCTCAGGACAAGCCATTCAAGCTATTCAGGAAGTAGCCGCGGAAACCTTGCCCACGGGATACGGTTTCGAGTATTCCGGCATGACACGTGAAGAACAAAGTTCCAGTGAAGGTACGACAGCCATGATCTTCCTGCTCTGTCTGGTATTCGTTTACCTGTTATTAAGTGCCCAGTACGAGAGTTACATATTACCTTGGGGTGTTATCTTGTCCGTACCATTCGGGTTGATGGGGAGTTTTATATTCGCCAAAATCATGGGAGTCGAAAACAACATCTACATGCAGATATCATTGATCATGTTGATCGGGTTGCTGGCAAAGAACGCCATTTTGATTACCGAATTTGCACTGGAACGTCGTCTATCCGGCATGAGTATCGTCTCCGCTGCCGTGTTGGGTGCTTCTGCCCGTCTTCGACCGATTTTGATGACCTCATTGGCTTTGGTTATCGGATTGTTGCCGTTGATGTTTGCCAGTGGCGTGGGAGCCAACGGTAACAGTACCTTGGGTACGGGAGCCATCGGTGGTATGTTTATCGGTATGATTTGTCAGATATTCATAGTACCGGCATTATTCGTGGCATTCCAATACTTGCAGGAAAAGATCAAACCGATCGAATGGCATGACACGGATAACTCCGAACTGGAATCTGAAATTGAACAATACACAAAATAAAGAACAATGAAAAAAGTTACAATATACGCCCTCTGCGCGGGAGCCTTGCTAAGTAGCTGTAACATCTACAAGCAATACAATCGCCCTGAAGTAGATGTTCAAGGCTTGTATCGTGATCCCGTTTCCGTGACGGACACCTTGGCTTCCGACACGACAAACATGGGTAATCTACCGTGGGAAGAAGTGTTCACGGACCCTCAATTACAACAATTGATCCGGTTAGGTCTGGAACAAAACAGCGATCTCCAGACAGCCGTGCTGAAAGTGAAAGAAGCAGAGGCAGGCTTAATGTCCTCCCGTCTGGCATACTTACCTTTCTTGGGATTATCTCCCCAAGGAACGGTGAGCAGTTTTGATAAAGCGAAAGCCTCACAAACCTATACCCTACCGGTAGTTTCCAGTTGGGAAATAGACCTGTTCGGAAGATTATTAAATGCCAAGCGAGGTGCTAAAGTCACGTTACTACAAAGTGAAGCGTATAAACAAGCGGTTCAGACACAAGTTATTTCCGCTATCGCTAATGCTTATTACACGTTGTTAATGCTGGATAAACAACTGGCTATCACTGAAGAAACCGCATTACTTTGGCAAAAAAGCGTGGAGACCATGAAAGCCATGAAAGAAGCCGGCATGGTAAACGAAGCCGCAATAGCACAAAGCGAAGCGAACAGTTACATGATTGCCGCTTCTATCCCTGATTTAAAGCAAAGCATCCGGGAAACGGAAAACTCGTTGTCCCTCTTGTTGAAACAAGCCCCTCAAAGAATAGAAAGAGGCAAGTTGGAAGACCAGAATCTGCCTACCTTGCTGAACGCGGGCGTTCCGGTTCAATTATTATCAAACCGCCCGGACGTGAAAGCGGCGGAAATGGCTCTCGCTTCCACTTTCTATAACACGAATCAAGCTCGGGCGTCTTTCTACCCGCAATTAACGATCAACGGAACTCTGGGGTGGACAAACAATTCCGGAATGGGCATCGTTAATCCCGGTAAGATGATCGCCACGGCAATAGGTTCCCTCGCGCAACCGATTTTTAATAAAGGAGCCCTCACCGCACGGTTGAGGATTGCCAAAGCACAACAGGAAGAGGCCATGATCAGTTTCGAACAAAGTCTGTTGAACGCCGGAAGCGAAGTTAGTAACGCCCTCACTCAATACCAGACGGCACAGGACAAAATCATCCAACGGGAAAAACAAATATTTTCTTTGGAAAAATCTGTCGATTACACGCAAGAATTACTAACTTTAGGGACGTCCACTTACTTGGAAGTATTAACAGCTCAACAATCCCTGCTAAGCGCTCAACTATCGGGAATATCCGATGAATTCCAGCGCATGCAGGCTGTCGTGAATTTGTACCACGCGTTAGGTGGCGGACGAACAGAATAAACCTCAAAAACATACAGATATGATTAGTCCATTAGCTTATGTTGATCCAAACGCGAAAATAGGAAAGAACGTGACCGTTCATCCTTTCGCCTACATTGATAATAATGTAGAGATCGGTGACAATTGCACGATTATGCCTTATGCCAGCGTGCTAAGCGGCACCCGCATGGGTGAAAACAACATGATTTATCATGGAGCCATTATCGGTGCCACTCCACAGGATTTCAAATTCAAGGGTGATGACACGATCCTGCGAATCGGTAACAACAATACCATCCGTGAAAAAGTTATCATCAACCGGGGAACGAACACCACGGATTGCACCATCATTGGAGATGGCAATTTCCTTCTGGAAGGTGTCCATCTGGCACATGACACTCATCTGGGAAATACCTGTGTTATCGGCAACGGGGCAAAAACCGCCGGGAACTGTGTCATTGAAGATTGTGTCATTCTCGGTAGCGGCGTGATCGTGAAACACGGATGCCGTGTCGGGACATGGGCTTTCATCAAAGACGGTTGTCGGGCAAATAAAGATGTGCCCCCTTATATCGTGGCAGCACATAACCCGATCAGCTATTACGGGATAAACGCAACCATCCTGCGTAAAGAGGACGCGTTGAACGAAAACACCATCGACGATATCGCGAAAGCGTATCGCCAGATATACCAATGTAGTACCAGCCTTGAAAACGCATTGATAAGAATCAAGGAAACCATATCCATTGGTCCGGAAATTCAGAAAATCATTGATTTTCTGGAAAGTTCCATGAAAGGAATCATTGGAGTCGCGATGTAACTACATAGAAGCAAAATACAGTTCCGAGAATCTCCTCCTCTACAGGGGGAGATTTTTTATTGAATACAATAAAAAAAGAGATTGAACTTTCAATCTCTTTTCCTTGTAGCGGGAGCCTGACTCGAACAGACGACCTTTGGGTTATGAGCCCAACGAGCTACCAACTGCTCCATCCCGCAATGTTCATCAAAACATTTCCTGTTTTGCGAGTGCAAAGATAGTGTTTCTTATATTCACTTCCAAATAATGAAACAACAAATATCCCCCTTTTCCTCTAAAACGTCACAAAAAAGTAATAAAATTCCTTTGCTATTCTAAAATAAAATCTCAATTTTGCATAAGGAAATTATCAATATTGCATATTTAAAAGGACACTTATTTATGAAAAAAAGTTTCAAATTGCTGAAAGCAGCTTGTGTGGTGGGCTTGCTGACAGTTTTAGGGGTCACGAACGGGTACGCTCAAGGGCTTCGTACTTCCTATTTTATGGACAACGTTCCGGCGAGATTAAAAATGAATCCGGCTTTACAACCCGCCAGAGGATATTTCAATATTCCGGCCATTGGAGCGTTAGGATTATCCATTTCTTCGAACAAACTATCTATCGATGACTTCGTGGATATCATCGAAAACAAAAACGGCTTCCTTGAAAGTGACAAATTCATGAATCGTTTGGATAGCAAAAATACAATGAACATTGATTTCACGACCGATATCCTTTCTTTCGGTTTTTATAGTGGTAAAGGATTTTGGACTGTCAATCTGGGAGCGAGAGCGATTGTCAGTGCTTCTATCCCGAAAACGATGTTCGAATTTGCCCGTAATGCCGATAAGTTTGACGTTGGTGACATGTATGATATCAAAAACATGGAACTGCATGCCGATGTCTTCTCTGAAATTGGTCTGGGATACTCTCGCCCGATAACAGAGAAATTGAGTGTCGGGGGACGCTTTAAAGTATTAGTAGGTGTAGGTAATCTCGATGCCAAAATTGACGAAATATACGTTAACGCGGATACTGATTATCAGAATTGGAAAGTTAGAACCAAAGGTAAATTGGAAACTTCCATGAAAGGACTGAAGTTTGAATATGATTCGGAACATGGTTACATCAATGATATTGATATCGATTCTCCGGGAATATCCGGTTTCGGATTCGGCATTGATTTAGGAGCGAGCTACAAGATATTAAATAACCTGACCGTTTCAGCTGCTATTCTTGACTTGGGTTTTATTAACTGGTCTAAATCGAATACCACGATAGCTAAAACCGAAGGTGAACACACCTATAACGATTTCATGAACGATATTGATCCCGATAACTATAATCCGGAGGATTTCGAAAACATGAATCCCGATGAGATTCAAAATTACGTAACAAGTAACACGGACATCTTCGACCTTGATTTGATCCAATTCCAAGAAGGTGAAGCCAAAAGCCGTAAAACGACACTTCGTTCTACCTTAAACATCGGTGCAGAGATCACGTTACTGAACAACAAACTCGGTTTCGGCGTCCTCTCCTCCACTCAATTCACCCTCCCGAGTTCTTATTCTGAATTAACAGTTTCAGCGAACTATCGTCCGAGAAATTGGTTCGGAGCCACGTTGAGTTATTCATTCCTGCATAGTGAATTCAAAACCGTGGGTATCGGTCTGAAATTAGGTCCCATCTTCATCGGTTCCGACTATTTAATGACGAAAGCCCCGGGCGATGCAAACCGTGCAAACGCTTATATCGGATGCAGCATCCCTCTCGGTAAAAAAAGACTTGATTATAGAAGATAAAAGAAAAAGGGCTAAAAAACACGAGTGGTCGGAATTTTCTTCCGACCACTTTTTTTATTCTAAGTTTTAAAGAAATTCAATCAAAAAGCTGCAACAGAACAGGTGTACTCTCGGTATACACGGGTACGATTTTGTCCAACGTGACATACCAGATATATCCCGACACGTCGGTATATCCCATTTGGCGTAATGTCTTACAGTAAAAACCAACTTGACGAAGATAGGAGTTCTCCTCTTTCCGCCCGAACTTGTAATCCACGACAACGGCTTTCCTGCCGTCTGTCATTACCCGGTCTGGACGAGCTTTTCCAGTCCCTTTAAAAAGAATATCCCGTTCGTTGATAATCTTGTACTTACCGTCAAACCATTCCGAAGGGACGTTGTTTTTCAAGAAACCGACTACCTGCTCCCGGTACACCGCCCGTTCATCGTTATTTATCAATCCTGCACGGTACATATCACCGACAGCCCGATCAATATCATTCACGGTTTCGATACGCCGGAAAATCTCGTGCAACATCTTCCCCTCGTCTACTGCTGAAGTTTCTATATTTTCCGGATCGGTATAGTCCTCGTACTTGTAGCGCACGCTTACCCGACCATTCAAATTATATATCGGGTATTCCGACAAACTCAATGTATTATCGTCATTCACTTTCCCCGAAACAGGAATCACTTCTTGCCGCCCGATGCGCAAACACAAATTCTCACCGTCCCATTCCGGCAGGGCAAGTTGTTCCAACACTTGATAAAGAAATGCCCCGATATCCGAAGGTTTACCCTCTTTACTGATCTTTGGCGCGTAAGGCAACACGTACAATTCCCTCTCCGCCCGTGTCAGAGCCACGTAAAGCAAATTCAAGTTATCGACGTATGCTTTCATGTGCTCTTCCATGTAATCCTCCCTAAAATGACTGTCCGCCAACTTGGGAGAGTAATTTAACGGGGCATATTCCAAATCCCGGAATCCCTCCTCCCGGTTGCGACACCATATCCGTCGCCCGTGGCGGGTATCATCGAGATCCCACGCACAGAAGGGAATAATAACCGACTTAAATTCCAACCCCTTGGATTTATGTATCGTGAGTATTCGCACGGCATCCGTTTCCTCGGAAGTGGATAACACCTTTTTATCTTTCTCTTTCTCCCACCATTCAAGGAACACCGGCAAACTATTCGTGTTATTCCGTTCATATTCAAACAGGATATCTTGAAAAGCGATCAGATAAGGCAGCTCTTCCGTACGGTTCTTCAACCCGAAAGCCTCGATAATCTCTTCCGTGATCTCGAACAGGGAACCCGAAACCCATCGTTCCGGTTCACGCAGAAACGGTATATCAAGCGTGTCGAGAAAACTCTCCACCTGTCCGCCCGCCTTGAAAAGTTCGTCGTTTTCCGCCGTGTTCTCCCCTTTCACGAATGTACGGTAATTGTAAAGCAACACGGTACGGTTTACAGCATCATACGGCTCCACCATATAACGCAGCACGTTGATAATCAACTCCACGTAAGGCGACGATGACACGTACAACGAATCGTTGGAAATAAAAGTCACGGGAAAAGGTATTCCCTCCCGTTTATTATATTCTATCAGGTAATCGGCGGCAAAAGCCCCCTCCTTGCCGTTACGGACCAAGATAACACAATCTTTCAGGTGACCGCCGCGACGCACGGTATCATTGACAATAGCCACGACCTCTTCCATAATAGCGGTATCACTTCCCTCCTCTTGCTTCTCTTCGCCGAAACGAATTTCCACGTACCCGTTACCGGGACGGCTAACCAACTGTTCCGGTTTATTATATGCCTCCGCGATCGAGCGGGAATAAACATTATCCTCCCCGCATTCCGCGTCATACAATTCCTTCAATTGTCCCGCCGCCTGCACGAAAAAACGATTGTTAAACTCCACGATCTCCCGGCTACTTCGCCAATTATGCCCCAACACGATATTATCAGTCCCGAAAGCCGTAAAATCACGTTCCACGCCCTCCGCCAACAAGCGCCAATCCCCGTTGCGCCAACGGTAGATACTCTGTTTCACGTCGCCTACAAGCATCGCCCGTCCGCCCTCGGCAAGCGTGTTCACGATCAGCGGACGGAAATTCGCCCACTGCATAGTGGAAGTATCTTGAAACTCGTCAATCATCACGTGCTTGTAGAAGTTTCCCGTCTTCTCGAACAGGAAAGAAGTATCGTTACCCGCGATCAGAGTATTGAGCAAACGGGTTGTGTCGCTCAACAACATAAGTCCTTTCTCGTCACAATAATCCCGGACTTCCCCGTACAAATCATTCAATATTCCCAATTGATAAAGGTTACCCGACAACAAACGAGCCGACACGTAATCCCGGAGATGCTCGTCATAAAACTCCACGCTCTCCCGCAACCACGTGTTCAACGTCGTGTAAGCATCCTCCACGCGGGCACGACCAGCGGCATCCATGCTTTTGGTCACCCATTCGTCAAGATTATCAACTGCTTTACGGATAGTAGCCGTGATGCCATCCAGATTTTTATCCTTCAATTTATAAAAGTGAGTGACCGCCGAACGTTTGCCTCCCTTGAAATCCTCGACATGCAGTCCCTGTTCTTCCATAAACACGCACCCTATTCGCCCGTATTCTTGCAAACGTTTCTCGAACCCGGTAATAATACCTTGCAAGAAACGCTTGTATATTTTCAAGAAATCCCGGTCACTAAAACGCTCTTGTACATCCTTATCGAAAAGCATATAACTCTCGCCGAAAAGTTCTTTTCCCAACTCGGCAATTTTTGACTTCACGCTCCACGAACGGGCATCCTCCACGCTATCATTCATCAACTCGGTAATCCACGCCCCCAACTCCCTGTCCTTATTCATACGCTGCATCACTTGATCGACAGCACGCTGCAAAACGTAATCACTGTCCAACTCCACGTTATAACCGGGGAATATACCGAGTTCCCGGGTAAAAGCCTTGATCACACGCTGGAAAAAACGATCGATCGTCGTTACCGCGAGTCGCCCGTAATCATGCAGGATCAGCGTGCGCAACACTTCCGCGCGGGCTTTCACCTGTTCATCCGACAACCGCAACGATCGCTTCAAATCCTCCCGGTAATCGCTCTTCTGCCCTTCCGCCAACTTATTCAACTCTCTCACGATACGGGATTTCATCTCTTCCGTTGCCTTATTCGTGAACGTAACCGCCAGAACGTTTTTGTACTCCAACGGGGAGTTAAAAACGATCTTGAAGTATTCCATCGTCAAAGCAAAAGTCTTTCCCGCACCCGCGGAAGCCCGATAAACTTGCAACATACAATTGAAAATTGAAAATTGAAAATTGAAAATTGAAAATGAAAGGTATTCCTATATTTTCAACTTCAATTTATGATACAAAATTGAAAATGGAAAACTGTAAAATAATAGTCCTCACGTCCGGGAATATATCATTTTCAATTTTCCATTTTCAACTTTCAATTAATTAGAGTCTTGACGTCAATATCGCCCTCACGTTATCCACGTTCACGTCGTCAATGCCGCCCAAGGCAAACATCCCCCGGTCACGGAAACGTTTCTCGATACGGTCAATAGTGTCGATTCCCACGCCGTAATCGGATAAACGGGTTTTCACTCCCAATTCATTGAAAAATTGTTCCGTGCGAGCGATAGCTTGATCACAGGCATCAGGTTGAGTTGGGTCAATATTCCACACCCGTGAGGCATATTGCAACAGTTTTTCACGACGTTTCATCTTCGTGGCGCTCATTACTCCCGGCAAAACGATTGCCAGAGTAATCCCGTGATCCAACCCGTTGAACGCGGTCAGTTCATGACCTATATGGTGAGTGGACCAATCCTCGGTTACACCGCAAGCGATCAACCCGTTTAGCCCCATAGTGGCAGCCCACATGAAATTTGCCCGATCGTCATAATTCGGCGTTTCATCCTGAATCAAACGAGGTCCGATCTCGATCAAAGTCTTCAGAATAGATTCGGAGAAACGGTCTTGTATCTCGGCATGTTCCGGGAAAGTATAGTACTGTTCCATCACGTGCACGAAAGTATCCACGATACCATTAGCCACTTGACGCGTCGGCAGTGAATACGTCACCGTCGGATCAAGCACGGAGAACTTCGGGAACACGTGTTGTGAACGAAACGCCAGCTTCTCTTTCGTGGATTCGCGGGTAATCACGCCCCCGCAATTCATTTCCGACCCCGTGGCGGGTAACGTCAACACTGTCCCGATAGGAAGTGCCGCGTTGATCTTTGCTCCCTTGGCAACAATATCCCACGGTTCGTTGCCCTCGAAGCATATCGCGGCAGCAATAAATTTCGTCCCGTCGATCACGGAACCACCACCCACCGGAAGCAGAAAGCCCACGTTCTCCCGTTTTGCCAACTCCACGGCACGCATCAGCGTCTCGTAATGCGGGTTCGGTTCTATCCCGGGGAATTCCACGATATCAAATCCTTGCAGGGCATCCATAACCTGAGCGTATACCCCGTTTTTCTTGATACTCCCACCGCCGTAGGTCATCATGATCTTCATTCCACGGGGAATCCATTTCCCGATTTCAGCAATCTTTCCTTTCCCGAAAAGTATTTTTACCGGATTGTAATAATTGAAATTTTCCATGCTTTAAATTCGTTTATATCTGTTCCATTATTTTAGTTTCATCTTTTATCCGCTTGTCGAGAGTTGCGATATAATCCATGATATACACGGACAATTTATTATCAACGTTAGCTTTCTGCAGCGTCTTTGCTGCAGCTTCCAACAAGGCCTTTGCCCCGGAAAAATTCCCGTCTTTCTCGTAAAGCCAAGCAAGATTGACCGCGGCTTGTGCCGCCACGTTCGGTTTCAACGCCAACGCCGCCTCCCATATCCGGCGTGCCTCCGGTATGTTCTCTTCTTGGAATAACTGATACCCCAAACTTAACAAACGATTGCCCGTGTATATCCGGCGTTTCTCCGGTGTCCACATCGGAGTCAGTCGCTCGGCATAACTCCATCCCTTGTCATAGAAAAAGTTACAAATCGTGGCGTAATCATCCTCACCCTCGTACACGCTATGCTTCACTTCCATTTTCTTGCTATTCATCGAATCCACCACTTGTCCGTTAGCATCATACAAACGAACGAGTATATTATCATCCAATAGCAAACGACCTGAAAAATCAAGATTAAATTTACAATATTCCACGGCAAGCACGTGCGTCAACCGGGAATTTTTCCCCAACGCCCGAATTTCTTCCGGGGTTACAGGCTCCGGTTCGAAACCATCAGGCACGTATAACGGCGTCAACCCTAACCCTCTTACCAGCAACACGGGACGCAACCCGTTACGCAAGCCGTCACGAAGCCCGTCATAGAAGCAATTCACCAGATTATCCCGCCTCAACCGCAAGGAAGTATATAATTGCTGTGCCGAGAGAGAATCCGACACGTGAACGATCTTCCGGTCTATAAACATTACCTGTGCATCACCACTCCCCAGATTAATTCCCCCCGGTTTCAACACATCAATATCCAATACTTTGTAACTGCCACACGACACGAGACAACCCAATAACAGACACGCCCCTATTGTTCGCCAAGCGGTCCTTAAACTATATCTTACACTATTTCCCATGAGGTTATTCCTTTAATTCAATATTCAAACTTGCAAAAACCAGACCATAATTCGTCATTGACATCCGAAGATGGTGGTATTACGATGTTTTAAAATTAGACATATTCCGGAAAATAACCAAGACTAGCGTGACAAAGTTTTATTTTTCACTGTATTTAACGAAAACACCCGAATTCTCAGGATAGAATAATCATGACAAATCATACCTTGAAAAGAGTATTATCCGTGTTTCACGGCGGCTAACTCCTGACTAGGTTCTGACTAAGTCCTGACTAACTCCTGTATAGACAGGACTTGGTCAGAATTTAGTCAATGCGTGATCAATAGGTAAGCGCCATGAAACACGGAGAAATAACAAATTCTCTAGTGTTATCACACGTTTTACAGTCCTATTTGAGTTATTCTTTTGAGAACATCATTTTCAAAGTACAATTTATCTGAACCGTAATTCCATATTTCCAATGTGTGTTCAACAGATTGATCTCTATACTCGTAAAGAGGTTTTCCCCATGCTTCTCGGCACATCTCTTTATCCATCCCTATTGCCACATTGCCATTAGCGATCAAAGTTCCACGTTCTTCGCCGTACTTGCTTATACAACGAGCCAAGTGTTGCTGACGTTTTTGTGTTTGTTCCATTTTAAATTTTTGGATTCTTTCTGCAATAGTTTTGTCTTTATTTTTCTCTAATTGTTTTTTGAAATCATATTCACTTCTCAAAATAAAAGCGTTTCCAAATGTCGCCCGTGGAAAATCATTCCCATAAAAACTATAATCGTTACTTTTGTTATTCCATACATTTAGCTTATCCCCGATGTTTTGCAAAAACTTGGATCGTGCGTTCCTCTCAGAATTTTGTTCTTCAATGACAGCCACAATATCATACGTGTATGATTGACCTCGAAGTCCGACTTTGCCTACCGATACTTCGGTACACGAGTAAGGATGTACATTTATATTCTTTTTGTAATTCTCAAAAGAAGTGGGTAATAGTTCTATTTCTTCTTTGGTGTATAAATCCCTGTCCTGCGGAAAATTACGCGGTAAGACTAAAAATTCTTTTTTTTCAAGCAATTGTTTCGTCTTTTCAAAATACCCGACAGAGATTCCCTGCCTGATATGCGTGACATACAAAGTATCTCCCGTACTACTCAATAATTCAAATAACTGGAAACCACCACCTCCCAATAGGTCTCTTAAATATTGAAAATACTTACGCACATCATTATTTGCAGGTGATAATTGCTTATAATATGAATTTTTGACTTTTTCCAAATGCGCTCTTAAAGTATCAAATATTTCATATTCAGTGTTAAATTTTCTCCCCTTGGATAATCTTTTATCCACGTTAGTAAGCGTGTAATAGCCCGGAAGTAATTTATGCACACCTTGACTATCCATTTTGAAAGCATATCTTAAGGTATCCGGGAAATAAATTCGTTGCCCGATATAAACAAAAAGATCATTTTCTTCGCCATTGAAATTAAGATTACCCTGCTTATCGACACGAGGCAGGTATCTGCAAAAATTGTAAGTACTATCAAAAGGCATTCCTATGTTCTCTTTTTGTAGCGTTTTTATGTTTGACTCGAAATCCTTTTCGAGCATTGTGATTTGCGCACTTAAATTACCGGCAACGATCGCAAATAATAGGACAAAAACGTGTTTCATGATTTTTCTATATTTAAATACGATAATATATTAATCATTTTCTAGGACGATACAATCTTATATGACTTCTTTTGTTTTTGTGGTCAAATAATACCGTTATTTTAGTATCAAATACTCTATCGGGGTCACTTTCTTTACTAATTTCCCAAATTTGATAATTTGCATTATCGTCATTAATTAATTCTACATAGTCGATAGTTGGCGCATTCAGTTTATCGAAATATTGCATTATTTTCTCTTCTGCCGCTCTATCATATACCGGTCTGTCTGTTATTTCGATCAATTTATAACGTCCAAAATCATTATTTTTATGCAATATGCTTGAATTGCATTTGCGATACAAGAAATATTCAAGTTTCGGGCGCAGGTTTTTATACCATTCTTGATATGTAGATATTACATTCTGCCATTCTTTAGCCTCTTTATATGTAATATTCGGACTATTACGAGCGTTATAGTAATTATAGTTTATAAGTTCATTCGCGACATATTTAACTTCTCTAATAAATTCGGGTTCCGCGTCAGGCAAGAAGGAACCATATAAATACTCGTCTAAAGATTTATCGTAAGTGTAATCTCTAAAAAATGCATTCAGACAATTTTCAACTTTCACCAGCTCCCGGCAGGCTTCTTCATCCATATACGGGTCATAATTATCCCTGTCAAGCAAGAAAGGTAAGATTACCTTTTTTTCTACGATATTATACACCCCGCAGACAAGCCAGATGCCCAAAATAATGAATAAAATTAATTTCCATTTCTTTCTTTTTCCAGTCTTCATAGTTTCGATTTATTACCTACCAATATTCCCCGAATGGTAAATTTATAAAAATGGAAAGCGTGGGAATTTTCAGTTTATTCGTTTTGAGGTATCGCCAAACACCTGACCCAAAATAAACAGCTACCCCACGCTAAACCATATATAGAGAAATTTCTATATGGCAAGCATGAACGTTTGTACTGTTTATCCTCTGGGTTTAAAATTGGCGATTTTCAAAACAAGGATAAAACTAAACGCTTCAAATATTTCACATTTTCGTTACCCGGGAGTTATCCCGAATAATTACACAAATGTAATTAATTTTCAGAATCCGTCAAACGCTCATCGGGGTAGCCGTGTAACAAAAGTAGTGATTTATTGCAAACACTCTGTCCTAGATGAATTTTCCGGTACTGTTTATAACATTTCTAAATGGAAGGATATAAAGAGAGCGTGAAACTGTTAACACTTTCGATACTGCAAGGTTCTGGTAAACCCATCATCATAAAAGCAAAACAGTCCACGCCCGAACGGGTGTGGAACGTGATTCGGCTTATTATTCATGATGATTAAAATTTACCAGATTTTACAGTATAGAATAATATCCTGTCCGTTCAACAATATTTTAGTTCAAAATGTCTGTTTCTTCCTTCTTGACGTTTTAGTTTGACTTATTAATTAGTGATACAATATTAGAAAAAATCCGGGATATACCCAAATCAATCACGTGTATATTTTTCGAGGAAAACTTATCACACTACAGCATTGTTGAAGACTGTGATTTAACACTTTGACCTGCCACAAGGAAAATCAGAAGATTTTTTCTCAGAAAAAAAATCACCATAGTTTGTTTATATCATTATTTTTATAGACATTTGCAATATGAAAGTTCTTTTTAAAACGAGTACTCAAAATTGGAAAAAGGACATTTTAAAACTATAACTCTGAGAGCGAATTTACAGCTCGACAAATTAGTTTCAAACTAGTTTGTATATTTCAAAAACTATAACTCTGGGAATGAATTTACTGCTCGACAAAATGGTATTAAGCTATTTTGTACATTTCTAAAACTACAACTCTGAGAGCAAAATTCAAACAATCCACTAATGGCGTACACTATTTTCGTGAGAATAGTTTGCACATTTTAAAAGAAAACAAATATCACGAGTTACGGAAGCGAGGGGGATTTATGGTTTAATGAATAAATTGTATAGTAAAAAACAGAAAGTGTATTGATTAAAGAGTAGAAAGCAAATATACAGTTTGCTACAATAAAAAACAGTATTCAATGATTTGATTCACAAACACATCAAATCACTAAATTATAATATAAAAATCAAAATAAATAAATTATGGCAAGGATAATACCAGACCTCGCAGGAGGTTTTATAGGTTCCGTAGGAGGAACAACATATTATTTTCTGAATAGTGATAATATCGCTAGAAAAAAAGGTATTCCGGGGAAAATTTCAAATTCTCCGGAAGCAGTTAACCAACGTAAAAAATTCGCGATGCTTAGTATGCTTTCATTAATCCTACAACCCGCTATTGAGTTGGGGTATCCTCAACGGAAGAGAGGATGGTCAGCGGCAAATGCGTTTCATTCATCTAACAAAACAATTTGCACGGTGGAGGATAAAAACGTGGTCGTGAATTACGAACAGTTATCGTGCGCCAAAGGACCTATGGTTATTCCCAACGTGACTGCTAGCTACCAAACCGCAAATAGCAAACTTGCCTTCGTGCAAACAGCCATGGAGGAAGAGGTGAATTGCAACGCAGATGACCTCGTGTATGGCGTGTTACTGGAGAAAGAAAAAGGCTTTTGCCGATTGGTGCAGCTTCGCGTTCGAGGTGAAGGAGGTTCCACTTCTGCAGCGTTACCGCAAGGGTGGAAGAAAGAAAACCTGATCGTGTACACGTTCGCGCTGAGTGCAAACAAAAAGAAAGCTTCCAAGTCACAGTTTTTAGAATTGGAGGAAGAAGCATGACGAATGTTGAAAAGGGAGTTCCGGAAACGGGACTCCCCTTCTCGTTCACGAATGCACTCCGGCAATCGGACGAGGATACGGTTATGGCTGACTACAAACGCCTGCTTCGCACGAATGGAACATTAGCAGTTCCGAATGTGACGCTTAGCTACAACAGCATGACAAACAAGCTTGTTTTCACGCAAACAGGAATGGAAGACGAGAAAAATGCTTACGCAGATGATTTAGTGTACGGCGTGTTGTTGGAAAAAGAATCAGGTGATAGGCAATTAATACAGCTTCGTAACCGGGAAGAATACGGTTCTGTGTTCATGACGCTACAATATGGGGTGAAGCGAGAAGACTTAGTCGTGTACACGTTCGCAACGAAGGCGGATAAAACGGAAGTTTCTCAAGCACAGTACTTGGAACCGGAGGAGGAAATATGAAGACAACTAACAAAATCAAGTATCTTATTATGAAAATATTCGATTTTTTTAACGGCAAAATCCGTGGCAGAAGAGGCAACATGATTTATTACACGTGGAATGGCGAAACGCACGTCAAACGATATGCCATTCCCGGGAAAAAAAGGAAATGGGAAGTGGAAGGGCACACGCCCAAGCAACGGGAGATAATCACCCGTTTCAAGGCAGTACAACTGTTTTACAAGGAATACATGAAACAGGTATCCCCTACTGTGTGGCGTACTGCCGCCAAGGCACAAGGGAAAATAGCCCCCAATTTGTTCAACTCGACCAATTTCCGTTGTTTTGACGGAACGGGCGAAATCACGGACTTCGAGGGATTCGTGTTCACCATGGGGAAACTGGCATTACCCCGTGATTTACAAATAAAGCGGGAAGGTAATCGTTTCCTCGTGACATGGGAAGAAGAAAGAGAGTGGAAAACCGCGGCGGCAACGGACAAAATGCAAGTTGGCGTCTTGTACGACAACTTGACACGCTCCCCCCGATTAGCCCCGGAAGTGAATGGCTGCCGGGGAGATTTGCAAGGGGAATTCACTCTTGACGAATCTATCGGCTGCACGGCACACGTGTATATCTTTTTTGCCGGGGAAAATCAACTTGATTTTTCCGGTAGTTGGTACACGCACGTGGAGTAATTCGGTGATTTTACCACACTCGTTTACATTATAAATAAAGTCGCTGAATATCAGCGATTTTATTCTAGTTAGCTATATTCTTGTAAATTTATCGACTTAAATTGAGCTGACTTTATCAAATTTTACTTGCATTTGAGCCGAAAAGATTATCAATACTGATAACAGAACTATAATTAAGCACAAAAGCAATGAATGATATGTTCGTTCTTGAAAACGTTCCCTGATAACAATCACAAGATAATTAGCTTACTAACAAATTGCTCAATCAGAAAGTTTGCAAACTTTTCCCTCTCCCCATCGCTTTCAGCACATTCTTTCGAACAGTTCGCATAGATGGTAATGTATCAACTTCCATTATCGTAAGTGCCATTTTTAATTCTCGCATCAATTCAGGAATTGAAAGACATAATTCATAAGCCAATTTCATACAAAGCGATCTTACCCCCGGTAATTCCTGACACGACATCATTTTTTCCAAACAGAAATCAAGAAAATCCACCCTTGGCGGATTTGTTAGTGGCATCTGATAGAGCAAACAAAGAATTACCCTCCGTTTTCCCCCATGTTTACAAGCTAATACTTCATCTATCAATTCATCCTGTTTCCCGTACAACCACTTTCTGTTTTCCGGTGAAAAATGAGTAAAAACCCACGCCGCGTGATAACCGATAACCCCATCATCACCGATAATTAAATCATACAATTTCTGCTTTTGACTGTCATCACTCTCGACAAGAAAAAGAATCTCACGAATATCATCCATTCCGACACGCCGAGATAGTTTAGTTTTGAAATCCATTTGAATACCCCTCATTCGGCCTCTTCTTCCAATGCCTCAATCAAAAAACTAACAGGACGAAAACCGTCATTGCACGATATCATGGCTGATTTCTCATTTTTCATCCACCCGTTATAAAAATTACCTCCGCCATGCGCTAAAGTCATTACAAAAGAAGACATGCTCTCCCAAGCACTATCGCACATACCTTCGGGCTTCTTCCAACCATTAGCTATGAAAATTTGTCCTTCTTTCATATCACAAGCATGTTCCATAGGATTCTCATACTTTGCCATCAAATCTTGATAGCAAGCTATTCTCATAACGGTAATTTTACACTTTTTCATAACTGTAATATTTATGGTGATCGTTAATAATACGGGGTTATTTCCCGACGCAGCATTATATATATATATATATATATATTGATTATCAATAGTTTACAATTTAAAAGATAGACACTTCAAAAATTTACTTATTTTTTCGTCAAAAATCAAAGATTTAACGTTTTTAACCTTAGTTTGTCTTCAAACGGAGGGGAAAAGAGAAAAATCGCCCTCTTTTCTCCCTCTGTTAGCATTTGAGTGATAAACAGTATTCACATCGTATTCGCTCTAACTCAGTTTTTAGATCATTTATTGATAAAACTGTTAGATAAACATTATCTAAATCTGTTATTTCATGTATTTGTGATAGTGAATATAATGGCTTTAAAAACTTTTTCACTTTCATTCGTTCTTTTCTTGCAGAATTAGTAGATTCTTTACACTTGGTTTCTCTCAGTAGTTGAGACGTTAAATCTTCGTCAGACCTATTGCCAAAATTGACAATAGCAATTATCTTAATATAATCTTTTGTGTCTTGAATACTTTTACTTGCCTTTATATGTCGAGATGATTCTAACCGTAATTTTCTAGCATCTTCAAGAATTGCATTGATTTGTGCAGCACCAAATTTTTTGTTGTGAATTAGAGAATTACATTTGACTTCTACTAATATTTTTACAGGAGAGTCAATTCTTATATCGAACCCATTCGTGTTTGGCTTTTGGTTATCAATAACATTAAATACCCGCTTTCTATCTTCATTTTTAAATGATAATATGTCTGATATCTTTGTCGCAATAGAACGAGTTGATATTAATGTCATGATGTTATTAATATCAGACAGTATTGATTTTAGTTCTATTAATTTATCTAGTGTAAGATTGTTCTCAATATCCTTGGTGTTAATAGACTTGATAAACTGTGTGTACTTATCTAATAAATTAATTGTTCTATTGTATGTTTTTGATGTTTCCATAATTTGTTTCTTTAGAGGACGAAAATATGAATAAAAGTTCATATATGAAATTTTGTCAGTCTTGTGAGTTGGAATTTCGGATTCTTTTGTAGCCAAAAGAGAAGGCTCAGGTATAGTTCGACTCGGGGTTAGCGAAGCCATCTCTTTCCCTCCCTCTGTTAGGTTTACTTTAATACTCGTACATATGAATATGGAGATAAAGTAAAGTTGCTTTTCATTTGAATAGCCAAACTAATCTTGAATATATGCTGTAAGGAGAAATTGTTTGCGCCCATATAACAAAATAACATATTGTTTGTTATACGGGTATATATGGTACTTACGAATAATATGATAGCTTTTGCATTTATCCAAAGCAAAATCACCTTGTTTTCCGCACTTTTCCAAATGCTTGTTGATTTTAGCCACCTCTTCTAATTTTGAGATTTTCCCTTTTAATACATCATTATGCTTTACAGCTTGACGATGATATTCTGTGGCTGGCAAAAGAAGACAAGTTGGGAAAAGCTTTGCAAGATTTGAGTTTAAAAACAAGGAAAAGAGACTCGAAAAAAGGATAAAACTCATGTTTCCTACACATAAGTCGAGGGCTCTATTAGGATAAAAAACACAGCTTAAAATTTTGTGTTATGCGATAAAAACATTATGTTTGTATTGCATAATAAATAAGATACATGAAATTCGTTGATAGAATAGATGAAGCTGCACGGCTACAAGATGCTCTTGCGCGAGAGAAGTCCTCATTAGTCGTAATGTATGGTCGCAGACGATTGGGTAAGTCAACGCTTATCAAAAGGGTGTTGTCGGACACGGATGTTTATTTCCTTGCCGACCGTTCTGAAGGCCAACTCCAGAGGATATTGCTTGCAAAAGTAATTGCACAAGTGTTTCCGGATTTTGATAAGTTGACATATCCGGATTGGGAATCTATATTTCGTGCGGTCAATTATCGAACAGACAGATGTTTTACTCTATGCTTGGATGAATTTCCGTATCTTGTGGAGCAATCTCCAGAATTGCCGTCTGTATTACAGAAACTTGTTGACGAGAAGCAGTTGAAGTATAACCTTGTGCTTTGTGGTTCGTCGCAAAATATGATGTATGGGCTGTTCCTTGATTCTACTGCACCCCTCTATGGCCGTGCTGATGAGATAATGCGACTTACACCGATACGTTTACCGTATATTCAGGAGGCTTTGAACCTTGATGCGATGAGTGCCATTGAAGAGTATGCCGTATGGGGTGGTGTACCGCGTTATTGGGAACTGAGGGAAAACAGAAACTCGCTTGATGATGCCTTGTGGCACAATATCCTTTCTGTAAATGGAACTCTTTATGAAGAGCCGATAAAACTGTTTCAGGATGACGTTAAAGATATTGTCAAGACTTCAACGATAATGTCTTATATCGGTACTGGTGCAAATCGGCTTTCCGAGATTGCAGCACGATGCAATGAGCCGGCAACTAATCTGTCGCGTCCATTGAAGAAGCTTGTCGATCTCGGATTCTTGAAAAAAGATGTTCCATTCGGTATTGATGAAAAGAATGCGAAAAAGAGCCTCTACAAGATAGCCGATCCGTTTATAGCATTTTACTATCAGTTTGTTGTTCCTAATCGTTCGTTTATTGAGCTTGGCCGTCATTTACCCATAGAACAGGCTTTGACTGCTCATTTCTCTGAGTATGTGAGTATGCAATGGGAAAAACTGTGTCGGGATGCTGTCACAGGAAATCTTGTTAATGGAGTAGTTTATGGCAAGGCAAAACGCTGGTGGGGTTCTGTTCTCAATGAGGATAAAAAGCCGGAACAGGTCGAGTTCGATGTAATGGCCGAATCGCTTGATAAAAAGTATCTGTTAGTTGGCGAATGCAAATGGACAACTCAGGAGAATGGCAAACAGTTAACAGCCGAACTTCTCCGTAAAGCTAATCTGTTACCATTTGCCAAGAATTACACCATCGTTCCAATGCTGTTCCTTAAGAACGCTCCGAAAGATGATGTTGGGGATGCAATGCTTCCTGAAAATGTTGTCGAGTTGATAAGATAAGTTATCTCTGATAAGAGTGTGATATATATGGACAAGAAAGAGTTATTGGATTTGATTGATCAAGATTTGGCTTTCATGAAAGCGTTTCTAGATGAGTATAGACAAGATGGTGTTAATTTTGGTGCAGAAGATCGTTTGATGAACCTATTTGTTGATATGAAACAAAGTGTTGTGGAAGATCAGATACCGGAATCTTTATTTGACCGCTTAGCAAATTTAATACGAACTTTAGAAGTGGAGAAGCTGAGAACGCATCAAAATAAACTTCAGAAATTACACAACTTTGAGAAATACCGTGATTTGGCAGAGAACGTATTCGTTAAGAGCTTTTTTGTGAGTAAAACATTTTATTTACTTAAAGCGATTGGTTTTACAAGTTCTAATGTGGTTCTTATAGGAGCGAATGGCAGTGGAAAGACTACATTTGCAAATTCAATAAGAGAACAATTAGAAAAAACAGATAATGGTATTGTTATTCCAGCTCAAAAATTACTAGTGTTTCCGACATACAATAGTATTCCGACATATAAATCAGCTTTTGCTGATTATGAGAGTCGTCAGAAAGTTTGTTTAGATGATAAGCAAACTTTTAAGGCAGAAAAAAATGATGATTATCCTTATTCTTTATCAAAGCAATATAGTGAAGAACTAAGAATACTTGTTTCTGCATTAATTTCTGAGAGATTAGAAAGAAGAAATAATTTTTGTTCAAATGCGCAAGAAGGAGATATTATACATCTTAATGATTTTAAAAGTAATATAGATGAGGTTATTGAAATTTGGAACCATCTTATAGAACATAGAACTTTATTATGTGATAATTTAGGTAATCTTCAGATAGAGTGTGGAGACGAAAAATATCCTGCATATAAAATGAGCGATGGAGAACGTGTTATTTTTTATGTTGTCGGACGTGTCATGCTTGCTAAAGAATCATCTTTGATTATCGTTGACGAGCCTGAGATGCATTTGCATAAAGCGATACTTAATAAACTGTGGGATATATTGGAGGAAAAGCGTAAAGATTGTATGTTTATATATTTAACCCATGATATAGATTTTGCTTCTACGAGAATAGCTAACAAACGTTGGTTAAAATCCTACAGCAGTAGTACTTCTGGTATTTTTGAAAATTGGGAAATTGAACCAATTTTTGATTCTGAAATACCAGAAGCATTGTTGATGAAAATATTGGGTAGTCGAAAAAAAGTACTATTTTGCGAGGGCAAACAAGGCAGTTTGGATAGGCAAATAATAGAATTGTTGTTTCCGAATTTTACGATAACTCCACTTGCTTCGTGTAAAGATGTAATTAATTATACAAAAGCTTATAATAAAATAAGTAACAAATATGCTGTGGCATACGGTATTATAGATCGAGATTTTAGGACAAAAGAACAGTTAGATAAACTTGCAGCAGAGAATATTTATTCATATGATGTTGCAGAAATAGAAAATCTCTTTCTGATAGAGGATTTTATTAAAGGTTTTGCCGAATATAAACATGAAACCTGCGATATAGATAGCATTAAAACACAAATCTTAGCTTTATTAACTCGAAATAAAGAACAGCAAATTTCTTCGTATCTAATCCAAAGAATTAACTATAACTTTAATGAGTCTCATGTGCGGAATGGAAAAGACAAAACTGAAGTCGAGGTGAATTTTAATGAGTTCGTAAAACAAATCAAAATAGAAGAATGGTATAATATACGATTGCAGGAATTAGATGATGTGATTAAGACCAGCAATTATGCAAAAGTTATTATGCTATACAATAACAAAGGTCTTCATTCTATTATTGAAAAGGTATTAGGTATTTCATCTTATAATTTGAAAGCATTGGAATACTTAAGAAATTCTCAAAATGCTCGTGATGTATTGCATAATGTTTTTCCAAAATTAGAATAGAGCATTAGTTGACAACCTGAAAGTTGTGCTATCTCAATTATTTATAGTACCTTTACCTACCAAATAAGGCAAAGGTATTTTTGATGCATACAATGGCTGAAGAAAAGATAGACAACGCTTTAGGAGAAGGAAAGGAAAGGAAAGGAAAGGAAACGATGGAAAACAAGAAATAGAAAATGCATTAGGTATCAGAATACTGCAAGTTGGAATAAATAAGTAATAATACCATAACAGGGCATATGAATATGTCAATACAGAGCGAAGCGGCATTGGAAGCTGGACTAATAACCACATTTAGGCAAATGGACTACGAGTATGTCCAGATTACCGAAGAAAATAATCTTTATACCTGATTTTGTCAACACATGTAAACCACTGTCAACACACATCAACTAATGCGTCACTGTGACATTCGGGTTAACCGTAAATCTCCGTCGCAGTAGAAATATGATAGAAAAATATGGATAAAATTCGTTACTTCCAAATACGGTTTGGGAAGTGTTAAAATAGAAAAGTCACTGATATACATCTACTTTATTCTAAATGGCAATAGTTGGTTACGAATGTTTCCAAGCCATCATTTTCCGATGCAGAAGTTCTTGAATATATTCCCCAGCACTTCATCCGTTGTAATTTGTCCGGTGATTTCGCCGAGGTAATGGAGGCATTCGCGGATGTCTTGGGAGATAAATTCACCGCTAAGGTGAGAGGCCAGACCGGAAATGACACGTTCGATAGCGGAGCGGGCTCGGGATAGGGCTTCGTAGTGGCGGGCGTTACTGACGATAACGTCGCCGGAGGAAAGGGCGTTGATGTTGACGGCGGCAACAAGCTGTTCCACTAGGTCGGGGATGTTGTACCCTGTCTTCGCGGAGATGGGCAGAATGGGTTCACCGGAAGAGAGGGCGGCAATTTCAGCCACGAGGGAATCCGAGGTTTGGAAACAGTCGATTTTGTTGAGAAGGATCAGCAGGCGGGCATCGGTAGCCAGACGTTCTTTGACACGGGTATAATACGGGTCAAAGTTCGAGATATCTTTGGTCGTATCGACAAGAAGTAGCACTACGCGGGCTTGTTCTATTTTGGAGAAAGTGCGCTCGATTCCCATGGATTCCACTTTATCGTCGGTATGGCGGATACCCGCAGTGTCGATAAAACGGAAGGCGATACCTTGCAGGTTGATCGTGTCCTCGATGACGTCACGGGTGGTTCCTTCGATATCGGAAACAATAGCCCGGTCTTCTCGAAGAAGGGCGTTCAGCAAGGTACTTTTCCCCACGTTAGTGTTCCCGACGATAGCGACCGGGATACCATTCTTGAGCACGTTACCCAAAGAAAAGGAATCACACAAGCGGAAAATCAAGGTATCGATACCTACCGCTATGGAACGTAGTTCAGAGCGGTCGGCAAACTCGACATCCTCTTCCGAAAAATCGAGTTCCAGTTCAAGCAAAGAAGTAACACGCAAAAGTTCCATACGCAATTTCATCAATTCGTCGGAAAAACCACCCCGCATCTGGTTTAGCGCCATTTTATGGGCGGCTGACGAGGACGAGGCAATCAGGTCTGCCACGGCTTCCGCTTGTGACAGATCCATTTTACCATTCAAGAATGCCCGTTGCGTAAATTCCCCGGGAGTGGCCAAACGGGCTCCGGAAGTAATCAGCAACTGCAACAGACGCTGTTGGATATAGACGGAACCATGACAGGATATCTCGATAGAATCTTCACCCGTGAAGGAGTGCGGGGCACGGAAAACAGTAACCAGAACTTCGTCGATCATCTCCTCTCCTTCCATGATTTTGCCGAAATGCACGGTATTCGGGCGTGCTGCCGCCAGTCGTTTCCCTGATGGCGAAACAAACAGCCGCTCACAGAGTTCAATACTACCTTTACCCGAAAGCCGGATCACAGCTAATGCTCCCATGCCGGGGGCGGTTGCTATTGCACATATCACGGATTGATCTATCATAAACGTACCTTTTCCGCGAAGGTAAACTTTTAATCCGGAACAAACAAAACCAATTTTTTCTCGTTACAAGAAAGGATTCCCTCGGCAAAAGAACTAATTAGCGTATGTTAGTGGTGTCGTTATCCAGTCCAAATGTTGCCACGGGTGAATCTTCTGCATGATATCGAAGCTCGATTGCAGGAATTGCCGCACGGCATCAAAGGGATCATCGTAGGCCAAAGCATCTTCCAGTGTCAAGAAAAATTCTTTCTTACCGGGTTTGAAGATTGCCATAGCAGGACGAATCAAATGATCGTTACCTCTCAAATCACTGATAAACGGGTAAGGCAAGCCGTAAAAAGCGGGACGGGGATAATTCGGATCACCCGGCCAGAAGCCGCACTCGAAATAACGTTCGTCGAAAGCATGATCGGAAATGGGTTTGTTCATACCAAAAGGAGCCGATTCGCCACTGTACACGATACCCGTGAGATCCATCGTACCGAAATAGTACGCCGGACCGTCCACTTTCCCCCGGAAACGGGACAGAAAGCCCCGTAATGCCTCGTGAGCGAAAAGGTGGTTCTGATGCCACAAATGTACCGCTTCCCTGTTGTAATGGTGGTGTTTCGTGTCCTTGTCGAAATCTACCGGATCGTAAAATTCCTGCGCTCTCACGTTGATCGTTGTCGGGGAACCGATCTCTTCCAGTGATTTCATAAACTGTTTATAAAATTCAGCCACGGAAAGCCCGTCGTGTAAATCAAAATGCACCGTTTTCCCATTCCCGTTGCGGAAAATAATCATGTGTTTCATGAAGTCAGCCTGTATCTCAAAAGGAGAATCGTCCCCGGGGATAATTCCCGTGGAAAGTCCTTCTATCGAGAGATATAAACGCACATGTGCCCATTCCGGACGTTGATGGCAGCGCACGAGTTTCACTTTACCCAACATTTGCAAGTACATGTGTACCGTGTCGGCTGTCTGTTGCCAATCCGTGTAATTCAAAAATTTCTTATCCATAATCTTCTATTTTATCTTAAAATCACAGGTCATAAATTGTATTATTTCCCTCCCTGTTCTTGTTCCTTTAACGGGGATACCTTAAAATGGTTTTACTTTTCTGCTGTTTGGTTACCTTCACGAGTACTATGCAAACAAAGTATAATTTTAAGCAAACCTAATTCACTTAATTTCCGTTATACACCAAAAACGATAAAAGATGGGTGTAATGAAAAACAAAAAACTCTTACTGATAATATGGATACTGTTTAGTGCGGTTTCACTTCCCGCGCAAGAAAAAGAAAGGGAACTCCCGAAATTCAAATTAGGCGGGGCTTTACGCTTTAACTACAATTTCTGTGACTGGAAAGCAGGACATCGTGACCGGGGCGGGGATTTCGGGTTTGACGTGTTATACCTCAAATTGACGGGTTCTTACCGCGATATTATTTTGAGTGCCGACTATCGCTTTTACAGCAAGGATTTCGGTGGTCCCATGCTGAAATACGGGTGGATCGGTTACCGGTTTAACGCGAATAACCAGATACAAGTCGGTCTGACAGGCGTACCTTTCGGGATACAACCCGTAGCCTCCCATAACTTCTTTTTGCAGATAGCCTATTATGTCGGTCTGGAAGATGATTCGGACATGGGTATCAAATATCTCCATACTGGCGAGCGTTGGGATCTCGCTTTTGCCTTTTTCAAGAATGCCGATGAATTGCTTTTCGGCTCGGACAACGAAACTTCGGACGACCGTTACGGTTATGACGTGGCAGGACGCAACAAGGAGATAAACCAGTTTAACGGGCAGGCATTCTATAAATTCGGGAAAAACTCCCGGCAACGACTGGGAGCTTCGGCAGAGTTCGGTCAACTCTACAACCTCGACAGACGGAAGAACGGCACGCACTACGCTCTCGCTTTGCATTACGAACTGCTATGGCAACAGGTAAGCCTGAAAGCGCAAGTAACGACCTACGCCATGCACCCTAAAAACGCCGTGGACGATGACGATGAGGTCGTATCCATGACCGCCTACGGGGCACCCTACCTCGTTGCCGCAAAAGCGAACATCTACATGTTGAGTGCCGGATACACTTTCCCCATAAACCGCAAGTTTCTAAAGAAAATACAAGTATACAACGACTTCGGGTGCCTGCAAAAACAAAACAACGATTTCAAGGACAGTTTCCAGAATGTCACCGGGGGAATGTTGGACTGTAATCCCGTCATCATATACGTTGATTACGCCATGGGCAAGAATCACGGGTGGCTGGGACCCGATTGGGACGGTTTCGGTGCCGGAGGTGAAAGTAACTCGTGGCACGCACGTTTTAACGTGAACGTGGGTTACTATTTTTAATAACAAAAACAAAACAGGATGATAAAAGAGATTTACACGTTATACGTCGAGCGCTGGCGTTTTTTCTTGAGCCTCACGGGAGAACACCTCCAGATATCACTGGTATCCATCGCGGTTGCCGCCATTATCGGGTTGGGGTTGGGTATATTGAGCAGCCTTTACCGGAAAAGCTCGTCCACGGTACTGGGACTCACGAATTTTATTTACACGATACCGTCGATAGCCCTGTTCGGGTTTCTGATCCCGTTCTCGGGCATCGGCAACACGACAGCCATTATCGCTCTCTCGATATACGCCCTCCTGCCCATGGTACATAACACTTACACGGGCATCACGGGTATTGACCGGGAGATCATCGAGGCGGCACGGGGCATGGGAAGTACCACGTTCCAGATACTTTACAAGATACAGGTACCGTTGGCATTCCCCGTGATTTTGTCGGGGATACGCAACATGGTCGTCATGACGATTGCCCTCACGGGTATTGCCGCTTTTATCGGGGCGGGCGGATTGGGCGTTGCCATCTACCGGGGTATCACCACGAACAATTCCGCCATGACCATTGCCGGAAGTTTGCTCATCGCCCTGCTTGCCTTGTTGGCGGACTGGGGCGTGGGACGCTATGAAAAATACATAAAAAGAAAACGTAAACTAATATGAAAAGATACATGAAATATTATTCACTTGCGGTGATTATCGGGCTCGTGTTACCGTGGGGATGCGGGCAGAAAAAAGATACCATTCATATCGCCACGAAGCCCATGACCGAGCAATTCATTCTCGGGGAAATGCTCTCGCTGCTGATCGAAGAAAATTCCGACCTTCACGTGAAGATTACCAAAGGCGTGGGTGGCGGCACGAGCAATATTCACCCGGCGATAGTCAAGGGAGATTTCGACCTTTACCCGGAATACACGGGTACGGGATGGCTCGTGATTCTGAAAAAAGACACCCTGCTGCCACCGGACGAGCTATACGCCGAGCTGCAAAAAGAATACTCGCGGGAGTACGGGTTGAAATGGGTGGCTCCCTACGGCTTCAACAACGCTTACAGTCTGGCTGTTAGCAATGACGCGGCGGAGAAATATCACTTGAAAACCTTCTCCGATCTGGCACGTTATCCCGATCGGTTTATTTTCGGCGCGGAGTACGACTTTTACGAGATCAACGACGGTTACACCGACCTCTGCGCTTATTATGACATAAAGTTCAAAAAGAATCTGGATATGGATATCGGGTTGAAATACGAGGCTATCAAGTCGGGCAACATCGATGTCATGAACATATTCACCACCGACGGTCAATTGAGTGGAGCCAACCTAACCGTACTGGATGATGACAAACATTTCTTCCCCTCCTATTATTGCGCCACGGTGGTACGGGAAGAAACCCTGAAAGAACATCCCGAACTGGAAGGTATTTTAGAAAAGATGAAAGGTATACTGACCGATTCTGAAATGGCGGGTATGAACCACGAGGTGGACGTGAAACATCGTTCCGAACGGGAAGTTGCCGCCGAATTTCTGCAAAAGAAAGGTCTGCTAAAACAAGATAACCATGGGAAATGATATAGCTATTCGTTTTGAACACGTCACGAAGTCATACGGGGAACGGGAGATTCTGAATGACTTTAACATGGAAATCCGACGAGGTGAATTTCTGACCATTATCGGGAGTTCCGGTTCGGGGAAAACCACGGTTCTGAAATTAATCAACGGGTTGATATCTCCCACTTTCGGGATTATTTACGTGGACGGAAAGGATATCTCGAAAGAAGACCAGACTCTATTACGCCGCAACATCGGTTACGTGATACAGGGCATCGGACTGTTTCCCCACATGACTGTCCGTAAGAATATTGCCTATGTCCCCGGCCTGTTAAATCACCGGGACAAGGAAAAAACACGCCGTGCCGTGGAACGATTGATTGATGTCGTGGGACTTGAACAGGAAATGCTCGACCGATACCCATCGGAACTCTCCGGCGGGCAACGCCAACGGGTGGGCATAGCCCGTGCCCTTGCCGCCAACCCGGACATATTGCTCATGGATGAACCGTTCGGTGCCGTCGATGAAATCACGCGCAAAATGCTTCAGAACGAGATACTTCGAATACACGAGCAACTGGGAGTTACTATCGTATTCATCACTCACGATATAAAAGAGGCGTTAAAACTCGGCACACGGGTTATGGTTATGAACAAGGGACACGTCGAACAATTCGACACGCCCGACAATATTCGAAACCACCCGGCAACGCCTTTCGTGCAAGAACTGGTACAAGGCTGACGATTATTCGTCAGTCTTATTTCCCGTATCACTATTTTTCCGGATATATATCCGTAGAGCCAGATACGCGTTCCAACCCAAGATAATAAACCCGACGAATAGCGCCATATAAATCACGGTAATAAATATTCCGATTAAACCTCCTAGCATCATATTCATATATTTTATTCAACATCAAATCATTATATCTTAACAAAGTTAAGAAATTTAATCCAATCCCACCTCCCGGTCATTATTATTTTTTCAAACAACAAGAAATAATTACATTTGCACGAAACCTAGGTGCTATGAAAAATTACAACCAATGTGAATGTGGACTTGTATATAACGAGTTTTCCATTATATTGATCCAGACCTTTACCTCTCCCGGGATCGAAATTCCCGATTCGGAGAAGCCTGAAGTCAAGTCTTTTATTAAAAAGGACAACGAGGGAAACTTTGACAATCAACTATTTACCAATACCTGCCCGCGCCACCCGTGGGACGAGGGTACACCCCACGATCGAATGCGCACGGGTCCCAAGATCGAACGCTATCGCTTGAAAGGTTTTGATATCTGTATCGATATCGGGGGATTGACACCCGCACGCTTGTGGGGACACGTGCACGTGCGGGCTACCGTCTTTTTCAACAAAACGGTAGAGATATCCTATCGCATTATCGTGACGAAAACGGGAAGAATCAACGGTTCCAAATTCTGTCAAACGGATGTTCCTTTCAACACCGATCAATTGATCGCCGTGGCAGGTATCGTGCAGCACGTGGAACACTGGGTGTACAACAAGAAATTGAAAGGACAGGAAATAGACGGTTCCTTGAAGATAGTCACCATCAGCGATCTACATCTGGACGAACGGTCAAACTTCCACCCGACAACCGTGAGGACAAAGGGAATTACCTTCGAGGAAGTGCAACGACGTTACCGCTATTTCTTTGACAGGCAACCGTGTAAAGACCACGACAAACCTAAGGAAGAGAAAGAATTCGAATACGGTGATCACAATTACATATTCCTCGACATCTGGGAATCCATTGGTCACTCCGGTCGTATCCGTTTCGACAAGATGCGAGAGGATCAGGTCATCGAACACATCGAACAATGTCACAAAGCGGAACTCGTGGGGTTGATGACGCTCTACCCGGAAGAATGGCCGTATCGCATGGACTCCAGTTTCGAGGACGTGTGCGGCAAGAATATCGCCATTGACACGGACGATCTCGTGCTCGCGAACGAAACCATGAGCCTCGTGATCGGCACGTACGGCAACCGGGGCAAAGAGGCTCCCACCGACTGGAAAAAGCATCTCGCCCGCCGGGACCGTTATCACGTCAGTTGGCCGGAATACCTCGTGTTGGTCGAAATCCTGCTGGCAAAGAAACACACGATCAATTACGTCCTCAACAAATACATCTTCAACTCCCGTCAAGCCATCAGAGAAAACAGTAGGACGGACTCCAAAGACGGACAACAGGGCTTCACCATTATCAACGACAAGATTCTGGACATGATCGAGCAAAACGCCCGCTTGAGTATCAGCCTGTCGGATATCATCCTGCAACTTGATTCGGTGCGTTACCTTCGCTACATGTCACACAAGCACATGTACCATGAAACCAGCCGTCGATTGCGTATCGAGGATGACGAACGCCAATTAAAGGAAATTACCGAGCGGGTAGACAAATCCCTCACGAACGCCAACAATATCGCCGACCTCAAAGAAGCGAACAGCACGAAGAACATCCTTCTCTTTATCTCCATCGCCTCGCTTTTCGGCGTGTTGCTGGAAGGGAACGGAGAAGCACCCGTGTTCTCGATGATATCCAAGGAGTTCGGCGTATTTACCGCCGTGCTTCTCGTGATAATCACGTCTATCGGAATCTATTTCAGTATGAAAGTATTGATTCGGGTAATTATCCATTATTTAAGAAAGAAACGTATAAGTAAGAAATCAAGAAACTAAACACATCGTATATGATAAAAACGTACTCCACAGATTACAGGACACGCCTTTGCGAATTTTTTTCCCGCATTATCGAGAATCACAAGGCTTATATCTCACATGGTGAGTTACAAATGGGTATTGCACTCGACAGTAACGAGTTGGCTCCGGATTACAAGGAAATGTGGCTAAAATACCTCGACCGCCAAGTCGCGGATCCCGCCAACACGTTATTACTCTACTTGGAAGATGAAGATATTATCGGTTTTGTCCTCTTCGGTATCACGGACGACGGCGCGTTTCCTTACGGTGTGATTTTCGACCTCAGTGTCGATCCCGCGTACAGGGGAAAACGTATCGGTCAACAACTCCTGCGAGAAGCGACGGAGAACTTTAAAGCGAAAGGCATACGGGATTGCTATCTCGAATCGGGAGTGAATAACCACTCCGCCCACCGCTTTTTCGAGCATCACGGGTTTAAACAAGTTTCCGATATCTTCCGGTTGAAGTTGTAAAATCAAACAAGCGGCTCCTTCCCGAAGTAGAAATCCCACAAGCTCTCCATGCGTTTCCCGATATGGTATGCCAGCAAGGGGGGGACAGCGTTCCCGATGATTTTATACGCCGAAGAGGGGGATAATTTGTATTTACCCCCTCCCCCGTCAGGCACGACGAACTCGTAATCAGGGGGAAAGGTCTGTATCAACGCGCACTCGCGGGGAGTCAATCGGCGCTCTTTCAAACCCGCCATCAACTCAGAGTCAATGATTCCGCCATGCTCTTTCGAGAGTCGGCGGTATTCTATATTTCCATGATGTTCGGAACGGATAGTTGGGGCGATACTCGTGAGATCGACCTCTATCTGTCCTTGACAATGCCTGCCCAAGAATTTTGCCTTGGAGTAGTACATTTGCGACGGATCCGCGCTCGCTTCCGGTTCTTCCAACCCGGCAAATACATTTGCGAGAGTCTGCGGGGGCATCAGCCCCTCTCCCGCGGCACGATAACCGTGACTCGGCAAAGGGTAAGGACAGTATTCTGCCGGAATCACTTCTCCCGACAAAATCTCCCGTGCCTCCGAAGTCAATGCCGATTTACGGATACCGATAAAAATCACGCGTTCGCGGGATTGCGGCACCCCGTAATCGGCGGCATGCAACACCCTCGGTTCCAACACCAAATATCCGTCACCATCCGCCCGCGCGAAATCGCGTTGAATAATCTCTTTAGCGTTCGCGAGGTTTACCAGTCCTTTCACGTTCTCGGCTATAAATATTTTGGGCTTCGTGATCTCGATCACTTCTTTCATCCACATGTACAACTTTCCCCGGGTTTCTTCCGAAGCGATCTCCCCGTTGATAACCTCTCCCCTGTGGTCTTTATGGGAATTGAATCCACCTCGTTTCCCCGCCAGACTGAAATCCTGACAAGGGAATCCTCCCGTGACGACATCCACCTTTTCGGGGAATACCTTTTCCCCCGCGCGGTGGCGTTTCACGAGGTCTACAACACTCTCTTGGCGGTACACTTCCGCGGAATAACCGTATTTGGCAAAATGACGTGTCCACGCCGTCCGGGCTTCCTTCAGTATATCATTGGCGAAAACAATCCGGAAACGGGTTGATTGTAACTTTACCCACCCGTTCCGTCCGTTCTTTTCTATAAAGTCGGGATTCATTTTTTGATTAATACAATCTCTGTGAACTGAAAATCCGCCTTCCAGTCCCAAATCCATTCCCCCGCATCCAGAAAACAGCGATAATACCCGAATCATTTTAGAAGTCATCAATTGTTATTTTATTCATTTTCCGTCCCTACAAAAATAACAATAATCATCGGGTTATCGACACTCTTGTGAAAAATTAAGTACCATGTCTACCGGATCGTGTACCGGTTGTTCCTTGTTTCCCGTCACAAACCGAGTATTCTCACGGTAGTGAAGGACTCGTACGCCAGATGATCAAAATAATGAATGATCTCTGCTATCCCTATCCAAGTGTATACGACGATGCTCGTGATTACAACTAGTAGAAGGGCTACGATTACCATTTGATTCCATTTAGCTTTCATTCCGTCTTCATTTTAAAGTTACTAACTCAAACCAAACTCTCTTCCCTCATCTCTATCATCGTTCACTGTAAATATATAACATTATTTTTCATTTTCCAAACGAATCGTTAGAAAAATCTTAAATTTAACACTTTGTTTGCCGCGGCTCTTCAAAGGTCGAGTTCTCTCCCGCGATGCATAAGGCGATCACGAAGATATTTGATGCTTTTGTTCTTTTGGACTTTCACCGTGTTTACGCTGATACCTAGTTTCTCGGCAATCTCTTTACCGGAAAAACCGCTTATACTCAACTTGATAATCTGTTTTCTCATTCGGGGTAAATCACCGATATGCATATAGAGCAGGCGTACTATTTCTTCCTGTACCGTATCCAGAAGGAAATCCGCGGCAAAATCCTCCTCTTCTTTTTCTTTGTCAATCTTATCCAGTATGGCGGCTCTTTTCTTCTTGTTGCGGATGTATAACAATGAATTGTGATACAGAGATTTGTACAGGTATCCCATTAGTTCTTTCGAGGAAGCGAATTGCACATTGGAATGCCAGAGATTCACCAACAGATCCTGCACGATATCTTTCGCACAATCCATATCCTTGACGATCGATTCGACGTAAACGCACATCGCAGCGTAGCAAGAATTGTAAAGTTGTTCCCAACATCTTTCGTCCTTGCCGTTTATCCCCGGTAAAATAGATTCAAGGTTTACCATCTTTATTCTTGTTAAACTTCTCAGTTTTTCATAAAGTGTAAACAATCAATTGAAGACATAATGACAGTACCGGGGAACTGTCCGGTTGCAAAGCGCCGTACTTATTCCCTGCAAAATCTACCGGATAAATGCCGACAGATATTTTGATTCAGACTCTAATTTTTCCCTTGTCCCGTACTACTCGTTTGTCACAATTTGTTTGTTTATTATAGTTAGCTTCACTCACAATGCCACATCTCACGCTCATCCGTACTATAAATACATGAAACGAGGTTTGGTATTACTCTAAAAGCTTAATTTTTTTATTTTATATAATTTACAATCATAAATCATTAATCACTAATCCCTCCTGTCCCGCCGCCGCGGAAAGTTTCCGACGGCGACGGAGAGGAACAAGGGAAAACTCATCACCTCATGGCTTGCTCCAGTTTATGGAGAAGAAATTTATAATGCTGCTGTGTATCCGCAGAACCGGAAGAGGCTTTTCCCTGCAACAGTTGGCGGGCACGTTTCATTAAATCGTAATAATAGGGAGCCATATCGGCTTGTTTGGGATCTATGTCAACGTAATAGCTGAATCCCTGTCGTTCGGCGAGCGGACGGGACAGATTAGCAAGATCCCCGTAATAGGCTATGCTTTTCGCTTTTACCGCTTCCGGCACATCAATCAGCATACGGAAACCTCCCCGGCTAGCGGATGTTTTCTCCACGTTTGCCCCGCCGATTACACGGGAAAGCAAGGCTAACTGCAACTTTTTCTCGGTTGCCGAGAGCGTGCGTCCCTGTATGGTCGGCGTGAATACGAAATCGTAAATATCATTCATGTACGCGTCCGGCGTGTAAGCCAGTTTCGCCGGGGCTTTATCGGCGTTGTAAGACACGGGAGCCAGACGTCCCAGAACGGCAGCGATGATTTTATCTTCCAATTCGCGGGAAACCATTCCCATGAGAGGCATCTCCTTCTGGAACGCGGGACTATCGAGCCATTGCACTTCTTTCACTTGGTTGAGCAGGAAACGAACGGCACGTTTCTGTTTCTCTCTCGGCACGAAAGCCTGATGAGGCAGTTTGTCCCCCTCGTAACGTTCGTTGAGATAAATGCCGCCGATGTTTGCCGCCACGTGATTCAGGTAACGCACGTACTGGCTGACAATCTCGTTGTACACCCGTTCGCGGAACGAGAAATCCGGATCGTCGTCACGTGTCCAATCATTCAAGTTAGCAAGCAGGTAGCGCAGGTTTTTCACCCCGTAGGTTGCCGATTTCACGGCATCGTCCCCCAAATCCTCTTCAAAGGACGAGGGATCATGATGAGCGTAGAATTGCTGTTTACCGTAACGATAAACCGGATCGCCGGAACGTTCGCTGATCCAGCTATCGAGTACAGGCACCTCGTCACGGGAAGTCACTGCGTCCGGTAGCGGGGTATACAACCAGCGAATAACGTAATAATCGTACAGTCCCAGTTCGGGCGGAGTCATCCGTACCCCGCGGGCAGCATCCCCCGGTTGCGCCACGTAATTAAAGCGGGCGTAATCCATGATCGAATGTGTGGTTCCATGCTTCCGCGTGAACGAGGGCGAGCGTAACGAATCGGTCGGAATAGCCGCCGACGCGGACATATTGTGCATCAAACCGAGGCAATGCCCTATCTCGTGGGCGATCACGTAACGGATACAGTCCCCGAGTGTTTTCTCGTCAAGATTCACACCCCGCACCGACGGGTCGGCGGGAGCCGTCTGTATGAAACGCCAATCCTGCACGAGGCGCACCATATTGTGGTACACGGAAACGTTCGCCTGCAATATCTCCCCGCTCCGGGGATCCGTCCACGACGGTCCCATGGCGTTCGCCACCGGAGAAGGGGAATAACGCACGCAGGAATAAGCGAGGTTCTCCGGGTCGAAAGCCGGATCATCGGCGGGAAAATCCCGTGCCACGATGGCGTTTTTAAAGCCTATTTTCTCGAAGGCAGCCTGCCATTCCTCGATACCCGCCTTCACGTGAGGTTTCCAGCTTTCCGGGAAAGCATCGTCCACGTAGAAAACGATAGGTTGTACCGGCTCCGTGAGGCGTCCTTGTCGGAATGCCGTCAAATCTTTGGGTTCCAGTCGCCAACGATGGGTATAGTAACGTACTTCCACGCCCCTCTCGTCCTCTTCGTACAGGTATTTTCCCCCGAAAAATACCCCGATACGCGGATCTGCCAACCGGGCACGCGCGGGAGTTTCCGGCAACAGCAGGAATGTTCTGGTCATCAAGGCGGTAAAAGGCATCTTGTATATCCAGTACCATTGCTGCGCCTGCACGCTCACGTCATAAGTCAGTGATGTCTGCACGCTGACGTTATTCTCGTACGCCGCGATCCGCCCGATTCGGGTAAACTCCCGTTTAAATTCTTTTTCAAGTTGTCCTTCCTCCCCGCCACCGTATTGCCATAAAATAGGCATCCACGGGGAAAAGGGATCAAGCGCCTCGTTCTCCCCGCCGGACAGGTAATCGGTCATGTCGATGACAATCGCCGTGCTGTCGGGTGACCACGCTTTGATCTCGAAGTTGTTCAACACGGCGGGATAGGCGTTTTTATCCACGTTTTTACGCATCCGCTCGTTGCCCGTGATGTGCAGTGCATTCGCTTCCAGCAGGTTGATTAACGAATCGGTACGGGTAAATACCACGTGCAACGGCTCGTGCGGCTTCTCTCCCACGCTGCCGAAGTAATGGCTGGTAGTTTCCGCTATCGTAGAACCGATCAGCATCTCCCTTCCCAGCAGGTCGAGCGGAATTTCAAAATAGACACGCCCGTCCGTCTTATGAAGCGTCATCAGCCCCTTCACGGTTTCGCGGGCTTTATCCTTGAACAGGTTGTCGTAAGCCGATTCCTTGGGAAGCGCGGGCATCTCGCTATTGACGTCGCGTTTGGTTTTCTTCCCCTTTCTGCCCTGCGCTTCCGCCAGAACCGGTAACAACAAAACAACCAACACTATGATTATCGAGGTTTGTTTCATAATATTCTCTTTTAGATTCATTTTTTACTCAACGCCTTCCCTATCCTGTACAGCAGATACTCGTAATGCTCGCGGGTATCGCCGGATGAAGAGGCGAGGTTCTGTTTCAACAAGTCCCGTACACGCAACAGCATACTGTAAAATTCAGGAGCCGCATTGTAGCCCTTTACCACGGCGTAATGCCCGTCAAAACCGCTGTATGGTGCAGTACCTGACAGGCGGGCTGCCGCCAGACGTTGTTCCTCGCGGTGCAGGGAACGGGTATCGGGCGACCATGACACGAGTTTCGTGTCAGCGATAAAAGGCATCCGGCGTTCGGGTTTCTCGAAAGCCGAAGCGGATTCCGCCACGGCAGAAGTAGCCATGATACCCGCCACGAAAGCCCTTTGCATAAAACGCTCGTCCTCGTCCAACGCCCGTTTCCCGATCGTACCGTCCCAGATATAAGTATAGAGGTCGTCCATCAATTCATCGGGCGTGTAGGCATCATCGGATTTCGCGGCACAAAGCCGTAAATCGCCCATCTTCCCGAGCAATCCGCCCAGTATCGTCAAGTACATCTCTTCACCGGGCAGGTTTCCCATGCCGATATTATAACGTTCCATGTAAGCCACGTCGTCCATCCAGTCGAAACTCTTCGCCAGTTCCAAGGCGTAGCGCACGATAGCACGCTGTTGTTCCCTCGGGACAACGGTATACGCGGGAATGTCCTCGTCGGCGTGTACCTCGTTGATATACACACCGCCCACGTGTGAAAGCATCCGGTTAAGTTCCGCGGATACCGCATCCGTGAGCACGTTACGGAAATTGACACGAGCGGTCATTTCCTTGTCGTCCTCCCACGTGAGGCTCCCGTAATTCTCCATGATATATTTTATATTGTCAAGGCGATAGCGAAACGCCTTCACCGGATCGTCGCCCAAGTCGAAAGCCTGCATTCGCGGATCGTTGACCGGACGGTGCATCCCCCACACGAAACGCCCGAAACGGAAATAAGGATTACTTCTCGATTCCGCCACCCAGCGGTCTAGTACGGCAGTTTCCTCCCGCGGTGTAACCGCCCCGAGAACGGGACGATACAACCACTTCACGAGGAAATAGTCATATCCCCCGATACCATGCTGCACCAGAGCCACCCCCCGCTCCATATCCCCCGGTCGGGCGATATAGTTTGCAGGCACGCGGTCCATAATCGAGGGACTCAAACCGTATTCACGGGTAAAAGAAGGCGAACGCAAGGAATCCACGGGATAAGCGGACGAGGCAAGCTGATTCTCGGCAAATCCCAGACATTTTCCCATCTCCCGCGCCACGTCGTTTCTGATCTGTTCCCCGTAAATCTCCACGGGCAAATACTGTTCCCGCACCCGCGGGTCTGCCGCCAGCGTGTAGGCCTTATATGAAAAGCCGGGATCATACCCCACGGGAATAAAAATGGAAGCCGACAATATCTCACCCGTGCGGGGATCCGAATACATCTGGCTTTTCACCTCGTACATCTTCACCGGGGAAAATAATATCGTGGAATGACTCACGTCGGCAAGGTCAAAACCGGGCTCATCCCGCGGGTAATCCTTCACCTGTATGGCGTCCCGGAACCCGATAGCCTCGAAAGCCTTGTTCCATTCCAGCACTCCCGCCGCCACATGCGGGCGGTACGCCTCGGGGATAAGGGTATCCATGTAGAACACGATCGGTTTCAACGGCCGCACGAGTTCACCCCGGTGATACGCCACGGGATCGGACGGCTCCAAACGCCAACGGTAAGCGAGGTGAATCGGTTTCACCTCTTCCATCGAGGCATTGAGCGCGGAAGCCCGAAGCACTTCCGTACCTACCCGGTAATCGGCAAGACGGGGCATCATCGGTTGTTCCGGCAACAGCATCAGAATCCGGTTCGCCAGCACGGAAACTTTCATATCCTTTGCCATAAGGAACATACCGAAGAAGATATGATCCACATCATACCCCAAGTCACACGTGGCAACCACGTTATTCGCGTACGCTTTCACGCCGTGCAGGGAAGTGCGTTCCTCCTGAAACTTATGGTTCCGCATCACGAACCCGTAGAAAGAGTTTCCGGCATAGTCGGCGAAAGGAGTCGTGTAAATGCTATGCGTCATGAAAAGCGAACTCATATCCACCAGCATCGCCGCACCGTCGGGAGTAAACGCTTCTATCTTGTAATTACCGTACACGCCCGGCATACCGGAGCGTGCGATTGCCGGGTCAACCGACGCATCACCCGACAGGTTCAACAGGTCGCCCAACACCACCAGACGGGCTTGCAGCACGGAGTCTGCGCGGGTGAAACGAACGGGCACACCTTGACCGGAGAACTCCCCCACGGCACTCTCGCCGCTGTCGCTGATTCCCTCTATCGTCGAGGTGAAAAGCATCTCTTTGCCGAGCAGGGCGAGAGGAAATTCCACGTACACTTTATCGTCTATCTTGTGCAAAGTCATCAGCCCGCGGGCGGTCTGCACCTTCTTCCCGTCAAACACCTTCTCGTAGGCAGTAAGCTCTTTTTTCCTCTTGTCTTTCTTTTTCCGTCCGGCGGCAAAGGAATCATTGACACCCGCGGCGAGAGAAAGAAAAAGCAGTATATAGATTATTCTTCTCATAGTATTCAATTTTTACACGTTCAATTATCGAGGATATTCCCGATCTGACGGGCCATAAGTTTATAATACCGTTGCATTTCGGCACTCCCCGTGTTCTGTTTGCTTTTGACAAGAGTGTACACCCGTTGCAACATCTTGAAACATGCCGGTTCCGAGGGATAGGGACGATACCAGAGATTGACTTCGCCAAACCCGGACACCTCTCCCGCCGCGTTTATCGGCAGATACTCTGCGTTCGAGAAAACCCCCAACACGTCATGCCCCAACACGCCGTAACGTTCGCGGCTTTTCGCCTTTATACTCTCCGGCACACGTACCAACACCCCCGAACGGAAACGGAAAGGCTCCGCTCCCATGTCCTTTCTGTTGACCCCGGTTTCCTCGATCAAGCTGTTCACGAACTCCTGCAAAAAGGAACGTTCACTCTTCGTCAGCACCTTATTCTGCATGGTCGGTGCCATGACAAAGGCGTATATATCATTCATGTACTCGTCACGGGTGAAAGGTTTACTATCCGTGGTCAGCTTCTCGTTGATTGCCACCACCGGACCCGCGCGAAGCAATCCCCGCATCATCTCCTCTTGTATCTCCGCTCCCACGTCACGCCCCAGCGGCAAACCGGGCACGTTATCCAACCATGCCACGTCCTTCATCTGTTCCAGCAAGAAGCGCAAAGCCTCTTTCTGCCTTTCGCGGGACACCACACTGTAAGCGGGCAATTCGTCCCCCTCATATATCTCGTTAAAATAGAATCCACCGATATTTCTCAGCACGTGGACGCAATACCTGAAGAACTGGAAACGAGCCTCGTTCAGCATATTGGTACGAAACTTATAGTCTTTATCCTCGTGCGCGACCCACGTGTTGAGATTCGCCAAGAGGTATTTCAAATTTTTCACGCCATAGGTGGCGGACTTCACCGGGTCGTCGCCCAAGTCTTCCTCTATGGAACTGGGGTCTAACACGTTCCAGAACTGTTGCTTGCCATAGCGATAAACGGGATCACCGGAACGTTCCGAAATAAAGCGGTCAAGCACGGGTATCTCGTCTTTCGCCGTGGGAATGTCGAGCAAAGGTTTGTACAACCACTCGATCACGTAATAATCGTAAAGCCCGAGATTAGGCGGCGTCATACGCACTCCCCTCTCGGCATCGCCCGGCTGCGCCACGTAATTGTTACGGGCGTAATCCATAATCGAGTGCGTGGTTCCGTACTTCCGGGTGAAGGACGGTGAACGCAGCGAATCGGTGGGTATTGCCGCCGATGCGGACATATTGTGCATCAAACCGAGGCAGTGTCCCACCTCGTGGGCAATCACGTAACGCATACAATCGCCGAAAGTTTCCTCGTCCAACTTCACCTTGCGCACCGACGGGTCGGCGGGAGCCGTGTGCAGGAAACGCCAGTCCAGTACCATCGCCACCAGATTGTGGTACACATAGACCGAAGCGTTGATAATCTCGCCCGTGCGGGGATCCGTCCACGACGGTCCCATGGCGTTCGCCACCACGGAAGGGGAATAGCGGATACAGGAGTATTTCAAGTTCTCCGGGTCGAAATCCGGATCATCGGACGGGAAATCCCGCACCTGCATCACGTTTTTAAAGCCAATCCTCTCGAAAGCCTCATTCCACGTGAGCACTCCCTGACGTATATAAGGCAACCACCTCGCGGGGAATGCGTCGTCCACGTAGAACACGATCGGTTTCACCGGTTCCACCAACTCGCCCCGACGGTAAGCCTCCTCGTCTTTCGGCTCAAGACGCCAGCGGTTGGCGTGATAGAACACGTCGATATTCTTTCTCGGGTGACCGATATCGTATTTTCCGTCAAAGAATACCCCGATGCGGGGATCGGCATAACGGGGACGAGCCGCATCCTCGGGCAAGAGGATAAAGTTGCGGGTTAGAACATTAGTTATCGGCTTGTTCTTGCAATAAGTTCCCATAAAGGTTTCCGCCGTCACCCGGTAAGCCAGTCGCGACTGCACGCTGACGTTATCTTCAAAGGCTTTTATTTCCAACACCTGCGACCCTTCCTGTATGAAATTCTTGTCAAGCCGTCCTTCCGTCATCGACACCACCGGCGACCACGGGAAGAACGGCGGAAGCATTTCATTGTCGCTCACGAGGAAATCCGTCATGTCAATCACCACTCCCGTGCTGTCCGGCGACCATGCCTGCACCTCGAAATTCTTGATTACCGCAGGCAAATTACCGCGCCGCATCCGTTCCCGGAGATTATCGTCGGTCGTGGTGTACACGGTCTGTATCTCGCCCAAACTCACCTTGTTGGAATCCTTCAGCGTGAACACCACCCGCAACGGGGTATGCGTGCGCTCACCCACCCCGCCCAGCAGATTATCGGTGGAAGCGGCGATCGTCGAACCCAGCAACATCTCCCGTCCCATCACCGCCGTCGGTATCTCGAAATATATCTTTCCTTCCATTTTGTGGAGAGTTATCAGCCCCCGTTTCGTTTCGCGAGCCTTATCCTTGAACAACTGTTCGTAACGGCTCTCCGTTTTCCCGTCCCCCTTCGAGTCCTTCTTTTTCTTTCTGGCGAACCCGGAAGCGGGAAGCAGGAACACGATGATAAACAGGTATACTATCTTGTTTCGTTTCATAATATTCTCGTTAAATGAACTCATTTCTTTTCCAACGACTTCTTGATTTTGTGGAGCAGATACTCGTAATGCAACTTCGTATCGCCCGTGCTCATCACCACCGCTTTATTCAGCAATCCCTGCACGCGAAGCACCATGCCGTAGAACTCGTGGGCATCGGGATTACCGGGGACTCTCACCCACCACGGCAGGTCGAAAGAGGCACTGTAAGATTGGGGATTTCTCGCTTCCGTGATTCCGCGATTAATAAAGTATAAGTTCGCGGGGCTGAAATCAGCAACACCGTCCCGCCGGGCGGACACCTGTAACGCGGAAGCCGATTCCCCCACGGTAGAAGATTGCAATATCATCGCCAGATAAGAAGTCTGGAATCCCATTTCCTCTTTCGTCAAGGAGCGGTTCTTCAGCGTACCTTCCCACACGAAACGGTAGATATCATCCAACAACTCGCTCGGTTTATAGGCATCGTCCGATTTGGCGGCGCACCATTTCAACCGATCGTAGCGGGAGAACAACACGTCCAGCACGGTTGCCCGCATCGCCTCTTTCATGGGCATACGTCCCGGACCCAGTTGCCGGAGCAAATCGAGGTCTTCCAACCAATCGAGGTCACGGGAGAAGTTCAACAGGTATTGCACCATTTCCCGTTGCTGTTTCTTCGGTAGAAACTCGTATTGCCTGATCCCCTCGTCGGCATTCGCCGCGTTCATCACGATACCTCCCACGTAAGTTGCCAACTGCGGCAACCGGTTCGCGCCCAACACGGAGCACAACCCCTCGTATATCCCTTGACGGACAGCCATATCGCGATCGTCTTCCCGGTACCACTCGAAGAAGTTCTTTAAAGAACCCTTCACGTTAGCCACGTGATACTCGAAGGCTTTCACCGGATCATCCCCCAAGTCGTAGACCGCCACCAGAGGATCGAAAGCCCCCCAGTCGTCGAACAAGTGATAACGGCAGGCAGGATTCGCGCGCGACTCCTTGATCCAGCTGTCGAGCGTCGCTTTCTCGTCCGCGGGCACGTTAGCCCCCGCTATCGGCTTGTACAGCCATTGGATGGTAAAGTCGTCGTACGGTCCTACCCCTTTCGCCGTCATCCGCACGCCGCGTTCGGCATCACCCGGTTGAGCGATATAATTGCAGGGTACAACGTCCATAATCGAAGGGCTCAACCCGTGTTCCCGCGTGAACGAAGGGGAACGCAGCGAATCCACCGGGTAAGCCGCAGAAGCGGAAGCGTTCAGGAACAAACCCAAGTTCCACCCCATGCAGTTCGCCATATTCGCGCGAATCAACTCCCCCATCTGTTCCTCGCTCAGCTTCGCCCGCCGCACGGAAGGATCGGCATTCATCGTCATCAACACGCGGTCATTGTACAACATATTCGTGAAGTTGTCCGGTATACAGATTGACATACTCAATATCTCGCCCGTGCGCGGATCCGTGAGTTGATTCGTCATTGCCGAGTACCATAACACGGGAGAATAAAGAATCACGGAATGATTCACGTCAAAAGGATTGAACCCTGCGTCATCCCGCGGGAAATCCCGTACCTGCACCACGTTCCTGAACCCTATTTTCTCGAAAGCAGTATTCCACTCCTCCAGTCCCTCTTTTATATATTTCGCCCACGCGGCGGGCATAAGCGTGTCCATGTAAATAACGATCGGTTTCACGGGTTCCACCGCCTCACCTCTCTCGTGGGCAGCCTTGTCCGTCGGTTCCAGTCGCCACCGCCGCGTGTAGAACACGCGTTCCAGTCCTCGTAGCGGGTCGCTAAAATCCGCCTGCATGAAAGGACGTACCCCCACGCGGTAATCCGCCAAGCGGGGCATCATCGGTTCCTCCGGCAGCAACATCAGAATCTTGTCGCTCGTCACCGTCACTTTCACGTCCTTTGCCATCGGGAATCCCATCATGAAATAATCCACGTTAAACCCTTGCTCGCAAGTAACCGTGACATTATTGTCAAAAGCGGCGACATCCTTCAGCGTCGTCCGCTCCTCGCGGATATCGTGCTTCCGGGAAACGAAACCGAACATGGCGTTCGGCGCGTAAGCGGCAAAAGGAGTCGTGTACGCCGAATAATTCGTGAACAACGACGTCATATCCACCACCACCGCCGTACTGTCCGGCGTCCATGCCTCTATCTTGTACGTCCCGAAGATACCCGGTCGCGAAGCCTTCTCCAAAGCCTTGTCTATCGCCCCGTCACCGCTACTGTTGAACGCCCGCAACGGCGGGTAGTCCACCTGCACCGTAATCCGGGCTTGCAACACCGAATCCCGTCGCGTGAAACGCAAGGCATTATCGCCGCCCACGAACTCGCCCACGGCACCCTCGCCGTTATCGGTAATACCCCGGATAACCGAAGCGTAGAGCATATCTTTATCCAGCAGGCGGAGCGGGAACTCCACGTATATTTTCTTGTCCGCCCGGTGTATCGTCATCAATCCTTTGGCGGTCTTCACCTTCTTACCCTTGAACAATTCGCTGTAAGGAGTCGAGGGTTCGACATTCTCCGGTTCCCCGCCTTTCCTATCCTTTTTCTTTTTACGTCCCGACGCATCGGCTTCCGCGGAAGCGGGCAGCAGCAACGAAAGAAGAAACAGTATATATATTATATTCTTCATAATTACTCGTTTTACATGTTATTGTCCTAGTGCCTGTTCCACCTTGTAAAGCAACAGCGCGTAGTGACGCCGGTTGGCATCCGAGCCTGTATCAGCCTTACTCTTCAACAGCGCGTGAGTCTTCTTCAACGTCGAGAGATAAAGCGGCTCCATGGGATAATTCATGATTGGCAATTCCACCCGCCAACCGAATCCCCGCACCTTGGCGGAAGGACATGTTTCCGCCTGCCGCAGCCAACGGGCACGGGTCATCTCCGTGTCGAACTCTCCCACCAAACCGTACGCGGCGCGACTCTTCTCCGCAATCTCGCGGGGCACCGCTATCCGGTAGGCATCACTGATTCCCACGTTCCCGCCGCCCCCGATCTTACCGCTCTCGACTCCCGAACCGGAAATCAGTTCCGACAGCAGAGCCATTTGCAACTTCTTCTCCGCGCCGGACAATTCTTTGCCCTCCCGCGTGGGAGCGAACACGAACCCGTGTATGTCCTCGAAATACTCCTCGGCGGTATAAGGACTCTCCTCCCCCGTGTATTTCGCACCGAACGCCACGAGAGCCGCCCGGTTGAAAATCGCTTTCAGGGCAATATCCTGCAACACCTGCGCGTACGTTCCCATGATCGGCATACGGGCTTGGAAATCCTTGTCGTCCACCCACTCCGCGTCCCGCGTCTGTTCCAGCATAAAACGCAGCGCCCGCCGCTGTTTCTCCTTCGGCACGATAGAGAAGTAAGGCAGACCGTCGCCGTCGTAACGCTCGTTCACGTGTATCCCGCCCACGTTCACCAACACGTGGTTCATGTAGCGGATATACTGGTACAGTAGCTCGTTATACATATTCCGGCGGAACGAGAAATCCTTGTCGTCCTCTCCCGTCCACTCGTGCAGGTTCGCCAACACGTATTTCAGATTCTTCACCCCGTAAGTGGCAGACTTCACGGCATCGTCCCCCAGATCCTCCTCGAACGACGAGGGATCTAGGTAACCGTAGAACTGTTGCTTACCATAGCGGTACACGGGGTCGCCAGAACGTTCGGAAATCCACTTGTCCAGCACGGGTACTTCCTCCCGCGAACTCTTCGCGTCCAACAGGGGCGTGTACGCCCACCGGATCAGGAAATAGTCATACACCCCCAGCGCGGGCGGGGTCACCCTCACGCCACGCTCCGCGTCACCGGGTTGAGCCACGTAATTATTACGGGCGTAGTCCATGATAGACATCGTCGTGCCATATGTACGGGTATATGAAGGAGAACGAAGCGAATCCGTCGGCACAGCCGCCGAAGCCGCCATATTATGCATGAATCCCAGCGTGTGCCCCACCTCGTGGGAAATCACGTAACGGATACAATCTCCCAGCATCTCCTCGTCCATCTCCACCTTCCGCGCGGCGGGATCGGCAGGCGACGTTTGCAGGAATCGCCAGTCACGCACCAGTTGTATCAGATTATGGTAGACCGAAATATTCGCCTGTATAATCTCCCCGCTCCGGGGATCCGTCCACGAGGGTCCCATGGCGTTCGCCACGGGCGAGGGAGAATAGCGCACGCAGGAATATTTCAGGTTATCGGGATCAAACTCCGGATCATCGGTCGGGAAGTCAACGGCAATAATCGCGTTCTTGAAACCAATGCGCTCGAAAGCCGCCTGCCATTCTTCCACGCCCTTGCGCACGTGCTTTTTCCAGCTCTCGGGGAACGCGTTATCCACGTGAAAAACGATCGGCTTCACGGGTTCCACCAGTTCCCCCCGCCGGTACGCCGCCTCATCCTTGGGTTCCAAGCGCCAGCGGTTGATATGGTAATTAATTCTCGTCTTCTCTCCCTCGTCATAAGCGTATCTGCCGCCGATAAATATCCCGATACGGGGATCGGCAAACCGGGGGCGCATAGGCTCTTCGGGCAGAAGCACGAAACTCCGCGTCATCACTACCGTGAACGGCAACTTGTATAAATAATAAAACCGGTTGTCCCGCACGGACATCTCGTAAGTCAGGGAAGACTGCACGCTGAAATTATCATCAAACGCCTTCGCCGTCCCGATACGGGATTGCTGGTTTTTAAACTGTTTCTCCATCTTCATATCCCGGCTCATCGACAGTATCGGCATCCACGGCGTAAACGGTCCCAGCTCCTCCTTGTCGCTCATCAGGAAACGGGTGACGTCGATCACCACCGCCGTGCTGTCCGGCGAGTAAGCACTAACCTCGAAGCTCTCGATAATTCCGGGCACCGTGCTCTCCTTGATTCGCTGCCGGTACCGCCCCGTGCTTGTCGAGTGAATCGCGTTCACCTGCCGCAAACTCACCTTTGCCGAATCGTCCTGCATGAAAACCACGTGCAGGGGTTCAAAAGGCTTCTCTCCCACACTCCCGAACAGGTTGCTCGTGATCTCCGTGATCGTCGATCCCAACAGCATCTCCCGACCGAACACCCCGAAAGGAATCTCGAAATATACCTTCTCGTCCACCCGGTGAATCGTGATAAGCCCTTTCATCGTTTCGACGGCCTTATCCTTGAAAAGCCGCTCGTAAGGGGTATCCTCCTTCGCTTTCTTGTCCTCCCTCTTCTTCCTCGCCATCCCGACACAAGGCAGCAACAGAACGATAACCAGTAAATAAATCGTTTTGTTTCTCATACTCTTTTAAATAATAAATATCAAAAAATACAGTGATTCCGTGATTCTCAAAACTCCCTCCCGGCTTCGCTGCCAAGTGAGTGCGGCTTCCGGGCTCATTTGGCAGCGAAGCTGACGGAGGAGTTTATCGATTCGGTGATTTAGTGATTAATGAAGCGTTGCCCACGCAACAGCAATCACTGTTAATCCACAATCGATCCTTGACCGCCGAATCGATATTTTATATCGGCAATCCGTCCGAAAACCGGTTCCGTCTTATACGCGTACTCGATCGTTCCACCGGCAAAAATGCTCGTGGTACCCGCCGCGAAGAAATACACTTCACCGGAATCCAACCCGACAACCAGATAACCGCCGGCATTGTTTCTCTGCGAGGCAAGCATAGACACGATTCCTCTTCCTTGGAAATCGTACAACAATTTCGCGTCCCCCCGTCCTCTCGCGTGCTGGTAAGCGTACAATTTATCGTGAGGCGCTCCCGCCACGGACGTCCCGTTGGAAGTAAAGAACAGGAACTCCCGCGAATCCGTCGTCAACTCGAACTTGTTCGTCCCGTCCAGCAAATCCTGATGCGGGAACGGCAATTCATATTGTGGAATCACCTTATACCCGTTCCACTCGTCATAATAGAAGAACTGCATGTAATACACCCCGTCCTCTCTATTCTTGAACACGCACCAGAACTTCCGATCCCCGTCCGTGTACCCGTCACAGAAATACATCTCCACGTTCCCCATGTTATTCAAGGGCGTCACCCCCTCCATCCTCTCCGGGAACACCGGCAGGATAGCCGCCGTGTTCGGGTCTGTCACCCACTCCCCGATCTCGTCGTCATAATACACGTTTCCGTCATTCACGGCCAAGAAACGGTGATTCTTGTTATCGTACACCAGTGTCGAGATACCGCTCCGCGTCTTGCACATCAGCGTCACCTCCAGTCCCTTCTCGTAATACGCTGGGAAATCGGGATACATACCCGAGTAAAATACCTCCTCGTCCGTCTTCCGCCTCACGAAAATATCCCCTGTCTTCGACATCAGAATATCCCCTTTATGGTGATACGCCGCCCCGACAAATACCTGTCCCGCGGGTAGCGCACCCCCCGTGAACTCCTCGCCCAAGAAAATCGTTTTCTTGTAAGAACTACCGTCCACGTACACCGGACCTATTCCCCCCTCCTGCAATATCAACACGTGGCTCGGCGAATCCCAATCCGCGAATACTTCCTGAAGGAAATAAGGCTTCCCGCCCAACCTCTGCCCGTCGTTCTCCAACGTGTAAAGATCCGCGTACACGTCAAGATAAGTGACATACTCTTGTGTCGCTTCATCCAATCTCCTGTCCAAATCCAACATCGCCAGCTCCGCCCCGTTATCCTTCTCGTCCAAAACCAACCACACGCCACTCGGGTAAGCCAGATTATCCATCACGTACTGCCGGGTAAGATCCACGCATTGCAACCCGTTCGTCGTGTCCGTGATTGTCAGCACGAACTGCAACCACCCGGCAGTATCCACCTCCCAGTTCAACACCTTCTCGTGTCCCAACGTCTTGTATTCCTTTTCCGAAGTCCTTAACTCCCAGCGGAACTTCAACGTCGTTATCTCCTCGTCCAAGCTGAATTTCAGTACCGGAGTAATCTCCGCCATATCACCTTTATAAAACCGGGGATCCGCGTTCGTCAAGTATTTCTCCACGGTGATCACGTTTATATCCCCGTAATCGTAATTCCCTTTATCGTCATAACACCCGTACATGAAGATAAAGCAAATCACGGCGTATATCCAATTTTTCGTTCTCATAACATTCCTTTTAAATTAACCTTTTACCGGTACCGACATCTCCGCTTCCCCGTCCATAATCGTGTTCCCGTTATCTTTCTCTCGCTGCAAATGATACTTGAGCTTCAACGAATAATATCTCAATTCACTGGCCGTCTTATTCGACAGATCGCTCACCCCCGTGGCGATAATCAACTGTTGATACTTCGCCTCGCTATAAGCACCCAAGTACTCGTTCACGATACGCTCCGTCCACCACACGGGACGCACCGCCAGCGAAGTAAACACCACGCGGTAAAGAGCGTTCGACAACGGTCCCACCCGGAAATTATCATTCTCCTTTACCCTCAACGCCAACCGCACCACTTGATTGTCAAGTGCCGCCGTTTTATGCAACGTCACTCTCACCGTGTCCCGGTTCCGGTTCGCTTTCCACACCCTTTTCGTTTCCACCGAATAATCCGCCCCGGAGGCAGTCGTCATACCCTCGTCGATCACCAACTCGTACTCAGTGTCCGTCGTGATAGGCCGTCCGGCGAAAGACATCTCGATCGGCACGTCCAATTCCGTCGCCCCGGGATAGAAGAAAAACGAGGTATTCACGCTGTCCTCCGCGTTCTTACCCGAGAAGTATATGTAACGGTCAGCCGTGTACGTGTCCAACGAGTCCGTGGAACAAGCCCCGAACATCACAAACAGAACAATTATAACAATACAATATTTCATAACTTAAAGTATTACGGTTTCACTATCCGGGATAGGCAAATAAACCTTCGTCCCGTAATCAATATTCCCCACGCCGTCATTCAGCGGCAAGCCCAGACGCTTGTACATGTAGAAACACTGTCCCTCGCCGATAAACTCCCTGCGAGCCTCGTTCAATAGCGCGTTCATATATTCGACACTATTCGTGATTGGGATCTCGCGATACTCCCCGCGTGCCTGTTGCACCATACGCAGTATCTCGATCGCCTTGTCCAAACCGCCCGGCGTTTCGCACAAGTATTCACCCATCATGTAACTCAACTCCGTGTGGCGGATGATCGGCAGAAGAAAAGCAGCTATCTGACTTCCCCCCGAATTCAACTTTCCCCGTATATTCTTGATCGACACCTCCGCGCCGCCCTCGATATCCGTGATCAGGTAAACGTAACGGAAATCGTTCGTCATCTCTTTATCCTGAAACAAACTGTTCACGTTGCGTATCGCCAGATTACGATCCAACGTCAGGTAAGGCTCGTACAAATCGGCACACTTCGAGTTGGCGAATCCCATCACCACGTCACTGTACATCTTCACGTCCCGGTTATAAATATCGCCCATCAAATCCCACTCGTCGGTAAACCGGTAAAGACTATTCCAAGCCGGACCGCCCCACTCGTCCGGTTCTTCACCCAGAATCTCCTTCGCCAGATCGTGCGCTTCCTTCTTCTGCCCGTTATACATGTAAGCGCGGGCTTGTATCGCCATCACCGCATGCATATTCATGCGTACCCGCCGGGCTTGAAAGAACTTGGGCAACCCGGAACCGCGGGCTTGGAAATTCCAGTTATCCCTGTCGCCATTCAACTCCATGGAGTCCGATACCGCCACCAACCGGCGCGCCTCGTCCAGATCGGCAAGGATACGTTCCATCGTTTCCTTCACCGTCAGCGGGGTATTCGTCACCGACTCGGAACTCGTCACGTAAGGAATCCACTTGCCGCTCTCGTTTGCCGCGGGAGCCGGGGCGAACAATCGCAACAGGTCGAGATGCATGAAAGCGCGTAATCCCAACGCTTCACCATGAATCAGCTTTCTCTCCCGGTCGCCCAACTCGAAGCGCGAGGAATCCTCCTTCACGACATGCTCTATCAGATTATTGGCATCCGCGATGGCGTGATACATATCATTCCATATCGTTTCTATCGTCGACTTCACCCCGGAAGTACCGTAAAGCAAATCATTCGCGTCCTGATACTTCTGCGGCATCTTCGACTTGCTGTAATACTGCCCTACCGCGTCCAGAAATCCCCACGACAACTCCTGCCCGTACAAATCCGCCTTCGACAACGTCATGTAAATACCGTTCAATTGCATCCGGTACCCGTTTCCCGTCGAGTACAGGATATCGCTGCTCAACTCCTCCTTCGGTTGCACGTCAAACCAATCCTCGCATGCCGAGAGCGTCACCGCGAGTAAACCCAATATATATATTATCCTTTTCATTTTTTCCTGTTTTAATAACATTAGAATTGCAGCTTCAACGAGAAATTAACGGTACGGGCAAACGGGTAAGACGTACCGCGTTCCGTCTTGATCGTCGAGAAACGCACCAGATCATTCGCCCCCACTTCAAGGCGCGCCAACCTCAGTCCCATCTTCTTCCTCGCCCGCGTGAACTCGTACCCTACGTTCACCGAATTCCACGTCAACGTGTTATTCCGTTGCATAAAACGCGAGGTCGGCTGAGTCGTCACGTTACGATCCTTGATATCCTTCAGCGTGGTAATATCCCCCGGTTGGTACCAGCGTTGCGTCACCGCGCGTTTGTCCACGTTGCGTGCCATATCGGCATTTTCAACCTCGTTCACGAGAGTCGAATTATACATATCACCCCCGAACTCGTACATGAAACTCGTGAACAGCGTGAAATTACGGTAGCGCAAATTCACCCCGAACGAACCTTGTGCTTTCGGCGTCTCGTCACCGATTTTCACCATCTCCGCGGCAGCCCAGTCGTAACTCACCGTCCCGTCGCGATAAATAAACAATTCCTTCCCGTTAGCGGGATCTATCCCGAGGGATTTCATCCCGTACTTGGCGGTCATGGACACCCCCTCCTCGTACTTCGTCAACACGCGGTCCAAATCATTATTCGCGTCATTATAATAATCGTTCACCCGCTCGTTGTACTCCTTCAACGCGTCCGACACCTTTTTCAACGTGTTCCTGTTGCCCGCCATATTACCGTAAACCGCCACGTACCAATCCTTATCCTGATACAACGTGCTTCTCAACTGGATAGAGAACCCCTCGTTCAACACCTCGCCCATGTTCGTCTTGTAAGTCTTGAACCCGGTCGACGCCTGCAACGTCACGTCCGTGATAGCCCCCTTCGTCACCTCGTAATAATAATTCCCCTCCACGTAAAGCAAACTGTTGAAAATATCAAATTCCAGACTGACATCCAACTTATCCGTGGTTTCCCACTTCAAATTCCGGTTCCCGCGCGTGTTCACCAGCGAGGCACCCGCCCCGGTCACGTACCACTCCTCGATATTAATCTCGTGCGTGGGTATCGCCTCGTAAGACTGGAAACCGGTCTTTCCCGTTCTCCCGTAAGACCCTCTCACCTTCAGCAACTGCACCCAACCCAAATCGGCGAAAATACTGTACTTGTGCAGGTTCACACCCACCCCGAACCCCCACATGGGAGCCCAACGCTTGTTAGACCCGAATTGCGACGACCCGTCATACCTGAACAGCACGTCCAGCAAATACGTGTTCTTGTACGAGTAGTTTCCCACTCCCAGTATCCCGAACAAACGCTTCCGGCTCTCCCTTTCGGTAGGTTTCTCCACGATCTCCTTGGCGAAATTCACGGACACGAAGTCGCCGCCCGTCGGGAACCCCCGGTACCGCGCGTTCGCGCTATTATCCCGCGAAGTCACCATATTGACACCACCCGTGAAATTCACGTCGTGATCCCCCATCGACTGGCTGTACGAGTACGTCAGTTTCGCCTCCCACGACGTCGCTTTCCGCGTAGATTTCCCCAACGTCCCGGCATACAGGTTATCCTCGTTCATCTCCGTCCCCTTCTGCGTCTCGGAATCGGGATGCACGTACACCTCCCGTTCTTCCGTCGTGTGAGTCACGCCAACCTCCCCCTTCGCGTACATGTGCGGGGTAATATACCAGTTCAAGTTAAAATTATCCGTTAAATCCGTCATGTGCGTCCGGTCATAACTCCCGAGATTAGCCTCGTACAAGGGATTTACCAGACTCTCGCGTCCCGTCCAGTACGGCAACTCCTTCAAGTACTTCCCGTCCTCGTCCTTGTAAGTGTCATAAGGCAATAGCTTCGTGTACTGGCTGAAATCCCCGTAAGGCGACTCCTTCGCCCTCGTTTCCCCGTAAGACACGTAATTACGCACTTCAATCTTACCGCCCGTGTACATGAACAGGAAACCGCCGCCGATACGGTCGCGGTACGATCCCTTCATCACCCCGTTGTCATTGTTGTATTGCAAGTCCAACGCGTAACGCATCACTTCCGTTCCCCCCTCGAACGAGAGGCTGTGCTTGTGATTGAATATCGAGCGTACCGGCTTCCCGATCCAGTACGTGTCCACCCCTCTCAGCACGTTCAACAACTTCCGGTTATACTCCTGATCCATATCGTGGCGCGTATCGTTATTCCCGACGGGAAGAAAAATCCCAGCCGGGATCTCCGCCGCCAACTTCCCGGCAGCGTGCATCAGGTTATAATCCGACAAATCGGGCATCGTCACGCTCCCCACGATCGTGTAATCGATCAACACCTCTCCCACCTTCGGGGCTACCGTCGTCACCACCACCACGCCGTTCGCCGCCCGCGAACCGTACAGAGCCGTGGCTGCCGCGTCTTTCAAGATATACATCGTCTCGATCCGGTTGGGGTCCATATCATAAATCTTGTTGATGGCAACCTCGAAACCGTCGAGTATAAAAATCGGCAGGTTAGGGTTATTCTCCAGCGCCGACTTGGACAACGTGTTCTTGTCCAGATCCTTGATACCTATACTGGACTGCCCCCGTATCTGTATCTCGGGCAGCGCATTCGGGTCAGACCCCCATTGATTGTTCGTCTTGACGCGGAAGGACGGGTCGTACACCTCCAGTGCCTTAATAACGTTCGTCTTCGACACTTGCAACAACTCCTCCCGCGTCACCACCACGGCGTTTCCCGTGAAGCTCGATTTCTTCACCGTCCCGAAACCCGTCACGATCACCTCCTCCATCTCGCGCGTGTCCGGCTGCATACGCACCACGATCTCCTTGTCAAACGTCGTCACCGCCACCTTGTTCGGTTGCATACCCATGAAAGTCACCACGAGATAGATCGTATCCATCCGCGGCAGATTCAACGTGAACGTACCCTCTTCCCCGGCACTCACCCCGAGCGTGGTTCCTTCCACCACCACCGAGGCACCCGGCAACGCGTCGCCCCGCTCGTCCAGCACCTTACCGCGTATCGTCACGGGAGTCACCGTCCGCTGCCGCTTCTGTATCACGATCATGTTCTGGTAGAAACTGAACGTGTACTCCGTCCCCTCCAGACAAGCCCGCAGCACGTCCGACAACGGCACCGACTTGAAACTGTGCGTCACCGCGGGAATCCGCTTCATCTCCTCGTTATTGTACAGGGGTTCGTACTTCGTGTGACGCTTGATGTAATCCAGCACCCCCGTGAAAGGAGTCTCTTTAAACTCCACGGTCAACCTCGGTTCGTCCGCCGATTGGGCGCGACAAACCCCGGTGTTAAAAGATTGAAGAAAGAGAACCAACATCAACACGATGCCCGTCTTCTTCTTCATCATCAATAGATTAGACTTCTTCTTTTTCATGTAGATTAGTTTTAGATTTCATAAAAGATGAAAACCCGCGCTCGCTCTCGTGTCCCATCACCTCGCTCGCGCGGGCTCCACCATCGTTTGTATGTCAGATTTGTAGAATAAGCATAGCATGCCCCCTTGGCCATTCATCGAATGCCATAACCTGTAACTTGCCGCCCCGCGGCAAATGCAACCTGTAACTTGTAACCCGCCGCTCACGGCGTATGTAACTTACCGCTCGCGGCAACAACGATCACCCCGTCACTCAACGTGAATCGCATATCCGTCGTCGTGCTCAGCCACTCGAGAAACATCTCCAACGGGACATCGTACATCATCATCCCCGTGAAACGCCGTTCCCTCATGGCGGGCGTCTCGTAAAGCACCCGCACGTCGTACCATCGACACAATTTCCTCATCACCGCGTCCAACCTCTCCGCGTCGAAATTAATCTTTTTATCCACCCACGCCACGACAGCCTCCGCGTCCACCTCGCTCACCCGCGTATCGTGATCGGGCGTGATGGACACTTGCTCTCCCGGCTTCAATATCACCGTCCTGTCGCCCGACGACGCCCTGACCTTCCCTTCAAGCAGCGTCACCAGCGACACCGGTTCCTCGTCGTAACTCATCACGTTGAACACCGTCCCCAGCACGTCCACCTGAAAATCCTTGCCCGAAACCACGAAAGACCTCCCGCCATCCCTAGCCACCTCGAACTTCGCCTCGCCCTCCACGTACACCTCCCGCGTCGAATCCGGGAACACGACCGGGTACTTCAGCATGGACATGGCATTCACCACCACGCGCGAACCGTCGGAAAGAATCACGGACTGCATCTCCCCCCGCGGCACGATCAACGTGTGGTAGACCACAGTGTCCGTCAAAAGCTCTTTTTTCAACCGCGTGTAGTCCAGCGTCGGCACACCCGCCGACCGCGAAACCCCGATCGAATCCAGACGCGAGATAGGGATAATCTCCGTCTTCTTCGACAAAGTGATTACTTGATTATCGGACAGCACCAGACGCACGCTGTTCCGGTCGGCGACTTGCCGCTCCACCACGCTCTCCGCCATGAACCCGGGTACCGCCTCTTCACCCGCCTCCCGCGACCACCACCATCCCGCAGCAACGCAAATAGCGGCGCAAGCCGCGCTAGCGATCACCCGCCGCCACCACGTGTTCGCGTGTCGCGACTTCTCCCTTCTCCTGACCTGTTTCAGGAAAATCGAGAAATCCGCCGCGGAATTATATTTCCCGTATTCCTTGAACCTCGCCATTATAAAACGGTCACTCTCCAGATTTCTTTTCAACCGCGCCCATCTCGGCTCCGCCAACAACGCCCCCAGCTCCTCCTCTTCCGCCCGATTCAGAGTCCCGTTCCAAGATTTAAGAAATAAATCCAATACTATATATATTCTATCTTTATCCATAACACCATAAGAATACCCGAACTATTCTTTGGTATTACTTTTTCATGAAAAAAATTTACCGGAAGCAGTTAAGCCGACGCGAAGGGAGAGATTTTTGATTTTAGATTTCAAATTTTAGATTGAAAAGTTTCCCGAAGCAAGGCGGTATTCCAGCTCTCCCTCTGTTTATAGAGGGAGTACGGCGAAGCCGGGAGGGAGTTTTTTGATTCCGTGATTCAATGATTGCCGATTCCGTGATTAACGAAGCGTTGCTAGTGCAGCTGGAATCATTCAATCTAAAATCACTCGATCACTTAATTAATAAACTCCTCCGTCGGCTACGCCGCCACCTCCTCTATAAACAGAGGAGGAGCTGAGTTACTCACCGTCTTCGGGAAACTTTTCAATCTAAAATTTAAAATCTAAAATCAATTAGTTCGCTTCCTTCGCCGCGCTCCTCCCGTCAGCCGTCACGGCGATGGCGAAGGAGAAACGGAAGCGGGGGTTCGATCCTTCCGCGACGGCGAGCGTGGCGGGTGTCTTAGCGTCGGCGGCGTGCATCGGCACGAGGTCGAGGCAGCGCGAGGAGGCGTCGAAGACGGCGGTGTACAGGTGCTCGACGGGGACGCCGGTGTCAATGCCCGCCGCGGCGAGGATCGACAGGTCGGTCACCTCCTCGCCATCGACCACGCGGATGGCGGGAGCCGGTTCCGGCGTGTCGTCAACGGCGAAGGCGAGCGACCCGGCGGCGGCGGTGACGGCGACGCGGGGAACGGCGAAATTACCCGCGGCGTTGAGGCACACGGGCGCGGACGCCCGCTTGTAGTCGTGCTCCACGACGAACGCGTAGAGGTACACGTGCATCGGGTCCCAGTCCTTGTCGATGGTCAGCTTCACCACCTTCTTGCGCTCGCGGGTACCCAGCGGCACGCACCGGTAGCGACCGGTGGAATCGTCCAGCAGGATAGCGTACACGCGGTCGCGGGGATGCGTGCATGGAGTGTGCCGCCGCTGCGCCCACTTGGTCAACTCGACGGTCACCTCCACGCGGGCGGGAACAGGGTTCCCCTTCCCGTCGGTCGTCGCGGCGATGTCCTCTTCCATCGCCTCGGCGGTCACCAGCGCGTCGTTCAGCGCGTTGCCCGCGGGGTAAAGGCACACGGACTTCGACGACTTCTTGTCGTAGGCACTCGTGGTGAAAGCGTAAATAAACAGGTTCGACTTGTCCCACCCCGCCGGTATGGCGAACGAGGTCGAGCCGCTTTCCGACCGCTCGCGCAACCCCACCAGCTCCGCTTCCTCGTTCGTGCCGTCCAGCACCAGCGCGTGCGCCATGTCTTTCGGGCCCCTCGACGCCCCGGAGGGGGACTCTTCACCCGCCTGCTCGAACACGATCTTCCCCGTGTCGGGCGTCACGGAGGCGGTCACGGCGATAGGTCTGGTGCTACCGGCGGAAACCACCATCTCCTTGAAATCGTACACCCGTACAAGGGCTCCCTGTTCGTCGCGCACCGCGTCGCAAAGCGTCTTCGCGTTCGCTTTCATGAAATAGTTGCCCACCTGCTCCCAGTTCTCGCGGTCGCGGAAGCCTAGCACGAGGGCGTCCTTCACCACGGGGATAATATGCCCCGCCCCGCCGAAACCGGCGATACGCGTGTCGCGGGCTTCCTTCACTTCCGGGTCGGAAAAAGTCTGCGTGGAGGGTGACTGACTGACGATTGTCTTCCCGTTCGGCATCTTGCGGAAAATTTTGTCTTGAATCTTGCCACTCAACGAGAGGGCAAGCACGGATCTTAAATCTGCCATTGTAGAAAATTTTTATTGTTTTATTCCTTCTCGATTCATCCCGGGGACATTCGTCCGGGGGAAGTTAGTGCCATCCTCGCGGCGGGATAACCCTGCCGTTGATTTTGTAATAATACAACATTATAAAATATATTCCAAGAGAAAAATGAAATATTTTTATAATAATTTCACATTGAATTGTAATTATTACCATGTATAATGTTAAATATAGCTTCACAATAAGAAGTAAAAAGGGCAAAAAATGGGAAAAACACGGGTAGACGTTCTCATCGTAGTTAATAAAAGTTAATAAACTACAAACTCTAAACAATTATAACACAACGCATTAACAAGGGAACACGAGGGGTGTTCCGGTATTGTGTACCGGTAGTGTTCCGGTGGTGTACCGGTAGTTAACGGTATATACCGGTACACTACCAGTTTATGACGATTTAAACACTCGTTAACAACACAAGGATTCCCCTGACGTTCCCGTGGAATAATCCAATCACTCTATTACGGGAAGGTGGTAAAGTATCGTTAATTCACGCTTAATGATACAATAACTTCATAAATAGTGATGTTATCTGACAATTTTACAACCACTCGATTACTAATATTGAAAATAATGTAATATAATTTTTTATTTCTCGTAAATTATTTTATCTTTACATTTTACAATCCGAAACTCGCCACGGGCGAACTAATATTAACAATCATGGAAGCACGATTCGCGGCATTTCTTGCCGGAAAAATATCAAAAATAACCATAGACGGCATCACGTTCTACTGGTGGTGCGGGAAAATATGCACGTGCAAGGCGAAGCGTCCCGAGTGTTCGGGAAAAAACTACAAGTGGACCCCGGGACGGGTGGAGAACACCGGCAATTTCCAAGGCAAACAACGGCACGCCCAACACGTGGTGCGGGACGTGTACGACGTGTTGCCCGTGTGGGAATGCGCGTGGCGCGACCGCGGCAACAAGGGAATGACGTACGATAACTACCGCCATCAGGCGACCGCGGAATGCGTGGGAGCGAACGGGGTGGTGAAAGACTTCCGGCACTTCAAGGCTAGCGAGGGGCGGTTGTCCCTGCCCGCCGGTATGACCGCGACGAGGGGAAAGGAAGTCGTGTGGTTGTGGTGGAACGACACCCGGGATAAACCCGCGGCATGCCCCGATGACGTCCTGCACGTGCTGTTCTTCCGCGAGTCAGTGCCGGACGCCCTGCAATTCGCCGAGGTTTCCGCCTCTACCCGTGCCGACGGGTGGGCAACGTTCGCTATCTCCCTCGAGGAGAACGACACGCTGCACCTCTACCCCTTCTTCGGCACCGCCGACAATGACGGCTTTTCGCCGAATGAATATTTTAATTTTAGATTTTAGATTTTAAATTTTAGATTGTATGATTGAAAAACTTCCCGAAGACGGTGAGTAACTCAACACCTCCTCTGTTTATAGAGGAGGTGGCGGCGTAGCCGACGGAGGAGTTCAATCTAAAATCTAAAATCTAAAATTTAAAATCTAAAATTAAAATTACTTCTTATCTTTGTCTTATGGAAAAAATAAACTTGAACAAAATATACAAGCGGAAAAAGAGCGACCGTGACATCTTTCAAGAGCTCATGCCTTTCAAGGTAAAGGAAATTCTGCTCATCGCCAACTACTACGACTCGTACACCATCGAGCGCGAGGGACAATTCTCCGACAAGATATTCGGCGAATACCTGCAACTGAACCTCTACACCGCCCCCCGTTTCACCTCCGTGGCGAACGAGGAAGCGGCACTGCGCGCGTTGGCGAACAAGCATTTCGAGCTCATCATCATCATGGCGGGAATCGACAAGACGACACCCGTCGCCACGAGCCGCTCCATCAAACGCCTGTATCCCGACATCCACCAGTTGATGCTCGTGAACAACAACGCCGACCTCGCCCACTTCCGGCGCGTGGAAGCGGAAACCCGGGAATCCATCGAACGCGTGTTCGTGTGGAACGGGTCGACGAAAGTATTTCTCGCCATGGCGAAATACCTTGAAGACAAAATCAACCTCGACGTCGACACCCGCCTCGCCGACACGCGGGTGATTCTCGTGGTCGAGGACTCCGTCAAATACTACTCGCGCTACCTGCCGCTGCTCTACACCGAGGTCATGACGCAAACGCAGGCGATCATCAACGAGGAACCCTCGAACGACGAGATGGGCGTGATACTCAAGATGCGGGTACGCCCGAAAGTGATACTCGTCAGCACGTTCGAGGAAGCCGTCGACATCATAGACCGGTACCGGGACAACATCATCGGCGTTATCTCCGACGTCCGTTACCCCCGCGGCGGCGTGGAGGACGAGAACGCGGGAATCGAACTGATCCGCCACGTGCGCGCGTTCGATACCCACGTTCCCTGCCTGCTGCAAAGCCACGAACGCGAAAACCTACGCCGGGCCCAAGAAACAAAAGCCAATTTCATAGTCAAAAACTCCCCGACCCTTTCGAGGGATATACGCAACTTCATCAAAGGGGAGCTTGGGTTCGGCGATTTTATTTTCCGCGACGCCAACGGTCTACCCATAGATCGGGCAGCGAGCGTCGAGGAATTCCGGCGCAAACTGATGACCGTGCCGGACGAGTCGCTGGAATACCACGCCAAGCGCAACGGCATCTCCACGTGGCTCATGGCGCGGGCGGAAATCAACCTCGCCAAAAAACTGCGCCGTTACAGTTTCAGCTATTTCAAAAACGCAGAGGAAACGCGCCGCTTCATCGCCAACGTCTTCGAGGCGTCGGAACTGAAAAAATTGCGGGGACGCATCATCAACTTCAACCCGTTGCTGGTAGACTCCAACCGCTACATCACCCGCCTCGGCAAAGGCTCGCTCGGCGGCAAGGGACGCGGGCTGGCGTTCCTCTCCAACTTCATCGAGAACGTGTACCTTAAAAAACTCATTCCCGACCTGCAAGTGATGATACCCAAAACGGCGGTGATCGGCGTCGATGAATTTGACAACTTTATCGAGGAGAACGACCTTTACGACGTCCTCTACGCCGACAAGCAATACGACCACATCATCGACGCCTTCCGGACGGCACGATTGCCGGAGAAACTGCGGGCAAAACTGCGGGAATACCTCCGCGTGATGACCAAACCGCTGGCGGTACGCTCCTCCGGGTTGTTCGAGGACTCGCTCAACCAACCCTTTGCCGGCGTGTACTCCACCTACCTCCTGCCCAACAATCACCCGGACTTCGAGCGACGGGCGCGGGACGCGGAAGACGCTATCAAGCTGGTGTACGCCTCCATCTTCTCGCCCGAGTCGCGGGCGTACTTCAACGCCATCGACTACATGATAGAGGAAGAGAAAATGGCGGTAATCCTGCAGGAAGTAGTCGGCAACGAGCATAACGGGCGCTATTACCCGGAAATCAGCGGCGTGGCACAGTCGTACAACTTCTATCCCTTCTCCTACATCAAGCCGGAAGACGGGTTCGCCGTTACCGCCGTCGGGTTGGGTGCCTACGTGGTGGGCGGCGAGAAAACCCACCGCTTCAGCCCCGCGTACCCGAAACTGCAACTCGCCTCCACGCGAGATAAAATAAAGGCATCGCAACGCTATTTCTACGCTATCGACCTCGAACGGCGGGAATACGACCTGTACCGCGACGGGGAAAACGCCGCCATAAAAGCGTATGACATACCGGAGGCGGAACGGGACGGGACTCTGGAATACACGGCGTCCGTCTACGACTTCATGAATGACCAAATCACGTACGACTTCTCCACGAGAGGTCCCCGTGTCATCGACTTCTCGAAGATACTGCAATACGACTATTTCCCGCTGGCACCCGCCCTGCAAATCCTGCTCGACATCTTCTCGCAGGCGATGGGTTCGCCCGTGGAAATCGAATTTTGCGTCAACTTCGAGGGCGGGAAACCCGTGTTCTACCTCTTGCAAATCAAACCGCTGATTAAAAACGAGTATAACATCGACATAGAAAACGACGCCATCGACGCCGAACACGTCCTGCTGCGTGCCGACAAGGGCATGGGCAACGGGAAGTTGCAATATATACGGGACGTGGTGTACGTCGACCCGGAGAAATTCGACCGCCTGCGGACGGAAGAGATCGCCGAGGAAATCAAACGCCATAACGCCGACATCGCCCGCGAAGGCGAGAAATACCTGCTTATCGGTCCCGGTCGCTGGGGCACGCGCGACCCGCTGACGGGCATCCCCGTGCAATGGTCGGATATCGCCAACGCCAAAGTCATCGTCGAACAGGGACTCCCCGACTTCCCGCTCGACGCGTCGCTCGGCTCCCACTTCTTCCACAACGTCACCTCGATGAACGTGGGCTACTTCGCCATCCCCTTCCAAGACGCGAACGCCTTCATCAACTTCGACGTGCTGGCACAACAGGAAGTGGTCGAGGAATTCAAATACTCCCGCCACGTCCGCTTCAAAGCCCCCCTCACCGTGTGGATGGACGGGAAGAAACAGACGTCGGTGGTGACGTATTAGTTTATAAAGTTTGTAAAGTTCATAAGGTTTATAAGGTTCATAAAGTAACGGGTGTCCTTCGGACGATATTATCGGCAGCTCAAGCTGCCGTGAACAAAGCGCCCCGCAGGGGTCCAAGAACTTTATAAACTTTATGAACTTTATAAACCTTATAAACTTATTCCTTATCTTTGCCCCCGTGCAAAACCAACTAAAACATATTAACATGACTATTAAAGAGTACATCGATGCCGGATTACAGCATCTACACGTCTATTCGGAAGGATTCTCAGACCTGCTTTACTTTCTCGCGCTGGTTATTATCATGGGTATCATCACGTGGATTGTCCATATACTTACCCGGCAATGGCTGGCGCGTATCGTGATGAAACTGACCAAACGGACATCGACCAACTGGGACGACCTGATGTTCGACCAACGATTCTTCAACCGCTTGGGACTGCTAATCTCCCCGATTGTTACCCTAGTCGTTTTCAGGGCGTACGACTGGACGGGAATCAATATATTGATGATTTGTATCAATATCTGGATTACCATCTCTTTCCTGCTCATTATATCGAGCGTACTGGACGGTATCAACCGCATATACGAGAGTTACCCCGTGGCGAAAAACAGACCGATTAAGGTATTTATCCAAGTCATCAAGATATTCTTCTACTGTGCCACCACGATTATTATCATCAGTATCCTGCTCGACAAGAATCCCGCGACACTGCTCGCCGGACTAGGTGCCTTGTCCGCCGTGCTGATGTTGGTATTCAAGGATGCCATCCTCGGGTTCGTGGCGGGAATACAATTGATTTCCAACCGCATGGTGAATATCGGCGACTGGATAGTGATGCCCGGCAGCAACGCCGACGGTGACGTGATAGAGATTAACCTCACCACCGTGAAAGTGCAGAACTGGGACAAAACCATCTCCACCATACCGACTTACAAACTGGTGTCCGAATCGTTCACCAACTGGCGGGGAATGCAGGAAGCCGGGGGACGACGCATCAAACGTTCGGTAAACATCGACATCTACTCCGTGCATTACCTCTCAGACGAAGATTTGGAAAACCTGAAACAATCGTCCCTGCTGAAAAACTATATCGAGAATAAACAACGAGAAATCAACGAATACAACGCCCGAGTGGTCAACCCGCTGGATAAACGCCGCCTGACAAACCTAGGCACCTTCCGCGAATACATGGAAGCGTGGCTTACCGCCAACCCCGATATCAACCTGAACATGACACACATGGTTCGCCAATTGCAACCCACGGCGACAGGTATCCCCTTGGAAATCTACTGCTTCACGGCAAGCACGCAATGGCTCGTCTACGAGAGAGCGCAAGCCGACGTGTTCGACCACCTGTTCGCCATCCTCCCGCTGTTCAAACTGAAAGTATTCCAATACCCGACAAACATGGAATGGATGGAAGGGAAAGGGGCGTAAAGTCCATAAGGTCCATAAGGTCTATAAGGTCCATAAAGTCCGTAAAGTCTATAAGGTCAGTAAAATCCATAAGGTAACGAGTGTCCTTCGGACAGAGTTAAAACGGCAGTTTGAGCTGCCGTTGATATAACGCCCCGCAGGGGTCTACTGACCTTATGGACCTTATAGACCTTACGGACCTTATGGACCTTATAGACTTTATAAACTCAATAGCAATCCCAATTATACAACACCCCGCTGAAATCCCGCTTCGCCAGATCATCCGGGCGGATAAAGAAGTTGCACACGCCATTGTCGCCCCACGCGATGCCGTTGTCACTGTCTGAATCCAGTTGGAAAAGCAGGACGGTATGCTCTTGGATACGCTCGTCATACTCTCTAGGGTCGAGCTGCGTGAAAGAAGGATAGCCGCCGACACGGTGTCCCCCCGCCTCCAGTTGGGCGTACACCTCGTCGAAAACGGACTCGTCCACCCGGTCTAAAGTAGGCACGGTAGCGTCCGGGTGAGTTTGATTGTAAACCTCCAGTAACAATTTCTCGAAACGGAAATCCCATGAAGTCATAGCCATAGACGCTTTCCGGAAGTTCAACTTTCTCTCTCCCGACAACGGGAAAGCATCCTCCATACCGGTCGTCGGCACCTCGGCGAGCAAACGGGAAGTATCCTCCGTCACCCGCTCGTGATAAATCACCCGAAAGCCCTTCTGGTCTGTCCGGTTCTCGAAGTTCAACCCGAGGGAATCCTCCCCGCTGATATAGAACTGCAATATTCCCTCCCGCGGGAACCCCTCCAACGCGGGCATCTCGGCAAAGTTCAACTGCCCGAGGAAACGCAACGGCTTCTTCTCCCGTTCGGCGGGTTCGGCAACCTCCGCTAGCGCCGTGTCCCCCGCGATAATCTCCGGGTTCTCCACCCGCGGTTGTCCGGTACCTCCCAGAAGAACATCCGAGGGAGCCGTTCGCGGCTGTGGGGCGACGCTTCCCTCCGCCTGTACCGTGTAATCCGTTTCGTCACACGGGTACACGAACCCCTCCGGCATATAAGGGATACCCCCTATCTTACTGTTCCACGGCATGGTCTGCTCGTCCGCGGGAACAAGCTCCGCGTAGTCCATTGTCGTCCTCTCGCGAATAATCTTCAACATCCTATCCGCCGAACTCTCTTTCTTCTCCCCGCCATTACCGCCACCACCGAATATTTTACCTAAAAATCCCATAGTATACTGTTATTTAGTTTGCAAATTGTCATTCGCGAGTTACAGGTCGCGCATGACAAATATAGTAAAAGTTTGCAAATTACCATTTGCAACGTCACGTGTTCACACGTGACAAAATAATGAAAATATCTTTCCTGTTACCGTGATTTATACTATCTTTGTCATAGTCCGACACAATGAAATAAACAAGCCATGAAAAAACTATATCCTATCGGTATTCAGAATTTCGAGAGTCTACGCAATGATGATTATCTTTATATTGATAAAACAGCATTGGTTTATGAACTAGTATCGTCCGGACGTTATTATTTCCTAAGCCGTCCTCGCCGTTTTGGTAAGAGTCTGTTGATTTCAACACTGGAAGCATATTTCCAAGGGAGAAAAGAGCTTTTCACTGGGCTTGCCATGGAAAAACTGGAAAAGGAATGGAAAAGATATCCTATCCTGCACTTGGATTTGAATGCGCAAAAGTACGACAAACCCGATAGTCTGGATAACATATTAAACGACAGGTTAGCCGAATGGGAAGAATTGTACGGGAGCAGACCAACGGAGGTCAGTCCCTCGCTGCGTTTTAAAGGTATTATTCGCAGGGCTCGTGAAAAAGAGGGACAGGATGTAGTTATCCTGATTGACGAATACGACAAACCTATGCTGCAAGCGATTGGCAACGAGGAATTGCAGAATGCGTACCGTAACACGATGAAAGCCTTTTACGGTGTACTTAAAAGCATGGACGGGTATATCAAGTTTGCCTTACTGACAGGAGTGACGAAATTCGGCAAAGTGAGCGTGTTCAGTGACTTGAATAACCTCGAAGATATATCTATGGACAGGAAATACGTGAGCTTGTGCGGAATCACGGACAACGAACTGCATACCGGTTTCGAGGAAGACTTGCACGAGTTGGCAGCCACGCAAGGCATGAGCTACGAGGAAACCTGCAAAGAGATGAAGGAACGTTACGACGGTTATCATTTCACGGCAAACTCGGAAGGTATCTATAACCCGTTCAGCCTGCTGAATACATTCAAAAAGATGCAATTCGGCAACTATTGGTTCGAAACGGGAACTCCCACGTATCTGGTGGAACTACTGAAACAGAATCGTTATAATCTGGAAAAGATAGAAAACGTGGAAACCAGTGCCGACGTGCTGAACAGTATTTACAACGACGGGAGTGCTATCCCGGTGATATACCAGAGCGGTTACTTAACCATCAAAGGATACGACAAGGTGTTCGGGCTCTACTCGTTAGGATTTCCCAACCGAGAGGTAGAAGAGGGGTTCATTCAATTCCTGCTTCCTTTCTACGCTAACACGAACGCGGTAGATTCACCTTTTGCCATCCGACAGTTTGTCGGCGAGATTTGCACGGGTAATTACGACGCGTTCTTCCGACGCTTGCAAAGTTTCTTTGCCGACACACCTTATGAATTGGCGAAAGATGTTGAATTACACTACCAAAACATACTTTTCATTGTCTTCAAATTGATAGGTTTCTATGTCAAAGCGGAATATCATACCGGTGAAGGACGTATCGAGCTGGTTTTGCAGACAGACAAATATATCTACGTGATGGAATTTAAACTGGAAGGATCGGCGGAAGAGGCATTAAAGCAAATCAATGAAAAGCACTACGCCCTACCCTTTGAGGCTGATTCCCGCGAGTTATTTAAAATAGGAATCAACTTCTCCAAAAAGACGAGAAATATTGAAAAGTGGTTGGTAGAATAGAAACCTATTCTACCGTATTTTCCGCTTGAGGTAGACCATGTCGACACATTGCCTGCCGTCCTCGATGATTGGTTCGGGGTAATTGTCCGTGAAGAAATTCTTTACCACGTGGTCGCACTCGAAACCGTATTGCTCGTAATACACCGTGCCGTAATCACTGGTACCTACCCATAAATAATCGAAACGGTCTTTGTAGTGTTCAGCCAGTGCGGCCAGTATGTACCTACCGAAATACTGCCTCTGGTAGTCGGGATCGACGGCGAGGTTCTTTATTTCGCCCGCGGCATCCACTACCGCCTCACCGATTACCCGTCCGTCCCGTTCGAGAATGAACATCTCGCCGTCGGGCAGGTAACGATCGACCATTTCCTCCGAGGGATCGGCAAGCAAGAACAAGGAAAGATAGGCTTTCTTGTCGCCCGTCACTTTTACCAATCGTTGGCGGGGATTCTTCAAGCGCATGTGCAAGAGCGGATAAGGAAAGCCGAACCCGTCGAGGGCGCTGCGGCTTTGCACCTCGAAACCCAGTTTCAGGTAAAAACCGAGGGCTTGCTCGTTCTGCTCGTTGACGGTAAGCGTTTCGGCGTGGTATTCGTCTACCGCCCTCTGTACCAGTTTTCGCCCGATACCCTTTCCCCGGTAATCGGGATGCACGAACAGCATATCTATATACGTGGAATCCAAACCGAGGAACGCCACCACCTCGTCCCCCTCGTGATGCAACAAAAGGGGTAGATTGTCGCAATTCTGCCGCACGTAAGGACGGTAGAAGACGATATCGCTTTCCTTCACGAAATGGTGGGTTGCCCGTACCGCAGCCTCCCATATCTCCGCGCAACGCTCGATGAGCTCTATACTTTTCTTACCTTTAATCATCATGTGTTTTTTGATAACCATATACTTATATCTTGTTTCGCTAAAGCGGTCGCCATTAAATCCGGGAATTTATCCGGCGTACAGGTAAAAGCGGGAACTCCCAATTCGGCTAGGAATTGGGCATTTTCTTTATCGTAGAAAGGCGCCCCGTCGTCGTTCAATGCCAGCAAAACGATGAGTTGTACCCCGCTCTGCACGAGGGAAATCATCTTCTCGCGCATCTCTTTCTCGTTCCCGCCCTCGTAAAGGTCGGTAACCAAGACCAGCACCGTGTCGGAGGGACGGGTAATAACCGTTTGACAGTACCCCAAAGCACGGTCGATATCCGTACCCCCGCCCAATTGTACACCGAACAACAAATCCACGGGGTCTTGCAAGTCATCGGTCAGATCGACCACGGACGTGTCAAAGACAACCATGCGGGTTTGCACCGCGGGAATGGAAGCCAACACGGAACCGAATATTCCCGAATAAACGACCGAGGCACCCATGGAGCCACTCTGGTCGAGGCAAAGCACGATGTCTTTCAGCGCCCGCCGTTTCCGCCCGTAGCCGATACGCACCTCCGGGATAATCGTCTTGTACTCCGGTTGGTAGTTGCGCAGGTTCTTTTCTATCGTGGTTTTCCAGTCGATTTCGTTATAGCGGGGATTGCGACGCCTGCTGGAACGATTCAGCGCACCCGTCACCGCTTGCTGCATCGGCGCGGAGAGTTTCTTCATCAACTCGTCGACGACCTTACGCACCACGTCACGGGCTATCGCCTTGTTCTTCTCGGGGATTACCCGACTCAGGGACATAAGCGTCGCCACCAGATGCACGTCCGGCACAATGGACTGGAGCATCTCTTTCTCGGTAAGTAAAGAGGTGAGGTTTAACCGCTTGATAGCGTCTTTCTGTATCACCTGTACTACCGATTGCGGGAAGAATTCCCGGATATCACCCAACCAACGACTCACTTTAGGGGCAGAACCACCCAAACCTCCCCGCCGATCACTGTCGTACAAGGCGTGCAAAGCATCGTCCACGCGGGACTCTTCGGGACTTAACGAGATTCCCGTGCCGTCCGCCGCATCACCCCCGAGTATCAACCGCCATCTTTTTAAAAGGGTTTCTTCCATAATATTTACTTTAATAATTGAAAATACAGGTTACTTTATTCCCATTAGCTGCCACACCACAGGAATTACCTTTCTAGCGTCTTCCGCGTTAAAAGCTTCGTCCTGCATGTTTACACGCTTCACGCCGGAAGTTCCTTTGGCCTTCTCCCCCAGTTTCCGGCGTTCCGGTACGCTATACTCGCTGAACGTCCTCCGCAATATGGGCAACAATTCCATGAAGGTTTCGTCACCAAGGGAAGCCAGCCAACCATTCACGAGATCCCACAATTGCTCGTCCAATAAAAGGATAGTTCCCGATGATTTCAGGAATCCCTCGAACCAGAAAGCCGTTTCGGAAGCGGCATTCCCGCGGGAAGTATAGTATTGCAAGGTCTGTGCCGTTTCCTCGTATCCCAACACGTTTTTATCACGCAATAAACGGGTGGTATAACCGGACAACAAGGGATGACTGCTACGCGCCTCCCGAACCTTTTGCACGAGTTCCATCCACATAGACGTTAATTCCGGTTGGTTTGCCGTGGCAACGGCATAATCCACGGCGACAAACTTATCCATAAGGTCGGACGCCGCATCCTCGTCTATATTGGCACACGCCAGTACTCCTCCCGCCAATACTCTGGCCATCATGGCGTAGAGCATATCGTTCACCTTACCGTAATCCAGATTCCGCACGCTACCATAACGCACCACCGTGACCATGCCGGGAATGGCTTTCATCATCTCGACGACATCCGTCACGGAAGCCGCCAGTACGTCCAGACGTCGCGTCATTTCCTCCACCAAATCGGGCAGGTCGGCGGGAATAACCCGTTGCAAGAGGTCTACCAATTCGGAAATGGAAGAGATATCTTTCGACAAGTGCACGTTATACGACACCACCGCTTCCGCCAGTGTATTCCCCCAAACGGCCTTCTCGATAATAGCCAATGTCTGTTCCGGTTCGTAATAAACAGACCAAGACTCTTTAAAAGTCCCTTTCCCGTCGGTCGCTATCGGTCGGGCTAAACGTATTCCCAACAAGTTCAAACGGTGGAAAACGATACTCCGCTCCAAATCGTTCGGCTTGCGCAAATCCAAGTTGTACTCCTTAATCTCCGTGCTTAAAGGTAAACGTAAACGCTTCAACAATTTCTCCACGTCCACGAGTAGAGGCACTTTAGGAACATCGTCGGGTACATTTCCCATGCGATTGCTGATTACCAAAGCCTCCCGGATGATTTGCAGGACGATAGGATCGCCAAAACCCATTACCGTGGTAACGGCATCGTTGTACTCCTCCAACGACGGACGGGATAAACCGCGTAAAGCCGCCATGACTTGCGCCAAACGTACCGTTTCAATCACGTGGGCAACGGAAATATCCATTCCCCTTGACCGAAACAAGGATGCCACTTTACTCATCCAGCGGGTTCCATCGTCATCGGGGTAATCCCACACGTGGTCGTACCAACCGGGAGAAACAATCCCCGCGCCGTAACCACTACGGTAAGACAAACGATCGTATGTCCACGGGATCCACGTGCATTCGACTTTTACCTTGGGCAAACCTTTCAGTATCTCGTTATCCTCTTTCTGCTTCGGCATATTCTCCAACCCGGGCACGTGCCACGCTCCACAGATGACAGCTACGCGCTTGTATCCCTCCTTCTGTACCGCCCGAATCATCTTCCGCATCCATGCCTCCCGCAACGACGTTTCCCGGTCTATTTTCGGGAAAGCCTCCCGCAAGACGGTCACTGCCTCTTTGACGGCAAGGAAGATTTCTTCATTGTTCCGACGGTTCTCGAAATTCACTTCCCACCACAATTCCGGATCATCGTACCCTGCCGCTTTTGCCAAAGCCGCGAAAGGATCGACATGTATCATTTCTTCGGCGGCAGACTCTTCCTTTATCTCTGTTTCCTCCGTCAAAGGCAACGTGTCCCCCGTGTTATCCGTTTCCTCTTGCTCTTCGCTCGTTTCTAGGGCTTCAGCTCGCTCTTCCCGCTCTTTCCATAACGCTAAATGATATATCAAAGGCAAGTCGAAAAACCGAAGGGGTATTTCCCTCTTCATGGCAAACCGCATCGTCTGCCACTCCGGGGAAAACTCGGCAAAAGGATAGAAAACCGCACGCCTCGGTTCGTCGGGCTGGTAAGCCAACAAAGCCACAGGTGGCTGCATCTGCTCGCGGAGCACCCCCGGAAGCAAAGCCTCCGCCTCGGGCGGTCCCTCCAGTAATATCATATCCGGTTCCAATTCTTCCAGATACGCCCTCACGTTTTTGGCAGAACCGGGACCATGATGCCGTATACCTAAAAAATGTATTCCATCAATCATTGTATAAACTAAAAGATAATTACAGCATTTCGCGAGAAGCACGGTAGATGTCTTTCCATCCGTCGCGTCCCTTCACTACTGTTTCCAAGTACTCCTGCCATATCACCTTGTCCTGAACCGGGTCTTTCACGACAGCACCGATAATACCGGACACGAGGTCGATAGCATTCAGGCGACCGTCACCGAAATAACCGGACATAGCCAACCCATTGTTCACCACGGATATAGCCTCGGCAGTACTTAACGTACCACTCGGTGTCTTCAATTTTGTTTTACCGTCCTCGGTAGCCCCGCCCCGCAATTCGCGGAAAATGGTTACCACCCGGCGAATCTCTTCCAAAGCCGGTTTCTCGGCAGGTATATCCATCACGCCGGAGAAGCTCTCTACCCGACGACGGACAATATCAATCTCCTCGTCAATCGTATCGGGCAAAGGAAGAATTACCGTGTTAAAACGACGCTTCAAGGCACTCGACAATTCATTCACTCCCTTGTCACGGTTGTTGGCAGTAGCGATCACGTTGAACCCCCGTATAGCTTGAATCTCTCTGTCCAGTTCAGGAATAGGCATAGCTTTTTCCGAGAGAATCGTGATTAACGTGTCCTGCACATCCGATCCCACGCGGGTCAATTCCTCGATACGAGCCAGTTTCCCGTCTTTCATCGCCCGCATCACGGGAGTTTGCACCAAAGCCCCTTCGCTGGGACCTTCCGCCAGTAACTTGGCATAATTCCAACCGTAGCGAATGGCTTCTTCTCCCGTCCCGGCGGTACCCTGCACTATCAGCGTCGAATCACCCGATACGGCTGCCGCCAAATGCTCGCTCACCCAACTCTTTGCCGTTCCGGGCAGACCGTACAACAGCAAAGCCCTGTCCGTAACCAGTGTTGCCACGGCAATCTCTATCAACCGCCGATTTCCAATATATTTAGGACTCACTTCAAACCCGTTTTTCAATGTACCTCCCATAAGATAGGTCACAACGGATTGCGGAGATAGTTGCCAGTTCTCCGGAACCTTATTTGTTTCATTCTTCTTTAACTCGTGTAGTTCTTCCTCGAACTGCTGTTCCGCGTGTCGTCTTAATAATAAACCCATATTTCAAGTTATAAAAAAGTTAATATCAAAAAACGTCAGCCCCGTGCGGCTGGAATTATTCAATCTAAAATCTAAAATTAATCAAGCTTTCTTCTATATCCTTCTTGATTTGCAGTAGTTGCTGCATACGAACGGTAAATTCCCAATGGCTGTTGCTATTCTCTTTCGTCGCGCCCAGTTCCCCGATATAGCCTAACAATGAAGCGGGTATACGCAGAGCCAGTTGCTCGCAAGTCGGACGGTCGTAATAGCAATATGTCATGGAATAGAGTATTCTCAATACCCCTCGGGAAAACTTCACTCCCCACTCCTCGTCCGTATCGTCCAACCATTGCGTCACGTAAAAGTTCTGCTGTACTTTTCCCTCCAGATTCAATTCTTCCCGTTGCCCGACAGGCAAAAGAGGTACTAATGATGTCAACTCCGGGGATTGCAATACCCGTTCTCCTTTCAACCAATAGTAAGCCCATTGTCGGTCATGGAAATTGAAAATAGCGTTCTCCAAACAAATATACTTGGAGAAAGGCGGGGACTTACGCAACCGCTGTGCCGCAGTTTCAGCGTCACATTCCAACAGTTCGCACCAAAACGAGAGAGGCACATTTTCAGCCATTTGCCTTAATATGTAATCACTGTCACTCTCGCCCTTGTTACTACTAAGTTCGCTGATACCCGCTTTTTTCAACTCCCCGGAATACGCAATCGGTTCAACAGCCCAGCCGAGCAAACGACGGTAACGCAAATGCTGCTTCAATGTCCGGGAATACAACTCCACTATATTAGAATCGGGTATTTGCCGCAACAAATCTAAGGCACAGTCCTTTACCGTGCTACTACGATCTCCGGCACGTACGCTTTCCAGAAATTCTTCATCCGATTTCGACAAACCGATTTCCAAACAAGCCAATAATTCCGCACGATGTTGTGCCGACTCGTTCTTCCATTCCGCCCGCAATAATTCAAGACCTTGGGCGGGATTGTCCTTCCTCACGCGGGACAAAATCAGCTTCCGGTCAGCATGAGTCGCCGTTTCCCAATCTTCATTTCCTTCCTCCTGCAAAGGCGGATAGTTCATCAACGGCAATAACCACCGTCCCCGGTTACCAATCAGGGAAGGCAAGAATTGTTTCTCGCGCTTTGCCGTCTGGCTACCGGGCAAGAATACCCTTCCCAATACTCCCGGCAAATACTCCGCCGGAATCAGATAACCGTGCTTTGCTGCCGTCTTGTACCATAACAGTAACATGTAGGAGTATTTCTCCCCCAATAACATTCCTAAAAGAGCCGCCGCTTTCTTCCCGGCGTATGGCATTGTTTCCGGCTCCGCTTCCATGACCGGAACCGGCTCCTTCAACTTCAAGGGTTCCAAACCGGAACGATAATAAGCAAACAAAACGGCAGCCGTCTTGTAAAAAACTTCTTCCCCGTCCGCGGCACTCTCTTTTACCTTCAACAAAGTATCGCTCAAATCTTCCGGCAATTCCCCCTCCGTCAACTCCCGGTTTGCCGTACCCAATAGGGCTGTATTTATTATATTATCCGTTATACTCATTATTCAACGTGTAATATTTATCATCTATCCATAACGATAACACTCTCCACCTACGCTCCCCCGCCATGAAGAAACCCGTAAATTCACGACCTCCCGTCACGGCAAGCCCTTTCAAGCGTCCGGCTTCTCCCACGCTCAAGGCGAGCAAACGGGCGTCGCTATCCTGCAACCAAAGTTGTCCCTCGTGTACCACGAAGCGCACCCCGCTCACGATCATCGGCACCTCGTAAGTAAAAGGGTTTACCGTCAGCACTTCCCGGAATCTCCGCGTCGCTTCCGTCAGGTTCATATACCCCGCGTTTCCGTCCGTAAGGCGGAATAACTCCCCGCTTCCCCGTTGTTCACGTACCAGCACCCGAGTAGGATTCACTCCCCGGTAAAAGGTGACATCGGCACGAACGACCGTACCGGGTAATAATGCCACTTCCGGCAACGAGCCCGCCATGATGAACTGTAAAAGCAGCGCATATCTTTTACTCTGTCGTCCGTACAACCAATTATACTCTACCGTCAGGCGGTCTTGTTCGAGCGACTCGGTACCCACGACATACCAATCATCCGTTACCGTTTCCCCCTTTGCCAGCACCTCCTCTTTAGCCTGCGGGTATCCCACGAGAGTACGAATCTCGTCCTTCCAATCATCGGGCAATTCGTCCAAATGCTTGTAACTCTCCGCCACAAGGTATGCCTTGCTTAATAGAGCGGTCAATTCATACTTCCAATCCTCCCCGAAATAATTGATTTCCTGCAACTGCCGCATCATCCCCGCCAATCCCGGAGCCTGTGAATCGACCATGCGCTTCGCTATCCCCTCGAACAGCGCCTGCGCACGTTCCGGCACGCTCAACAAACCGTTCCGCACCAAATCCTTTAGCCAACCCTGCAAATCCTCGACACCTCCCAGTACTTTCCGATGCCTCGCTTCCTGACGCTTTGCCTGTGCCGCCGCATCCACCGGTTTATCGCTCTTCTCTTTTTTCTCCGCCACCTTGTTCTCCCGCTTATTCAACCACTCCGCCACCCACGCGGGTTCCTCTCCGGTCGAAAACAAGTTTGGCTGTGAGGCATACAGAAACAGTAATCCCAAACTATGTTTACAAGGAAATTTATGACTTGGGCAAGAACATTTGAAAGCTATATTCTGCAAATCCACCTGTGTCTGGTAAGGATTCGCCCCGCTTCCCTGACAATGTCCCCACAACGCCCGTTCACTAGCCCCCCGCAACACCCACTTCGCCGCCGAAGCCAAACCCTTCCCGGCTTTCACGGATGCCGCATCAGGAGCTAACTTAATAATCTGCTCTTCTGATAATTGCATGTATCCACATTTTCAATATTCAATGTTGACAAATTTAACGTTAAATACGAAAAATGAAACAGCTTTCAAAAGATAATTCCGAAAATATCCGTATATTTTAATATTAGGTACTGCTTATTACCCGATTTATAATAAAACGTCCATCAACATTAATCTTGTTGATGGACGCAATTCTGCAATCTTAAAAATTACTCCACGCAAACCAGATCGAGCAAAGAATTCAATGCTTTCATTCCCGGTCTGTAAGCAAAAGCCATACGTATTTTAAAATTCTTATCAATCAATATGAAACGCGGAATACCGCTAATCTTGTACGCTTCCTGAAACTTTTTATTGCCGGAATGCAATTCCAGAACATTTTCCACTCGCGGATGTCCGTTTAAATAATTCATCCAAGGAGCGGCCTTCTTGTCAATAGATACTGAAATGAATTTAATATTCTTTTCTTTGTATTCCCGAGCCAACCCGTGAAACACGGGAGCCAAGGCTTTACAAGGATTACACCATGTTGCCCACACGTCTATAAAAATGGGCATTCCCTTGTAATCCGACAACTTACACGCGTTGCCGTCCATGTCTTTAAACTCAAAATCCATCGCTTCCACCCCTGTCAAAAGATCACGTTTGTCTTTAATATGTTCATTTACAATATCCAAAATAACAGAATCTTTTACTTTCCCCGGGAAATCCAAAAGCTCAGGACTATATAGACGAGTCACATCATTCAGTACCTGCATCAAAGCGTATTCTTCCTCGAATAGTGAATAACCGATTTGTCCGGCAAAACCGGGTTCGATATTATGAACAACATTCATTAACGCCTGACTCGTTTGCCAATATTGCAATACCTCCTGTTCTTTGTAAAGCTTACATATATGACGAGCCTTTTTCAAAAAGACTTTTGAAAAAGCAAGTTTGAAATCCCTGTTCCAAGATTCAAAATCTGCGGCGGATAATTCCCGTTGCATACTTTGAGCCGAGAACTGATAGTAATTCAACAAGGTGCTGATAACCATAAAATCAATCCGGCATTGACAGTCCTCCACGAACTTTTTCGAGAGAAAAATACTTTTTACAACTCGCTTTAACGAATCGGCATTGGAAAACACCCGTCGTTCATACTCCTTGTAAGTAGTTTGAGGTGTAAGCAACTTCGGGTACAGCATTTGATAACTCAAAAACCAAGATTGGTTTAGCCACGCATTTTCCGCGGCCAAATCACCCGAGAATTTCGTCTTCGTCCGCTCTCGGTCATTGTAATCAATGACGATGGTGCTACCCGGTTTCACGAACACATTCAATGCTCCCCAATCGTACAATCTGTAATATTCCCCTTCCGGATCGGTCACCCGCAATAAAAAAGTAATAGAATCTCCCGGAGCTACCCGTTCGGAACGAACCATATTATATCGGGTTTCTTTAATCAATTCTGCCGGATAACGTTGAAATACAGGATGCGACTTAAAAACGACCTTCGCATCCTGTGCAACAGAAATCAACGCACACAATACTCCGACAATTCCCAAAAGAATCGGTTTCATGCATTTCTCCATTACAAATCACTTTAATTCAAAGCCTATTGATTCCATCACGCCACGCATAATCAGGAATTTCTCCAACACCATCGGGTACTCGGCATACATTCCCTCGAACTCCGCCTTACTATACGAAACCACCGCCATGATATAGTCCTCGATATCCTCATCTTCCTTTACAATCCTGTAACGCCATTTCGTTATATCGGGATCGGTCACATACGGATAATTGTCCCGGGAATAATCCAAGAAACCGTACACTTCCCAACGGGCAGGTGCAAGACACGACTCTCCCGGATAATTAGGAGTACGCACATTCATCCCGTAATAACTTCTTTGTGTCGCTGGATCATAACTCACCTTTTTAAAGGTCTCAATCTCGGACGAAGGATTCTTTGCCAGATACTTAATAGCCAAATAGGTGATAATCTCATTCGCCCGCTCTATTTTCTCCGCTTGCGACATATTCGCGATGACAGGAATATCGGCTACAGCCAACGTCTCCATGGCTTGATGCACCGCTTTCATGCTCTTCGCCCCTCCCACGTATTGCTGTTCATATATCGAGTCCAACAAAAGAATCGACTGAATATAAAATATCTCGGGAACATTAGGCAACAGCACCTCATCCACGAACTTTATTCCCGCCAACTTGTCCGCTTCATCCCGTATCAACGAAATATGTTTGGCGTTAATACTAAATGCGTTAGTCGGGTTATTTAGATTATAATTCAAATCCAACACTTTATAATACACGATCGGGTTTCCATTGTGATCCAAACCCCGTTCCTGACTTCCGATCGTATCATTACAGAAGACCGGTATCCCCCAAGTGGAATACACCCCGTAAGCGGCATGTTGCACCGCATCATCAAGATTATCTTGCAGCACAAACCACTCCACGTCCGAGTACGAGGGTTGCAAATCATCCTCTTCACTACATCCCGTAGCAAAGAACACCATCACCAGAAGTAATATATGATATTTCATTGGAATTAAAATTAAAAGCGTTTAAACATTTCTCTTTGAGGACGAGCGGCATTATCCACCATGTTCCCCTTGTTGAATTCGATCACCGACCGCGGGATCGGAATCACGTAAGCGGGCTCCGAAGCGTACTCGTTCAACTGGTAACTGCCCAAATACTCGCGCATCCAAGTCGTATTATTATAAAAATACTGATCATGAATAATCGGTTTGGAATAAGGATACTTGGAATGAACAGCATAACGACGCAAATCAAACCAACGGTGTCCCTCGAAGCAAAGTTCCCGACGGCGTTCGTCACGGATTAATTCCATCAACTTCTCGCCCGTCCGCTTGTCCAAAGCGACGTGAGTACCTTGTTTCATACGTTTACTTCTCAACTCTTCAATTATATTCTGCGCCTCATCCTCACGGGAAAGCATAGCCAAAGCTTCCGCTTTATTCAACAAAACCTCGGACAAACGCAACAGACACTCAGAAGAAACCAGTCCATCCTGACTATCTACTAATTTCTTTACAAGATACACGGGATTTCCCCAAGCATCTTTGTAAATCCCCAACCAAGAATCAATACGCAAATCATTACCCGGTTCTTGACGGAACATTTCAACCAAAGCATCCGACACATCAAAATTACTCATGCTCGTCATATCACAATCTGCAAAACAATTCCCCCCTTGCGAAAAGATTGTTTCAGGCGAATCTTTAAACGTGATACTGGCACCGTTAATTGTTCCCCACTTGTCCGGTACCACCAACGCCAACCGCTCGTTGTAGTCCAACAAAGCGTATCCTCCCTGCAACACGGTATCGGCAGACGCGAGTGCTTTCTCGTAATCTTCCATGTACAAATGCACCCTGCTCAAAAAAGCATGCACGGCATAAAAGCCTGCCCGATAAATCGTTTTATGCTCTTTGCCTTTCAATAAACGGGCAGCCAACGTCAAATCCTCCGTGATGCGGGTATAGGTTTCTTCCAATGTATTCCGCTTGAAATAAATATCCTCCACGTATTCGGTAGTCTTAATCGGCACACCTAAATCTATCGCGGCAGAAGCCTTCACGTAAGGCTTGGCATAGATATTAGCAAGATAAAAATAGTACACCCCGCGCAAGAAATAACACTCGCCTTTAATCCGCTCTATGGCTTCCGGCCGATCATTTATCTCCTCCGTTTTAGACAGTATCACATTCACAGAACTGATGTGCTTATACAAGCGTTTCCAATCCGTATCGCTCACCTCCTCGCCTTCCCGCATATAAGGATATTCCGACCACGTGTAAAAATTTGCAAAATCAATAAACTGCGAAGCATCAGCATTCCCTCCCGGACCAAACTGCTTTATATCATCATCCATCACGTGAATCCAAGGGAAATAATAACCGTCATCACCCCCCAAGGAAACAATAACCTGCCTACTTGGCACCTTCATATACCCGTCCCCTATCAATATCTCGTCCAAATCCGCCGCCGTCTTCGCGTATGTCATATCCTGTGAATACTCTTCCAAGAAATCATTACACGAGCTTAAAAAGAAAAGAATCGGGATTAAATAACTTATATAACTTTTCATAGCCTCAATTAATTAAAACGTGATACCTAAATTAACGGAATACGAGGGGCGAATCGACAAATTCAATTTATCGGTTGTCCCCGATTGTGAAGGATCTTGCCCTTTCAGTTTCGAACTGCAAATGGTAAACAAATTACTTCCCGAAACCCCGACATATGCCGACTTCAACAACAACTTCTTGCAGAACTCCTCCGGCAAAGTATAATTAAACACAAAAGACTGCAACTTCAAATAATTCCCGCTCACAGTCCGGATATCGGAATTATCATACATCTGCCAGATATTATCGGCAAAGTTAATCGAGTTATTGTTCCCGGACTTCCACCACGGCTGCAAAGTCCTGCTATACTCGGCATTCGGTAATAATCCCGGGATACTCGTGTGCCGCTCGTCACCCGGACGTTGCCAGCGTTTCACGAACTCCCGACGCACGTTTCTTTCCGGCAGAGGAGCAACCGTCGTTCCGTTTTTATTCGTCCCGTACAACTGCATCAACCGAATTTTAGAACCGAACGAGTACGAGAAATTAAAACTCAATGACATCCGTTTATACGAGAAGGTATTCGACACACCACCCTGCAAAACCGGCACCCGCGTACCGGACACCTTCATCACCCGGCGAAACACATCCTCCCGTTCCATCTTCAAATATTCATCTTTAAGCTCTTCCTCCACGTCATAAAACATCGGGCGTCCGTCCTCGGGCGAAAGCCCTTGAAATTTATATGAAAAGAAGGTATTCAGAGGCTCCCCTTCAATCAACGCCGACCCATCCAGATAATTCGTGTAAAATATCTCATCCTGATCTTTCTCGAAGTTATCATTATTAACCGCTTTCGTCAACAAGGTATTCAACACTTGCCCTATTTGCGGATCAATATCCCAACGGAAACCACCGATTTCACCACCCGCTTTAAAAGGAGTAAAATTGAAACTCATCTCGAAACCCTTGTTTTCCACTGTCCCGGAATTAATCACGTAGGTTTCCACGCCATTGATATCCGCTACCGTCTTACTCAGGAAAGCATCTTTAGTCTTCTTGTAGAAATACGAGAACGTACCCCGGATACGATTATTGAACAAGGCAAAGTCCACGGAACCATTGAAGGCTCCCGTCTTCTCCCACCGCAAATCAGGATTCGGATAATGTTGTATATTCGACTCGTACTCCCCGAAATAATCGTTCATATTCCCTTTCTTGATAATGAGTTCCGGAGTCTGATTACTCAACATATTTCCTTGATACCCGAAAGAACCTCTCACGGATAACCCGTTAACCCAATTAACATCCCGTAATATATTTGCCTTCATATCCCAACTCGCGGAAACCGACCATACCGGCAATATCTTTTCGTTACTGCGATCCCCAAACTTGTTGGAAGCATCCGCACGGGTGTTAAAATTAAATGAATAAGCGTTATTCAACGTGTAGGTCAACGTCAAATAAGCAGACATCTCGTTCTGGATATTATCCGATATCACCCCTCTTGCATCCTCCTCTTCCATTTGCCATTTGGTAAAAGAAGGGTACACGTCGGGAGCCAATGTCGCGATCATCTTTCCCCGCTCGGGCAGATATCCCCGATGTACTTGATGTTTTCCGTCATATTTTGAAGACGCCAACTCGAAACCCACGGCGGCATTGATCAAATGTTTTTGCCCGCTATCCAAGAACCTTGTGAAATCAAATTGCAGACGGGTAGTATAATTATCGTTCCGGGTAACATCCTCACGATACTCTCCCCCCACGGGTAATAAACTAATCGATTTCTGATCCGGCGTCAACTCCACCCCGTAATTCACACCCCGAAGATTTGACGCGTAGAAAGAATTTTCACCGATAAACGTTTCCTGCATCGTGTTATTAATACTGTATGAAAATATGAATTGGGTTTTCAGCCAATCATTGAAACGATAATTCAAATTCATATTCAAGGTAATCCCGGAACTATTATACTCGTCCCGGTAATTTTCCATCTCATGCAAAGCATTAAATGCCAACTGACTATTAGAACTGGCATTAGAAGAACCTTTCACGTCATAAAAATAAAGACTCCCGTCTTCGTTAAATGCCGGAATAGCCCTCGAAGTATTATAAGCGTAATCCAGAATATTCACCTCACTATTCACGTATTCCCGCACCCCTTTATTAGCCAGCATCCCGAACGAGAACGAGAATTTATTGAAACTCCCGTTGATGTTCATACTCGTGGAATAACGATCATTCTTTTCACCTTTGATCACCCCTTTCTCGTTAGAATATCCCAAGGAAGCATAATAACGGATATTCGTGCTACCACCCGACAAACTCAACGTGTGGCTGTTAGAAAACACATCTTCCGTGATTAGATCGAACCAATCGGTATTCACGGTTTCCAATCTTGATACTTCATCCGTGAACTGTTGATAAGTATAGATTCCATTGTTATACTTATCAAGAGCCCCTTCATACCCGACCCAATTATTGATAGTCGGGTACGACAACCCCTTCTCGACAATCTCTCGGGAATACGCAATACGTTCTTTCGAGTTCATCAAATAAATATTCTTGTCCGAATAACGGGGTCTTGCCGTGAACTTGCCATTCAAACTGTACGTCACGGAAGGCGGTCCCGTCTTCCCTTTCTTCGTGGTAATATTAATTACCCCATTTGCCGCCTTTGCCCCGTATAATGCCGTGGCGGAAGCATCCTTCAAAATATCAATACGTTCAATATCTTCAGGGTTAATGCCGGAAATAGCGTTTCCAACCAAATTCACGAAATCCAGATTATTAATCAAAGTCGGACTCACGTTCACGGGATCACGTAACACGATACCATCCAACACCCACACGGGTTCTTGGTTGCCAAGTATCGTGGAAGTACCCCGGATACGTAATTTCGGTGCTGCCCCCACTTGTCCCGAATTCTGCATAAAGATCATCCCCGGCACGTGTGATTCAAGCAACTGATCTATAGTTTGTACCCCGGGAACCTTGATTTTGTCCATCTCAATAGACTGAATGGCACTCGTGTTTTTTCGGCGATCGATAGTCTGGTATCCGGTAACAACAACTTCGGACAGCTCGGACTGTTCTTCCTTCATCACCACGTTAATCGTATCCTGTCCGGTACATTTCACTTCCGCCGTTTCCATTCCGATAAAGGAAAAGATCAAAGCCATATTCTCCATCGCAGGTAATGTCAATGCATATCTACCGTTTACGTCAGTGGCAGTTCCGATCGTCAATCCTTTCACGACCACGGTCACACCGGGCAACGGAATCTTGTGTTGATCCGTAACCAGCCCCGTGATACGGACATTTTTCTGCCTTGTATCTTCCATTTTTTTATCCGTGATCACAATCTGTTCACCCACGACTTGAAACGTGTAGGCAGAATTTTCAAATACCCGTTTCAACACGTTTTCAACGGTTTCGTCCGTCACGGAAACTGTAACCTTCCCGATATTCTTCTCTTGTGTATCATTATAGAAGAATTTGTAAGAAGTCTGTTTTTTAATCTCGTTAAACAGCACGGAAAGTGACACCCCTTTCAATTTCAAAGTCACCTTTCGGGGTTGTCCGACATCAGCACCCCGAACCGGACTGCAACAAATACCACCCCATATCAACGTCAGTAAAACTACTCTTTTGAGAAATAATACTGACAACGACAAAAAATGTTGTTTTTTTTCCATAGATTTGTCATGTAAGTTTTAAATGATTATATAAAGCTTAATTTAAAAGGAGTATCCCAAGTGTTGGTCGCACGGCTCGGAACTCCTTTTTTATTTTTGTAAAATAATACTGTCTTCATTCATTCTGTATTGAATACCCAGATTCACGCATATCGTTTCAATAGCCGCCCGAACATCCTCCCTGTCAAATTCTCCGCTAAAAAGCTGGGAGAATGATTTTCCTGTCTCGTTAATAATAGTCACACCATACCAACGCTCCAGTTTCCAGACAACATCATCAAACCGCTCGTTATCTATCACGAGTACTCCATCTTTCCATCTTACCATATTAGCAGCATCCACCTTTTTTACTTCCACGTCCCCGCTCTTCGTGTTGAACACGATTTGCTCATCGGGCTTCATAACGACAGCATGTTTCCCCGCTTGAACCCTCACTTTTCCTTCCACCAAAGTAGCACTGGCCTCATTCCGATCCCCGTACAGGTTCACTTCAAAAGAAGTACCCAGTACTTCAGTCACCAACTCCCTCCCCGCAACAACAAATGGACAAGCTGTATCCCGTGTCACTTCAAAATAAACGTTTCCCCGTACCTCCACTTCCCGTCTCTCTTTACCGAAACGTATCGGGTAACGCAACGAACTCTCCGAGTTTATCCAAACCTTTGTCCCGTCCGACAATCGAAGAGAGAAACGCTCTCCCGCGGGGACAATAATTTCATTATATGCCAATTCAAAATCCCCAGCCCCCGCCAATGAATCATTCAGTTCATAAGCAATCTCCCGGTTGTTGATCTTACTTATCTTGATATCATCTTCCATTCCGTCGGACAAAGCCAAAGAATCGGAAAGAACATTTACTTTCCTGCCATCGGAAAGAGTCAACAATATTCCTTTACTATAAATAATTTCCTTCCCCTCGGGGACAATTTGTTTTTCCGGTTCATACAAACGCAGCAAAGCAAAAACACCAATCATCACCACGGCTACAGCCGAGAGCATTCTCCATACACGCTTCATGTTGTGTTTCGGACTTAAAGACCGATGCATAAACCGTCTATAATCTTCCAGTCCCACCTCAACCATTTCCCGGTCTGCATGTCTTCCAGAGGAAAGATTCCACACTTTTCTAAACTTCTCGAAATAAAGTCGATTCCGCTCATCCTTCATCCATTCTGAAAAATATACAATTTCCTCTTGTTCTGCCTGATGCGACAAAACACGAATCAGTAATTCATCTATATTGAAAGTTTCTGTTTCCATCTTTCCTGCCTTTTATACACTAAAGACAGACAAAACATGTTTTACCCCCAATGAGAAACCGAAAAAAATAAAATAATTTGCAGCAACCAATCCAATTCCTCACGCAACTTACTCAAAGCTATCGTCATATGCCGTTCTACCGTTTTCTCGGAAATATTCAATTTTTCAGCAATCTCCCTATTTTTCAACCCCTCTACCTTACTTAAAACAAATACCTCTCTACACTTTTCCGGCAACAAAGCTATTGCCTCGTCCAACGCTTTGGCTACATCAGCCTGCCACAATTCCATTTCAGCCTCCGGCGATTGAATAACATTAGAAAAATAAAGGTCTGCCAATTGTTCCCGCTCATACTTTTGAATATTCTTTTTATGAGCCAGAGTATTCAAACATGCGTGATAAACCGATTTAAAAAGATATGCTTTTACAGAAAGAGAAATATTCAGTACTTCACGCCCTTCCCATATTTTATAATACATTTGTTGGACAACATCCCGGGCGGTTTCCAAATCATTTAATAAACGGTCGGCATAATTCAACAAAGAATCATAGTATGTGGTATAGATATACTCGAAAGCTGATATCTTGCCACATTTCAATACTTCTAATAATTCTTTATCATCTGAATAATCCACGAGCATCAACATTAATAACCATGCAAATATAATGTTACTAATCTAATTTACACGTCTATTGTTCGACAAAGTTATCTATATTCTTTCAAAATAAAGAAGCGGAACCATGACAGGATTCCGCTTCTTACACACAATTAAAACAATCACACACTAAAATATCATTTTTTCTTTCGTGTCGGTTTCTGTGCCAGATTCTTCGGACGCATACTGTATTCTTTGGCTCCGACTTCCGGTTTATCCATAATAGATGCGGGAAAAACTTTTTCAGCCCCCGGGGTCTTACGAATCAGACGTTCCAGCAATGCCGCGTACTCTTGATGGATGTACGGATCCTGTCGGTTGTCGCTATTATAAGCGATATACTGCAAATAAGAGGCACACCTGCTCAACCACTCCACCGGGGTTTCCGGGTCCCAATAACTGCCGCGCACGGTAAACCGGAACTGTTCGATAAAATCCTGCTGGTTAATGGAGGTATCCGCCATAGCACGCCGAATCAACACATCAGCCTTATCATACTCTTTATTTCTTACCAAAGCATTGATTTGTACCAGATACTTGTTCAAATCTTTACCCTTAAATTCCGGCAACCGATTTAATTCCTCCAAAGAAGCATTCCGGGTTTCCATGTACAACTTGTTGTCTACTATATCCTTTCCCAACACGCTTACGAACTTGTCATACCCCTGTACAACTTCTTGAAAATAAGGATTATTCACCCCCGTGATATTGGCTTTAAATATCTTCCAAACGTCCGGTTCCGTCAACTTCGCCCCCTTCTTCATCAGCATATCAAATGCTTTCTGCACGTTCTCCCGTTCATAGATAGAAGCATTGTAATTGATATAATTCTTTAGAAATTCCCGGTCATCACGTCCTTTAGCAAATTCCTCAGTCAAATAACCGGAACGCAATTCCGGTACCAAAGCACTTTTTCCCGTGGCAAGAAACTGCTCGGCAGACTGACGGGATTTACTCCGGTGTACCACCTCCTCGCTTGCCGGATCAACAAACACGTAAGTCGGGTAAGAATTAACGCTATAGCGTTTGGCAAGTTCCACTCCCTCCCCGTTCTCGGCATCAATCTTCATGTTCACGAACTTCGTGTTATAAAAATCCCCGATAAAGGGGAGAGTGAACACACTCTCCGCCATATTTAAACAAGGACCACACCATTGAGTGTAGAAATCCACGAATATCAATTTGTTCTCCGCCTTAGCTTTCTCTATTCCCTCTTTCCATGTTCCATGATAAAACTGAATACCATAGTTCGGTTCCATTTGGGCGAAAATATTCACACTCCATAAAAGAAGTACTATATACACGATATGTTTCATAATCTTTACTTTTAATATCCGGGATTTTGTTCACAAATAGAATTTGCATTAATCTCTCCGGTAGGGATATTATAAATCTTTCTGGTTTCCAACTTTTGCATGAAAGCCTCCACGAAACTAGCTGTATTATTTTCCTCGTCTTTCTCTTGTTCATCTTCCAACTGCTCAGCCAAACTTTGATTCATTTCCAACAAACGATCAAAACGTTGCACGGCAAACCATTCATGCCAATTCTCGAAAGCCATTTCGATCCACCACTCTTTGAATATTTCATCCATTAACTCGTCACGAGTTGCCGGCTCTGTTAAATTCGTACTTCCCACACGCCCGCGTAATTCTTTGATCGGAGCCCAAGCATCAGCAATAGAACTATTACTACGAGCCAACGCCTCTGCCTTAATCAAGTACAATTCAGCTGTACGCAAGAATATTACCGGCACACCATCATTCGGACGATAAATCTTTTTTACCGTATTTACATTGTAGGTCACTCCGTTATAAGTAACATTTTTATTTTCAGTAACCAATGTTTTCCGAGGATCCCCTTCAATCAAATTCATATAACTTTCGGTCGGTCCCCACAACCCGGAAGCCCCGGAAGCCTTCTCCATAAGATAAGATACATCGGATGCCTCATCCGTGCTAAATGCCCGGCAGAAAATAACTTCTTTCGACGTTTCCGTATTCGTGAACACATTAGAATAACTTGGGTCTAAAGGATTCACCGACGTGATAGCTTCATCGGCAGCAACGGCCGCTTCACTATATTTCCCTTGGTAAAACAGCACAACCGCTTTCAGCGCTTTTGCCGCCTGTACGGATGCCCGAGTGGGAGTCGTGTATGCGGGAGCTTGAGCCAAAGCTATTTCCAAATGATTAAAAATTTCCTCGTAACTTTTAGCTACCGTGGTACGTGCCTTCACGGCATTGGCAACCGATGGTATTTCATCCCGAACAAGTACCCCGTAATTACTGCTTTCATCCCAATATTCGCCAAATTGACGCAATAACCTGAAATAAGCCAGAGCCACTAGAAAATGACACTCTCCGACAATCTCCTCTTTTCTTCCCTTTTCAAATTCACTATCATTAATCCCCTCCAATGATGTCAACAAATAATTGACATTCTTGATTATATTATAATCATCACTCCACTCTCCATCCCCGAAAGAACTATAAGACAAAGTATTCAAATATCTCTCGGAATAATAGATAGCATTCCCCGAGGTAACAAAATCTTGCCGTAACATAGCCCCGGACATAAAACTACCACTTAACGCGGCAAACAAATAATTCGTGCTAGTGGACGGCAAATAGGAATACGCGCCGTTTAAAGCTAATTCTGCCATTTTCGGCGAGGTTATCGCGTTCTCCAGATCCAACTCGTACATCGGATCTTGTTCCAACACGTCTACCAATTGACAATTGGTAAAACCTATTATAATCGAAAATACAATCAGTATTTTTTTCATACTCACAATTTTTAGAAATTAAGTTTAACACCAAAAGAGAATGTACGTGAAGACGGATAATTCCAATTCTCGTAGTTCGCACCATAATTCGAACTTGCCGAACCTATTGTACTGGGGTCTTGTCCCGGGTATTTCGTGATCACGAAAAGATTACTTGCCGTGAAATAAAGCTCTCCGGAATTCAAATACTTACCTCTCCATAACTTCGGAATATCGTAAGATAAACGAAGTTCTTGCAAACGAAGATTGGAAGTGCTAAACAACGATAAAGACGTATTGGGTGCAACAGCATCACCTATATACATGGCTGGCAATTTTGCATTCCGGTTCTCATCGCTCCAACGATTATGCAAATTGTAATCAACCAACCCGGTCAATTGATTCGGCAAATTCTGTAACGTCTTATTATACAACTTCTCTCCTCCTATTTGGAAACCGAAATGCATGTATAAACTCAATCGCTTGTAAGTCAGAGTCGAAGTTATACCCCCAATCAAATCTGCCTCCGGAGAACCTATAATCATACGATCTTTATTATCAATATAACCGTTTCCATCCACATCCCGAAGTAACAAATGCCCCGGACGTAAACCGGATCCATTATAGTAAGCCGTGCTACCTTTAGCCTCTGTAGCTTTCGCGTTCAACTTATCTATAGTAGCTTGATTCTGGATAATCCCATCATATTGATAACCGAAGAATGACCCCATCGCATGTCCTTCTGCCAATACTTGGTTTCCGGAACCTTGTACGGTTATACCCATTCCATTATCACTTCCTCCCTGCTCAACCAATTCTAATACCCTATTCCGATTATGAGAGGCATTCAAACCTAATTCCAAACTCCAATCTTTTTTCCCTCGCAATAAATTAGCACGAAGAGATATCTCGATACCCTGATTCCGCACGGAACCCACGTTTGTCGGTATCGGATCCACGGCCAAACTTGAAGGCGGAGTGTAAGTCCAAATCAAATCATCCGTATTCTTGCGATAATATGCGATACTACCGCTCACAAGAGAGCGCAAGATAGAGAAATCAATACCCAAATCATATTGCATCGTGGTTTCCCATTTAATATTATGATTTCCCAACTGGCTATGATATATAGAAGGATTATTCAAATAATCTCCGGTAGAATACAAATCTTTATTCGCGTAACTTCCCCGGTCAAAATTCTGGACGCCCGTTTTACCGACACTAAATTTAATTTTCAAATCATCCAAGAACTTCAGTCCCCTCATAAAACTCTCGTCACTGATACGCCACGCAATAGCTCCCGACGGGAAGAACCCGTAACGATTATTCGTTCCGAAGGAAGAAGAACCGTCATAACGTGCAGTAAACGTGAACAAATACTTATCCAGCAAACGATAATTGATACGGGCAAAAGAAGACTGTAATCCATACACGGTACCACCTCCGCTTTTACTTACAATCTCACTGGCATTCGTGATACCCGTCAAAATCTCATCCATCGGGTAATTTTTAGCTCTCACCCCGAAACTACGTGTTTTAGTACGTTCAAATGAAATACCGACCACGGCATCCAAAGCATGAGCATCATTAATACGCCCGTTCCAAGATAATGTGTTATCAAATACCGTGGTAAACGAACGACTCGTCGATTCCGAACCGGCACCTTTCTCATCCGCAGTCAAATAGGTCGGCGTGTAACTTTCCGAATAAGACATATTCTGGTTTATAGACAAGGAAGTCTTCAATTTCAAGCCCCTCCATATACTTAATTCCAAGAAAGAAGCGGATAAGATACTATAATTATCCTTATAACTTTTGGCATTATTCGATGCTACCGGGTTATAAGAAGTTCCTTCTTTATAATAAGACCCGTCCTCGTTATATATCGGAAAATCGGGACGGAATCCGACAGCCGTGTACAACGAAGTACCCGGGGAACTCACATCCGTGTATCCTAACGTGGTAGACGTTCCGAATTTCAAGAAATCGGTAATATCGTAATCCAGATTGATACGTCCCGTGTAACGGGTAAAATCATCGTGCTCGACCATCCCTTGATAATCCAATACCCCTAAAGAAATATAGTAATTTGAACGTTCTCCCCCGCCTCGAACGGATAAATTCAAATCATGGCGATGAGAAGGACGTTTCAATTCTTTGTACCAATCTGTGTTTCCATCTTTCAATACTGTACTTCCCTCGGCAAGTATACTCTTTGCAGTCGTGTTGGAAGCATCCACTTTTAACGTTTGTTCGGCAATATAGCGCACGAATTCACGAAATTCATCCCCGTTTAACGTGGAAAAATTATTGATCCTCGAATCTACACTAAAAGCATAACTCACATTCAAATCCGGCTTACCGCTTTTACCTCGTTTGGTTGTCACGATAACCACTCCGTTAGCCCCCCGTGAACCGTAAATAGCAGCGGCAGAAGCATCTTTCAACACATCCATCGATTGAATATCCTGCGGAGAAATAGCACTCATCACGTCGGAAGTTACGGGTATACCATCTACCACGTACAACGGTTCATTCTCCCCCGTCAAAGAAGCCTCTCCGCGTACCCTAACCCGAATTTTTTCATTCGGATTAGAAGATGCCAAGGAAACAACTACTCCGGCTGCCGCATTCTGCAACATCGTTTCAACATTCGTCGCATTTTTCTTACTCAATTGTTCCTCGTTCAAAGAAGCCACTTGTCCTGTCAAATCCTTAGAAGCCGTAACTCCATACCCGACAACAACCACTTCGTTCATGCCGACAGCCTCTTCTTCCATCACAATCTTTAAAGGCGCAGGATTAGACATCCCGTTCACTTTCACGATTTGCTTCTTCATACCCACGAAAGAGAACTCTAGTTCCACGTTCTGCGCTTGGGGAACCGTCAATTTAAACTTTCCGTCCATGTCGGTAGCGACTCCCAAGCTCGTTCCCTTTACAACTACTGTCGCCCCGATAACCGGAAGAGAATCCCTGCCGTCTACGACCACCCCCTCGATCGTGATCTCCTTCTTTTCCTGTTGAGCGGGTTCTGGAACGGCCTCGTGTATCACGATAATATCTCCCTCGAATTTGTAAGTCAAACCGGTATCAGCCAATATCCTGTTCAACACACTCTCCACCGTTTCCTGTCTGGCTTTCACCGTGAAATGCCCTAAATTCCGGGTCAACTCCACGTTATACACGAAAGACAAATTAGTCTGTTTTTGTATCTCTCCGCACACCGTCCGGATCGACACATCCTTCAAATTCAAATCCACCCTCTCCTGTTGTGCATTCGTGTTCGCGACGAGGGTAAACGAAAACACGCACATCAATAATACTGTCAATCTCATAATCAATCCAGTTTTTTGTCCTCCATCTCGTGAAAAAAAGGACATAATTGATTTTTTTTTCATAACTTTGAGCATTATAAATTTTACTTTATTGATAAGAGATGCTCCAACATCGACTTATCAGGGTTATTAAACACGTACCGGCAAGTGCTCCAACACCTGCCGGTGTTTTTTATTTAGAAATACTAATTGTTCTGTCCTGTACCGAGAACGTGACTCCAATCGCGCTCTCGATAGCTTTCAAAATATTATCTATCTTCTCGTACCGTTTCACGTGACCTGTAAAATGCAATTTCTTCAATTGCTCATTCGCGTAAATAACATCAACATCGTACCACAAGGAAAGCGTATTCATGATCTGCTCCATACTCAGGTTCTCGAACACGAAGAAACCGTTTTTCCACGCGATATAAGGCTCTATATCTACCGTCCTCACGTCAATAGATGCATCTGTCCGACGAAACTCGCCCAACTGCGAAGGCTTCATCCGGTATTCCTGCCCACCATTCTCCGCCTTCAACCCGATCGCACCCTCCACGAGAACCGTTCGCACGCGCTCCTTGTCATGCGTATTCACGTTAAACGAAGTACCGTATACCCGAATCCGGACTCCGTCCGCGATCACGTAGAAAGGACATTCCGAATCCTTCGCCACTTCAAAAAACGCCTCCCCCGACAAATACACCTCTCTCTTCTCCGAATCAAACGTTACAGGGAATTTCAATTGGGTCGCGGAATTCAACTGTACAATCGAACCGTCCGACAATGTAATTTTATACTCACCTCCCCGGGGAGTCCGAAGTGTGTTATATTGCAAATTCCCCATCCCTTTTCCCCTGCCGGAATACACGATACCGTTACCGGAATTTGTCACGTTCACTCCATCACCGACCGTAATATCACGTGCCGTATCATGTTGTAACGATACTGATTTCCCGTCAGCCAGAATCAACATGGCCTTTGCTTCTCCCGGTAATATATCTGCCACGGTCACAACCTCGGGAGTTTCCTGCCGATTCGTTCTCAACATAACAAAGATCACGCCTAGCGGAAGAAGTAATATAGCGGCATACTTCAGGCACAAGCGAAATATTCTTCTCTTTATACCTACCCGTTTCTCGAAACGCCCGTACGCGGCTTTATGATCCACCTTCTTATGCATTTTATACCTGTATACAATATCTTTTCCGGCACGAACTTTATCAAACATTCGCTTGTTTTCAGGTGCGGCATCCAACCACTCCTGTAACTCCCGCGTCTCCTCGTCCGTTATCACCCCGGACAAATAAAGATGCATCAGTTCAACCATTCTAAATTTACAATCATCCATTCCTTTTATTCTTTTCTACACTTAAAACAACAAGGCACTTAAAAAGAGGTACAAAAAAAATGATTTTTTTTACAGGAACGCCTTTAACAAATAACAAAAAACACCTTATTTGCCTAATTATCAAATCACAATATTAGCAAAAACCTTGGAAAATTAATACCGAAAAATTCAAATCATCCCCAAAGAAAGTAACAAAAAATACGCGGTCCCCAAACATTCCCGAATAAACTGCATCGCCCGCTTTTTCTGGGTTTTCACGGTCAATACGGATAATTTCAAAAGAAGCGCGATCTCCTCGTTCCCTTTACCCTCCAAGTGCAACAAAAATATATTCCTGCATTTCTCCGGCAACTCGTCTATCGTGTCGAACAACAAGCGGTACAACTCCTCTTCCATAATCTTCAAGTCCGCATCATCCTCGTCCACTTCCCCGCCCAAAGAAGCCAGATACTTTTCCTCCACGCTTTTATGCTTCAAGTGATTCAAGCTCCCGTTTCGCACCGAATTATAAAGAAAACTCCGAAAAGCATTATAGGTTGGATATCGCGTGTCTTTTTCCCACACGGAAACAAATACCTCCTGCACGATATCTTCCGCCACATCTTGTTGTCCCACGTAATTCATAGAAAACTCTACCAGTGTACTATAAAATACACGGAACAATTCCTTGAAAGCCTCCGCCTCCTTGGTATTTATCTGTTGCAAGAATCGTTCTCTTCTATTCTGCATGTATATAACATTTACGAGTTATAACCATACACCCGTTATGCCCATTCCTATAATGTCCTTCACAAAATTATACCTTTTTATTAACAATGCAAATAAAAAAGAACTACTTCCCGATTTTCAATCGCATAAATACTAAATCCCACGGATCGTATCGTTTTCTGTGTATCCTTCTTGAACGAAGATATAGATGCCGGTAATAATCTTTTACAGTTTTCTCTCGCCTAAAACCCAAACATTTAAAATAAGGAACTTGCTCCCCGCTCACTGCTATTCTTAACCAATGAAAACGTTTACAATAACGTTCTAATAAAAAAGTTATTACCCAAACATCAAAACATTTCTTTCGATACTCCTCCAATATAGCAAAATTCATTATCCGGCACTCTTGATTCACGACAACAACCCCTATAGGCACCCCATCAAGTTCAAGTCCAAACATCTCGCAATCCTGCAAATAATACCACCTCTTTTCCAACGAATAATTCCCGCACCTCAAAAACTCATCATATTGGTCCCTACTCGGGTCAATTTCCACCATCTTTAGCGCAGGATTCTCCATTCGCATATATAAAACCGGGCAAGGCTCGTCTTCTTCACCCGCTTCCATTCTCCTTTCAACCACAAACCCTCTTCTCTTATACATTTCCAACGCACGTGTATTTTGCTCAAGAACACACAATGTGTCCGCCCGAAATTCATTCAAAGCGATATCCAACAATTCTCTTCCATACCCCATGCTAAAATAATCCGGATGTACATACAACATATCAATATACCTACCAATTAAAGACACGAACCCAACGATATTCCCATTCTCCTTATCTATGCAAAAATAATGACAAGGACATGATAATGAATTTCTAACCATCGACAAATGACGTTCGATATCTTCTTCTGTATAAAAATCATGTGTCGCACGAACAGATGCCTCAAAAATCTCAAGCATTCGTTCAAACATTTCTTCTTCCGTCATTTCATTGAATTTTTTCATAACCTTCCGTATTAAATTACTACCAACGAGCCGCCTCTTGCCTAAAATGCATTATTACAAATTTACAAAATATTTACTAAATAGAAGAAGAAACAAACCTCTTTCCTAACAAAACATATTTTTCCAAATTTTATTCGCTATCTCTAAATAATTTATTAGCCTTACCTAAATAAAAAAAACTTATCACCCAAACCCAACCTTTATCGGGGGAACGGATGGAATTTCTTTTGAAGAATTTCACTCTTCCGACCCGTCCGAATTGTTCAATGTCTGAAATATATTTACCTTTGTCGTGTAAATTGACAAGAGAAGAAAATCATGAAGAAAGCGCTTGTTTTATTATCCGGGGGACTGGATTCGTCGACGGCCTTGTATGTCGCAAAAGAGCAGGGATTTGATGAATTGTATGCCATTACTTTCGAGTACGGGCAAAAACATGACAAGGAGATTGAAGCCTCCAAAGCCATGGCGAAAGCGGCAGGGGTAAAAGAACATAAATTCGTGCAATTGATGCTGAACCAGTGGGACGGTTGTTCCCTCACGGACGAGAAAATGGATATCGGCGACGGGAATATCAACCGTACAACCATTCCCGATACCTACGTCCCGGCACGTAACATGGTATTTCTTTCCGTGGCGGCATCTTACGCTGATGCCTTGGATATTGCCGATATCTTTATCGGCGTCAGTGAGGTGGACTACTCCGGGTACGTGGATTGTCGGGAAGAATTCATCCGTTCCATGGAACAGACCATCAATCTGGGAACTGTTCTCGGGGCAGAGAAAAAACAAAAAATCACCCTCCACGCGCCTTTCATGCACATGACCAAAGCCGACGAAGTTCGCTGGGGCACCCGTCTTGGAGTAGACTACGGTCTTACATGGACTTGCTACCGGGGCGGTGAAAAACCATGCGGCAAATGCGACAGTTGCCTCCTCCGTGCCAAAGCATTCGAGGAAGCAGGGATAAAAGACCCGCTTACAATTGAAAATTGAAAATGAAAAATTGAAAATAAGAGGAGGTGCCCGAAGGGCGGAGGAGTTCAATCTAAAATCTAAAATCATTACATGCTTATCAGAAAGTTATTCAAATTCGAGGGAGCGCACATTGTTCGGAACTGTTCATCACATCGGTGTCGGGAGAATATTCACGGGCATTCGTATATCGTGGAAGTATTTATCACGTCCGATAAGTTGGACAGAGGCTATATGGTAATGGACTTCGTGCTGCTCGACAAGGTAAAAGAACTCGTGGACAGTTTCGACCATACCTATTCACTGTGGCGGGAAGAATCCGAAGAACTGAAATCATTCGTGTACAAATACAACCGCCGGGTAGCGGAAATTCCCGTTTCGCCGTCAGCCGAAGGGTACGCTTTGCTTTTATTCTATTTGATAGACAAGATTCTCCAGAACACGGCACACGAGAATGGCGAGGGCAACGTGCAACTCTCTTCCGTTCGGGTACATGAAACGGCAACCGGATACGCCGAAGCATTCCGCGAGGACATGAAATTAGTCGATTTTGACATTCACGACATACGCTTCTCCGAGGCTATTCGGGAAGAGTGGAAAAATGATGCATGGTGGAAACAATTAGTAAAATGAATCTGCATCTTGCCAAAGACGGTATATTCCCCGTCACGAGAGATAAAGAAGGTGAATTATTGAAAGAATTGCCTGCTTCGGGATTACTTGTACCCGGAACCATTCAAGGCGAGGGGAAATTAAACGGCATACCCTCTCTTTTCGTACGCTTGGCAGGTTGCAATCTTCATTGCACGTGGCGCACGCCCGCAGGTGGCACGTGTGAATGTGACACGGCTTACGCGGCGTATCGTGTCGAGAACGGATTCACTTTAGCGATAGAAGAAGCCGTACGCGTCATTGGTCATAACCGGGGAAACATCGACCATATCGTCATCACGGGCGGCGAACCGTTCCTGCAAGCGGAAGCAGTCAGAGAGTTATGCCGTCAACTAAAGTCCATGACTCCATTCCATATTACCGTGGAAACGAACGCCACGATTTTTGACGAAGCCTGTGCCCGTGAACTCGATTTCTTTAGCATGTCGCCCAAATTATCCGGCTCTGTCCCTCCTCCCCCTCACGCCGAACGACATAACACGATACGCCTAAACCCGGAAGCGATACAATCTTTTATCACGCACGCCCGAAAACACGGGAAAGACTTCCAACTTAAATTCGTTTACTCCAACGAGTCCGACATCACGGAAATCAAACAATTGCTTGCCCGGCTAAAAGACTGGAAAAAAGAAGACATACTGCTTATGCCCATGGGTGCCACTCCCGAAGAACTAAAACTAACCATCCCAAAAACATTGGAACATTGCATCCGGAATGGCTGGCGCTACTGCGACCGATTACATATCTCTCTTTTCGGGAACAAACAAGGAGTTTGAAAATAACCATTTCCTATGGAGAACCCACTGTAATCCTACCCAAATAATACCGTAATCATACCCCTCCTTCGTTCTTCCTCCGTTTATCCTGTGGAGATCCTATTATCTCCATTATAGAATCACGGGACTTAAAACAGAACAGCACCGCCCCTATGTACTTATTACCCTAGGTCTTCGATAGGATTACATAGGGTTCTCTATAGGAACACGTCCTGTATCATAAATACCCAAATACAAGACACCCTTGAAAAAGACTATTTTAAATGCTTTTTCAAGGGTGTGATAGTAGACATTAATCATCCTATTGAATAGCCTTAGCGTATTCTTGATCATCCATCAAAGTTCCCAACTGATCTCTTTTTAATTCACATTTATAAACCCATACTTGATTAGGTGCCATTTGCGAAGGATTTTCAATATGCGGGTTTATACCTATCACTTTACCATCACAAGGTGCTCGAAGTTCGTGATTTCCAGCAATACCCTCTATTTCAGCCAATAAATCCCCTTTTACAAAAGTTTCATCCACCATTTTTACAGGAGAAATAAAAGTAACACTATTTCCCATTGCCTCTACAAGAAAATATGACATTCCTACTTGAATATGCCCACTTCCATTCTTTAACCAATGATGATCTTTCGTGTAACAATTTCCACCTTTGGAAAGTTGGTTATAATAAGGCTGATCCACTGCTTGCACCGGAAGCGAAGGAACATCTCTTCTATTGGTATCGATCTCGTTGCTTCCGGTAGAAACAAAAATAGTCAGAATCAATATCTGAACAAGCAATAACATTCTTTTCATGCACCTATTTTTTAATTAATATTAATATACCGCATTTACACGTGCGTAGCAAAGTTAAGAATTGTATTTAATATCCAATGTCTATCACTCGAATATTTTTTCTACACTCGTTTTTTATATATCACACGCAACGGTTTATCTGCTATGTTGGGATAAGTTTTAACCAAATTATAATCTTTAGCGTCATAAATGTAAAGACTCCCTTTTAAAGCATGGACTGAGTTTTCCTCGTACAAACCCACGTACAACAAATTTTCATCAGCACTCATCGACAAAGCAGTTATTTCCATTCCATCCGGCAGGGTAACAATAGGTTCGGTCGGCAATTCCTTTGTCACATTCCAACAATACACGGCATTATCATAAGTATAAAATATACAATTCAAAGCACTGCATCCCACGCAAATAGATTCCCGATCTATCTTAATCGCTTCGAGAGACGGATAGAACTTTACAGTACTTAAGGAACTGAATGTAGCATTTGTCAATGCCAAAAAAACCTGCGTCGGCATTGTTTTCATGGTATTCACCATGTACAAGTTAGAGCCGACAAAACAAACAGCATGAATATCAAAAGCAAGAAATCTCTCTCCGGATTCATTAAGCCCACCACTTCGAGGAGAATACAAAACAGACTTCTCGTAATTGACAAACACGGGCTTCTCTCCCATACAAAAAGCATCCGCTACCACGTCTTCAAAATAACGGGTTAGTATCAGTTCATCCACCACATAATCATACACGTAAGCACTCTCGTCATCCGAATATATATACATATTATTTTGTGCCGATATCCCTGCAAAACCGCGAAAAGAACAAGTCGGATAAGTTCCCCGGAAAGAAGTCATGCCATTCACATCAAAAGTACGAACATCCATATTATAAATCCGTGCCGTGTTATCGGAAGAAACCAACAATCTTTCATTCGCTTGTACCATGTCGGTTACATCCTCCATTTCTATTCCGGGATTGATGGTTTCCATGATATCCGTTCGGAAGAACGGTTCCACCCCGGCGTCGATTTCCTCTTTCGTGAGCGTTTTCATAAAAGATAACCGTCCTTTTCCCGCCTCATCACGACTTAAAACAGTTATTCCCTCCGAAAACTCCGTATCAATATGTAAAACGAAATATTTAAAGCGAATAGACTCCCCGTTCTCGACTTTCAAACTCAACCCGAATGTTCCCAATTCCCGAAAGGTATAACGAAGTTGCGGATCGTGCGAGATAACACGCAAAGAATCCCGAATCGGGTATTCCGCTATTTCATTCCCGTTCATTTTCAAATTACCATATCCCCACTCGTAAGACAAGGGCAACTCTTCGCCGGATTGTTCCACGTTCAAATGATCGAGAATAAACTCTTCACCAAAGTAAGCAACCAATGTATCATGTTCCGCGGTTATTGTGATTTCCGACAATTCCTTATCCCCAACGGAAGTATGATCATCCAGACAACCATATATCCCAAACTGTAACAAAAGCCAGATACCTATACAAATTCTCGTTTTCATAAACACTTTTCCTCCTTGTAAATTCATTACCTAACGAATAAAACGATCGGGATTAACCATGGTAAAACCGTCATACATGTTTTCCGGCTCACTGTAAAACTCGTAAGCAGGTTTAAACACGTACTTGATCCACACGATATTATTCGGTCGTTGAAAAAATCCAGCAGGTGCTTTCTCCAAGTATCTCCCGTATTCTTTCACGGTTTCGGCATAAAACACGGGTTTCAACTCTTCCAATTCCCAGTAATATTCCAGTATTTTTCGGTAAAGTTTATAATTATCATTGGCATACACACCGAAATATTCACTTATCCACCATCCCGGAGCAACCAAAACCCCATCCACCACAGACAACCGATAACATTCATTCTCCATCGGCACAAAATTCTCATCCTCCCGCAATCTCATATAAATCATCACGGGATGTTTCTGTATATCTTCCGTCCGTTTCAAACGTAGCGACAATATTCCCTCTACCTCTCCTTCGGGAAACGCAATCTTCCCCATATCATAATGCTTTCCCGCCTCCGCCGTGGTAGAGTCGGCAACAACTTCCACCTCACACTCGACCTCCTCCTCTACCGGCATCCCGATGAATTTCACCGGAATATCATAACGGTATTCCGATTCTTCCAATGCCGCAAAACTAAATTCTATCGTATCCGGAACGACACCTGAAGCATATCTATTAACATCCTTGTAAAAATAGATACTTCTTTTCTGTTCCGGATTATAGATTATGGTCTTATCACTACAAGCCCATCCACAAACCAGCATTGACAATATCAACCAGATTACACGTTTATCTTTCATCATCATTGACTTTTGAAATTATTCGTCACGGTATTCAAATTCATCGGCAGGTATCGGCAAGGTATATATTTTATCACTTCCCGCAATGACCGAATTTCTTTCATGTACGAAAATATCCTTGTTCTCCCGTTTCAAGCAATACCACCATATCCCCTCCCCGTAAAATTCCTTACGCCATTCGTCCATAATATCATCTATCGTTATATCTCGAACAAAATCACGGTCGGCAAACTTTACCAGTCCCCGGGCTGCCACCACGGAATCCAGATAAACCCTTGCTTCTTCGGCTTCCCCTTCCGCCAACAAAGCCTCCGCCATAATATAATACATCTCCGGAATCCGAATCATGCTGAATCCCAAATATCCGCCACCCGTGTATGGAGAAGCATCATTGTTTTCATCCATAATCTTGACACAAACTTCTTTAACACCTCCTTCAAATTCTTTTGTCACAAACCATTTTTTAAGACGCGGATCATCCTCTTCATAAATACTTGCCCAATTTGACGGAAGTTTTAGCACGTTACTTTTCATTTGTTTATCATACAGGTAAGCACTGATATTCGTCGTGTAAAGTCCCCAAATTGTTTCCGACAAAGAAACCCGTCTTGTCATAAAAGTTCCCAGCGTACTTTTAATGGCAAAAGTGAATTTACCGGATTGAATCACTTTATCGGCATATTTCTTCGCATTCTCCAAATCCCCCTTCATCCAATATACCCGTGCCAGCATGGCTTGAGCCGCATAATAATTAAAATGCAATTCTCTGGCTCCCGTAAAACCGGACTCACTTCCTTTCCGTACAGTAGGCATCAAAGATTTATCTTCAACTAAACAAACCTCAGCTTCTTTCAAATCAGCAATAATTTTATCATATACTTCTTCAACAGAAGAGAAAGGAGTAACTTTAAAAGTATATTTCGTTACATAAGGAATTGCTCCTTTCTTTGCATTTTCATCTGTTGAATTTAAATGCACTGCAAACAAGCGTAATATATCAAAATGAATTGCTGCCCTCAATCCCAAGGCTTCTCCATGATATAATTTGTAATACGGAAAATCCTTTTCACTCTTACGTTCCAAATTTTCTATAATATTATTCAAATAACTAATTACCGAATAACTCGTTTGCCAAACACTTTTTATTGTATAAAGAAGAGGTTTCTTTTCATAATTCAAACATGACATATCATAATAAGATAAATCTCCTGTCGTGAAATTTTGCGCCAAAATCTCCGGTATCAACACCGACATCTTCCCACCATACATATCCTCCTTTACCATTGACATATACACGCCATACAAAGCATCCTCCACTCCCTCCGGGGTACTAAACATATCATCGTTCACCACCTCCGAATCAGGATTTATATTCAGGAAGTTCTCACAACCGAAGAACGGGAACGACATACACAACAGTAACCATATTTTTCTCATACTTTCTTCATTTAAAAGGTTGTTCTCAACGTAAAATTAAACCCTCGCTGAAACGGGTATTCCGTTCCTCGTTCTTGTTTCACGGATGAAATCCGGGCAATGTCCGACATGCCGAATCCCACGTTCATCCTTCTGATACCGACTTTCTTCAACCACTCCGCTTGCCACTCGTAATTCAGCATCACACTCGTGATTGCCAACAAATTATCCCGTTCCACGAAGCGTTCGGAATATCGTTTAACAACCGTTTCGTTTTCGGGAATCCCCAGAAAACGCACTAGATCACCCGGTCTTTTCCATCTCTCCGTAAAAGCCCGTCTATCCACGTTACCCAAAGGATCAATATTCTCCACTTTATTCGCTAACGTCGTGTTATACAGGTCACCGCCAAAACGATAAGCTGCCGACACATTCACCGAAAATCCCTTATACCCGAAACCGGTAAACAAACTCCCTTCCAACGTGGGATTCGTGTTCCCCACCTCTACCCGCTCTTCCGAATCATAAGTAAACGTGTATTTTCCGTTCTTCTTGATATACACCTCCTGCCCGGAAGCAGGATCAATCCCTGCCGAACGCATGGCATATATCCCGAATTGCGAACCACCCTCCACGAACATGGGTTGCGGTTTCACCCCGTAATAAGCAGCCAGATTCTGAGCCCGGAGCGCATCCGAAATCCGTGTCAATTTATCTATCACGCGTGAACCGTTCACAGTCACGAGCCACGACATATCTCTCGTTTTCAATATCTCGGCAGAAATTGAGAACTCGTAACCGGAATTTCGCAATTTACCCATGTTCACGTGTACCTCGGATACTCCCACGGACGAGGGTAAAGAAAGAGGCATAAGTACATCCTTCGTCCTCTCGATATAGTAACTCGCCGCCACGTTTATTCTTTCATTCCATAAAGCAGTCGTCAATCCCCAATTATACTTGTTCGTGATCTGCCACTTCATATCGGGATTTCCCATTGTAATCGGCACGGCACCAAGCCCACCGTAATGAAGCAAATCATTCCCGTACAAGTAAGTCGTCATGGCTTGGTACGGGGAGAACGTCACGTTAGCCGTGGAACCCACGCTAAAGCGCAAACGTAACACGTTCAACCAATCGAAATCCATAAAATCCTCCTCGTGTATATTCCACCCGATACCCGCCGACCACACCGGCGCGAAACGATGATTGCTCCCGAACTTCGAGGAACCCGACGTTTTGTATGAACCGTTCACGAAATAACGTCCCAACAAATCGAAACTGCCGTTCACGAAGAATCCGACTTCCGCCGATTCCTGCTCACCACCTGTCGGCTTGGTGTTCACGTACTGCGCGGCAAACTTCAAATCGGTCATTTTATCTTTCAGAAAGCCCTCCGCTTTCAACTGCGAAGCGGACGATTTATATTTCCCGATATCTGTTCCTGCACTCAAAGAAACCACAGTCGTTCCCGCCTCGTTTAATACCAAACGATAGTTCAGCGCCATCTTGGCACTCCAATCCGTACTCTCGCCATGGGTTTCCGTGTAAGTTCCTTTCTTGTTGGCAAGCACCTCGGAATCGAAGCGGGAATCCTCCGGTGAAACATACACTTTATTCCGGCTATCCCGTTGACTCACGCTCAAATCACCAGAAACGAACAAAGACTTGAACACATCCCAACGCACAGATAAATAATTCGTTATATTCTTGCCCCGGTTCTTCGAGAAACTGGATAGCGAAGCGTTGTACAACGGGTTCTGTTGAACGTTTCCCTTCTCGCCGAGCGGGTAAAAATCGTAGTTCCGGATATATTTACCGGACTCGTCATACACCGGATTGTAAGGATTCATCAAAGTATATTGCGCGAAACTCCCGTAAGGACTATTCTTACTATCGGTCATCGTGTAAGCGAAACGATAGGTAATCAATAACTTCTTACGCAGGCGATATCCCAACGAGAAGTTGACACCGTAATTCTTTCGGGAATCACCTTTCATCACGCCATACATATCGGTAAAGCGACCGGCAACCTTGTACTCTATATTCCCGCCCCGTCCGGTAAGGGATGCCGAATGCCCGTGAGTAAAAGCTGTACGCAACGGTTTGGAAGCCCAATCCGTATCGACACCCCGACGCACGTTTTCAAGTTTATAAGCATAAGACGGGTAAAGGCTCCCGTCCGCCTTGTCATAAAGTCCTGCCAAACGCTCCAACTCGAGTTTCTGTTCCGCGTTGCAAAGACGCAAGGAATTTAAATCGGGAAAACTAAAGATAGGGGTAAAATTATAGCTGAGCCTCGGTCGATTTCCTTTCACCCGTGTACGCTCGATCAGAATCACCCCGTTAGCAGCTTTCTCGCCGTATAGCACGGCGGCAGAAGCATCTTTCAAAATATCCACCCGTTCCACGTCATAAATATCCAAATCATACAACTCTTCAATCGTTATCTTTACCCCGTCCAGAATAATCAAAGGCGTGTTCACTCCCGACTGATCATTCAACACTAACGAACTAGCACCCCGAATCAGTATCTCGGGAACGGCATTCGGGTTAGACCCTTGTTCATTATTCTCGATAACCCGCAATCCCGGAACCAACGTTGCCAGCGCTTGAATGATATTGTTCGGGGAAACCCGTAACAAGTCTTCACCTCTCAACGTGGTGATCTCTCCGGTAAAAGCATTCTTCGGCAAGGTGTAATACGCCGTAACAATCACATCGTCCAATTCTTTCGTATCTTTAGACAACACCACTTCAAGCACGCGGGTTTTCGGTACCCGCATCTCCAGAGTCTTCATCCCGACATACTTGAATTCGAGTATGACATCATCTTTATCCGGCACGTCCAGTTTAAACTTTCCATCCTTGTCCGTGACACATCCCCATGAGGTTCCTTTCACCACAACCGTGACTCCCGGTAACGACTCGCCCTCCTCTCCTTTCACCTCTCCGGTAACTACAACTTTCCCCGAACGTGTATCACCGAATCCCGGAAAACGGAACAGACACACGCAACAAATGATCAGAAGCATCGAACAAAAAATTCTAGACATTTTATTTAAACCCTATAATAAAGTTTCCTTTCGTTTACTATTTTATAAATTCTTGTATCTAATATACACTTCTACCATAACTAAAAACTTCCGATAAACCGCTAAGGTATATCCAATACCTTAAAAATCAACCCAAATACATCTAAATATATAGTAAAACAATATGCATCACCATGTGTCAACATTCAAAACACATGCAAATGTACCACAAAAATATACCATCATTTCCCGTAATTTACATTTTAACACGTGTATTTTACAACATAGCGAACAAAAGTAATAGAATAATTAAGAACCGTCAATTCCCCTGACAAATTATTTCATTGACTTACTGCATCAGGAAAAGACGGCAAAAGAAATTGCAATTTCACCAACAAAAAGAAGGCAAAAAATTATTTATTGAGGAAAACTAAGGGTAGGGAAACTTTTTTCGTAATTTGCTACCCGGACATAGCAAAAAGACTAGAAAAAACAGCGCAAACACCATTGATAGGGGCCCATATTCTTACGAAGTTGCTTTAAAGCTTCCCCCTTTTTATTTTTAATCGTCTGCTCGGAAAGATTCAATTCTTCGGATATCTCTTTCGTGGAATACCCTTCCAGACTCATGGCCATAATATCACGATAATCACCGGATAATCTGGCTATCTCCGCCCAAATAATCCGTTTCACTTCATTTTCAATAATCTCATTTTCAATATCACAAACAGAAGCTTGCTGTAATAATGCTTTGTTTTTTATATCCAAATGCCGCAACTCGTTCAAACAAGCGTTTCGGACACAAGTATACAAAAACCCGATAATCGCCTGAAAAGAAGTAAACTGCCCGCGTTTCTCCCAAGTTTTTATAAAACTCTCGTGCACGACATCCACACACATATCCTCTTCACGCAAGAAACGACTCGCGTAAACCCCCAACGTGGCAAAATATTGATCATACAATATCTCCAAGGCTTTCTCGTCACCTTTCACAAAACCATCATACAACGCTTTTTGTTTCATCAACATACAAATTTACTTATGTATTAATAAACGTTCGATTATTGATATCCAAATATAGTAAAAATCCAAATCTTTTTCAAATAACTAAAGAGATATTTAATAGTTTACAATCAATATTTTAACACTGTATATTGTTTTAGTCGTGTTAGTTTTTTTGCACTCTCTTTTAACGAAGGTTTAATGATTCGCTCACACGGCTTCTTTTCAACATGTACTCCTTGTCATTAGAAAATATTCCAACCCCTCCTCAACAAACAGAGAAAGAGCCGGAATACTTAAATCAGATTACAGGAATCTTAAATCTAAAATCATTAAATCCAAAATCTCCTACACTCTCTCTTTATAAATCACAGTCACGGGTTCATCCCCTATATTCTTGTGCATTTCCACCAAGCGACTATTTTCCGTGTCATAAATATAAAGACTGCCTTTCAAGGTTTCAGTACTATTTTTCTCGTACACACCGACATAAAGATAACCGTGGTCAGGATCCAAAGAAAGAGTCTTTATTTCCATTCCATCCGGCACCGTTATAACAGGTTGCGTGGGTAACTCCTCGTAAGGTTTATATCTATAAATCGCATTCTTATACGTGTAATATACACAAGTATGGGGTTTTACTCCTACCAATATGGAATTACGATCCATACATATCTCTCCCATAGCCGTGTATTCTTTCATATTGGCAGCCGTTGGTTTACCAAAACTACTTGAAGTTGTACGACCGATATATACCTTGGAAGGATCATCTTTCCGTGTGGCAAATATATACAAGTTCGTACCGATAAAGCAAGTCTGTATAATATCCAAATCCGCAAAATTACTTCCACTCGTTACAATATACTTTGATGTACTAGCTATGTAATACGTCGAATTCTCATAATTCACGAACACAGGTTTATTATAGGGAATCCCCGCATCAACATCCAAATCCGCAAAAGCATCCAACACGAGTAATTCATCCAGCATCGTTTCATAAACATAAGCCCTTCCGTCGGAAGAATACACGTGCATATTATCCTGACTCGAAATTCCAATAAATTGCTGAAGAGCGGCATTCGGGAATCTTGCGGCAAAGGAACTTGCCATCTCGATACCGAAAGTTCTGGAATCCATATTATATATTCTCGCATCACTACCGGAACTAATCATCAAGCGTCCGTCATGCTGTATCATGTCGGTCACGTTCTTTAATTCCATATCCGGGTTACAAACCTCCATAATATCATCTTGGAAATAAGGCTCCTTCCCCGCGCTAATCTCCTCTCTTGTCAAGGTTTTCATGAACGAAAGCCGACCTTTTCCCTCGCTATTCTTACTAAGCATCGTGATCCCCTCGGCATATTCCGTGTCAATCTGTAACACGAAATACTTAAATTCGGTTGTTTCACCGTTATCCACTTTCAACCTTAAACCGAACGTACCCAATTTCCGGAAAGCATAATTCAATTCCAACTCTGTCGACACAACATGAAGCGTGTCTTTGATCGGATAAGGCTTTAAAGCTCCACTCGACATATTCAACTCCCCGTATGCCCATTCGTAAGTCAACGGCAACTCCTCTCCCGACTGTTCCACCTTCACGTGATTTACCACTAACTCTTCCCCGAAATAAGTGGTAAGCGTGTCGTAAGCCGCCGAAATAGAAACCTTCGATACATTATTCCTCCCCAAAGTTGAGTCGTCATCATAACAGGAATACATTCCTGCCATGATACAGAATAACAGAACTATATAAGATTTTGTTTTCATAACATATTCTTTTTAATTTCTTTACTACCGAATAAACCTATCCGGATTTACCATAGCAAACCCCTCGTAAGTATTCGCCGGATCACTATAAAAATCATAAGCCGGTTTGAACACGTAATTGATCCAGATTATATTACCCGCCCTTTGGTAAAATCCGGCTGGAGCATCCTCCAAGTAAAGCCCGTATTCCTTCACCGCATCTGCATAGAAAACCGGTTTCAACTCCTCCAACTGCCAGAAATATTCCAGCATCTTCCGGTACAACCTGTCGTTATTCTGCGCGTAAACACCTAAATAATTGGCAGCCCACCACTGGGGAGCAGGCAATGCCCCGTCCACAACAGCCAATCGATAAAAATTCTTGGCTATCGGTTGGAAGTTTTCGTTTTCCTTAAACCGCAAGTAAATATACACAGGACTATCCATGATATCATCCGTACGTTCCAACACGAGCGACAATTCCCCATCCACTTCATTCTTGGGGATAACCAACTTGCCAAATTTAAAGTGCTTATCCAACACGGCCGTCGAAGAGTCCGCCACCATTTCCACCTCGTACTCCTGTTCCTCGTTCATCGGCATCCCGATCACCTTTACCGGAATCTTGTACTCGATTTCCGACTCGTTGTACAAGGCAAAACTGAAAAACACTGTATCATTAGCCGTCTTCTCGACTGCATGCAATCTATCCCACGTGAAATAAATCGACCTTTTCTGGTTTGCGTCATAATAAACAGCATCGTTACTGCAAGCCCATATTCCCGAGAAAAGGACTATTCCGATATATATCAAATATTTATTTTTCATAACGACTCACTTTAATAGTTATTCATTAGGGCGATAATCTTCTTCCTCTGTCGGTAACGGCAAAGCATAAATTTTATCGCTACCGGGAATCACGGCCGAAGAAGTCGCCAATCTTACCGAACTGTTCAATCGTTTCAAGCAGAACCACCATTGTCCTTCCCCGAACAACTCTTTTCTTCTTTCCGCCATGATATCATCCAACGTGATCTCAACAGCAGGTGTACGATTCTCGAACTTCACCATTCCGCGGGCGCTGAGCACCGTATCCAAATACCACGTTGCACCCGTTACATCCCCCTCGTCCAACAAAGCCTCTGCCATAATATAATACATTTCGGGGATTCTCACCATACTGGTTCCCAAGTAAGGCCCACCGCCATAACTCGTGGTTGTAGAAGTCGTATCGGATACCCGTCCCATCATTTTCACGCATATATCCCTACTAACCCCACTCTTCTCGTAAGTTTCGAACCAAGCCGAATAGCGGTAATCGCTCCCCGGCGCGGGACCCGCATCTTTATAAATATCCGCGAAACCGTCACACAACTCTCCCAATCCTTGCCGATTGATATGTTGCGTGTACCAGTCGGAATATATTTCAGCATTATACAATCCCCAAATCGTTTCGTCCAAAGAAATTGTTTTCTGCATGAAGCTACTCAAGTTCGTCTTATTGGCAAAACGGAATTTATTGGAACGAATCACCTTATCGGCATACGTTTTGGCTTTTGCCAAATCACCTTTCATCCAGTACACCCGAGCCAACATAGCCTGTGCCGCGTAAAGATTAAAATGCAATACCCGTGCCCCGGTAAAACCTTTCTCGCTCCCGACCCTATTGGCAGGCATATACGTTTCGTCATCCGCCAACAAAGTTTCCGCCTTCTCCAAATCGGCAATAATCTTCCCGTAAACATCCGCCACGGAAGAATAAGGCGTTACTTTGAAATCATATTCCGTTACATACGGGATAGCTTTCGCTTTCGCCGACTCGTTCGAGGAATTGATATGCACGGCAAAGAACCGCAACAAATCGAAATGAATAGCAGCCCTCAATCCCAAAGCCTCGCCCATGTATAAATCATAATAACGGAAATCCTTCTCGCTCTTTCCTTCCAGATTCTCGATAATATTATTCAAGTAGCTAATCGTCAAGTATCCCGTTTTCCAAATACTCTTGTACATTCCCCGAGTTTCACTCCGGTCATACTCCAAACGCCCCAGATAAGGCAGATACGAATAGGTGGAAACGAAATTCTGTCCCAATATCTCCGGTATCATATTCGACATCAACCGACCGTACATATCCTTGGTTACCATCGTCATGTACACACCGTAGAGAGCATCTTCAACCCCGTCTGCCGAGTTGAACATATCGCCATTAATCACTTCCGAATCCGGATTCACATCCAGAAAACTGTCACAACAGCAGAAGGAAAACGATATACACAGTAGAATTATTATCTTTTTCATACTCTTTTCTATTTACAGTTTGCTAAAAAGTCGGTCTAAACGTGATATTAAAACTCCTCTCGAAAGGATAGGAAGTTCCTCTTTCCAACTTCATGGAAGAGAAACGCGCGATATCGCTCATCCCGAAACCCACGTTCAAACGCTTGACACCGATCCGCTTCAACCATTCCGGTTTAAACTCGTAAGTAAGAGAAATACTCTTGATCTCGAATAAATTATCACGTTCCACGAAACGTGCCGAATAACGTTGAGCATCACTTTTGCTTTCCGGAATTCCCAAAAAACGTTTCAAATCACCCGGTTCCTTCCACCTGTCGGTAAAAGCCCGGCGATCCACATTCTCCCAAGGGTTAATATTTTCCACCTTATCGGCAAGCGTACTATTATAGGCATCTCCCCCGAACTTGTACCCCGTCGTGATATTCAACGTGAACCCCTTGTAAGTAAGGCTGGTAAATATACTTCCCTCGAGAATAGGATTCGTGTTGCCCACTTCTACCCGTTCATCCGTATCATAATCCAAAGTATATTCCCCGTTTTTGGTGATAAAAACTTCTTTTCCGGAAGCCGGATCAATACCTGCCGACCGCATGGCATAGATAGCGAATTGTGAACCTCCCTCTTCAAATCTCAGAGAAGGACGTGCCCCCAAAGACTGGGTTACCTCGTAAGCCTTCAATGCCGTGGACACGTTTGTCAATTTATCCATCGTGTGCGAACCGTTCACGGTAACCATCCAATACAAATCCTTTTGTCTTATGATTTGTCCCGATATTGAAAACTCGTATCCAGAATTTTCCAGCTTACCCATATTTACCTGCACCGAAGACACACCCACCGACCACGGTAAAGAGATCGGCATCAAAGCATCCTTCGTCTTGTTCTTGTAGTAACTGGCATCAATATTCACACGCTCGTTCAACAACGTCGCACTCAAACCCCAATTATATTTCGTCGTGAGCTGCCAATTCAAATTCGGGTTTCCCATCGTGATAGGCACGGCACCGATTCCCGCGTAATGTATCAAATCGGTCTTATACTCGTAAGTCGTCATCGCTTGATAGGGCGAGAAGGTCACGTTAGCCGTGGAACCCACGCTGAAACGTAAACGTAGCATATTCAACCAACTGACATTACTCATGAAATTCTCTTTATCCACGTTCCAACCGATACCCGCCGTCCATACCGGGGCAAAACGATGTTCGCTTCCGAACTTTGATGAGCCGGCAGACTTATAAGAACCGTTCAAAAAATAACGTCCCAACAACTCGAAACTACCATTCACGAAAAAACCTACCTCCGTGGATTTCTTATCACCTCCCGAGGGACGAGTACTGGCATACTGCGATGCAAATTTAATATCCGTCATCCCGTCTTTCAGAAATCCTTCCGCTTTCGTCGTGATTGATGAAGAATTGTTAATACCGATATCAGCACCCGCGTTCAAAGATAACACCGTGTTACCGTCTTTATTCAAGGGCAAACGATAATTCAACACGAACTTGCCCGCCCAACTGGTTCCCTCGTTATTCGTGAAAGAATAGGTTCCCCGCTTGTTCAAGGTAGCCCCCTCGAATGAAGAATCATCCGGCGACACGTACACTTTGCTCCACGACTCCGTCATCTTCACATTCATATCTCCCGTGATAAAGAAAGACTTGAAAATATCCCAACGCATACTCAAATAATTCGTGAACGACTTACTTCTCCCCTTGTTAAAACTGGATAGAGTTGCGTTATACAACGGATTGCCTTGATTCTTAGAATCTGAAGAACTACCGGACAACGGATCAAAATAATAAAGTTTGATATATTCCCCGTCCTCATCATATACCGGGTTATACGGGTTCAATTTCGTGTACGTGGAGAAATCCCCGTAAGGACTCGCTTTACTATCCGTCATCGAAAAAGCGAAACGATACGTGAAAGTCAACTTATCGCTCAAATGATAAGCGAAAGTGAAATTCAACCCGTATCTTCTACGGTTATCCCCTTTCATCACACCGTAAGAATCTCCGAAACTCCCGTTCGCCTTGTACTCGATCCCGTTGCCCCTACCGGACAGATTCACCGAATGATTGTGCGAGAAAGCCCAGCGCAAAGGTTTGGAAGGCCAATCCGTGTCTACCCCCCGCCGCACGTTATCCAATTTATAATAATAAGCCGGATCAAGACTACCATCCACGTTATCGTACAACCCGGCAAGGCGTTCCAATTCCAACTTCTGTGTTGCATTAGTCAATCGCAAGGAAGTTAAATCGGGATAACTGAAATTGGGTGTAAAATTATAACTGAACCGGGGCTTCGTTCCTTTTACCCGTGAACGCTCTACCAGAATCACACCGTTGGATGCCTTCTCCCCGTACAATACCGCGGCAGAAGCATCCTTCAACACGTCTATTCTCTCTATATCATGAATATCCAAGTCATACAACTCTTCTATCGAGATTTCCACCCCATCGAGCATTATCAAAGGGGTATTCACGTCCGCTTGATTCTCCGTCATGATAGAATTGGCACCCCGAATCAAGATCTCGGGGATAGCATTCGGGTTTGAGCCTTGCTCGTTATTCTCCATGATTCTCAACCCCGGAGTCAAGGCAGCCAAAGCCTGTATCACGTTGGTTGAAGACACTTTCAACAAATCCTCCCCCTTCACGGTCGTGATTTCACCGGTATACGCGTTCTTCGACTGCGTGTAATACCCCGTGACTACCACGTCTTCCAACACCTTCGTGTCCTCTTTCATCACCACGTTCAACTCTTGTGATTTCGTGATCGTGAAAGTCTGGCTCGACATACCGATAAAATTGAAAATCAACACCATTTCTTTCTGAACGGGGATTTCCAACTTGTACTTTCCATCCACATCGGTAGCCACCCCCAAAGTCGTACCTTTCAACAGTACCGTGGCTCCGGCGAGCGGGGTTCCTTCCTCGTCTTTTACCTCTCCCGTGATCGTGATCTTTTCCACGGTTTTGGTTTCCTGACGCTTTTTGATCACCACCACGTCATTGACAAATGAATAGGTGTATGGTGTATCTTTCAAACAATAATCAAGAACTTCCCGGATAGTGGCATTTTTAAATTCTCTTGTGATCAAAGGGATTCCCTTAATTTCCTCGTGGTTGTAAACAAAATCCAACGAGGTTTCCTTCTTCAACGTATTCAGCACCTGCAACATCGTGGCTTTCTCGAATTTCAGATTCAGAGGTGTCTTCTCGTCGTATTTCCGGGACAACGAATCACAGAAACCGGAAAAACTGAATAGAAGAATGCAACAAAGCGACAGGCAAACCTTAAACATTCGCCGCAGCTTGTCACCGGATTTCAAAGACAGATTCATTTTCATATTCAACATATTTAGGTTGTTAATTGGTCCATAAGGTCCGTAAAGTCCATAAGGTCGAAAGTTCATGGACCCCCGCGGGGCGCTTTGTTCACGGCAGCTTTGCTGCCGATTAATCTGGTCCGAAGGACACCCGTGACCTTATAGACCTTATGGACCTTACGGACCTTATAGACTCATTTCTCATTCAACGCTTTCAACGCCTCATCCAACGTGTAAAGCATCGCTTGGTAGTGTGCCTTCGTTTCGGTATCTGCCGAAGACAATTTACTGTTCAACAGATTCTTCACCCGAATAGCGTAAGCGTGGAAACGGGTTTTGGAATCATCGATAGTGCGGGTATTCACGCGGTATTGCCACCCGTAGCCGTACTTGAAAGAATTAAGAGCCATTTGTTTCGCCACGAAGCCGCGTCCCCGTTCGCGTTCTATCTCCCGCAATTCATCCCGGAACACGCTCACCAAACCGGATTCGTCCAGACCGTAAGTGACAATTTCATCCACGGAAGGCATATACGCCTCGTTCCCCACGGCAGGCACATCCTCATCAGTCAACACTTTCACCAATTTTGACTTCTTCGTGATCACGTCGGCAGACTGGTCTATCGACAAACGTTGCAAGATCTTCTCCCCTTCGGTCGGCTTCCGGTTCTTAATAGCACTTTCCCAAACTTGGGTGTACATATCGTCAAAATAATCTTTCATCGTGTAGGGATTCTTGGATACATGGGCGGAAAGCATCACGTTCTTGTAACATCCCAACAACTCGGTTCCAGTGTAATAGCGCACGATCGGGGGCAAGGCAACCCGCAACGAGAACTGGTCGGTCAACGTTTCGTTGTGCAGCCAATCACTATTCTTCAATTGATTCAACACCCACAAGAAAGATTTCCGTTGCACCTCTCTCGGCACGGATTGGTACGTCTTACCCGGTGTTCCCGCCTTCACTTCCGACAGGTAAATACCACCCACGTTATACATCACATTGCGCAAATAACGATAATACTGGTTCCCCAACTCGTTATACATCTGCTCCTTGTAAGCGCCGTCCGCATCATCCTGAATCCACTCGTTCAAGTGTAACAAAATATATTTCAGATTCCGTATCCCGTACTCCCCCGCCTTAATCGGGTCATTCCCCAAATCTTCCTCGATAGCACTCGGGTCATAACGCTCTATCACCTGCTGTTTCCCATAGCGGTACAACGGATCGCCCGCTTTCTCGTCTATCCAACTCTCCAACACGGCTGCCTCCTCTTTCGGGCTAAGTCCCGGTAGTGGCGTGTACAACCATTTAATCACGTACTCGTCATACACTCCTAGATCGGGCGGAGTCAATTTCACCCCTTTATCTCCCGGCTGCGCCACGTAATTAAAGCGGGCGTAGTCCATGATAGAGGGAGTCGTGCCATACTTTCGAGTGAAAGTTGCCGACCGCAACGAGTCCACGGGATAGGCGGCCGAAGCAGCCATATTATGCATCAAACCAAGCGTATGCCCAATCTCGTGAGCGATAATATACTCCAAAGATTCCGCCAACACGTTATCCGGTAGCTTCTTCCCTCTCACGGATTCATCCACTTGTGAAGTCTGCAAAAAACGCCATTGGTTCACGAGCTTCGCCACGTCATTGAAAATAATCACGGACGCGTTGATAATTTCCCCGGTTCTCGGGTCTGTCCACGAGGGTCCCATGGCATTGGATATTGCTGCCGGCACGTAACGGATGCAGGAATACTTCAAGTTATCAGGATCGAAATTCGGGTCGTCCTTCGGGAAATCCAACACTTGTACCGCGTTCTTGAACCCGATCTTCTCGAAAGCCTTATTCCAACGCAAAGTACCCCGACGCATCGGCTCCTTCCACGCTTCCGGGAAAGCATCGTCCAGATAATACACGATCGGTTTCACGGGTTCCACCAACTCGCCTCGTTTGTAGGCTTCCATATCCTTGGGTTCCAACTTCCAACGGGTAGCCAGAGTATAGGCCTGAATCTTATCCTGATCGGTCGAGATATGCTGTTTCGCATTCGTCAGGAACACCCCCACGCGGGAATCGCTGACACGGGGATGCATCTTCTCCTCCGGCAACAACAACAGCGTGCGCGTAGCCTTCACCGTCAACGGCTCGTTCCTTTTCAATAAAAGTATACCCAACATCTTCGCCGTCACGGAATAAGAAAGGTATGATTTCACCGTCACGTTATCGTCAAACGCTTTAATATCATCCAGAATAGACCCGGAACTATTAAACGCCGCCGTGATCTCCACCGTTCCCCCCGAATTGGCTATCGGCGCCAACTTCTCCACGTTCCCCGTGAACAGGGAGGTCATATCGACCAGAAAAGCAGAACTATCGTTCGTGTAGCAATAAATCTTGAACGAGTTGATAATCGGGTCCATGAAACTCCGCTCCATCACGGTTTTCATGTGTCCCTCGTTCTCGTTACAGGTGGCAGTCACGTTCACCTCTCTCATGAATATCGTGCTATCAGTCTTCGTGAACTTGATATGCATAGGCGGTTTCGGTTTGTACCCGATAGCGCACAGGTTATTGTCACTCGCCTCAGAAATCGTCGATGCCAACAACATTTCCCGGTTCAGGTACTTCGCGGGAATCTCGAAATAAAGTTTCCCGTCCACCTTATGCAAGGTAACAAAATTGCCCCGTGCCGTCACGCACAGCTTATTCTTCACCAGCTTGTCATACTTACTCTGCCGCTTCACGGGTTCTTTCTTCACCTCCGTGGTGGCTTTTTTCTTCTTTTTAGCGGAAGCAAAAGTTAGCTCCGGGCATGGCAATACAAATAGCATCACCATACTTAAGGTAATCCATCTTTTCATTTCAAAAATTTAAACCAAACTTATTTTTTCACTCTATACCTTTAGTGTACTTTCTCATGACTATCGTACACCGTAATCTTCTTATCATCACTTGTTTTAAATACCACGTCGGCAGCCTGCTCCATGATTTGCAATACGGCTGTTATATTCTCGTACCGGGGAATAAATCCCGAGAACTTGTATTCTTCGATTTCCGGGTTGTCAAACACGAAATCCACGTCATACCAGCGGGATATCTTTTTCAACAAATCCTTCAATCGTTCCTCGCTAAAACTAAACTGGTCTTTCGTCCACGAGATATACGAATAGACATTCACCTCCCGCGTGGTGATACCCGAACGTGTCACCGAAGCCATCACCCCGGGAATCAGCAACACCCTCGTGTCCCCCCGCTCCACGTTCACCCGTCCCTCGACCAGCGTGGTCATAGACACGTCGTCACTCGTGTAAGCCGAGATATTAAACGTCGTACCCAGTACTCTCACCTTGTAATCGGTACAATGCACGATAAAAGGTTTCTCCGCGTCTTTAGCCACTTGGAAAAATCCCTCCCCGTCAAGGAATACTTCCCGGGTATCGCCGTTAAACGCCTGCGGGAACCTTAACCGCGATTCGGAATTCAACATGACCTTCGTTCCGTCCGCCAATTGCAGGGAATAAGCCCCTCCCCGCGGAATCTCCAAAGTATTATACACGAGAGTATCCGAACCCGAAGTTTCGTGATACACCAACGCCTCCCCGTTATTGCTCACGAAAGGCAATCGCTCGATTAGCGTGTCCTTCATCACCGGTGTAATCTGTAACGTATCGCCCCCGGGCAAAATCAAAGAAGCCTTCTTGCTGAAAGAATACTCGCCGACTGGCAGGACTTTTGCCAACTGCCGGGGGTTCTCCTTCTCGGGAGCGAGCAAGATATAAGAAGCAATACCCAAAACGAGGAACGAAGCGGCAATCGCCACACGATACAAACGATGCACGGAACGTCTTTTCCGAATACCTTTCTCCACGGCAGCCCACTCCCTGCGGGTATCAAATTGCTTGTACAGCGCGTACTCCGCATGTTCCTTGTATTCACGTTCCAAGCGTCGGTACATCTCCTCGTTGGCCTTCGAACAAGATTTCCACGATATAAAAAGTACCTCTTCATCCGGGGTCAATTCCCCCCGAAGACTCCGTACAATCAAACGAATAATATCATCATTCTCTTTTCTCATCTCATCGCTATTTCCCTTATAACACTTCACGAGAAAAAAGGTACCGATGATTCTAAAACTTTTTTTCTTTCACTAAATAAAACTCGAAATATATCTTTAGTTTTATGTTCCCTATATTATTCTCTATCCCTACTTTACCTTAAAAATACTGGTTTAACATACCACAAAGGCAGCATAAACGACGGGTTACGTTCATGATACGTCCATGATACGTTCATGCTACGTTCATGAGGTAGCGAAAGGGTAGCGTAAGGGGTAACGAACCCTTTACCATACACAAGTTACAGGTAAACTTTACCGGCTTATCAATCCAAGAACAGACGGAGTGACATATCGAATCTTCCCTTCATCCAGTAATACCCGAATCCGCTCGACCACCACCTCCGGTGACACACCTATTCCACGGACTAATTCATTTACAGGAACATCCCGCCCCGCGAGCAATTGCAGTATCCGCTCGTCCGTCCCGACAGGTTCCTCCCTTACCGACGCTTTCTTCCGACTGATACACACGTCACATATACCGCAGGCTTCGCTTTCCTTCTGCCCGAAATATTCCATCAACAACAATTGCCGACACGTTTCCTTATCCTCGCAATAGCGCACCATAGCCTCGATTTTGCTCGCATACGCGTGTTTGCGCTCCTCGTAAGCCTCCCGACCGATAGACACGTATGACAGAGGCAAGCGGGGACGGTGGAAAATAACATAAGGTTTCGTGTCCCCCGGCACGTAACGGATAATCTTGCGTTTAGCCAGAGTAACGAAAGCATCATACAACTCTTTCCGCTTTATCCCCAGTTGATCCGCTAAAAAGCCCTCGTCAATATAAGCATCTTGAACAAAAATACCCGCGTAGTTTCTCATTAGAAGTACCAATAACTTCTCCATTAAAGGGTTACCCGTGTCAATATCGTACAAACGATCACGCACGACGATAAACATCACCCGGGAACGAGTATTCAAATCGGTCGTGTAAGTCAGATATCCCGCCACGTCCAATATTTCAATGGCAGACATCGCTTTCGCCAAGTTCAACTTGAAATTTGTCACGAATACATCCGGGTTAAATTCCGACACGAGCCCCTCGCCCTCGCCTTCACCCAATTGATAATAGTTAAACAAAGCCTCGTACACCCGTTTAATATACTCTTTCGACGGGAACGCATCCTCTATACGCCTTTTTAACGCACCCACGGCCGGGGGAGAAGACAACAACACGGCATACGCCCGCTTCCCGTCCCGTCCGGCTCGTCCCGCTTCTTGGAAATATGCCTCGGGACTGTCCGGAATATCGTAATGCACCACTACCCGCACATCCGGTTTGTCAATCCCCATCCCGAAAGCATTGGTAGCCACGATAACGGGTACTTCCCCGTTCTTCCATAATTCCTGACGCCGTGCCCGCTGTAAAGAAGACAAACCGGCATGATAGAAATCGGATTTTATTCCCGATTTATTCAAGAAAGCGGCCACGGACGAGGCTTTCTCCCGTGTACGCACGTACACGATAGCCCCTCCCCGCACCTTGGACAATATGTTATAAAGTTCGAGCGGTTTCGCCTCCGTTTCCCGAATCACGTACGAGATATTCTCTCTACGGAAACTCTTTGACAGGACACGGGGAGTCTCGAAACGAAGTTGTTGCTGGATATCTTTCACCACTGCCGGAGTTGCCGTGGCGGTTAAGGCGAGGATAACCACCCCGGGGAAGTATTCCCGCACATCCGCTATTCGCAAGTACGCGGGGCGAAAATCATATCCCCATTGCGATATGCAGTGAGCCTCGTCCACCGTGATCATGCACACGTTCATCATCCGTAATTTTTCACGGAAACGCTCGGAATACAAACGCTCGGGAGAAACATAAAGGAACTTCACCGTATCGTAAATACACTTATTAATAATAGATGCCACCCGTTCCGTCTTCATCCCGGTATAAATCGCCTCAGCCGAAATTCCTCTCCCTTTCAGATCTTCCACCTGATCTTTCATCAACGCGATCAAAGGAGTCACCACCAGACAGACGCCCTCCATCGCCAATCCCGACACCTGATAAGTAAGGGACTTACCCCCACCCGTCGGCATAAGGGCAAGTGTATCCCTCCCGCTCATCACGGAGCGGATAATATCCTCTTGCAGGGAACGAAACTCATCATATCCCCAGTACGTTTTCAATATATCCTTTATATCGCGGGTCATCATTCGAAATCTTCCACAAAAATACAAAATACACGAAAAAACTGCCACGAATCGATAGAATTAAATCGCTTTTTATTATTTTCGCCCGAATATAATTCAAGCGAGATGATGAAATTACAATATATACTGTTGATAACCCTTTTTCTGGGCGCATGTAAAGAAAATTTCCCCGAAGAGGAAAAGCTCGTTGCCAAAGCATTTGATAAATATTTATTCCTCTCGGAAGTAAATAGTATCATCCCCGCCGGCACCCCCTCGGCAGACAGCACGATCATGGCACAAAGTTACGTGAGAAACTGGATAACCAAGGAACTCCTGCTCCACAAGGCAATCCAGAATCTAAGCGATGAAGAAAAGAATATCCGCAAGCAAGTGGAAGATTACTCCTCGTCCATCCTCATCCATAAATACAAGGAGAAACTCGTGGCTCAAAAACTCGACCGGGGTATCAGCGATGCCGAGATAGCGCAATATTACGACAACAACAAGTTCAACTTCATACTCAACACTCCCGTCGTGCGGGCATTGTTTATCGTGTTGCCGAAATCGGCTATCAATATTGACAACGTACGGAAATGGTTCCGCTCGAAAGATGCCAAAGATCAAGCGGCACTGGAAGAGTATTGCATTACTTCGGCTAAAAAATACGATAACTTCAATGACCAATGGATACCCTTGCGCGATATATTGAACCTGTTGCCCATCACGGGCAGTGATTGGGAAGCCAAATATAAAAACAAAGAGTTGATAGAAACGGAAAATGATGAGAATTACTATTTCCTGAAAATATACGAAACTCGCCAAGAACACGAAACTGCTCCCCTCGGGTACGTGAAAAAAGAAATCGAAATACTATTATTGAACAAACGCAAAATAGCCTTCGAGGAAAACCTAGAGAAAGACATAAACGCGGAAGGAACACGTAAAGATTACGTCAAAATTTATTAACAGGATTTGAAAATTAAAAATAAAAAAGCGAAAACGAACGGATTATTCTTAGATTTGAAGAAAAAGTATTAGTTTAGAGCGTTTTTATTGAGTATAAATTTATTAAAGGATTATGAGATATTTATCACTGCTTATACTTTTATTTTTAGCTAGTTATGCTTCAGCACAAAAGAACGTGATTGACAAGATTATCGCTGTGGTCGGAGAAGAAATCGTGTTGAAATCAGACATCGAGAACGATTTTTTACATGAACAGACGCGAAGCGCAATCGCTAACCAAGCCGATGCCAAAGCTCAAATATTCGAGAACAGACTGGTTCAGAAGCTATTGATGGCGCAAGCCAAAATAGATAGTATTGCTGTTAGCGACACAGAGGTAGAAGCACAATTAAACTCTCAGTTGGAAGAATACGTGAGAAACATCGGTTCACGCGAGAAACTGGAAAGCTATTTCGGTAAATCATACGAGGAAATCAAAAACGAAATGCGTACCCCGATGCGGGAACAAATGATCACCAATCGGATGCAACAGAAAATAGTGGAAAACGTTCGGGTTACCCCTTCGGAAGTACGTTATTTCTACCGCAAATTCAACAAAGACAGTTTACCGGAAGTGGGTGACAGATACGAGATACAACAAATCGTGATTAAACCGAAAATTGCCGACACGGAAAAAGAACGTATCCGGAACCTGCTTAGACAATACCGCGATGACATCCTTGAAGGCAAACAATCATTCAATACGTTGGCAGTACTCTACTCGGAAGACCCGGGAACCGCTGCTAAAGGTGGAGAATTGGGTTATATGTCCAAGAACGAATTGACACCGGAATTTGCCGAAGCGGCATTCAGTTTGAAACCGGGAAAAATATCCAAAATCGTGGAATCGGAATACGGTTTTCACATTATCCAATACATCGACCGCCAAGGAGATAAAGTAAACGTTCGTCATATCTTGTTACGCCCCAGAATTGAAGAAAAAGACCGTGAAGCAGCCCTTCAACGTCTGGACAGTCTGGTGACTACCATCAAAAACGGGGAATGGACATTCGAAGAAGCCGCTTTCTGGGTATCAACCGATAAAAAAACCAGTAAAAATGGCGGACTCCTTTTCAACGCGTACGACGCGGATTCCAAATTACCGAAAGAGTTAATCAAAGGAGATATGGCACGTCAGGTAAACAGCTTGCAAGTAGGTGAAATCTCCGAACCCTTCCTTGACAGAACAGAAATAGGCGACGAGTACAAAATCATCAAAATAAAAGCGTATTACCCCGCTCACACGGCTAATCTTGAAGATGACTGGATGAGCTTCGAGAACGGGCTGAAAAGAAAAAAAGAACAGGAAGTTATCGAGAAATGGATCAAGGAAAGACAAGCGAATACCTATATCCATATCGACGATGAATACAAAAACATCAAATTCCACTACGACGGTTGGATTAAATAATTGATGATCTAAGATTGACTATTTTTCATGGCAAGAGCAGGTATTTGGGTTGGAATGTTATGCGTGTTATGGGGATTATTCCCCGTAAACGGTATGGCACAAGTAAAAAAGTCGAAAGTAAACATTCTGAATTCCGATAATTTCAGCATGGATACCCAGAATAGCCTGCGAAAATTTATCGGGAACGTACACATGAAGCACGATGATGTACTCATGTGGTGCGACAGTCTTTATCAAGTAGAACGACCGGATACCAATTACCTTGAAGCCTTCGGGCATGTGCGGGTCATAAAGAATGACAGTATCCACATGACAGGGGATTACATGTATTATGACTCGAACAAAAAAATGATACAAGTACGCCGGAACGTAACCCTCAAAGACCCGCAAATCACGCTAAAGACCAATTATCTGGATTATGACGGGATTTTCGACATCGGGTACTATTTCAACTGGGGTAACCTGAAAGATGAAGTAAACACGCTGGATAGCAAACAAGGCACCTACTTCACGCAATCCAAGCTCGCCTTTTTCAAGGATAGCGTGAAAGTGGTTTCCCCCGATTATGATATCTATTCCGATACATTGAAATACAACACCGAGACAAAACTGGTGTACATCCTCGGTCCCACCAATATTTACGGCAAAGGCGAAGACAACAACACTCTCTACTCCGAAGATGGATGGTACGACTCCAACTTAGGACATGCCGAGTTGTATAAAAATAACCGCCTCACCCACCTCACTTACACGGGATACGGCGACACCATGATAATTGACAGTATCAGCGGCATGGCAAACTTGTACCGGAACATCACTTTGATAGACTCGGTCAACGACGTGATCGTGAAAGGACATTACGCCCAGATGAACCGAGAAACCAACCAGTCATTCGTCACCGACAGTGCCCTACTTATCCTTTGCAGCAAACAGGATTCCCTGTTCCTGCACGGCGATACCCTGTATATGGAACAAGATTCCGCCAAAAATCAAATACTACGCGCGTTTCATAAGGTCAGATTCTTTAGCCAAGATATACAAGGCGTATGTGACTCTATGGTATACCTGACCGCAGATTCAACCGTAACCTTGTACAATGAACCCGTTACATGGGCATCCGGTTACCAGATGACTGCCGAAAAAATATCACTGCTCACGGGTAACGGGCAAATCAAACAATTCTATTTGAACAACAAAGCCTTCATGGTCGGACGACGATGGGATACCGAAATGTTCGACCAGATCAAAGGAAGAAATATGACCGGGTATTTCAAGGATAACGAGTTATACATGGTATACGTGGACGGGAGTGGCGAAACCATTTACTACCCGGATGACCAAGGTGCTATTATCGGTGTCAATCGTGCCACCAGTTCCAACATCCGTATCATGATAGAGAAACGACGGGTGACAGATATCATTTTCATAAACAAACCCGACGGTGACCTGACTCCCCTCTTCCTTGTCGACCCGAGAGAAGAACGTCTGAAAGATTTCCGCTGGTTGAAATACCTGCAACCCCTCGATAAATACGACATCTTCAACACCCCTCAACCACCTAAACAAGAAGAGGAAGAAGACGAAGCAAGCGATAATTCTTAGAATATTATCAACTTTCCATTATACATATTATATATATTTTCCTACTTTTGCATAAAACGACGTAAAATGCTATTGAAGGAGAATATTAAGACTTACACGCTAGGAACAATTGTTTTCATCTTATCGCTATTATTGTTGTCCTCTACATTCATCACGGGAGGGGAACTGGAAAACCGTATAGCGAAAATCTTTTGGTTCTACTCGATACTTCCTTGGGTTGCAATACCCTGTGTATTGTTGGCATTGATCCGTCCTTTCCGTTTCACGCTCACGGATCTACTTGTATTTCTCTATATAGCGTACAGCCTGCTGAACCTGCACTACTTCGGGCAAGGAATACACGCCCGGGCGGGAATCCTCGTGCTCGTTGGGGTTACCTATTTCCTTTTCAGGATACTCACCTCCTTCTCCTCCGGAAACTTCGTCAATGTCGCCCTTCTGGCTGTCGGATTTATCGAGGCGATGTGGGGCGTGGCACAGCTATACGGGCTCACTCCTTCATTTCACAACCAGTTCGACCTGACAGGTTCATTCTTTAACCCGGGGCCCTATTCCGGCTTTCTGGTCGCTATCTTTCCTCTGGCCTTACACTATGCCCTCACGACACACAAATGGCCTCATATCATTTCTATCGGCGTGGTAATCGCCCTCCTTCTCGTCCTGCCCGCTACCATGAGCCGGAGTGCATGGGTGGCAGCCATCGTCGGGTGTGCAATTGTAGTGGGATACCATTATCACCTGCGTCAGCAATGCATCGCATTCTATCGGGCGCATCCCGTTATTACCCCTATCGCCACGATTGTCATCTTTCTGGTCATTGGCATTTTAATGATCGGTACATACATGATGAAAAAAAGCTCCGCCGACGGACGTCTTTTAATTTGGAAAGTATCCACAACCATCATAACTTCACACCCGGTAACAGGAACCGGTTTCGGAAACTTCGCCGGACCTTACGGGAAAGCGCAGGAAGCCTATTTCACGCAAGACAACTACACGCCACAAGAAGAACTCGTTGCCGATGCCCCGGAATCCGCGTTCAACGAGTTTATTCAAATCACCGTGGAAAACGGTCTTATCGGGCTATTGCTTTTTCTCGGCATCATCGCCTCCGCCATCCGGAATGCCTATCGAGCCCAAATACACAAACAAGCGGGACACGTGGGAGCGTTAATCGCTTTTCTCATCTTCTCCTGTTTCTCCTACCCGTTCAACGTGTTGCCGTTAGCCATCCTGTTCTCGCTACTCACGGCACAATGTACGGCATCGCCTTCCGCCCCGTCCCCCCGATGGATAGTGGGAATATTCTACCTGTTTTTACTTGTTCCCGTGTGGTACTTCACCTCGGGAAAAACAGAACGCGGAGAAGCATTCAAACGCTGGAGAAGCGAACAAATCTATTTTAATATGCAGATATTCAAACGAACCGTGGACAATTACAGGGCGATATACCCCATTCTGAAAGATCATCCAGCCTTTCTGTTCGAGTACGGGCAATGCCTCTCCCGCACGGACAACCCAGACCAAAGTAACCGGGTACTTCGTGAAGCTGCCGTTCTTTCCTCCGACCCGATGATCTACAATATCATGGGAAAAAACTATCAGGCAATGCAACAATACGACTTGGCAGAAGCCACCTTCCTCACGGCATCCCGCATGGTTCCCAACCGAATCTACCCCCTCTACCTTCTCGCTAAAATGTACGCCGAAAGCGGACAAATCGATAAAGCCATCGTCACCGCCAACCTCGTCATCAACAAAAAACCGAAAGTATTCTCCTCCGCCGTCGAGGAAATGCAAAGAGATATGCGTTTACTTATCCGGAACTACTAAGAGGTAACAACCGTTATTATTGACTATTTCAACAGAGGGATCGGCTTTCAATATCTTTCGCAATTGTGATATATATGTTGATAATTCCCCTTTCTTGAGGTCATCGTCGAAATTCCATAATTCCTTGCATAATTCCGTACTCTTGATCTCTTCGTTTCTGCGCGTACAAAATATCAACATGATTTTCCCCTGCATTCCTTTTAATTTTGTCGCCTTACCGTCTATCGTCAAAATATTGGTAACCTTGTCATAAGTCATACGCGAAGACAGACGGAATACCCGTTGTTCACCTCTTTCCGCCCTTCTCATCGCGTCTTTCAAACGCTTGCCCAAACGATCAACCAAAACCTTGACAGACCAATCCTTGCTCACGTAATCATCCGCACCCCCGTCCGCTTCCATAACAGACAATCCCTCTTGGTCGTATCCGGTAAATACCACGATAGGCACCTGAGTATCATTCTCCCGAATCAACCGGATTACTTCCTCCCCGGTTTTTTCCGGCATTTCGATATCCAATAACAATATATCCCATTCATCCTTTTGGTAAGCCTCCCATGCCTCATCCCCATTCGTCACGGCATAAACGTCAAATCCTTGCTCCAATAATATTTCCGTGTACGTAATCCGCATCTCCTTCTCGTCCTCGGCATACAAAAGTTTTATCTTTCTTTCCATAGTTATCTAATTTTATAGTGAACGTGGAACCTTTTCCCAATTCGCTTTCCACGTGAACTTTCCCTTTATGCCTTTTCACAATTTTCTGAACGGATGCCAATCCCAACCCGAAGCCTTTTGCTTTCTCATCCCTACCAACTCGCCAATACTCTTCAAAAATATAAGGTAAATCTTTTTTAGCAATACCTTTCCCCTCGTCCGTCACTGATACGACAAGGGCTTTCCCCTCCCGGTAACAAGCTACTTTTATAAAAACCGTTTCCCCGGAATACTTCACCGCATTATCCATCAGATTCCGCAACGCGTACACGAACTGTTCCGAGAGCAACAACACGTTCGGCAACCTGTAATCCAACTCTACCCGAATATCCTTTTCCGGGTTAGCAAACTGCTCTTCCGCTGCCAACGCTACCAATTCCTCTTTCAATGAAATATCCACCCATTCCACTCGTTTGCGGTACATCAACATCGCCAACTGCAACACGTTACTCATTTCCCTTTTCAGCATGGCTGCTTTTTCCAACCCGATATCACACATCTCGCCTTTCTCTCTATCCGAAACCTTCTGAATCTGCCGCTGCAATCGAAGAAATAGTCCTTCGACCGCTCCCACGGGTCTTTTCAAATCATGCATTCTTTGTCTTAAACACGCTTCCTGCAATTGTCGCAACTTCCTTTGTTTCCAAATCCTACAGGCAAAAGATACAATCAACACCACGAGTACAGACCCGACCAAAATAATCCCGGTAAACTGCCACCAGAACCTGTATAGAAAATCCTTCCACGTGAAATCAAAAAGCACTCCCACCTTCTCCCCGCTAATATATCCCAATCGCACGTATCCCGCTTCCTCCATATCCATATACCTCGTGTTACCCGGCGGATATACCTCTTTCGTGTTGCCCAATGAATCTACGCGACGGAAAGCGATTGAGAGATTACCGATTACTTCTTCCGCCCTATGCTTAACCAACGAATCCAAACAAGCCAAGGTAATCGGGTTCTGCAAGTTCACGTCGTAAGTAACAATAGCATCCATCTCCCAAGCGGCTTCTATAGAATCTATCTCGAAACAATATTCTTTATCACGAATACCGATCGTCAATACATGTGTTTTTGCATCATAACCCCAATATCTCACGACACTATCAACTTTCATTCCCTCTCGTCCACTCCAGTACCCAATACTCCATAAAGTCGACCTATTCAATTCATCTCTTATTTTTCCATTCTCTCCCGTATACAACAAATAAACAAGCCAATATTGTAGCAAAATAACGAAACCAATAGCCAATACAGCCATTACCGTTTCCCTAAATAATGGTGTGCTTCCTATATGTTTCAATTTTATGAGAATTCTATGAACTTGCATTTGTCTTCCTCCTGTTTTTTATTTATATTTTTGTTGCACACAGCGAAACTAAATTAATGCAATATAATAAAAAGTTTTGAAATATGAAACACTTAGACCGAAAAAATACGATTATCGTTGCGATAAGTTTATTAGCGGGATTATTAACCAGTTTTTCACCTATTTCTGAAAAAGAAGAGGCCATCTCCCGCAATGTCGAAGCCCTTGCAAGAGGAGAAGGCTCTTCTTCAATCGATTGCATTTACGCGGAAGGCAAATGCATCATCAATAACACAATATATCCCGGTATGACTCATAAATAGTAAACACCATGAAAAAACATCTTGCAACATTAGTTATAATACCGCTATTTTTATCCTGTTCCACGGATAACAGCTATTTGGAGATCCCGGCATCCATCCAGACCTCGGGTAATGAAATCACCTCAACCCTCGTGACAAATCTTCACGAGTTTGGGATCATGACACCGCTAAAAATCACTAAACACGGGGATTTACTCGCAGTGGAACGACGTTATGAAGAAAATAACCTCAGCCTCATCGATCTTTCCAACCACACCACTCGCGACTGGTTACCTTTCGGCGAAGGGGAAAATGAAGCATACACAATTGACAATCTATCGGTAAACGAACAAGGGGAACTATCCGTTTTCGATTTTGAAACCGGTAAACTCCATCGCCACAACCCGAAGGCATTAAGCCGCTCCGCGGCTCATCCCCTCGTGCTGGCAGAAGGCACCAACACTCATCTCTCGGCTATCCAAGGTGACGGATTCGTAATTTCCACCGGGCTTTACGAGCAAGGCCGCTACCGTTTTTATTCACTGGACGACGGCAGCGAATCATACGCCGTCCCCTACCCCGTGCATCCCGCTTATCCCGAGTTATCCGATTACGGGAAAAGCATCCTTTGGGCAAGCACCGTACTACGCCTACGCCCGGACAACAAGGCTTTCGTCTGCACCGACATCCGTAGCGGGCAACTCGATATCTGTCGCATCAACGGCAACACGATCTCGCTCGTCTGCCGTCACACGTACTACTATCCCCACGTGGACATCAATGACGGAAAACATCCCCTCGTGGCTTATTACTCGGATAACGTCACGGGCTTCCGGGAAGTGGCAGTGTCTAATGAACGAATTTACGTGCTATACTCCGGTAAAACATACAAAGAATACGGGCAAAAAATCATCAACAGTTCCACCCTCCTCGTCTTCGACTGGAACGGAACCCTGTTAAATAATTACACCCTGCCGGAAGCCGCCAATTACCTCGCGTTCGACACGGAAGAAAACCAACTCTACGGGACTACTCCCGACGCGAAACTTGTCCAATTCAACTTGTAATCACCACCATCATGAAAAAAACACACCTTATATATATAGGTATACTTGTCACATGTTCGGCAGCCATCATTACATGTTGGCTTGCCTTTACCGCTCCCGTTCAAGAATGGACAAACGCCCCGCTCACCACGGTAGAGATATTGCAAGATTCCGTCAATTTGCAAACCCTGCATTACGACGATCACCCCGATATAATCTTCATCATCAAGAACACGGGTAAACACCCCCTCATCATCCGGGATATCGTCACCACTTGCGGCTGTACCGCCCCCCAATGGGACAAAAGTCCCGTTCTATCGGGCAAGACAAAAGATATAAAAGTAACCTTCAAGCCCAACTCGCTTGGACGTTTCAACAAAACGATACAAGTGTTATGTAACACTTCATCCAAAATACACGAGCTGAAGCTAGACGGCAACGTGATTGAATAGAAGTCAAACAAACCATTAAACATCATCAAATGGAAGAAAAGCGGTGCCGGAACAATCCTAGCAAGACCCCGACACCGCCAACTTCCTCAAAAAAGAAGAAAGTGTAAAGATAAAAAAATCCGAGACAAACGTCATCTCTCCCGTTGAAACGATATACACGGGTAAAAGACGGAACTATACATATCAATAATAAATTTTGATAATAATGAAAAGCATCATTTGGGGTAGTATCATCTTGACCACAATAATTGTAGTCAATGTATACGTATCACTCAACACATCTTTAGCAAACTTTCCGTTATTTAATACGGAGGCGTTAGCATTAGGAGAAGGTTCAGGTGGAAGTAAAACATACTTCCAAATAACTGCAGGATGTCGAAACTACGCTATGGAAAATTGGATCAATCGATGTTGCGAAGGTGCATCACCTAGCTGTATTCGTGACCGATGTAATTATGCAATAGTTGAAGGATGCGACAAATGGGGGTTAAGAGACATTTCTTTCTAAATTAAAAATCCTAAAGTACTTTAATCAAATAATTCAATTTCTATCAATTGAATAATAGATAAAGTACTTTAGTGAAAATAAGAATACTTTCTTCAAAACAATTTCAAAACTCATCCAATACAATCATTATGAAATCAACTTTATATATTACAATAGCATTTATCTTTATCTGGGGATGCAAATCAACTCCTAAAACAACAACAACCTCACTTTACACTATTACTCCTTTAGAGCAAGCCACAATGGCCAATGAATTTAGTCGCTATATTGATTCATTAGAAGTTGTACGATTAGAAGTCACCCCAGAATCATTTATTACCCACATAAAAAAGATTTTACTCTCGAAAAATAAAGAAATAATAGTATTAAATTCAACAGGTATATTAGTATTTGACCATAATGGTAAATTTATACGAAAAATAGGAAATCGAGGAAGAGGTCCAGAAGAATATATGGCATTAAGAGATATTTGTCTATCAAATGACTATCAATATTTATTAGCACTAGATTATACAAATCAAATCATAACATACAATCTACAAGATGGCAAATTCATAAAACGTACTATTCCAGAAATGGACAACCTAGATGAACGGTATTTAGATTTTGTAGAAATCTGTCCATCAGGCAATAATGGTTTCTTCTTATTCTGTTGTAATCCTCCTAATATTAGTGATTTCAGGCAAGATTTTTATTGTCTAATAGAATTTGATAAAGAAGGAAGATTCATAAACAAATATTTACAACGCATAGATTTCATCTTTCCAACACATATTATCACTCAATCCTATAAAAATGAATACATCATACGCCCTTTACAAGGCGATAATATTTGTTATAAAATTGTAGATAACAAACCTGAACCCTTTGTTACTATTGATTTTAAAGACAAATACATTCCTCAATACTATGTACATCCAAAACCTGGAGAAGGATTTCCTATACAAGAATACATGCACACAAATTATTACAAACTTCCTATTTATATACACAACACCTCTGAATATTTTTATTTCGGATGTTGCGCACCTAAAGCACAGGAAACATATTTTATCTTTTCTCTCAAAGAGCACAAAGGTCTTCGTTGGCAGAGTGATCCTAATGAAGAAGATGTATTTCTTTTTAAAGCAGCAGATTCAACTTTTTTCTATGGTGTTTATAATGATTATAAAGATTATTCCCATCAAGAACAACAAATGATGAAAAACACTTTAAAGAAATACATATTGGAGAAAACAAATATCTCACTTATTAATGGTGAGCAAAATCCAGCTATAATCAAAATCAAATTTAAAATATAATAATATGGCGATACGATTCAATTCTAAAAATCAATTATTATTTATATTTAGTTTTTGTGGAATAATTATTTTATCCAATTTCTTATTAATTTATAGACTTATTTCGAATAAGTCTATAAATAAAAAGTTAGAAAATTACATGAACATTATGATTTCCAAGAACCATCAAAATGAATTCTATATTGAACAAAATATCCTTTGCTCCATGTCTTCTTATGAAAGAATCTTACAATATATAGAAAAATACGATTCAACATTCTATACTCGTGATACTACTTTCATCTTACTCTTACCCAAAGACGCATGTTATACTTGCGTTATAGACTTGTTTAAAGAAATAAATCAATTAAAAATTGATATCAATTCTATTTATTTAATTATGGAGAAACAAGACAAACAAATTCAAAGAGATTGGTTATCTTACAATTTTAAATATCATTGTTTTGATGAACAAAATATATTCACCTCTCTCAATCTCAAAGATAATCCCGTTATTATCAAAACGACAGCAAAAAAAATAGATAATATTATATTAATTAACCAAGTTATTTCTCCCAAATTATTATCACTATTTTTTTACAAGAAAATAATAACATAATTCTAATCGGTAATCCATCTTAAACCTTCCCAAGCAAAAAGTATAAAAAAGTATTTCCTTTAAAGACTTACGAATCTTTTTAAATTATGTCGTATATGAAAATTATCTACACGTCATTCATTATACTTCTGGTATCATGCCACACAGAGGATATAAATCTATTTCCTCAACCTACAAATCCGGAAAAAGCCATTCGAATCACAAAAATAGATTGGGATACCATTGTCATGGAACACATAGAATCCTCGTATCTAGACAAATCCGGTATAACACAAAACAATGACCTATTTTTCATCGACACGTACTATTGCTACTTTTTCACGTTCGACACCTTGGGAAACTTCAAACACCGGTATCTCGGGCAAGGTAGAGCCCCACACGAAACAACAGCCGGAAAAATCGCGGGATATACTTTACTTCCCGATGGAGATTTATTCCTACTGGGTTTCCAATTGGATCATCATGTATACGATTCAACCTTCAATCTAAAAAAGACATTTTTCCTCGAAAGAAATAAAAGCACTGACATCACAAAAACATCTGCCATATACACGCATCAATACGATCGCTTGGCATGTAAAAATTATAACGACAACGTCTATTTCAACATGTATTCGGAACATCCCAACTTGGACTATATAGCACAAACAGACCGTTACATGAAAAAGTGCAGGCATATATCGGAAGTCAATATACAAACCGAAGCAGACGGAAGGATGCTCGGGGGTGGCTATCCCGAATTTTACAAATCAAATCCTCTCAAGTTCCTTGTCTTCTCGGGAATCAATTTTGATATAGATAATCAAGGCAATGTTTATGTATCATACGAGGCGGACTCTTTAATCTACAAATATGACTTCGACTATACACCCCTTTTATCATTCGGCTTCTCGGAGAAAAACATGAATACAGGTTACAAAAAAATCAACAGTTACAAAGAGTGCCGCAAATATCATGATGAAGAACGCAAGAATAAAGGTTACTACGGTTGGTTGCAATACATAAATGAAACGAATACCCTATTCCGTTCATACACGAAGGGTGACAAAGAGAACTCCGACGGGTTGCAAATTTACGAGAATATAATATTAATCGGCGACGTGCCAGTCCCGAAAACCCTAAAAATTGCCGGGTACATTAAACCTTATTATTATTCCCAGGCTATAATTGACGAAGAAAAAGAACAAATGATTATTTATCGATTCAAGTTACCCGGATAAATGGAAATCCTCATGAAAAAAATTGCTTTATTATTAGTCCTCATCATACCCTTTGCCTGTACCCGCTATCCCGCCGGAGTGGAAGAAACCCTTTCCCTCGCCGGGAGCAATCGTGGAGAACTGGAAAAAGTCTTACGCCACTATCGAGAAGCTCCTGCCGACTCCCTGAAATACAAAGCCGCCTGTTTCTTGATCGACAACATGAAATGGCATCTTTCCACGGAACAAGCTATATTCCCGGATTCTTCCATTTATAAATGGCATACCAGAATAGACAGCTTATACAAATACGCCACGGGTAACATACGGGACACCATGCTAAATTCAAGATATTACGAGGAAAGAAATTATTATTTCCAAATCGCGATAAAAAAATTAATCAACGCTATGCCCGTTGACACCCCGACAATCAAAAAAGGGACATTTCCCGATCCGAAATACATATCTTCCGCTTTTCTCGTGTCACATATAGAAAATGCTTTCCAAGCATGGCAAACCTCTCCGCACGCCTCCTATCTCACCTTTGAACAATTCAAAGAATTGATTCTCCCCTACCGGGCTATCGCAGGCTACCCGTTCTTCGAGAACGGGAAAAGACTAAACGACATGTTCAAAGGCTGGCTGGATCGTTCCACCATGAAAGATATACTCGGTTTCATCTTACGTTACAATCATTATACTCGATTTATACGCTCGTCATTAGCAATCAATCAATGGCAACACGTGGGTGTATATGACCTTTTCCTTGGATATAAAGGGGATTGTATTTGCATGGCAAACAACGCTTGCAACATATTCCGGGCTTACGGGATCCCCGTGGTCGTGGACCACAACGTGTCTTTTCGGGAGAAAACAAATAGACATTTCCACTGTAAATTTATTGACAGCACGACAAATCAAAATTTTTATAACAAAACTTTCAATTTCGACACCCTCAGCCCCTACTCCAGCGCTTCCCCCAGTTTTTTCAGAAACACGTTCGGCGCACAAACAAACAGTCCCTACATGTTAAAAGCCGAAGGGGAATACTTACCGGACTATTTTGATACCCCTTGCCTCAAAGAGGTAACCGGGGAATATTACCGGGTTACACGAGTGTCCCTTCCCTTCGACAAAGATACACCCAATCACTTGGCATTCCTTTACACGTTCGACAACACGCCAACAGGTACAGCTCCCGCGACATGGGGAAAAATCGACAAAGCACGAAAACAGGTCGTGTTCGAGAATGTGGTATACCACACGCTTTATTTTCCCTCTTATTTCCGGGGGGACACGCTTGTGTCATTCGCTTCCCCATTTTACATCGCTCCCGCTGATTCGCTTTCCGGATCATATCAAATTGTGGAAATAGTGCCGGAACATTCAACCCGTAAAGACACTCTTGTTCTTCTCCGTAAATTTCCGGAAAAACCTTACTTGAAAGAACAAGCAAAACGAATGATAGGCGGTCGATTCGAGGGGGCTAACCGCGAGGATTTTTCAGACTCGACACTGCTTTACACCATCCGGGAAGCCCCCATCCTCAATTTCCAGGAATACACCCCGGAAATATGCCGTCCGTTCCGTTTCTATCGATACGTCGCCCCGGGTGAGTTTCCCCGAAGCAACATGAGCATCATTGAATTTCTCACGGACGAATATACCCCTGAAGATTCTCTAAAACGAGCCACTCCCTTACCCGTTTTTTCTCCCGAGGTTGCCCGGAAGCAAAAAGGGCAAGAAACATACATGAAATTACACCCGGATATCGCAAAATATCCCAATCAACGTTGGGGTCCTTTATATAACACGAGTATGCAGTATCCTTCTTATGAAAGCACCAACGAAATGTCATTAAAACGTCCCATGAAAGTGAAAAAAATCCGCGTAGCTCCCTGTAACGCGGAAAACCATATCGTGATCGGTCACCGTTATCAACTCTTGTACTGGGACAACGAATGGAAAAACGCCGGGACTAAAATTGCCCGCCACAACTACCTTCTATTCAACAACGTACCTAGCGACCGCCTGTACTGGCTACGCGATCTCACGACAGGCAAAGAGGAACTCCCGTTCCTTTATCACGATAACAAACAATTATTCATATACCACGATACCATTATCCCGTTAAAAACAAATCTCCTTTACTGACAAGGAGATTTGTTTATAACATTATCCCAGTATTCCCAGCGTCCCGGAAGCCCTCTTCCCGTTAGCGCTGGTGGCGAAACCGTAAACAACCAGTTGCCCCGCATCCCACTCCTCGGGCAGCATCCATGCCAACTCGCCACACTCTCCCCTCGTCCCCAACTCCACGAGCCGGCTTCTCCGTAACACTCGCTCGAACACCGCACCAAACAGGCGATCGTCCTTCGCCATCCGGGGCATTAACGGCTGGCTTTCCCAGCGGAACACGACTTGCCGCTCGCCCGCCTCCACTTCCGCCCCGATCCGGGGCATCCCGAGTTCTCCGCTCGAGAGGGACAGCGACAACAAATCCACGGTAGTGTTCAACTCGTCGTCCACCTCGACTTTCCCGATATTATCCCTCACGAAACAATTCGAGCATACTTTTCGTGAAGCGGAGCAATACCCGGCTTCCAGCACGACGATAAAACCACGGCGAAGCGCCGTGACCACCCGCATACGCTCCCGCTGCTTCAATTGTGCCAAGGTCTTGGCGTCCTTTATCACGATCGCTTTTCCCCGCGCCACGTGTTTGTCGCCCAATTTGTACGCCGTCACGTTCCCCACGGAACCTGAAAGCCCCTGAAATATAGTAGGATCAAATATAGCCATAACTACCACCCGTTAAGATTTACGAATAGAAAAATACATACACGGGGAATAGCGTTTCCCGTCCGTCGTCCCAAAGAAACAATACAAGTGCGCCTCCGTCCATTCGCCTTCCGGCAAATAGACGCGCCCTTTCCCGTCGGCGCGGCATCCCCGCACGTTTTCCAACACGACGGGCTGATAGGGCTCGTTGTCGAAAATGGCAGCCACCATCAAGCGGTCGGTCGATTGAGCCGTCACCGTCGACGAATTATCCTGCCACGCCATCTCCAGCTGCCCCGCATCAGCCGCCACCTGCCGCATCCCGAAGGGTAATTGCAAACTACCCGCCGTCAGCATTAAACGGGGATAGTCAACGTAATCGCCTGCCCCGAACACGTTCATGTTCGCGTGTAAAAACCAATGGTATCCCGAAAGTCTTTCTTCCTCTCGTGCCACGATCGTGTAAACTTGTTCCAGCACGCTTCCCCGTGCGGCCCGGTGCATCGTCTGCGCACCCGGTAATTTCGACCGTTGCGCCGTTTGTCCTCCCGTGCGGGGATTCGCTATCGTTCTCGGCGATTTCCGCGCGTAAGTCTTTTTGCCTACCTTGTAGACCACGTAGCCATCGATTTTTCCCGAGGCTCCCACTAACATAGATTCATCTAAAATTGCCATTCTTTAAATTTTTTAATTAAACATTTAGCCGTTTTCCTTGAAAATTTTTGCCCTATTCAAGGTTGTTACGGCTTTTTCTCGTTAAAATAACAGTATATAAATATACAACATTTTTTTTCTAAATGCAAGTAATTTTCTATATATTTTTTATCAAAATAGAGCACGAGTGGGACTTGAATGGGAAATGAGTGGGAAATCATATCAACAGGATTTCTATAAAATAAATCTAAAACGTCCATTATATCCTGGAAATCACCTTAAGCATCCCTGAAACTGGGCAGAAATCCTCCATCCCGTGAAAAATTATGAGGATTCTCTTAACTTGTTATTGATTATTTCCCGAATTTCCGCTATATATTTGAAACGTTGTTACAGACAGAAAACAAAAATATGAACCGAGAGTAAAGGCGACGTCGGGAATTACCTTGAGAAACCGTCCCCGGCTGTCGCCTACCCTCTCCTAAAAAAAGTAAGGAGGTGAAGCGAAGATAGTATTTTTATTGGAAAAAAGATGTACGTCATCTTTAAATTGTTTGAGAGAACAATAGTGTGTGCGTGAAAAGAATAGAAAAACTTTAACAGTAAAGAATATGAAGAAAAAATTACTTATTGCAGCAACTATTTTAACGTTGGCAATTATCGCAAGCCTCGAAATAAACCTTAATATCGGAAAAAAAACGACAGCTATCTCTTTAAAAAATATTGAAGCTGTAGCTTTAGGAGAAGGGAGTACTACTAAAAAATATCCACTAAAAGGCAGACCAATTGGAAGTGGAATGTGGCAATATTACTGTGCTGACGAAAAAGATTACGGTTGTTCTGAATAATCAATCCAACGAGAGTTATAGTAATTTTATAGCTCTCGTTATTAAACTACAAACGATGAAAACTTTACATTTACTTTCATTTATTTTATACTGTCTTGTACTAGGATGCTCACCCCAAAAAAACAGTAATGATAAAAACACTCTTTATAGCATAGAGTTAAATCCTTCAAAATCTAAAAGTATTGATTGGAGACAAATTTTCGATACTTCGTCTATTGAAGTCATTCCGCTTGAAACAAAAGAAGAATCCTTATTAACATGGGCAGAACGATTCTATGCAAAAGATAGTATGTATACTTTTTTATCAGACAATCGTATTATCACATTCAAGAAAGATGGGAACTTTGCATTTCAAATATCCAGCCAAGGAAGAGGCCCGGGGGAATATATTGTAACAGAAGATTTTTACATAGACGACAACCAACATTTTTTCGTTCTTGATCGAAATGGGCACAAAATTGTAGAATATTCTCCCGGCGGCAGATTTATCAACGAGATATACATCGGTGTGTTCGGCTCATCTTTCATAAAAATAAATGAAGATTTATGGGCTATATATATTGGTTCATCGTCTTCAGAAAACTCGAATTTCCGTCTTAATTACTATTCCATAAAAGAAAATAAGATCATCAAGAGATTCAAAGAGATTAAAGAAAATGAATTGAACTGGCGACATTATCAAGATAATAGTAATTTCGTCCAACTTGATAAAAAAATATTTTTCTATTACTCTTTAAATTATACCATATATGAATTAACAGAAAATGGTATTATTCCATATTATAACTTAGATTGCGGAAAATATCAAATCCCAGACCAGATACTAGAAAAAGAGTATACCAGTGTCGTAGATTTCGATAAAAACATCAAGAATCATGAATATATAGCCCGTATAATGCCTATCTTCATTACTAATAACGAATTATATTTAGGATTCCAATTTGAAAACAATTATCTACACGCATTTCATTATGGTAAAACAACTACTGTTATAGAAAAATATTACAACTTTTTGGGAATAACAGGTTTTACCATTCCTACGAACGAAGCAATTCTTCCAGTCAATTTCCAAAACGGTTTTTTCTATTATATTGTTGAATCAACTTTAATTCCGGATCATCTGAAAAAAACATTTTCCAAACAACATAATTTACCACAACTCGATGAAAATGCCAATCCTCTACTCCTTAAAGTAAAAACGAAAGCCCATGAAAATAAAGAATAATAGTTTATGGATTATTTTATTCATAATATACACGATTGTTATAATTCTATTAACATGGAGACATTATCATATAGTCCAAAATTTAAACAAAGTAATTATTAGCCAAGAGATATTAATCGAAACATCACGAGCAGATTTAAAAATCCGTTTAATATCGGAAAATGAAATTCAAAAAGAATCTAAATATCTCGAACAAATTTTGAAAGCAGATAATTTTGATGACGCATTATTTATGTACGTACCTCTTTCTACTTGTGATGATTGTAATGCAGCCATCTATGAAGACATAGCTTTATCCACAAAAAACTCTAAAAGACCTATTTATATTCTAACCCCATTAAGCAAATTTAGGGCTAACAAGAAATTTTTCTCAAAATACAATTGGCATGTAGTAAGTTTAAAAAAAGAATTAACACTCTCTCGTGGAGAAAAACCAATTCTGTTCTCAATGACACTCGGGTATTGCAAAAACTTTATTGTATTAAACAAGAACGAGTCGGAAAAAATAAAAGCATATTTTGAAAATACACATAATTCAATACCCGAATGTGAATAAAATTCTATCCAAATGAAAAAAATTGCATTAATTCTCAGGATTCTCTCAACTTAACACACATGTCTTTTAAATATTATTTCCCACCTTTGAGGAATTGTAAAAAGGATTGAAAAGTTTGTTATATGAATTACAAGTTTATACTACCCATCGTGACCTCTCTCCTTTTGCTTGCTTGTAATGGCAAGAGTAAAAAAACAGAGGAAGAGGAACTAGCCAAAATGGAACAGCAGGAGGAAAACCACGTGGTGAAAGTGCAAGTGGCACGAGTGGCGCCGTTTAATCTGGAATTGATCAGTAACGGGAAGGCGGAAGCGACACGGAAGGCAACTGTCAATTTCGAGGTGGCGGACATGATCAGGGAGGTGAGGGTGAAGAATGGCGACCGGGTGAGAAAAGGGGACGTACTTGCCATAGTGGATGATTACAAGGCACAACAGACGCTGGAAGACGCACGCCTTACCATGGAAAAAGCGAATCTCGATTTGAAACTGGCCGTGATATCGGAAGGATTGAAGTCATTGGAGGACACGGTGAAGATTCCTCCCAAGAGAATGGAGGCAATATACCTGCAAAGCGGTTATCAAAACAGCATTAACGCCTACAAGAAAGCGCAACGGGAGTATTCACTCGTGAGGACAACCGCACCTTTCGATGGCATCGTGGCAGACTTGGAAGCTAAACCGTATAACCAGACGGCGGCATATAAATCGCTCTGCACCTTGATAGACGATTCAAAAATGGAAGTCGTGTTCAACGTGCTGGAAACAGAAATATCCAACCTCCAAGCGGGTATGGAAGTGGAAATCACACCATACGCCAATCATGAACACACGCTGAAAGGAGAAATCACGGAAGTGAATCCCCGGATTGACGAGAACGGAATGGTGAAAGTGAAAGCCGTTACCGGGAATCGGGGAGCTTTGCTCGTGGACGGGATGAACGTGAGTATTCTCGTGAAACGGCAGATAGATAATAAAATCATTGTCCCGAAGTCGGCAGTATTGCCCCGCCAAGGGAAGAAAGTCGTGTTCGTCTATCAAAAGGGGAAAGCCATCTGGCGATACGTCACCACGGGTTACGAGAACAGTTCGGAAGTCAGCGTGGAAGAAGGTATCGTACCCGGAGACACGGTAATTCACGAGAATAATCTTGGGTTGTCGCACATGAACAACGTGACAATTGACAATTGAAAGTTGAAAATTGAAAATTGAAAATTTAAAGAAGCGGTGGCAAGCGGAGAGAAATCTAAAATCTAAAATCATTAAATCTAAAATTAATCCATGCGTTTGTCAGCTTTTTCGATAAATACCCTGTTCGTGGTAATGATGCTACTGGGAATCAGCTTGATCCCGAGGCTATCGCTGCAACTGGAACCGTCGTCCCGGTCGAACAAGCTGAACGTGTCGTTCTCGTGGAGCAATGCCAACCCGGAATTGCTGGAAACGGAGGTAACCACGAAACTGGAGGGTGCACTGGCACGCATCCGGGGACTGAAAGAGCTGCATTCTTCCACGGGTAACGGATTCGGAACGATTGAACTGACAATCGATGAAAAAGAAAATATAGATGCAGTCAAATTATACGTGTCCTCCATCATCCGGTCGGTAGCACCGGGACTGCCGGAGGGTGTTTCAGTGAGTGCTGTCGGCGGCGGAGAATTTCATGACGGGAAAGCAACAGAATCGGAACGACGTTTGTTGATGAATTACGTGCTCACGGGACCGGGTAACTCGAAGGAAATCGCCACTTTCGCAGAAGATCATATCTCCCCCGTCATCTCGACCATGCCGGGCGTGGAGAGCATGAGCGTAACGGGGGCTGTCCCGTTCGAATGGGTGATGCATTATGACCGGGAATTATTCGCAGACATTGGAATTACCGCATCAGATATATCGAGTGCTATTTCCCGCTACTATTACAGGAATGATGCCGGGAAAGTATTGACCGAAATCACGCCGGAAAAGAAATACTCTTACCTAGTGTTCAAGGGAAACTCGGATGAGGATAAAACCGATATCATGAATCTCCCGATAAAAGTGATCAACGGGAAAATCATCTACCTGAAAAATATCGTGAGTCTGGATTACCGGGAAAGGGACCCTTCAGCGTATTATAGAATCAACGGGCTGAACCGGATCAACTTGAACGTATATGCGGAAAAGAACACGAACATGATAGAACTCGCCGGAAGAATCAAAGATGAAATGAAACGGCTCGCCGAAAGTTTCCCGGCAAACTATTCCGTGCAACTTATCCGGGACAACAGCACGGAGATCAAGGACGAATTGGCTCAGATTCTGTACCGGACAGGATTCACGATTCTGATATTACTGCTCTTCGTGTACCTCGTGAGCAGAGATTTCCGTTACCTTGGAATTATCACGATCTGTCTGGCGGCAAACTTACTAATCGCTCTCGTGTTTTACTATTTTTTCAAAATAGAAATCCACCTGTACACGTTGGCAGGAATCACGGTTTCATTCGGTATCGTCATTGACAGCGTGATCGTGATGACCGACCATTACCGTCACCACAGGAACCGAAAAGCATTCCTTGCCGTGCTTGCCGCCACGCTGACCACCGTGGGAGCGTTGAGCGTGATTTTTAACATGGACAGTTCAATCATGAGAAGCATGTGGGACTTTTCTGCCGTGATTATTATTAATTTGGGGGTATCGCTTGCCGTGGCACTCTTTTTCGTCCCCGCGCTGATGGAAAAAATACCGTTAAAACAAAAAAATCAACAACAACGCATCCGCCGCCTAAAACGCATCGTCCGGTTCAACCGAAGATACAGCCGTTTCAGCCGCTTCACGCGGAGATACAGGAAAGCGGCGGTGATACTCGCCGTGCTAGGATTCGGGCTCCCCGTGTTCCTGTTGCCATCGAGTGTAGACCGGGAAAAATGGTATAGCAACACGTACAATACTGTTTTCGGTAGCGAAACTTACTTGACGATCAAACCTTACACGGACAAAATCCTGGGCGGTTCTCTCCGCTTGTTCATGGAAGGCGGGGGTGACGCGTGGACACGAAGCCGGAAAGAAATGGAAAACCGCAAGACACGACTCACGCTCGACATGACGATGCCCCACGGTGCCACGCTCAAACAGATGAACGAGGCTTTCGGGAAACTGGAAAACTTCTTGTCCGGCTTTGAATCCATCGCCGCGTTTACCTCGGACGTGTCATCGGCAAACAAAGCTGAGATGGTCATCACGTTCAAACCGGAACACGAGAAAGACGGTTCGCCGGAACAAGTGAAGAACGAATTGATACGCTTTGCCAACACGATCGGAAACGGGGACTCGGAAGTGAACGGCGTAGGCAAAGGATTCTCGAACAAAACGTCAGAAGATATCCGGAGCGAACGCCTGAAAGTAATCGGGTATAATTACCGCAAAGTATTGCAATACGCCCAACAACTAAAAAAAAGACTGGAAAATAATATTCGGGTGAAGAAACTATATATCGGCAGCGACCGCTCGGCAAAAGCAAAAGCGTTTGCCGTGGAAGTGGATAAAGAAAAACTCGCCCGCAACAACGCCAACATCTCTAATCTTCTGGGTAACTTGAACCAATTAACTTACTCCGGTTCGTCCTCCACGCGAGCGTATATCAATGGGGAATATTCGAACATTGATATCCGACCGGACAAAAAAGTGGAAGCGAGCGTGTGGGACGTGCGTAACCAACCGTTGCGAGGGGACAAATCGGTGTATCGCCTACAAGATATAGGCACCATCACGGAAGAGAAAGATTTCGAAAACATTACCAAAAGGAACCAAGAGTACGAAGTCGAGATACAATACGATTTTATCGGGGCTTACCGCTTGTCACAAAAGGTGAAAGAGCGAGAAATAAAAGCCATGAACCGCACTATGCCCGTGGGGTTCCGAGTAAAAGAATCGGACGAATGGAGAAATTACTGGCAACAAGATATCGGGGGTATCGATGCCCGCATCCTGTATATCCTGTTGGTTATCGGGATCATTTACTTCATTTGCGCCATTTTACTGGAATCGTTACGTCAAGCCCTTCTCGTGATCTGTATCACCCCGATTTCCTTTATTGGCTGCTTCTTGGGGGGGTATTTCTTCGGGGTAGGATTCGACGAAGGATGCCTCGCTGCCTTTATCCTGTTGAGCGGTCTGTCGGTAAACGCCGTACTCTATATACTAAACGATTATAACAACAAGATAAGGCAAGGGGCTCCGCAAGGGATACAGACTTACCTGAAAGCGTACAACGCCAAGATTGTCCCGATATTCCTCACCATCGCCTCTACCCTGCTGGGATTTATCCCTTTCCTCATCGGAGAGATCAATCCTTTCTGGAAAAACATGGCAATCGGCACCATGAGTGGTCTTGCATTCTCGCTCCCGGTACTGATTATATATTTACCAATGACGTTTACAATTGAAAATGGAAAATTGAAAGTTGAAAATGAAAAGGAGGGGCGGAACGAGCAAGGAAATCTAAAATCTAAAATCATCAAATCTAAAATTTAAAATATGGTTCGCTTTCTAATACAACGCCCGGTAGCAGTCATTATGAGCACGATAGCCTTTATCGTGCTGGGAATCGTGGCATCGTTCCGGTTACCGGTGTCGTTGATGCCCGATATCGAAATCCCGGAGATTACCATTCATTACACGTGGGATAACGCTTCTATCAGCGAGATCGAGAACACCATCACGGCGGGCTTGAGAAACCAATTGCAGCAAATCCCCAAGTTAACGGAAATTCAGACGGAATCGAAAGAAGGAAGCGGGTTGATCACCATGAAATTCGAGTACGGCACCTCACTCGATTACGCTTTCATCGAGGTAAATCAAAAGGTGGACGCCAGCGTGAACAGCCTTCCCAAGGAAGTACAACGTCCCATTATCATCAAAGCGTCGACGTCCGACCTCCCGGTATTCTATATAAACATCAACCTGAAGGAATACGAATCGGAAGAAAAATTCTTGGAATTCTGCGAGTTCACGGATGCCGTGTTGAAAAAAAGACTGGAACAACTGACAGACATCGCCATGGTAGATATCAGCGGAATGTATTCCCCGGAACTCTATATCCTGCCTGACGAAACAAAATTGAGAAGTTTGAAAATAACCCAAGACCAACTGAAAACGGCAATAGACAACAACAATCAAGTATCCGGGAATCTCTCCGTGAAAGACGGGTATTACCAGTACAGCATCAGTTTTGCCTCGCAAATCATGTCGCCGGAAGAACTGCAAGAAGTATACTTGAACATCAACGGACGACTGTTACAAATAAAAGACGTGGCACAAATAGGTATACGTCCCCGGGAAAAAAGAGGTATATTCTTCAACGGCGACCGCCAGTCACTATGCCTTGCCGTAATCAAGCAATCAAACGCCCGGATGTCGGAAATGAAAGAAAAAGTAACCAGCTTGCTCGAACAATTCCGTGAAGAATACCCGGACGTGGAGTTTACCGTTTCAAGGGATCAAGCCCAGTTGTTGAATTACTCGATTGACAATCTCATCCAAAGTCTCTGGCAAGGAATTTTGCTCGCCGTGGTAGCCATGTTGTTTTTTCTAAGGGATGCCCGCTCACCACTTATCATCGCCATCAGCATACCCGTATCCGTGGTTATCACGATGTTCTTCTTCCAAATCATCGGGATATCCATAAACACGATCTCTCTATCGGGACTTATCTTGGGCGTGGGCATGATGGTCGACAACTCGATCATCACCATTGACAACATCAATCAACACCGGAACCGGGGTAAATCACTACTCCAGTCTTGCGTGGACGGAACGAACGAGATCATCACTCCCCTCCTCTCGTCGGTTCTGACTACCTGTGCCATTTTCGTACCTTTGATTTTCATGAGCGGTATCGCCGGGGCTCTATTCTACGATCAGGCTATGGCTGTCGCCATCGGATTGTTTGTTTCATTCTTCGTGTCTATCACGATAGTCCCCGTGGTATTCCACCTTTTATTCCGGAATGCCGGGGAGGGGAAAATCACTCGTTTTATACAACACGTCAGTTTCAAACACCTTGAAGACTATTACACGACTATTTTTCACGTCGTTTTCCACCACAAGAGATGGATCGTTGTCGGATGTTTTATCACGTTAATCGCGGGAACAATGATTGCCATGCAGTTAAAAGTGGAACGAATGCCCGTTATTGAAACAAACGAAATGATCCTCCGCACGGACTGGAACGCAAGTATTCACATGGAAGAAAACGAATCCCGGGTAAAGGATATTATCAAACGCTTTGAAGGAGAATGCGAAGAGATCAGTTGCCACGCCGGAGAAAAATTATTCTTCTTGAACCGGGAAAAGAACCAAAACACGAACGAGGCAGAATTTTACATCCGCACGGGAAACGCCCACGAATTGGACAAAACAGTGAAAAACATCAGAAACTATATCAAATCCACTTACCCGGCAGCCAAAGTGGATATCGAGGAAGTGGATAACCTTTTCGAGCAGTTGTTTAAAGACAGTGATGTCCCCTTGATTGTCTACCTTAGCGGGGAATCCCGGAGAGGAATCGTCGAACTCGACACGATCAACGCTTTTATCGAGCATATCGATTCCCTGATGCCGGGCTTAAAACTAGACAAACCGAGTACTTCCGAACGAATCGTGGTGGAAATTTTACCCGACCGCCTGGCACTCTACAAAGTGAACCAATCTTCACTGATTAATGTACTCGAAAAGAATATCAGTAAAATGAATATAGGGAAGCTCAACACGGGCAATCGTTATGTCCCAATCGTCATATCGGGAGAAGAAAAAACGATACTGGACATCATCCGCTCCTCGTTCGTGAGCAATGGTGACCAACTGGATATTCCCGTTGCCGCCTTGACTCGCATGAAAAAAGAGCTCGATTACAAGAGTATTATCGGTCGCAAAGAAGGTGTGGTCGTTCCCATGAATATCTATAATGTCGGTGACTCCACAGCCCGGATCATCAATCAAATACGTGAAGAAGCGGGCAAAAAGAAATTGAATACCCTATTCGACGGGCAATATTTTTCCGGACAAGAAACATTGTGGGAAATGGTGATGGTCATCATCGTCGCCATACTGATGCTCTATTTTATTCTGGCGGCACAATTCGAGTCCTTGTCCTTACCCTTGATCCTGTTGATCGAAATACCGTTGGATATCGCTTTCACCATGCTGGTATTATGGATATGCGGTATATCACTGAATCTTATGTCCATGATCGGTATCGTGGTGATGAGCGGTATCGTTATCAATGATTCCATTCTGAAAATAGACACGATCAACCGGTTGCAACGTTCGGGTGTCCCTTTAGAAGAAGCCATTCACGAGGGCGGGGTACGACGCTTGAAACCTATTCTCATGACCAGCCTCACGACTATACTGGCCATTGTTCCCATGCTATGGGGAAATGATATCGGTTCACAATTACAACGCTCCATGTCCGTTACCCTGATCGCGGGTATGACGATCGGGACTTTAGTCAGTTTGTACGTGATTCCCTTGTTTTATTACTATTTAGAACGTATTTTTATCTCCATAAAGAAATGAAAAAAGTTGTCAAGAACATATTGCAATACGTCGGGGCATTCCTGTTAGCTATCGTGATTGCCGCTATCATGAGGTTTTTTATCGTGGATTTTTACAGTATTCCTTCCGACTCAATGTACCCGACCATCGAGCCGGGTGACTTTATTGTCGTGAATAAGCTGTACATGGGAGCACGCTTCTATAAAAACTTTGATTTTCTGGAAGGGGCACGACCGGAAACGGTAAGGGTTCCGGGATACGGTTCTCTGGAAAGAAACGACGTGATCGTCTTCAACTTTCCCAAGTATAATCAACACGGGGAATGGGAAATGGACCCGCAAACTTTTTACGTGAAACGTTGTATCGGCTTGCCGGGCGACACGCTGTCTATCCGGGAAGGCATCAATTTCGTGAACGGCAAAAGCGGTTACGGCAATATGCAGGATCAACAACGCTTGCACCGCTACCGAGGAGATTATGCCGACGGAATTTACCGCACTTTCCCTTTCGATACCCGTCACGGTTGGAACATTCAAAACTTCGGTCCCTTTTACATCCCTGCCGCGGGAAGTACCATCCCGATCGACACGTCCAATTACTCCCTGTATCAAAGAATAATCACCCACGAAACCCAAACCCCTCTCTACATCAGAAGAGGACAAATCTATCTTGATGACAGCCTTATCCGACAATACACTTTCCGGAAAAACTGGTATTTTATCGCCGGTGACAAAGTTTTCGACTCCCGTGATTCCCGCTACATCGGTCCCATCCCCGAAGATTTTATAGTGGGCAAAGCCTCTTTCATTCTCACCTCGAAAGACCCGTACACGAAAGATTACGTGTGGCGCCGTTTTTTCAAGAAGATAAAATGAATCACTAACCGAATTCTTCCCGCAAGAAAGGAGCGGTTTCCGATTTTTTATTCTTGGCAATTTCCTCCGGGGTTCCGGTACACACGATTGTACCGCCTGCTTTACCTCCACCGGGACCCATATCGATAATATAATCCGCTACTTTTATCACGTCGAGATTATGCTCTATCACGATAACGGTATTCCCTTTATCCACCAACTTTTGCAGTACCCCTAAAAGGATATTGATATCCTCGAAATGTAACCCGGTCGTCGGTTCATCCAGTATATACAAGGTTCTTCCCGTATCCTTCTTGGATAATTCCGTGGCCAGTTTTATACGTTGCGACTCTCCCCCGCTCAACGTCGTGCAAGGCTGTCCGATCTTGATATATCCCAAACCTACATCCTGCAACATTTTCAACTTCAATTGCAAATGAGGCAGATTCTCGAAAAATTCGACAGCCTGATTGATCGTTAAATTCAGCACGTCACCTATCGACTTTCCCTTGTAACGGACTTCCAAAGTTTCTTTATTGTAACGTTTACCGTCACAGGCTTCACAATGCACGTACACGTCCGGCAAGAAGTTCATTTCGATCGTTTTCACCCCCGCCCCTTTACATTCTTCACATCGTCCGCCACTCACGTTAAACGAGAAACGCCCTGCCGTGTATCCCCGAATCTGTGATTCCGGCAACTTCTCGAATATCTTACGAATATCAGTAAAAAGTCCCGTGTAAGTGGCAGGATTCGAACGGGGACTCTTCCCCAACGGACTTTGGTCTACCACGACCACTTTATCTATATTGGTTATCCCCTCGATCGACTCGTAAGGTAAAGGCGTCGTCAACGAATTATAAAAATGAGCACTCAATATCGGGTGCAACGTACCGTTTACCAAAGATGATTTACCGCTACCGCTCACACCCGTGATACAGATAAACTTACCTAACGGGAAATCGGCACTCACGTTTTTCAAGTTATTCCCGGTACAACCTTTCAAGGTAATCTTCTTCCCGTTCCCCTCACGCCGAACCGCCGGCACGGCAATCACCTTCTCTCCGTTCAAGTATTGCGCCGTCAGGCTATCACTTTTCAGCACGTCGGAATAAGTTCCGATAGCCGTAATCTCTCCCCCTTTCCGTCCTGCCTTGGGACCTAAATCCACGATATAATCGGCATTCTCCATCATCTCCTTGTCATGTTCCACGACAATCACGGAATTACCGTTATCTCTCAATTCCTGCAAGGAATGAATCAATTTCCGGTTATCCTTCTGGTGTAACCCGATACTCGGCTCATCCAGAATATAAAGCACGTTCACCAACTGCGAACCGATTTGCGTTGCCAGACGGATACGTTGGGATTCTCCCCCCGAAAGCGTCATCGACTGCCGATTCAGAGAAAGATATTCCAATCCCACGTCCAACATGAATTTCAAGCGGGTACGAATCTCTTTCAAAATCTCCCCGGCTATCTGTTTCTGTTTCTCTTCCAAATGTACCTCCACGTCACAAATCCACTCGTACAAGTCGGATAATTCCATATTTGCCAATTCGGCAATGTTCTTCCCGTTTATCCGAAAATGCAAAGCCTCCTGATTCAACCGTTGCCCGTTACAAACATCGCAAGTCGCCACGGAGATAAACTGTTCCGCCCATTTGTTGGCTTTCTTGGAAGTGGAATTCTCTTCCTGCATGGTCACGTACTTCAAAATTCCCTCGTAAGTCGTCAGGAAATTGGATGATACCCCGATCTCGGCATTCTCTAACCGGAACTGTCCCGGATAACCGTACAAAATATCTGTCAGAGCCTCCTCCGGTAAATCCCGAATCGGTTGCTTGATATCCGCACCATGCTTCCGTAATATCGTCTCAATCTGGTAAAATATAAGAGATCCTTTATATTTCCCCAAGGGCAGGATACCCCCGGCATAAATAGAAAGCGAATCATCCGGTATGATTTTATCCATCGCCACTTGATTGACGTATCCCAATCCCTTACACTTTTTACACGCCCCGTGAGGAGAGTTAAAAGAAAAAGTATGGGGCGCCGGATCTTTATAAGAGATACCCGTGTCCGGGCACATCAAATGGCGGCTGTAATATTTTATCTCGTCGCTCTCGTAATCTTTTACCGTCATCACCCCTTTACCGTGCTTCATCGCTGTCGCCACGGAGTTTTTCAAGCGCTTCTGGTCAACTTGCTCCATCACGATTTTATCCACCACGATTTCAATATCGTGCATCTTGTAACGATCCACGCTCATCCCGATCGTGATTTCCCGTATCTCTCCATCCACGCGGGCTGAAATAAACCCGTTCTTCCGCATATTCTCGAACAACTCCCGGTAATGTCCTTTACGTCCCTTCACCACGGGAGCCAATATAAGAATACGCTTCCCCTCGAAATCTTTCTGTAATAACTCCTGTATCTGCTCGTCAGTATATTTCACCATCTTGCTTCCCGTGGCATAAGAATAAGCCACTCCCGCGCGGGCATACAGCAAACGCAAGAAGTCGTAAATTTCAGTGGTTGTACCCACGGTAGAACGGGGATTCTTGTTCGTCGTCTTCTGTTCGATAGAGATCACCGGGCTTAATCCCGTGATCTTATCCACGTCAGGACGCTCCATTCCACCCAAAAAACGACGGGCATAAGCGGAAAAGGTTTCCAGATACCTACGTTGTCCCTCGGCATAAATCGTGTCGAATGCCAACGACGATTTACCACTACCGCTTAACCCGGTAATTACCGTCAACTTATCGCGAGGTATCGTTAAATCTATATTTTTCAAATTGTGCTCTCTGGCACCATATATGGCTATATTGCTATCTTCTTCTCTGTAATCCATGAATTTTCCTTGGCCTTAAAAACTGACTTACAAAGATACTAAAAATTGACATTGGAAATACCGAAAACTGGAAATGAAAAGGTTAAAAATTCTATGAATCCAAAAGGGTTATATACACACTAAATCATAAATCTAAAATCATAAATAAAAAAGGAGGGATTCCCTGTAAGTCTTAAATGGAATATATTGGGACTGACGAAAAGATGTTGTATGTGTGTGTGTGCGTGCGTCTGTGTGTGTGGTGTGTGTGCGTGGTGTCCCGTAGAACATATTCCAGTACCATTAAGAACTCTCTCAGAAAATCAGCTTAAACCATAGTCAAAGCTATCCCCTCTCTTTTATGCTAGATGATTCAATCTAATAACAGCTAAAAATAAATCATAAGTTCATCATCTAATATACTCTCTTTAACGTCGCCGAAAAAGAAAGGTTTCATTATTTCCCGAAAAAAAATCGAGGAAATTTATTTTTTCAATCTTTCAAACTAACTCTTTCAATTTTAGCAATCATTTCTTGTGTCTTGATCGCTAATATGTGTTCTTTTACGGGGAGATTTCAAATAGGTTACTCTTTTACCGAATTTTTTTTCCAACGGGAACAAATATTTTATCTATATACAGAAAAAGGAGCATCTCACGACGCTCCTTTCATATATGAAGATTTAAAATCTTACTTTTTCAAGGCATCTTTTACCTGTTCGTTGGGAACCATTTGTTCCTTAAAAGTATAGGCACCGGTTTTCGGAGATTTTACCATTTTGATCACTTTCGCGAATCCCCTACCATCTGCTGTTTTTAATGTTGCAACAACTTTCTTTGCCATAGCTTAATTATTTAATTTCTCTGTGTAAAGTTACTCTTCTCAGAATCGGGTTGTATTTACGCAACTCCATTCTCTCGGGTGTGTTCTTTCTGTTTTTGGTAGTGATATAACGAGAAGTTCCCGGCATACCGGATTCTTTATGCTCCGTGCACTCCAAAATCACCTGTACTCTATTTCCTTTGCTCTTCTTTGCCATCTCTTCTTACTTTATACGTTCTTAACTAAACCATTGGCAGTAGCTTCTCTCAAGCAAGCATTGATACCTTTCTTGTTGATAAGGCGCAATCCGGCAGCTGATACATTCAAACGTACCCATCTTTCTTCTTCCGGCCAATAAAAATTTCTCTTAAACAAGTTGATCTCGAATGTTCTCTTTACTCTTCTCTTAGAGTGAGAAACATGGTTACCAACCATCGCTTTCTTTCCAGTTATTTGACAAATTCTTGACATCTCTCTCAATATTTTATAAACGCTTTCCAAACAGGATGCAAATTACGCACTTTTAATTCAAACAATCAAGTGTTTTGATAAAAAAGTTTCAATATTTTTTTACTGTAAGATAAAATACAATACTCCCAAGAAAATCACCAACGCCAAGCATTCCCGAAACACCTTCTTCCATCTCTCCGGGTTTGCCTTTGTATCGCCCTTTCTCAAAATATCCAACAACTCTCCCGTGGGACAAAAATAATTACACCACGGGCGAGAAAAAAATATTGACAAGATTAAAAATACCACGGCAAGCGCGATCACCCAACTCGATGCCGCCGTCAACAGAAACGCGGAAAAAGGTTCCAAAGACGCCAATTCCAGCGGGATTCCCCACAATAACAAAGCGATGATCACCATAAAATAGGTAACCCGGGTATATTTGAAAATATTTTTCCAAATACCCTTCGGGACGATTTTTTTCTTGCGGATTTTTCCCATCACTTCTTGAGCCGCCCCGAACGGACAGAGATAAGCACAATAATACGCCTTGTTCAGAAACAAAGGACATACTATCGCCAACACGGCGATCACGGGTAATAAAACACGCGCCCCCCAAGGAATCCCGTTCAACAACCAGTTGAACAACAACTCGAACGAAACGAAATACCCGCTCCAAAAACCAAGAATCAGAATGGAAGCCACCTGTAACGGCAATCGCCACTTCTTCATCCGGCTTCCCCAGAACATACTGGCCAGAGCCAACAGCACTACCAATCCCCCCAAAGCATGACGAACCAGTTTCAACCAATCCGTATGCCGTCCGCCCCCGTCACGCTCGAAATAAAAATTCAACGCTTTCTTCACGCTTCCCCGAACGGCATCCGTGGTCATCGTGGCACCGCTAACGGCTTCCACGTTCATCTCTGCCGCTTCCTCCAATGTCTTACCGTCCCATGACGAGAAGAAATTTTTCCTCGTTATCTGACGGATAAAACCGGGTGACTCACTATGATTTAATAAAGTAAGTCCTAAAATCACGTCTTCCCCGGACACGGCCAGAAATAAAGGTACATTCCCGGAATAACCGATCAGATCGTCGGCTATCGGCGTCGTCACGATCAATTTACCTATCACGTCCCCGTTATTCTTCACGTCATAACGCACCTCACTGACTTTCTCGATACCCGTGCAAGCGGGAAAATATTTCTTCACTTCATCCAAGGGAACAACCTCTGTTTCCGTCTTCACATCCTCTCCCTTGTTCTCCTCTGCGCTCTTGAAATTCAACGAAATCAAATAAACAATCACGCACAATAATATAACCTTAGGCAACTTCGTGACAAATGTTGCTACATTCTCTTTTACACTCATAACATCAAAATCTTATTAAGCACACAAAAATAGCGAGAAAATCATTTACTTGTATATTTTGTCACGCATAAATGCGTGACGTTACAAGTTACAGGTTTGCAGGTTACAAGTTAATAAAAGGTATTCCATAATACTTGTAACCTATAACCCGCAAATGATAATTTGCAAACTTTTATTATATTTGTCGCACGCAAACGCGTGACGTTACAATTTGTAAGTAGCAAGTCAATTCAAGTCACACCATAACTTGTAACCTGCCAACCTGCAACCTGTAACTTGCAAATGACAATTTGCAAACCTTAATCAATAACCAATTAAAATTTTACGAATGAAGAAAATCACTTACTTAGTTTGTTGCGTGGGATTGGCTATGCAATCCTGCCAATCAGGGCAAGTGAAGAATGAAAATCCATTTTTCAACGCGTACGAAACCCCTCACGAGGTTCCGCCCTTCCATTTAATTAAAAACAAACACTACATTCCGGCTTACGAGGAAGGGATGAAACAGCAACAAGCTGAAATCAAGGCGATTATCAACAACCCGGAAGCACCTACTTTCAAAAACACGATCGACGCCCTCGAGGCATCCGGGGAAATGCTCGACAAGGTAGCTTCCGTCTTCGGGAACCTGCAAGGTGCCAACACGAATGATTCGATCAAAGCCATCGCCAAGGAAATCACCCCGAAGCTAACCGCCCACAGGGATGCCATTAACTTGAACGACAAGCTATTCGCACGCATCAAGACCGTGTACGAAAACCGGAACAAAGAAAATCTCACCCCGGAACAGTTGACCGTATTGGATAAATACTACAAAGACTTCGTGCGAGGTGGTGCAAACCTCTCCCCCGAAGACAAAGAGACATACAAACGCTTGAACAGCGAGTTATCCGTGTTAAGCCTGCAGTTCGGCGAAAATCTTCTGAACGAAACCAACGCCTTCAAACTGGTTATCGACAACGAGAAAGACTTGTCCGGTCTTCCCGCCAACGTGATAGCCACGGCAGCGGCAACAGCGAAAAACGCCGGACTGGAAGGCAAATGGGTTTTCACGCTCCACAACCCGAGCATGATCCCGTTCTTGCAATATGCCGACAACCGTGATTTGAGAGAAAAAATCTACAAGGCATACATTAATCGTTGCAACAACGACAACGAGTACGATAACAAGGAAATCATCGCCAAGATGACCTCTTTGCGGGTACAAAAAGCGCAATTGCTGGGTTACGACACCCACGCCGCCTTTATCCTTGACAATAACATGGCACAAAACCCGGAGAACGTTTACAACTTGTGCAACCAAATCTGGGAAGCAGCTCTACCGATTGCCAAAAAAGAGGCAGCCGAACTTCAACGTATGATTCGTAAGGAAGGTAAAAACTTCAAATTACAACCTTGGGACTGGCGTTATTACGCGGAGAAAGTGAAAAAGAGCAAATACGGGTTGGATGAAAACGAACTCCGCCAATACTTCCCGCTGGAAAGCGTGAGAGAAGGAGCCTTCTATACCGCCAACAAACTATTCGGTATCACCTTCACGCAACGAGCGGATATTCCCGTCCCCCACCCCGACGCACTAGCGTTCGAGGTAAAAGAAGCCAACGGCGATCATATCGGTATCCTATACATGGACTTCCACCCGAGAGAAAGCAAACGTTCTGGAGCTTGGATGAACTCCTACCGGAAACAGTCAGCTTTGGGTAAAAAAGTATCCCCCGTCATCACAAACGTGTGCAACTTCACCAAACCTGCCGGGGAAGACGTACCCGCCCTACTCAGTTTCGACGAGGCACAAACCCTCTTCCACGAGTTCGGGCACGCGCTTCACGGGTTGTTATCTCAATGTACATATAATAAGGTATCCGGAACATCCGTTCCCCGCGATTTCGTGGAACTCCCCTCGCAAATCATGGAAAACTGGGCTTCCGATCCCGAAGTGATGAAAATATACGCCCGCCATTATCAAACCGGTGAGGCAATCCCGCAATCCTTGATTGACAAACTGGAAGCGAGCGGACATTTCAACCAAGGTTTCGTCACCACCGAGTTTATGGCTGCCGCCCTGTTGGATATGGCTTACCATACACGTACCACGACAGACCTCGTGAACCCGAATGAATTCGAGAAAACCACGCTGGATAAGATCGGGCTGATTCCCGAAATCACGGTACGTTACCGCAGTCCCTACTTCCAGCACATATTCGCGGGCGGGTACTCCTCCGGCTACTACGCCTACACGTGGGCAGAAGTACTGGACGCCGACGCTTTCGAGGCTTTCAAGGAAACCGGAAACATTTTCAATCCCGAAAAAGCAAAATCATTCCGGGAAAATATTCTGGCAAAAGGCGGATCGGAAGACGCCATGACACTATACAAACGCTTCCGGGGACAAGAACCGTCCATCGAGCCTCTATTGAAAAGAAAAGGGTTGAAATAACACCTTCATATATATAAACTGTACAAAGGGAATGACCTCACGACAAATCGGTCATTCCCTTTTCCATACCTTGAAAAACCCGGGGACAGGCAACCCCACAATTATACATTTCCTACAATCAACCCCTCGCGTAACCTGCAAACTGACATCCCCTTGCTCTTCTGTTTCGCGGGAAACATTACCACCCGTGAATGTTAAAAAAGCGTATTGTTTACTAAAACGTGGGCGAAGCGCAGGCGAAGTGTGGGCAAAGTGTAGGCGATGCCGCCTAAAAGCCACCTAACAGTCACCTTAAACCCACCCCTAAATATAGACTTCCCCTAGTTCAAGGGCAGGCTAGCCATTGTATCCCGGCTGATTATTTCACGACACTTCGAAACACCTCTCCACCAATCTTGCAATGCAAACACCGGTGAGCGTCACAATATTCCCGCTTGATTTGAAGCAACGCTTGCGATTGTAAAGCGGACTTCAACCCGATACCCTGTTTCGTCCACGCCTCTGTCACGTGATTGCGTTCCGCTTCCAACTCTTCCAACCATTGAATAGCCTTATCGCAATATCGTTCTTCTTTTCTCTCCCTGCCATAAATAAAAAGGAAAGGGATAATCGCATTGATCACGATAACGGTCTTCATGCTATTCCCCAATCGTTTTACTTGCCTCGCGGCGGGTACACCCGGTTTATAATGCGAGTCCCAATAGTCGGAAGCCTGCACGTCCAGCAATTTATACACCTCCGGCAAATGCTCCGCTTCCAGCACGGCGGAAAGCAAAAAATTGAAGCGCATCATTAAAGACGCCAGAAGAGCCAACCGTACCGTCGGGAAAGAAGTCGGACGAATCCGCATATACTTCCATCGTGCCCGTTCCATCGCAGTCAGATGAAACTTAGCCGCTTGATACTCGTATTCCTCCCGCAAAGCTATCGTGTAATCGTCTTCTTGTTCCAATCCCGTCAATAACCCGGAATACCCCAGTAACAAGGCTTCTACCCGAAACAAATTATCACTGCAACGAATTATCTTCTTGTAGGATAAATCCCGTGCCAACTGGGCAAACGCCTCCGCATTCACGTTACCCGACCAGTAACGAACCAACATCCGGTAAAAACAATCTTCCCAATCATTCCGTGTTTCATCCAGCATCAGTTTAATATCCCCGCATTTCCGTTCCAGCCGCTCGATCGCGTATCCCGTGAAAAGCATATCCATACGCACCGGATCAACACGACGCAAATTCCGGTAACAACGAGGTTCCACGGGAACACCCTGCATAAAGATGTACTCATCCCATAACCGCACGTCATACCGAAGGGTAATCGCATCTATTTCCCTGCCTTTAGAATCACGCACTTCCATGTCGGCATCCGCCACGACGGAAAGAATCACGTTATCGTACGCCGTGTCTTTCTCGTGCCCGTGCCGAAACCAGTCACTCGCTTTTTGATGAATTTCCACGTTTCCCGCTTGCACGACATCGCCAATCCGCACCTTCGCGTTGAAAAAGTCTGGTCCTGCATCCCGGTTTTGTAAACCGACATTCAAAATCTCCACCTCTTTTCCTTTCGTTGAAAGGCATCTCGTGCTCGTGAAAAGAGAATTCGCCCACACGTATTGCAAAAATTCTTCCGTCATAGTAACTCCCTGTTTAAAATTATAGCTTTGTCAAGGGTTTAAAATATAATATTCAAAACGCTGATTACAATATTAGAAAAATTTAATCAAAAAAACAAGTGCTAAATTTTTATAAAATCTAATCCTTTCTCCGTTCTATAACGTTTTATATCTATATTTGTTGAAATGAATAACCAAGCTTTTGTTATAACATAAAACCGAATATAAATATGGAAGAAAAACAACTCATTAAAAGCAAGAAAGATAAGACGTTACTCATCGTCATCGGCGTTCTGTCCGCTATACTGATCGTCCTTTTTGTCTTTTTCATGATCGAGAAAAAAGAAAACCGGGAAAATATGGTTGCCATCACGGCCGAAAAGGAAGAACTTCAACAAGAATTGACGGATTTGAGTCATCACTACGACAATTTAAAAACAGATAACGATACACTGAACAACAAATTGGCACACGAGCAGGAGAAAATAGCCTCGCTCATGGAGAAAATGAAAGAATTCCGTAATAATTCTTACGCCGAGATCAACCGGTACAAGAAAGAAATCGGGACATTGAAAACAGTTCTGAGAAGTTACGTGGTGCAAATCGACTCGCTGAACCAACTGAACCGGAAATTGGTAGCGGAAAACACCGAGGTGAAAAAACAAATGGACTGGGTTCGGGACAGGAATAAAACACTGGAACAGAAAACCGAACAATTGGCGGAAACCCTCGAAAAAGCAAGTACGCTATCCGTTGAAAACTTCAAAGTGTACTGCGTCAATAAAAACGACAAAGAAACCAACTTGAGAAGATGTTTCCAACTGAAAGCAGACTTCTCGCTTGCCCGAAATATCACGGCCAAACGAGGTCCCCGGATGATATACCTGCGGATTACCCGCCCGGACGGACAAGTATTGGCAGCATCCAGTAAATCATTTTTCAAATACCAAAACGCCACGCTGACCTATTCCGCCAGACGCGAAATAGAGTACGAGGGCGAAAAACTGGAAATCGCCATATTCTGGCCGAATGACGGCAGTCTGGAAAAAGGAGAATACATTGCCGATTTGTTCTCGGACAACCAACAGATCGGGACAACAAAATTCATATTAAAATAACATTAACTACACGCGTATGAAAACAGATATTGAAATTGCCAATTCCATACAGATAAAGCCGATCTACGAGATCGCAGATAAGTTAGGAATCGATAGGGATCTACTGGAACCCTACGGAAGATATAAAGCGAAACTACCGTTAAGCCTGATCGATAAATCAAAAATCGACGGGAAAAAACTGGTACTGGTTTCCGCCATCTCCCCCACCCCCGCGGGTGAAGGAAAAACGACCATCTCCATCGGTCTGACGGAAGGATTGAACCGCATCGGCAAACAAGCCACCGTGGTGTTGCGCGAGCCCTCGCTAGGTCCGGTATTCGGTATCAAGGGAGGTGCCACCGGGGGCGGATATTCACAAGTCGTTCCCATGGAAGACATCAACCTGCACTTCACGGGCGATTTCGGGGCTATCGAGAAAGCCCATAACTTACTGTCCGCTTTGATTGATAATAACATACAGAGCAAAACCCACTCGTTGAACATAGACCCGCGCACGGTGACATGGAAACGGGTAATGGATATGAACGACCGTTCACTACGCCACATCATCGTGGGATTGGGCGGTACATCTGCCGGTATTCCCCGTGAAACCGGATTCGACATCACTGCCGCTTCCGAGGTAATGGCGATCCTCTGCCTGTCGGACGACTTTGAAGACTTGAAGAACAGACTCGGGAACATCTTCATCGGTTACACGTTTGACAAGAAACCGATTTACGCCCGTGATTTAAACGCGCACGGGGCTATGGCAGCCTTGTTGAAAGATGCCATCAAACCCAATCTCGTGCAGACTCTGGAAGGCAACCCCGCCATTATACACGGTGGTCCTTTTGCCAATATCGCGCAAGGAACGAATTCTATCATCGCCACCCGCATGGGCTTGACTCTTTCCGATTACGTGGTCACGGAAGCCGGATTCGGTTTTGACTTGGGCGCAGAGAAATTCTTCGACATCAAATGCGTGAAAGCAGGATTGAAACCCAGTGCCGTGGTCATGGTGGCTACCGTGAGAGCTTTGAAATATCACGGGGGAATGAAACTCGACCAATTGAAAGAACCGAACCTCGAAGCCTTGAAGAAAGGTATCGGCAACTTGGAAAAACAAGTCGAGAACATGAAGAAATTCAACATCTGCCCCGTTGTAGCGATCAATAAATTCGTGACGGACACCGATGAAGAGATTGCATTCCTTGCCGAAACGTGTAAAGCACTGGACGTACCCATGGAAGTCGCCGAAGTCTGGGCAAAAGGCGGTGAAGGAGCCGAAAACCTTGCCCGACTGGTATCCAAGGTGGCAGAGCAATGCACTTGCAGCATGAAACCTCTCTACGACTGGAACTGGAGCGTGGAGAAAAAGATTGAAACCATTGCCAAAGAACTATACGGTGCCGCCGCGATAGACTATTCGGCAGAGGCCAAAGCCGACCTGAAGAAAGTAATGGATCTCGGGTTGGACAAACTTCCGGTGTGTATCGCCAAAACACAAAAATCACTCTCGGACAACCCGAAATTACTGGGACGCCCGAAAGATTTCGTGGTTACCGTACGCCAGATCGAGATAGCATCCGGAGCAGGATTTATCATACCGATCACGGGTAGTATCATGCGAATGCCCGGTTTACCGGATATTCCCGCCGCGGAAAAAATAGATATTGACAACAACGGTAAAATTACCGGCCTATTCTAAAACATTATACCGACGTGTCAGGTGAAAATTGCCTGACACGTCTTATTTTCTCTCATATCATGGATATCATTGAAATAAAAAAGTTTCCGGAAGTAGCGAGTAGTGAAACATTACAGGCTCTAAGCTATCACCTAGACCGAGAATGTAACCGAATAAACTTGAAGGAAATCAATTGGCCGGATGTATATCCATACAAGCCGGAAGTTTATTTCCGGATTGCCTACAATGAACACCATCTTTTCTTGAAATTCGACGTGCAGGAATATGAATTTCGTGCCACGGCGCTCACGCCTTGCTCTCCCGTGTGGGAAGACTCATGCGTCGAATTTTTCATACAACCAGAAAAATGCACGGGATATTACAACATCGAGCTCAACGCTATCGGCACGGTACTGGGAGCCTTCGGCACCAGCCGGGAGAAACGAAGACCCATACCCCGCAGACTGGATAGCGATATTCTCCGTGACTCCACGATAAAGTTCAACAACGAGAACCCGGACGAAGCCTACTATCAATGGTCGCTCATGGTGAAAATACCATACACCGTTTTTTTCAGACATAAATTCCAACCCAAACCGGGTACTACCATCCGAGGTAATATCCACAAATGCGGTAACAAATTGCCACACCCGCATTTCGTGACATGGCACCCCGTGAAAACACCCAAACCGGACTTTCACCAACCGGAACATTTCGGTACACTCATTTTTAAATAAACTGACATGAAAACAGGACTGTTCATACTCGTCGCCGGACTTCTCTGCGTGTTACTGAATGACTCGCTACTCTATTTGCAAATCAGACGTTACTTGAGAAAACGAATTTACACTTGTCTATTCTGGGCACACTCCTTGTTTTTCATGGCCTGTATTGTCGTGTACCATTTTTTTATTCCCACGTTGAAAGGACCGGAAGCCTATTTTTGGGTAGGCAAAGGCGTTTCCGTGATTTTACTTTTCTATACCCCGAAAACACTATATATCATTATCAACGCATTTGCAATCCTGTTACGAAAATTAAAATGCATTCCGGCTGCCCGTATTATAAGCAGAACAGCTTTAGGCATCGCCCTATTCTCCTTTTTAGTCATTTTTTACGGTATCACGTGGGGACGCTGCAACTACAAAATAGAACGCCAGCAAGTATGCATTAAAGAACTTCCCGACAATTTCAACGGGTATCGTATCGTGCAACTAACCGACCTGCACTTGGGAAGTTACGGGGAGCATTATCCCGGTATAAAAAAACTCGTGGAAGAAGTCAACGCGCTGAACCCCGACCTTATCGTGTTTACCGGGGATATGGTCAATAGCTTTGCCTCGGAAATGAACCCGTGGATTGACCAATTGAAAGAACTGAAAGCTAAATACGGCGTCTACTCCTCCACGGGTAATCACGACTACGGTACATACGTGAGATGGGCTACCCGGGAAGAACAGGCGGATAACCTGAAACAATTCTTCAAGAACATGGAAGCGGCAGGCTTCCACATGCTAAACAACACCAATGTTCCCCTCGTTATCGGTACCGATACGATTTATCTTGCCGGAGTCGAGAATTGCGGACGTCCACCTTTCCCCTGCTTCGGGAACCTTCCACAAGCCCTGCAAGGCACGGAAGGACACACGGTGATACTCCTCTCCCACGACCCGTCACACTGGCGGGACGAGGTAATCCGCTATCCCGTGGCTCTCATGCTGGCAGGCCATACCCATGCCATGCAAATCGGGATACAAATCGGTAGCTTCCGGTGGAGTCCTTCAAAATACATCTACCCCGAATACAACGGATTGTACGAAACGAATGGACGACAATTATACGTTTCCCGCGGCGAAGGCTACCTCGGCTTTGCCGGACGCATCGGTCAACGACCGGAAATCACGCTGATAGAATTAACGAACAATTGTAAATAAAATAAGTTTTATGAGATAAGAATATTCAAGTATTTATTAAAATGTGTACTAATAAAAAATGTTGTGTATGGCAGGATGGCAAATTACTACTACTTACGAGAGTAAGTTAGTAAGGAGGAACTGGTTGTTCCGTCTTTTTATCCTGGGTGTATTGGGTTACACTCTGGCGTTTCTAATCCCGTGGGACATTCATCAGGAGGCATGGGCGAACATCGTGTTCGCATCCTCTATCCCGGTGAGAGGAGTCTATTTTTTGAATTTGTTCCAATCTTTGGTCGTGGTGTTTCTGGCTTGCGACAGGTCGAGAGCTCGGAAGAAGGCGGATAGCCGGGAAGTGCTCTCTATTCGGTCACTAAGTAATAGCCAGATTTTCGGGGCGGAATTAGCGGGGCTGGTCATTCCTTTTTTGGTCGTGGATGTTATTTTCATGGCATTCTGGCTATTTATTAATTTGATTATTCCGGATTCGCCGGTGAACCCGTGGGTGTATCTGTCCTTCTTGTTGAGAGATGTGTTGCCGACGTTCGTGTTCGTGACGGGGATGTCGTTATTGGTGAACAGAATATTGCGACATCCTTTCGTGAGCTGGTTCGTGCTGACCGGGTTTCTTTGCATATCGTATCTTTACCTGACGAAGCCACTTCACGGGATTCTGGATTTCCGGGGAAGCCTGCTGCCGGAAGCTTTTTCCTCGATCGTGGGATTTATGCATTCCGGCGTGTGTCTATTGCAACGGGGGACCTTCTTGTTACTGGGGCTGGGATTACTATGTCTGGCAGTTCCTTTCACGAGGCGGTTACCCAACGTGCCGGGACGGAAAGCGTTTTATCACGCGACAGGTGGTCTGTTACTGGTATTAGCCGTGGGGATGGGATATATTTACATCGATAAGTTCCAGACCCGCCGGGAGAACCGGGAGGCGTACCGGGATATATTCTCGCAGTACGAGGCGTATCCCAAGGCAAGAATCTTGACGCATGACATCACCTATATGCCCGAGAATAAGAATTTCTCGGCGAAGAGCCGGATGGCGGTGGTGAATCGAAAAGCAAAGAACATGGAAAAGTTGCTCCTGTTCCTGAATCCCGGACTAAAAATCAGCCGACTGGAGTCTGAGGGACGGGAAATACCTTTTCAGAGGGACAAACAAGTGGTTGTCGTAGAGCGGTCATTGACTCCGGGGGATAGCGTGGTGTTGGAAATGGAGTACACCGGTTATATTGACGAGGATATTTACCAGATGAATATCGATGATGATGAGTATTTCGCTCCCGTACGGCAATCGGGGAAGATAGAGCGATACGGCAAACGTTCCGCATTCGTGTCAGGGGATTACACGCTGCTTATACCGGAGGTACTATGGTACCCGGCGGCAGTGGCACCGGTAGCCTTGCAACCGTCGAAAGAAACAAATTTCACGGATTACACGTTGCACGTGAAGAATCCCGACGGGCAGATGGTGTTATCGCAAGGCATACCGGAGGAGAGACAGGACGAAGTGACATTCCACAATTTACAGGCTCTAACCGGATTGTCGCTTTGCATGGGCAATTACGTGAAGCGGTCGGTGGTGGCGGATTCCATCACGTTGGAGTTCTACACGTACCCGGGAAATGATTTTTACTTGAAGCCATTTGACGGTTGGATGGATGAAATAGCGGGGTATCCGAACGCGGAGGAGTATTGGGAGGAATTGGTAAACAAGTGCCGTAACCTTATAGAAGGAACTATGCCTAACCCGTATCCTTTCAAGCTTCTAAAATTCGTGGAGGCACCTTCCTCTTTCCTTAATGGTTATTATTTCCATAATCATATCCAGCCGGAAATGGCATTTTTCGGGGAACGGATAATAGATAAATACAATAAACCAGGCGACATTTCCCTAAATAGCCTAAGGGAAAAGAATGTACAGGAACATATATTATTCAATGATTTTTTTAATTTCCTTAGGAGCATGCATACAGAACGGCTTTTCTCGGATTTCCACTGGAGTGTTGCTTCCGACAGGTATGCGGGAATAGACATGCTGTTCGGTAAAATAGCAAACCCGACGCTTGACAAGTTTATTTTATTCCCACCGATGCTGGATAGCATTGCGGCAAAGGGATTGGAAAGAATAATCCGGGGAGAGTATCCGAATGGATACAATAAGTTGATTAGCATAAAAGTTTCGCAGTTACTCGCCTACCTGACAACAATTACCAGTTGGAATTCGGTGTGCGCTTACACACGGGAGTTCTACGAGAATGCCCGTTTCCGAGAGGTGGATTTTGACGTGTTCATGGAGGGGTTCCGCGAGCGTTTCGGGCAGGACATCAAACCATTTGTGGATGATTGGTACACGACGCATGATGTACCGCGGTTGGCGATAAGGGATTTGACATACCGGCAGACGGAGGATATGCAGTCGGTTGATTTCAAGGTGGGCAATATCGGTAAGGTGGATGGCTTGGTTTCGGTAATCAGGGGTTATGAAGATGATTACGGGAAATGGATTATTGACAATTGGCGGAGCTACTTGGTCAAACCAGGAGAATACAAGCGGATTATTGCCAACGAGGCTGATAGACTGTATTTTTTTGTATCTACCAATTTCGCAAGGAGCGTACCGGAACGAGTTATGTTTGGCGATCCTAGTACCCCATTGTGGAAGGGGGATATTCCAGCAGAGTGTGTCGAATCCCTTGACAAAAATCAGTTTTATCCTCTCGGGGAGATTATAGTTGATAACGAGGACGAAGGTTTTCATTTAATCGATTCGTCGGGAAACAGGTTTAAGCGATTGGCAGATCGATTGACGAAAGAAGAGGAGGACGCCTATAGGATTGGTTCGGATTTCAAGAAGAGCACGTGGGGAAGACCGTTTCTTGACCCAGGTGGTGTTTACGGGGATGAGGTGCAGAGTGCCTTTATCAAGATTGCCGGGAATGGAAGTTGTAAGGCGGAGTGGATAGCGAATCTTCCGGAAGCGGGCAAATACGAGATTTTTATTTATCAATCTCGTATTAAAAAACTATCTTGGGAAGAGACTTACGCATCAAATTATCCGGGAATGAAAAATTACTATACAGTCTATACCCCGAAGGAAAGCGAAGAAATCGTGATCGAGAAGACTAGGGACGATACCGATGAGTGGATTTCATTAGGGAAATTTGATTTACCGGCAGGAGAATCCCGTGTTGTTTTGGATGATCGGGGTATTCCCCCGTTTGAGGTGACAGAGAAATGGGGAAACGACAAGTACACTCAAGTGGTGGTGGCAGATGCGGTGAAATGGGTGAAAATGAAGTAAGTGATTTAAGCGGAAGATTATAATATAAAAAGCCAACTATGAATTAGTTGGCTTTTTATATCTGATATTTTTAATTCGCAAATTTCACAATTAAAATATTTTGATACAAGAACAAAACTCAATTCACATTACTTTTATTTGCAACAATCAGCATATTAATTGCATATTTTGTCAAACTCACGAATAAACCTATATTCTCACTGCCTTCCCTTGAAGTCTTGGTCTACGATTTGTAAATAGGCCTTCAACAAGGCTTCATCTCTAGGATTAGTATTCACCCCGATATCCTTTTTAGACTTCAAATCATAAATATAGGCTCCATTGCTTGTCACCACGGCTGCCGCATTGGTAAAGGCATAGAAAGCAAAAGGTACGGCACTCGGGTCAAGCAGATTCTTGCTGTAATGATAAGCCGAAGCATCTATTCCCAACTGTACCAACATAGTAGCTACCATATCTGTTTGCGAACCCAAGGTATTCACCACCGAATCCTGCACACTCATAGCCCCCCCGGTAAATATCATCGGTATACGATAAGTTTCCGGCGCATGAGGTTGCAGGTTTCCCACGTGCCGAGTCCCGTGGTCGGCAATCAACACAAACAACGTGTTATCCCAAATCCCGGACTTTTTACACTTTTCAAAAAATTCACCCAAACACTGGTCCGTATAAGCAATGGCATTTTTAAACTTCGAACCGGTATCACTTCCCGGAATTTTCGTTTCCATGGGTACAACAAACGGTTCGTGACTACTCATGGTAAATGCCATATACATGAAAGGAGTTTTCGCCACACGCAAATCTTCATACAACCGCTCCAGCATATAACCGTCATGTACCCCCCATTTGAAGCGATTCTCGATAGCTTCCCCGGAAAAATCATTCTCCGTCACGCTACCTTGAAAACTCATCGTCACGTAGGAACGAAATCCCCCGAAATTCAAATCCCCCGCGTAATAAAACCGGGTACTATACCCGTTAGCCTCAAAATCCAACGGGAAACGAGGATGAAGATACGTTTTATTCGGGTACTTCAGCATGGACACCTGCGGGTGGGCGGGAAAACCACTGATAACCCCCAGTATTCCCCGGTCGGAACGATTTCCCGTGGCGTATATATTCGAGAAGAAAATGCCTTCTTCCGCCACCGCCTGCAAATTAGGCATGGCGTCCCAAGCGTTCAGTGTAAAACTTTCCAGCAAAAGCACCACCACGTTCGGTTTATCCGTTTTCAACACACTCGGGAAAGTACCCGTCTCCGTGTACACGCTGTCCACCAGCTGTCTTGCCTTATCTTCCGGCATAAAAACGAAGTCGCTTTTAATCTTGTTGACGTGTGCCACCTCGTACAAGAAATTCCATACCGGATTCACTGCCGCTTGATTGGCATACATATTTTTGTTATTAAAAAACACGAAACTCACGTTCATCGGAGCCACGTTGAAACCGCCCCTCACCGGAATAATCATCAATCCACCCAAAAGGAGATAAACGACGCTCTTCCAAGCTGCTTCCCGGACCGGCTTCAAGGAATTTGCCACCCAACGGCGATAAAGGCTATAAAATATCCCTACCATAACCGCGCAAAGCAAGACCAATGCCAATATCAACCACGTGGGAGTCGAAGCCATTGCCTCTCCCGGCGTTTTCAAATAGAATAGCGGGGTCGCATCCATGTGATACCCCCAGTTTTTAAACAACTCCAAATCTCCGACAACAATCAGACTGGATATAGCCAAAAGTATCAAGGTTATTACCGAATACACGCGTTTCAACCATTTGGGCGGCAGGAACACACCTATCGCCATAATCACGCAAGCCAATACCATCACGTATCCCCCGAAAGAGAGATCCATACGCAACCCTTTCGTGAACAACATCACGTAATCGTACCCGGTGAGTGTCGCCGTTTCTTTCCACTGGTAAACCAGAAAGATCACCTTTGCCGCGATCGAGAACACGACCCAAAACACGTAATACTTCAATAAAAACCTGACCATTTATGATTTTAGATTTATGATTTATGATTTTAGATTGAACTCCTCCGCCCTTCGGGCACCTCCTCTATAAACAGAGGAGGAGATAGAATAGTTATCGTCTTCGGGAATCCTTTCATTTTCAATTTTCAATTCTCCATTTTCAATTATTAGAAAGGTGCAGCCCCACTGTTACCACCGCTCTCGAAACTCTTTCCCCCGTCCCGGAAATCCGTATCGAGGGGCGGCATTTGCGGAGCGGCATCCTCGTTCATACGGGAACCGAAAGTAACGGTTTTTACCGTTGAACCACCGGATGCAAAAGGAGAAACCTCCTCCAAATCGCAGAACTGAGCCAACTCGTTACGGAAGCGCAATTGAATCTCCCCCACGGCACCGTTACGATGCTTGGCGATAATGATATCGGCAATCCCTTTCAAACTGTTTCCCATACTGTCTTCCATGATCCCGTAACGTTCGGGGCGATGGATAAAAAGCACCATATCGGCATCCTGCTCGATGGCTCCCGACTCACGCAAGTCGGACAACATCGGTTTCTTGGCATCTCCCGTACGTTGCTCCACGCCGCGGTTCAACTGCGACAAGGCAATCACGGGTATATTCAACTCCTTGGCGATAATCTTCAACTGCCGGGAAATCATACTTACCTCCTGCTCCCGGTTTCCTCGCATATCGGCTCCCGCCGTCATCAACTGCAAGTAGTCGATAATCAACACCTTGATACCATAACGCTGCTGCAAACGACGGCATTTTGCCCGTAACTCGAAAATAGAAAGAGCCGGAGTATCGTCTACATATATAGGAGCCTTTATCAACGCTTTGATTTTCGCGTGTAACTGTTGCCACTCGTCTTCGGACAAACGTCCGTTCCGAATCTTTTCGGAGCCCAACTCGGTTTCACTGGCAATCAAACGATTGACCAACTGCACCGAAGACATCTCCAAAGAGAACAAGGCGATAGGCTGGTTATGGTTTACCGCCATATTCCGGGTCATGGACAACACGAATGCCGTCTTACCCATAGAAGGACGCGCGGCAATAATCACGAGGTCGGAAGGTTGCCAGCCGGAAGTAACTTCATCCAATGCCGTGAAACCGGAAGGCACACCACTCAATCCGTCGGGACGATTCCCGGCAATCTCGATTCCCTTGATGGCTTCATCAATCAAAGCGTTAATAGCCGTCGTCTCCTTCTTGATGTTTCCCTCGGCAATCTCGAATACCTGCTTTTGTGCCATATCCACCAGGTCGGCAACATCCGTGGCATCGTCATAAGCCTTATTCTGGATATCCGTGCATACGCGAATCAACTCCCGCTGGATATACTTTTGCACGATAATGCGAGCGTGAAACTCAATGTGGGCGGCAGAAGCCACCTTGGAAGTCAACTGTGCCAGATAATAATAACCGCCAATCTCTTCCAGTTCTCCCAACCGCTTCATCTCCTCGCTCACGGTCAGAATATCCACCGGCTCGTTATTCAAGGACAGATTCTGGATTCCGCGATATATCTTCTGGTGCGCCTCTTTATAGAAACAATCCGGCTTCAAAAAGTCGCTCACGGTAATAAAAGCATCTTTTTCCAACATCAGAGAACCCAGTATCGCCTCTTCCAAATCAACCGCTTGCGGCGGCATCTTCCCGTAATCCGATTGTAATGATTTATAATTATATTCCTGCTTTTTAGCCATACGTTTTTTTATTTATTTTCCTCACATCACCTTGAGTTCCTTCAACTTCCAGAAACACCGCACGGTAGCCCTCACGTCCGCCAACGCGTCATGAGCGTTCTCGAATCCCTCGCCGAACAACACTTGATGCAACTCGGACAACTTCGGGGACTTGAATCCTTGCTTCCCACCCGGCAACTTGCAATATTTCGTGGACGATTTCATCGTGCAATACTTCGGCTTCAAAAACATCGAACTCATGATTCGTTTACGCTCAAACTCCGCACCCACGATACACTCGTCGAAACTGATGTTATGACCGACCATCGCGTACGCCTCGTCTATTTTATCTGAAAAAACTTCCAGAACAGACAGCAGTTCTTTACCTTCGGCCTGCGCTTTCGCCGTCGTTATCCCGTGCACCCGGGACGCTTCTGCCGGAATCAAAAATCCTTCCGGTTTCACAATGTCACTCCGTTCTTCAATAATATTCCCTTTCTCATCGCACATAATCCACGCCAACTGCACCATACGAGGCCAATTATCCAAGTCGGTTATGGGAGCATTCCACCGTTGTGGAAGTCCCGTCGTTTCCGTGTCAAAAAATAAAAACATCTTTTCTATATCCGATTTATGATTTCCGATTTATGATTTTCTACTATCACAAACCGGAAATCCGATTTCATTTTGAATTATCGTTTTCAAAACTCTTGTTGTACTGGTGCATTGCCCGATAACTCATACCCATACTGGAGAATCCGCCGTCATGGAAAAGATTCTGCATGGTAACCTTACGGGTAAGGTCGGAAAACAAGGTAATACAATAATTGGCACATTCGTCGGCATCGGCATTCCCTAGCGGGGACATACGCTCGGCAAAATCAATCAACGAATCGAAACCTTTGATACCACTACCTGCCGTGGTCATCGTCGGGGATTGGGAAATCGTGTTCACGCGTACCCGCTTTTCCCGCCCGTAAATATACCCGAAACTGCGGGCAATAGACTCCAGCATCGCTTTGGCATCCGCCATATCGTTGTACTCGAACATGGTTCTTTGCGCGGCCACGTACGAGAGCGCTACCACTGAACCCCACTCGTTCATGGCATCCAACTTCTTCGCGGTCTGTAACACCTTATGAAACGATATGGCTGAAATATCCAACGTCTTCTGCAAAAAGTCGTAATCCAAATTATCGTAAGAGCGTTTCTTTCTCACGTTCAAAGACATTGCCACGGAGTGCAGGATAAAATCAATCTTTCCACCCAACAAATCCATCGACGCTTGAAACAATTGTTCCAAATCCTGCTCGCTGGTAGCATCTGCCGGAATCAAAGGAATATTATTCTGTTCCGCGAACTCCTTCACCTTTCCCATGCGAATAGATAATTCCGTGTTCGTCAAAACGATTTGCGCCCCCTCTTCCAAACATTTCTCCGCTACTTTCCAAGCGATAGACATCTCGTTCAACGCGCCGAAAATAATTCCTTTCTTTCCTTTCAATAAATTGTAACTCATAAATATTAAATTAAAATTGTTCCCGTAATAACCGGGCATTTTCCAAAGCTGCCTCACTCACCACGCTTCCGCTAATCATCCCGGCTATTTCGGTCACCCGTTCTTCCTCTGTTAAACGGCGAATCCGCGAAATAGTTCCCGCGTGGTCATCTTCCTTGTACACTTTAAAATGACTATCTCCCGCCGCCGCTATCTGGGGCAAGTGCGAGATACTGATTACCTGCATACGGGCAGCCATTTCCTTCATCATGGCAGCCATCCGGTGGGCAATCTCGCCGGACACACCCGTGTCTATCTCGTCAAAAATAATAACAGGCAACCGTTTCGTCCGGGACAATATATACTTCAAAGACAACATCAAGCGTGAAATCTCTCCCCCGGAAGCGACTTTTGACAATTCACCCGGCTCTTGATTCTTGTTCGCCGAGAACAGGAAAGTAACCTCATCTTTCCCCGTCGGGGTAAAATGCCCCACGGGAACAATCCCGACTTTAAACGAGGCGTGCTTGATACCCAACCCCACTAACAACCCCTGCATCTCCTCCCGCAATTTCCCTTCCGAATCCACCCGGGCAGCGTGAATCTTCCGAGCCAGAACCTCCATTTCCGCTTCCAACGCGGCAATTCGCGTATCCAACTCTTCGACGCGGGTAGAAAAAGATTGTATACCTTTCAATCTCTCCCGCAAAGTGTCTTTCAAAGCGATTAAATCCTCCGTCCGTTCCACTTTATGCTTGTGCAGAAGGTCATACATCACCCCGAGCCTGTCATTTATCACGTCCACGCGTCCGGGATTATATTCCACCCGTTCGGCAACCCGTTCCGCCTCATCAGCGATATCCTCCAACTCGACAATCACCGAATGTAATCGCTGACCGTAATCCGTTGCCTCCTTCACCACTTCATCCAAAGCGGCTATTCTATTCCGTATACCTTTCAACGTTTGAATAACAGGCGTATCCGACTCCGTCAACGCGTAAGTAGCCTCGGAAAAGACACTTTTTATAGTTTCGGCATGATTCAAAACGGCCAATTCGTCTTCCAACTCCTGTTGTTCCCCTTCCCTCAAATTCGCCTCATCCAGCTGGTTAAACTGGAATTTCAAATAATCCTCCTCCTGCTCGGCTTCCCGTGCCTGCCGCTTCACCTGTTCCAACTCCGAGAGCAACGACTGGCGGGATGCATATTTCATCCTGTACTCTTTCAACAAAGACTGATTACCACAAAAAGCATCCAAAATCTCCAATTGATATTCCGGCTGACCAATCAACAAAGACTGGTGCTGGGAATGCACGTCAATCAGAAAACTCCCGAATTCCTTCAAAACCTTATTATTCACGGGCGTATCATTGATAAACGAACGGGACTTTCCGTCCGCGTTCAATTCCCGGCGTACCACCACCTCGTCATCATAATCCAAGTCATTATCCTCGAACCACTGCCGCAAATGATACCCCGCGACATCATACGTGATTTCCACGATACATTTCTTGTCCTTATCCATGATAGCCGAAGCATCGGCTCGCTGTCCCAGAGTCAACCCGATAGCCCCCAATAAAATAGATTTCCCGGCACCCGTTTCCCCCGTGATAATCGTAAACCCTTTCTCCAACTCCAGGTCCGTCTTGTCAATCAGAGCGTAATTCACTATATGTATATGTCGTATCATCTTTAATCCTTTACTGCATAATCCGTGCGAAAGTAACGAATAATTTTCAATTATCAATTTCCAATTTTCAATTAAATTCGTACTTTTGTGCCCGATATAACAATAGTTCTTTATAAAATGACAAGCAGAAGATTAATTAGAATTAAAGTTTTACAGCTTTTATATTCTTACACGAAGAAAGAGGGAGTGACAATCACGGAAGTGGAACGAGATTTGTTCAAGAGTATTACAAAGAGTACAGACTTGTATTACCACGTCTTCCTTCTGATTACAGAGATCCAACGTCACGCGTTTCTAAAAATAGATGCCGCCCGCAATCGAAAGCTTGCATCCCACAAGGACTTAAACCCGAACACCCGGTTCATCGATAACCCGGTAATCAACCAAATAGCCGAAAACCGGAAATTCAAAACATACGTTTCAACCAATCTCGTTTCATTAAACGAGTGTCAAGACGTGGTAGTTTCCTTACACAACAAGCTGGTAGAAACCGACTTCTTTAACCTGTACATGAACAAACCGACCGTTACTTATGACGACCACAAGCAACTCGTGTTGGACATGATTTCAGAACTTATCGCCGTTGACGAAGACTTCGAGCAGGCAATGGAAGAGAAAAACATCTTTTGGAACGACGATTTCGAACTGGTGTTAAGCATCGTCTACAAGACAGTTAAAAACATGAGAGAAAGTTATTCGGAAAACACCGTTTTCTTTATCTCGTTATATAATGAAGAAGAAGACTTGGATTTTGCCAAAACCCTGTTCCGGAAGTCTATCCTCGACATGAAAGAGAACATGGAAATCATCGATCAGTTTACCGCCAACTGGGAATTAGACCGTATTTCCGAAATGGATAAATTAATCATGGACATCGCCATCGCCGAGTTAAAATATTTCCCGTCTATCCCGGTAAAAGTTACTCTGGACGAGTTTATTGAAATATCCAAAAACTACTGTTCGCCCAAAAGTAGCAGTTTCATCAACGGGGTACTGGATAAAGTAGTTATCTTGCTCAAAGAGAAAAATCAAATCAAAAAGATTGGTAGAGGATTAATGGAATAAATAAAGGGTGGCTTTTGCCACCCTTTACATTCTAAACTAAACTAACCAAACTTTTGTATCACTACAATAGTCAACTCATACGCTATATTAGCACTGTAAATATAGTCCATAAATATTAAAAAAACAACTATTTCCTAATATTTACTTGAAAATTCTTTCGCCTTGTATTTTTTAATATAAGCCAGGGCTTCTTCAACATCATTCACGACCGTGTACAAACCATCGTAAGCATTTGATACAAAACCTTCTTTTCGAATATTATTGATAAACAAAAAAAAGTATTCATAGAAATCATTCGTGTTAATAAAGACAATCGGCTTGTTGTGAACACCTAATTGTTTCAAGGTAATTACCTCCGTGATTTCTTCCAAAGTACCCCATCCGCCGGGCAAAGCGACAAACGCATCGGCTTGCTCCCGCATCATACTTTTCCGTTCTTTCATATCGGGAGCAACTATCAATTCCGTTATCCCTTGAGCCGACACGCCGCGGTCAACGATACATCGCGGAATAATTCCCGTTACCTTCCCTCCTGCTTTCTTCGCCGCGTCCGAAACCTCCCGCATCAACCCGCAATTCGTCCCGCCATACAGCAACTCCCAGCCATTCTTCACGATCTCCTCCCCCAATTCGGCCGCCGCCTCGAAATACACGCTCTCCATCTTTTCAGAAGAAGCACAAAACACACAAACTCTCATAAAACCAGATATATAGAAATCAAATACTAAAATTACAGGTTGCAGGACAGTCACAAACCTGTAACCTGTCAACCTGCAACCTGTAACATTGACACCCTAGGCGTCAATATTCGCGTACGTGGCGTTCTGCTCGATAAATTGTCTACGAGGCGGCACGTCATCTCCCATAAGCATGGAGAAAATACGATCCGCTTCAGCAGCATTCTCTATCGTCACCTGACGCAGGATTCGCGCTTCAGGCGACATAGTCGTATCCCATAGCTGTTCCGCAGTCATCTCACCCAAACCTTTGTAGCGCTGGATATGCAAACTGCTCTCCTTTCCACCTCCCATTTCTTGAATCAACTGCAAACGTTGCTCGTCCGTCCAGCAATAACGTTGCTCTTTTCCTTTCTTCACGGAGAAAAGAGGTGGGGTAGCGATATATAGATAACCACTTTCGATCACGGGTTTCATATAGCGGAAGAACAAAGTCATAATCAAAGTAGCGATATGCGCCCCGTCGACGTCGGCATCCGCCATGATCACGATCTTGTGGTAACGCAATTTCTCGAGATTCACGGCCTTGCTGTCCTCTGCCGTACCGATAGTGATGCCCAACGCTTGGAATATAATCTTAATTTCTTCACTCTCCCATACCCGATGAGCCAACGCTTTCTCCACGTTCAGAATCTTACCGCGCAAAGGCAGAATAGCTTGAAATTTACGGTCACGTCCTTGTTTTGCCGTACCCCCTGCAGAATCTCCCTCGACGAGGAATATCTCGCAGTTCTCCGGGTTATTATCCGAACAGTCCGCCAGTTTACCGGGAAGCCCGGAACCGGAAAGTACCGTTTTCCGCTGTACCAGCTCACGTGCCCTACGAGCAGCGTGGCGGGCTTGTGCAGCGAGAATCACCTTATCCACGATTGAACGGGCATCCTTCGGGTGCTCTTCCAGATAATTCGCCAAAGCCGTACTCACCGCTTGCGACACCGCGCTTCCCACCTCCGTGTTACCCAACTTGGTTTTCGTCTGTCCCTCGAATTGCGGTTCAGCCACCTTCACGGAAATAATGGCAGTCAGACCTTCACGGAAGTCATCCCCGTTAATATCAAACTTCAATTTACTCAACGCACCGGAATTGTCGGCATACGTCTTCAACGTCTGCATGATTCCCCTGCGGAAACCGGCAAGGTGAGTACCACCCTCCATCGTGTTGATATTATTCACGTAAGAGAACACGTTCTCCTTGAACTCCGTGTTATAATGCATAGCCACCTCGATCGGGATACCGTTTTTCTCGGTCGTGATATGAATGGTTTCGTCAATCAGTTTTTCACGATTGGCATCCAGATATTCCACGAACTCGCTCAACCCTTTTTCGGAATAGAAAACCTCGGATTTAAACTCGTTCGTGTCGGGGTCAATCACCCGTTTATCCGTCAAAGACAAACGAATACCCCGGTTCAAATAAGCCAATTCCCGCAAACGGGCGGCCAATATATCATATTTATATTCCGTTACATAAAAGATTGAATCATCCGGCTTGAAAGTAATCGTCGTACCGGTACGGTCGGTTTCACCGATAATCTTCACGTCTTCCAAGGGCACACCTTTGGAATATTCTTGAAACCAGATACTCCCTTCCCGGTAAATCGTGGCGGTTAATTTGGTAGAAAGAGCGTTCACACAAGACACACCCACACCATGCAAACCACCGGAAACCTTGTAAGAGCCTTTATCGAACTTACCCCCGGCGTGCAAAATCGTCAACACGACCTCAAGCGCGGAACGATTCTCTTTCTGGTTCATTCCCGTGGGAATACCGCGACCGTCATCACTAACCGTTATCGAATCATCCTCATTAATCGTTACTTCAATATTTTTACAATAACCGGCTAACGCCTCGTCTATCGAGTTGTCGACCACCTCATACACCAAATGATGCAACCCCTTCGTGTTCACATCACCAATATACATGGAAGGACGCATACGCACGGCCTCCAACCCCTCCAACACCTGAATACTGTCAGCCGAATACTCGTTATTCATCGGCTCTAATTCTTCATTCATGTTCTGCTCTATTTCTTCACTCATATTTAATGGTTTTCTATATTTTCAAATATCTCTAAATCCCTCTCCGTCAATCTTTCCATTGTGTTTCCACAAAACGTACAAATATAGTAAAAATATGCCGGAATATCGAACTTTTAACGAGATATTTTCACCCTTTAAACCAACTTTCCCAAACTCGTGACTCACCTCTTTTCAAGTGAGAACATCGCCGCGTATTTACTTTCCGTTTTCCGTGCATTAACCGTATTTAACAGTGAGATAACAGTATAATAATATAAATATTCAATGTATTAAATTAGTAGTTTATTTATATCATCTCCTATTCAACTCCTATTCATCTCCCATTCAATTCCTATTCCAAAGGGATAAAAATAGTATTTTAATAGGGAATGAATATGATTTAATACATATTTGATATATCTTAGATACATATATTATATTAATAATATATCGGTTATCCACGGGTTATACCGGGATAATAGTACAATAAGACCACCATAGACTAGCCATGATGGTCAAAAAAACATTTCGAATTTATAGATTTTTTGTTCTGTCCTTACCGGGAAAATGAAACATATTCCAAACTTATCACCCGCGTAACATTCGGATAATCCCGTCGGTATTGTTCTGTAAAATCCTCTCCCATCCACGCTTGGACAGGTCCTAAGTCTCTTGCAACAGACTTACCCTCGAACAATTCATCCCCGTGAATCATTTTACCCGCTTCGGATTCGCCTCCTTCCGGTAGTCCTTTTACAGGCAACTCGTACACGTGTGTCACGCCATTGTATTCAAACGTCAATCGTTCCGGCTTCACATTCCTATCCCACACGAATATCCCCGGGTAACTCTCATCGTTTGACGTCCCCGGGTAAACGACAAGTTTTCCTTCATATCGCATAGAACTCCATTTCTCCTGCATCAATCCATATCGTCCGCCCTCTAAAACCGGAAACTTCGCCCGCAATTCTTCCTCGAGCATCTCTTTTACATCCGCGTCCTCCGTTTCCACGTAAACGGCAACACGCTTGACCTCCAAGGCTCGTTTTTTTGCTTCCACGTGAAGCGGAAGCTTTATTTGTTCCCCGGCACGATCCGCCAACGTAATTTCCGTATCGCCCAGACGATAAGCCCGAACTTCCATCACATCCTTATCAACACTGACATCAGCGATCTCTTTATTCCCGGAAACCACCGAATATTCGCCGTCACCGCCACTTACCCGAATCCAACTTTCCCCGACACTAACATTCACTTCCGTCAATGTATTCACACCGGATGGATCCAAAATCTTCAACGATTCATCCTTATCGTCACTACATGATGTAAATACAAACACCAAATTCAATAAAACAGGTAAACAAACGCCTGCAATTCTCATAACTTCCGATTTAAACCGTCCGGTAAATTCTTGAAATATTGTTCCAAACGAATAAACTGATCTTTTATCAACGAGTAATCCATCCCCTCGACCTTTTTCCGGTACATGGAGAAAAGTTCCAATGTCCTACGCCTGTCCCTCGTCTTGATATAATGCAGGCATATCCCGTGCAGAATGCGCTCACCTGTCCATACCGACAAAGCCGGACAACCGGACACGTTATATATATCCAGTACCTTCTCCAACTTCTCGTAATCGTTCATCTCCTTGAAAAAAGACAAACCCACGCTCCCGAATTCAACGATCCATTTCTGCACGATAGAATCGAGTTTGGCAATTCTCATTTCAAACCACGGCTTATCTTCCAACGGAATCCCCAGATATTTATACGCCCATCCCACGTCGAGCACACCGCAAGTCGGCATACATCCCGACTCTAAAGTTGCCTCGCTAAACAAACGGGAAACTTTCTTGCTCGTCACAAAATACTCTGTTCGCAATGATACATGATCGTCACCCCAATCCGTGAAACGCAGATTGCACTCGTTTTTCCATTCCCTGTTCTCGTGAACAAACGAGTTCTTTGACCTTAGAAAATGGTAACCGTGCTTTTCCATGGTAGGAAGGATATCCTCTATAAAAAGTTCCTTAATACACTCGATTTTAATTTTCATGTGCATACGCTAACCCCTATTTATTGCCAGATCCGTAATTCATTATCAAGTACAAAGAGAATAAAATTTTCTTTATTTTACTACATAAAAGATTATAAAGTTTACAAAGTTTATTTTTTCTCCACGATTAATTCTGCCACGAAGCGACTTTCTTCATCAACCGGGGTCAGATTGATATACCCTGAAACGACCTTCCCGTGATGAATTTCCAACGGAAACATTTTCCGTCGCTCTTCCGCGGAACTGCGGATTTCTCCCGCCTTGGCTGAAAAACGAATACAGAAACGCCCTTCCGCCTCCCCCGCCAAATGCCGTTGTAACTGTAAAGCGACAATCCCCATGTTGTAGCGTAAATTGATTTCCACGCATGGCTGTATCCGGTATCGTCCCTCTTCGTCTTGATAAATCATCATATCCACGCCCAAATATCCCGTGTATATCCCTCGATACTGTTCGAGCAAGGCTTCCGTCAAAAGTTCCCGGACACGTTCCAACACCTCCTCGTCCGCGTAAGCCGATATCATGCCCCGCAATCGGCTTTCCGACGCGACGACATTTCCCTCGTATTCCCCCCGCTTACCGGTTTTAAACACGGAAAATCCTAAATATTGCAATTGAAAATCATTATCCATCTTGAACTCCATGGCGAAATCAAGTATTCGATTCAAACGCTTCTCGACCATCACGAATCCTTGCTTATGCAACATTCCGGAAACAATCTCTTCTTCTTTCTTCGTGAACTCTCCCCGCGGTATAAATAATATACCTTTCCCGGAAGACGACCATGGTGCCTTCACCACTACACTTTCCTCGCCGGTGATCTCCCGAATGGCATCCAAGGAAGAACATTGCCGGGGTACGACCGTCGCTTCGACCAACGGTAACCGTTGCCGGATAAACTCCAAACATTGGCGAGCCCTTTGCCTGCTATACAACTCCCGTCGTTCATCGTTCCATTCCGCCATAACACCTTGCCGGAATCGCTCACCGCAACGGGTTTTCAACTCGCCCAGTAAATTATGTACCCTAGGACTCCACCCCCACGGGCGAACTTCCCGGAAAGACAATAAACACGCTCTATCCCAAAGAATCGGCTTGCACGTCAAACCGAATACTTCCCGTCTTCTCTCCAAGAAATCATATCCCGGTAGCCGGGATACCAGAACATAATCCTCTTCCCCCGTCAAATACGCCATCAAAAAAGAAAGATTATCCGCCATCAAAGCGATATTCGCTTTCGGCGTGTAACCATTGGTGCCGTTGGCAACAGAAATCTCGTTATCCGGATTAAACAGGTACAGATCTTGCATATATTCCAAAATTTATAGCAAAAATAATACTTTCGGATGAATATAGAAAGGACGTAGAGTTTATAAAGTCACGGGTGTCCTTCGGACAAAGCTTAACGGTAGCGTGAGCTGCCGTGGGCAAAGCGCCCGCAGGGTCAATGAACTTTATAAACCTTATAAACCTTACAAACCTTATGAACTTAATAGACTCTATCTATCTTTATTCTAGCTCAATACCCCCTTCCATAAAGCCCTAAAAGCAATCATTTATTTATAAGAAATTAAAAGTTTGGCATACAAATTGACTATATGCATTTGTTAATTTTAAACATTATAATATCTATTATCGGATTATTATTTTAACGAGAAAACCTTTTATTGTAACTAATTGTTGATAAAAATGTGAAACCTTCTTGTTAAGAAAACCGTAAAGTATGGGTGTTGAAATTAGAATAATTGCATTATTAAACATTAAAATAAAGAAAAGAGATGATTTTACAATTAGCTTTCGTTTTAACAGCAATCATCATCGGAGCGCGTCTAGGCGGTGTCGGGTTGGGTGTTATGGGCGGAATCGGGCTGGGGATTTTAACATTCGTGTTCGGACTGCAACCAACAGCCCCTCCTATTGATGTCATGCTCATGATCGTGGCGGTAATATCAGCCGCGGCCGCCATGCAAGCCGCCGGAGGACTCGACTTAATGGTTAAGGTCGCCGAACGCTTACTCAGAAAGAACCCCGCGCACGTGACGATTTTAAGTCCGCTCGTGACTTACGCCTTTACATTCATCGCCGGAACAGGACACGTGGCTTACTCCGTGCTCCCGGTTATCGCCGAGGTCGCGACAGAAACGAAAATCCGACCGGAACGTCCGCTCGGGATTGCAGTCATCGCGTCACAACAGGCTATCACGGCAAGTCCTATCTCGGCTGCCACGGTTGCCCTACTCGGGCTATTAGCCGGTTTCGATATTACGTTGTTCGATATTCTGAAAATCACGATTCCCGCCACCTTGATCGGCGTGCTTGTAGGGGCATTCTTCTCCATGCGGGTGGGTAAAGAGCTTGTTGATGACCCGGAATACCAAAAACGTTTGAAAGAAGGTGTATTCAACGATAAGAAATACGAGTTGAAGGACGTGGCCAACAAAAAGAAGGCAAGTCTATCCGTTCTCGTGTTTATCCTCGCTACCGTATTTATCGTGCTTTTCGGTTCATTCGACAACTTACGCCCTTCCTTCATGATTGACGGGAACCAAGTATTACTGGATATGCCGGCAATCATCGAGATTCTGATGCTGTCTGCCGCGGCGCTTATCTTGCTGGTAACCCGCACGGACGGGTTGAAAGCCGCGCAAGGTTCCGTGTTCGGGGCAGGGATGCAAGCCGTCGTGGCAATCTTCGGTATTGCGTGGATGGGTGATACATTCCTGCAAGGCAATATGGCTGAATTGAAATCTTCCATCGAAGAAGTCGTAAGACAGATGCCGTGGTTGTTCGGTATAGCCTTGTTCGTCATGTCTATATTACTGTATAGTCAGGCAGCAACAGTCCGCGCTTTGATGCCTCTCGGGATCGCGTTGGGTATATCGCCTTATATGCTAATCGCCATGTTTCCCGCGGTAAACGGGTATTTCTTTATCCCGAACTACCCCACCGTGGTTGCCGCCATTAACTTTGACCGGACGGGTACCACCCGCATCGGGAAGTACGTGCTGAACCACTCGTTCATGATGCCCGGACTCGTTGCCACGGTTGTAGCCGTCGGGCTTGGATTGCTTTTTATTCAGATTTTCTAATAGTCTATATTATAGTAAATTTAAAACACAAGTTATGAAAATGTTTAGAAATTTAAGTTTGCTGGTAGCCTTGGTGCTATTTTCTGTTGCAACAACGTTTGCACAAAAGTTGCCTAACATACATATATTGGCAACAGGGGGTACTATCGCCGGAACAGGTGCCTCTTCTACCGGAACAAATTACACTGCCGGACAAGTAGCTATCGGGACATTGCTTTCAGCCGTTCCCGAAATTCAAAAGATTGCTAACGTAACCGGGGAACAAATCGTGAAGATTGGTTCTCAGGATATGACGGACGACGTGTGGTTGACTCTTGCCAAGACCATCAACAAATTATTGGCTAGAAAAGATATTGACGGTATCGTCATCACTCACGGAACCGACACGATGGAAGAAACGGCTTACTTCTTGAATTTGGTAGTGAAAAGCAACAAACCCGTCGTTCTTGTCGGGGCAATGCGTCCCTCTACCGCCCTCAGCGCGGACGGACCGTTGAATCTTTACAACGCCGTAGTTGTTGCCGGAGCGAAAGAATCCATCGGTAAAGGCGTACTGGTTGCCATGAACGGACTCGTTATCGGCGCGCAAAGCGTGCTTAAAATGAACACTATCGACGTGCAAACGTTCCAAGCACCGAACTCAGGGGCTCTCGGGTACATTTACAACGGTAAAGTATTCTATAACCAAGCCACGTTGAAAAAACACACCAGCCAATCCGTGTTCGACGTGACCAACTTGAACGCGCTTCCGAAAGTAGGTATCGTTTACAGCTACTCCAACATGGAAGGTGATGTTGTTAAAATGATGGCTAACAGCGGTTACAAGGGCATCATTCATGCCGGTTTGGGTAACGGTAACATTCACAAGAATGTATTCCCGGAACTGATTAGCGCGCGGAACAAAGGTATTCTTATCGTTCGTTCCACCCGTGTACCGACAGGTCCTACCACCCTTGATGCAGAAGTGGATGACAATCAATACAAGTTCATCGCTTCTCAAGAATTGAACCCCCAAAAGTCCCGTATTTTATTAATGTTAGCGTTGACGAAAACCAGTGATTGGAAACAAATCCAACAATACTTCAACGAATACTAACCAACTGAAAACAATACAGGTAGAAGGTCGTAGCCGCGTATAACGACACGACCTTCTACCATAACAAAGCAGAACATGAAAAAATTAGCCATATTAATAGTCGTTATGGGGTTCGGCGCGAGTGCATTTGCGCAAAGCTCTCCCAAGGAAAAAACACTTTTTGAACGAGTAAGCAATGTCGAGAAAAAAATCGACTGGTTCAACTTCTACCTGAATATGCAAGGGTCATTCGATGCCAGCTTCAATTATGACAGGAACGGATTGAGCGAAGCAGCTTTCAAGATGCGTCAATTCCGTATCGAGGCAAAAGGTAACATTACCCCGTGGTTGTCCTATCGCTGGCGGCAACGTTTGAACCGCGGTAATAACGGTAGCGGTACGATTGACAATATGCCGACCTCTATCGATATTGCCGGTATCGGGGTAAAACTAAACGACCAATTCTCTTTCTTCGCAGGAAAACAATGTGCCGCTTACGGGGGTATTGAATTTGACCTTAATCCTATTGAAATCTACGAGTATAGCGACATGATCGAGAACATGAGCAATTTCATGACCGGATTGAACATCGCTTACCAAGTTGATGATAATCATCAGATACAATTCCAAATTTTGGATAGCCGTAATAATTCATTTGAAGATACTTACGGAAAGAACCTTGAAGACGGAAGAGCCCCGTTACTTTATACCATAAACTGGAACGGTAGTTTATTCGACGGTTTCTACAAAACCCGTTGGTCTGCATCCATTATGTCCGAAGCAAAAGACAAACAAATGTATTACTACGCGTTAGGTAACGATTTTACCTTCTCCAAGAAAGTAAACGCATTCGTGGATTTCATGTATTCCGACGAGGACATTGACCGCAAAGGTATCATGACCGGTATCGTGGGACTAGAAGATGAACACAACGCTTTCAATGCCAAATACATGTCATTGGTAGCCAAGGTAAACTATCGTTTCTTACCGAAATGGAACGTTTTCATGAAAGGAATGTATGAAACCGCATCTATCTTCAAAGCTACCGAAAATGTAGAAAAAGGTAAATACCGCACCTCATACGGTTACTTGGCAGGTGTTGAATTCTACCCGATGGAATCCAATTTGCACTTCTTCTGTACTTTCGTGGGACGTAGCTACAATTTCACCGATCGCGCTAAAGTACTCGGTAAAAATAACTACAACACGCAAAGAGTAGAAGTCGGGTTTATTTATCAATTACCGATGTTCTAATACTTTAGTTTATAAAAAACAAGGAGGTGTGTCTGTGACATACCTCTTTTTTTATCCCCTTACCTTCACTTTATTTTGAAATTATTAAAATGGTATTACTTTTGCGGAGAAATTAACGAGTGAAACCAACATTTCAAATTAAATACATATGAAAAGGACTAATTTATTCACCATTTTAGCATTGAGCGGAAGTATCATTCTTTCCGGATGCGCTTCCATGAGTAACACGGGTAAAGGTGCGGCCATCGGTGCCGGTGGCGGTGCGGCACTTGGCGCAGGCATCGGTGCCTTGGTAGGTAAAGGCAAAGGTGCGGCTATCGGTGCAGCCATCGGCGGTGCAGTGGGAGCCGGAACGGGAGCCTTGATCGGGAAGAAGATGGACAAGCAAAAGAAAGAACTGGAAGCTATCGAAGGAGCAAAAGTAGAAACAGTTACCGATGCCAATGACTTGCAAGCGATCAAGGTAACTTTCGACAACGGTATTCTTTTTGCCACTAATTCCAGCCAATTAAGCAATTCATCCCGCGATGCTTTGACGAAATTCGCCAATTCACTCAAAAACTCTCCCGACACGGATGTTACAATCTACGGGCACACGGACAACACGGGTACCCGTGAAGTAAACGAAAGAGTATCCAAACAACGCGCGGACGCGGTAGCCAACTTCCTCGTGGGCAACGGTATTTCTCGCGCCCGTATCACAACCGAGGGACTTGCTTTTGACCAACCCGTCGCGGACAACAGTACAGCCGAGGGACGCGCGCAAAACCGCCGGGTAGAAATATACATCACGGCTAACGCCAACATGATTAAACAAGCAGAAGCAGGAACATTACAATAGAAAACTAAAAGATAAAAGTTAAAAACTAAAAGTTTGAGATAGCTTGAGGCTACTTCCCGGCTTTTAGTTTTTATTTTTTTAGTCTTAAACTCTTTCACCGAACATGAAAAAAGGACTTTTACAACTCACGCTATTCACGCTATTATCACTGGGAGTAAATGCCCAAGGTCTATTATCACGATTATCAAACGGCGATACACTCTCCAGTCAATCTCTTTTCGAACGATTGACCGGGATAGAGAAAAAGACCAATCGTTTCAATCTCACGCTAAATATGCATACCTCGTTCAACGCCGCTCTCGAAGATGGTTCCCTACAACAGGCCGCATTCAAGATGAACCAACTGCGACTGGAAGCCAAAGGGGATATAAACGACTGGTTATCTTACCGCTGGCGGCAACGACTGAATAGCGGCAACACCGCCCACGATCTGGACAATCTTCCATCGTCCATCGATTATGCCATGCTTACCATTCGTCTTACCGACAAATTGTCAACGATGATCGGTAAACAGGCAGCCGCCTATGGGGGGATTGGATACGATCTCGATCCGATAGAAATCTACCAGTACAGCGACATGATCGACCTCATGTATTTTGACTTTATGACGGGAATCACCTTCTCGTGTATGCTGACACCCTCGCAGGAAATCGTTTTACAAATCACCAACAGTCACACGGCATCTCTAAAAGACATATACGGTCTTCTTCCCAAAGATCTGGAAGAAAGCAGGGCACCCCTTGCCTACTCGGTCAACTGGAACGGGACATTCTTCAACGACGCCCTTAAAACCCGTTGGTCATTTTCTCTCCTAACTCAAGCGAAAGAAAAATACAATTACTTCTATGCCTTGGGAAATGAATTTACCTTGGGAAAATTCAACATGTACCTTGATTTCTATCTCTCGAAAGAAGATTTAGATAGCCGGGGCGTATTGAGTGAATTTTATAGGGAAGACGCTCATCTTCCTTGCGCGGAGAATGCCCGTTACACCTCTTGGGTAACCAAATTGAACTATCGTTTTTTACCTAAATGGAACGCTTTCGTGAAAGGAATGTACGAAACCGCTTCTTTATGCAAGAACATGGAACAGATGGAAAAAGGGAAATACCGTACTTCCTACGGTTATTTCGGGGGAATCGAATTTTACCCCATGACGGACAATCTTCACTTTTTCGCCACCTACATGGGACGCTCGTATCGATTCACGGAAAGAGCAAAAGCATTTGACAGCCACAATTACAACACATCGATATTTTCCGTCGGCTTGATCTACCACATTCCGTTGTTTTAGCAGCGAGTTGCAGGTTACAGGTTAACTTACTTGTATTAGGGACTGTAACTAGCTCTCCCTCTGTTTATAGAGGAAAACTGGCGAGTAAGAGAGAACAGACAGAGAGCTTGCTCGTTGTCTGTCGAACGAGAGCCAGTTCGAGACCGGTTTCCGAGCTCAATACCCCGAAGGGGGGGAGGGAGTTTTTTAATTTTAGATTTAATGATTTTAGATTTCAAATTAAACTCCTCCGTCCGCTTCGCAGCTACCTCCTCTATAAACAGAGGAGGAGTTGGAATACAGTCCCTAACGCAGGGAAAGCAACCTGCAACTCGCCGAAGGCGACTAAAAATCATAAATCTAAAATTCCTCAATCACCGAATCAGCAATTAATAAATCACTGAATCAATAAATCTCCACCACCTTTATCTCGTCTTTTCCTTCATCACAACGGTCTATCCACTCCCCGTCCGTGCCGACTATTCCCGAATCCCCGGCATAATACAATCCATTCGAGTCTGTACCCGCACAATTTACTCCTATCACGTGAGCTTTATTTTCTTTAGCCCTTTCCCGCAACAGTTTCTGCCAGTCTTCCCGACGGGAAGCCGGCCAATTCGCCACGTATATCGCCACGTCATACCCCGTCATGTTCCGGCTCCATTCAGCGAATCGTAAGTCATAACAAATATAAGTGGCTATCTTGAATCCCTTGTAATCAAAAATAAGTTGCCCTTCCCCCGGCGAGAAAGCTCCTTTTTTAAAACAGTTGTGCTTGTCGTAATACAAACACTTCCCGTCCGGGAAAGCCGCAATCAACCGATTGTAATACCGATCGCCTTCCGCAAATATCGTCGAACCCATCACCACCGCTTTTTTACTTATCGCCCACTCTTTCAACTTTTCACGTATATCCCCGTACCGGGCGGCAATCTCAGCTTTCTTATCCCCGCCTCCTTTCTTCATCTCGCAACCCGATGCAAACAACTCCGGGAACACAATTACGTCCGCCTCGCCACATCTCTCCACCCTCTCCCCGAACGCTTTCAGGTTTCCGTCCACATCACCCCATTGCAAGTGTGCTTGAATAAGGGCAACCCGTAAGGATTGCCCTCTCTCTGTTCCGGCGTACCCGGATACAACAAAAAACAACACACACATGAAAATCGTCAGTCGCATCATATCTTTAAATCATGAAAAGGCTTTCGCGAGTCCGCCTTTTCCGATAATTTCACTAAATTCCTTGTCCATTCTCGGGAGTGGGTATTCTCTGTCATTCAAATACGCAACCCGATTCTCCCAGTCGAATTTCAATGATTCACCGGAAGTATAGGCATCCGCAATAGCCCAGTCTACCAGAATCAGCAAACCGTGATTAATCGCCATACGATAGAAATCATGGTTTACCGACTTCACGATAACCAATTTCACCCCGACAGCCACCAACCCCGTGGCGGCGTGTTTCACCAACGGTCCGCGACCGAAGTTCTCCCCGGCTATGATAATATCACCCGGTTTCGCGTCCGTGGCAAAATTCTTATCCAACCCGGCGAACAAGTAAGGCTTGATCTCCTCCACCTGTTCCAGTGTCAAACGGTACATCAATTTCTCCGCGAAAATCTGGTTACTCGAGATATTATCCACGTCCGCATAATTCCATACCCCGTTCACCCTACGATAATCATAGCCGCCCAACATCACCGGCTCAACGGGTTTTACCTCGTATTTATAACGCACTCCCTCGAAATGAATCACCGACGAGAGCTCCCCGCGCAAAGCGGTCATGGCAATCGTGGCGGGAGAAGCAATATATTTCTCAACACCGGAGGCATTCGCACCCCCGATATACATGCTGTTCGCCGTCGATATCAAACGACTGTTCCCTGCCGAGGCAACGTGTCCGACACCGAGGCACGGTCCGCAACTCGAACCCAATACCATCGCACCCGAGTGCACGATCTTGTCAATAATACCTTCCTCTACCGCTTTCAAATAAATATCCCTTGAAGCGGGTACCACGAACAACTGGAAGCCGTCAGCGATACGCCTCCCGTCGAGAATCATCGACACCAGTCTTAAATCTTCCAAACGTCCCGAGGCACAAGCCCCGATCAATCCCTGTTGTATTTTTAAACCTTCAAATTCATCCACGCTTCGAATCTCTCCTTTTCGGGTATTGAATATCAAAGGAAAGACTTTCGCCAAATCAATTTCTATCGAATGGTCGTACACGGCTCCCTCGTCAGCCCAAACACCTCTCACGGCAGGCTCGTTGAAATAATCCGCCAGCGTGTCATCCGGTGGGAACGCGGCACTCACCACGCCCATTTCGGTAGACATATTGGCTATCGTCATACGGTCATCTATCGTCAACGACTCCACGCCCTCGCCGTGATATTCTATCGCCTGCCCGTTCACGTCAAGTTCCCCGAGTACACCTTTAATCCACAGTGCCAAGTCCTTCGCCAGAACACCTTCCGGCAAGCGGTTTTTCAACACGATCTTTACTGTTTCCGGAACCCGGAACCACATTTTTCCCGTCTTCCACAATACCGCGGTTTCAGTTTTGTTGATTCCCAAGGCAAACGCGTTGAAAGCTCCCGCTGTTGCCGTGTGTGAATCACTTCCCACCACCAGCATGCCCGGTCGCACCAGCTCCGCCAATATCTGGTGACTGATCCCGCTATCGCAATCGTAGAAATGTTCAATTCCCTGTTCCTCCACGAAATCCCGTATCGAGTTATACTCGAACGACAACTCGTGCATCAGCCCGGAGGCTTTCCCGTCCAGCACGATTACCACCCGCGACGGGTCGTGTACCTTCGTCCCGTGAATCCGCTCGAAAAGGAATCTGACCCTTGCCGAATTATCATGACTCATCACGTAATCCGGTTCCCGAATCACAACACTTCCTTTTTCCGCATTTAATATTTTCTCTACAAATGTACGCAACATCGTCTTCGCTTTTAGTTTACCCTTTTATTTTATTTTAGATTTTAGATTTTAAATTTTAGATTTTAGATTGAATGATTCAAGGATTTACGATTACCCGCGCGCGAGCCGCACTCATTTTAAATTCTAACACGGGCTTCCGGCGTCCTGCAATTTAAAATCTAAAATCTAAAATCATCTTTCGCTTCTTTCACCACCGCCTCTATCTTCTCCACGTCGCTGTAATACTGCTCGTATTCCGGCAATCCCGGTACTCCACCCATTGACACGTCCGGGTTACGGTACACCATCCGGCTATCCCTGCCGCTCTTGCCGCTCAAATGCACGGCATCCACCCCCGCGTCCAGTAACGAACGTGTATTCGCGGCGTTCACCCCGCTTCCCGCCATGACCTGTACGCGTCCGGCTGCCCGTTTGGTCAATGCTCTTATTTGCTCCAGTCCTTCCGCCACCGTGTTACGCCCTCCCGAGGTCAACACACGATAACATCCTGCCCGAATCACGTCTTCCAAAGCCTCGTTCAAATCCCGCGTCATGTCTATCGCCCGGTGGAAAGTAACTTTCAACGGGGCGGCAAGCTCCACCAGTTCACGGGTACGTTCCACGTCCACCGTTCCGTCAGCCTTCAAAATTCCCAGCACGACACCGTCCGCACCGCTCTCCTTCACGTGCCGTATCTCCTCTTTCATCAACTCAAATTCTTGCCCGGAATAAAGAAAGTCCCCGCCTCTCGGGCGAATCATCACGTAAAGTTCTATGGACAACAGTTTCCGTGCCATACGGATTATCCCAGCCGACGGTGTCGTCCCCCCATCATACATCGCCGCACATAACTCTACCCGGTTAGCACCTGCCGTTTGGGCATTCATGCACGATTCCAATGAAAACGTGCAAACCTCAACCTCAATATTTCTCTTCATTCCCTTACAATCTTCTTAACGCGAAATCCGTTTCATAACACGAATATAAAGAAATAATCGACAACCTGCAAATAATTCAAGAAATTAATGCTCCTGTCGATTCCGTGATCCTATCAATTCAGTGATTTATTGATTGCCGATTCAGTGATTGAGGAATTTTAGATTTATGATTTCTTGATTTATGATTGGAAAAGTTAGCTGAAGACGGGACTGTATTCCAACTCTCCCTCTGTTTATAGAGAGAGTACGGCGGAGACGGGAGGGAGTTTGTCGATTCTGTAATTCTATAATTTTAGATTGAATAATTCTAGCTACACAAACGATGCCACATGAATCACGGAATCGGAAATCATTAAATTAAAATTAAAATACTCGTTCTACGTAGCAAGACAAGGGCGTCAGTTAGTTATTCAATCGCTCTTGTAATTCACGTTCACGTTCTTGTTCTCGAAACGGGTAGCTATTTCTTCCCATCGCACCCGTTGGTCGGGGTGCAAGATCAGGGAAAGCGATTGGTCGTTCCCGTCACTTCCCGTTTGCTTGCCACACACGAGGTCATAATCCGCCGGATCTGCCATGGTGGAAGCATCGAGCGCCGCAATCCCGGCCTCGCTACAATCCAGAATCGTTAACGCCGTGCATCCCGTCAAGTCCAGCGTTGCGATCCGGGTTTTGTTGCAATACAATGTCGTTAACGCCGCACGTCCAGCCACGTCCAGTTTGGCGATCGGGTTGTTGCCACAAGCCAATTTCGTTAACGCAGGACATTCCGTCAAGTCCAGCGCCAGTATCTGGTTAAAGTGACACTCCAGCCTCGTTAACCCCGTGCGTCCCGCCAAGTCCAGCGTCGCGAGCAGGTTACCGTTACAACACAATGTCGTTAACCCGGTAAAGTACTCGATCCCTTTCAACGTCCAAATGTTCTGGTAATCCACGTTAAGCTCGGTGACGACCGCAGCTTTTTCCTTGATGATGTAGCCCTCGTTGTCGGCATAACCTTTCATGATACAGATGCGACGGAAACTGACGTCAGGGATGTAGAGGTCAAATTCCTTAGCGGTGACGGACACGGAAAGATTGACGTCGGGGCGCAATGTGCCGGCCAGGTAAAGGATGTTGCCAATGACTGCGGTGTTCCGGTCCCGTTCGACGGGAATATCGGCGGGGACAGTGAAGGAATCACCGCCCGCAAGGGTCATGACAATCTCGCCGAGTGCGATATGCGCCGGGCGCAGCGGGGCAAAGATATAGTCCTCGAGCAGGAGTCCCGTCTCGGTGGCGAGGGCAGCGACGGTGGGATTCACCGCAACGAGGTCGGCGGCGGGGGTACCAGTGGCAACGTTAAAGCCTCTCGGCACGCTGTACGCAAATGTGGCGGCGACGGACACCATGTCGTTATTCGCAACGTAAAGTCGCCCGAAAGGTCGGGTGAGGGTGACCGTACGGCGGCACGCACCATACTCTTTCTTGATGTCGAGGCTGGCACAGAAGGCGTCACGGGCGGAGTCGTTCACCTTGTAACCGGTGCCCGCTTTCCGGATGGCTACGGCGGTAAGGAGATTCAAGGTATTATAGTACAGGTCGGCGTAGTGGTTGAAAGTGACATCACCGGTGGAAGCGCAGTGTACCTCCACGCTCGTGCCGGTGTTCTCCTTAATGAAATCCGCCCATAGCAACGCCTTGTAGTCACTAGTACCGGGAAGCTGGAAGGCAAACTCAACGTTCTCGCCCGTATCGGCGATTTTCTCCTCGCGGAGGATGAGGTTTGCCGGGGTTTCCGCATCCCATGCTTCCACGATGTAGCGCAATTTGTGTCCCTCGGGTATAGCGATCGTCCCGGCAGGCGACGTGCCGTTATCAATGGAGACGGAGAGGGTGACACTGTAGTCAGGCTGCACTTTGTCTTTCCCGCAGGATGCCGCAAGAAGGACAAGCAGGGTGATAGTGATAGCCGTTACTGTTCTTTTCATGGTTTTCAATTTAATAATAATTATTACATTGTAGCCCGCTGTAACCGGGAATAACTGTCTTTTTCACGCCGAGGAGCCGCACGTTAACTCTCTAAAAACGATCGTTTAATTATACACAAATATATTGATATTTTCAATAAAAACAATAGTATTTTATTTTGTCTATTGAGTTACACGAATAATTACAAAAATCACGGGATCCGCAATCATTGAATCACTGAATCAACAAATTCCATCCCGAATAATTCCATGAAATACCGTTTCACGGCGTCTTTCACCTCTTGCATCGGCACGTCGTGTCCCAGCTCTTTAGCAATGGACGTCACCCCCTTGTCAACGAAACCGCAAGGATTGATATAATTGAAATAGTTCAAGTCCGTGTTCACGTTTAGCGCAAAACCGTGCATAGTCACGTAACGGGAGCACTTTATCCCGATGGCACATATCTTACGGGCACGGGGCGTACCCGTGTCAATCCACACGCCCGTGGCTCCCGCCAGCCGTTCCCCGCGGATACCGTATTCCCCGATGACACGAATCACGACCTCTTCCAGACGCTCCACGTAGTCTTTCACCCCCACCCCGAAATTAGCCATGTCCACGATCGGGTACACGACCAATTGTCCCGGTCCGTGATACGTGATGTCGCCGCCCCGGTTTACCTTCACGAACTCGGCATGCGCCGCCTGCAACTGTATCGCGCCGATCAGCATATTCGCCTCGTTTCCGCTTTTCCCAAGCGTGTACACGTGGTTATGCTCCACGAAAAGCAAATAGTTTTCCGTTTCCTCCCCTCGCAACTTCGCGGCAATCACCCGCTCGTGCAATTCTTCCTGCTTCTCCCATACCGGCATATAACTTGCCGTACCCAAGTCAAGAAACTTTGTCTTTTTCATGTTTAGTTTATAAGGTTTATAAAGTTTATAAGGTTCATAAAGTTCATGGTATCTTAATAGACTTTATGAACTTTATAAACCTTATGAACTTGATGAACTCATTTTACATGCTTCTCCGCGTGATAACTCGACCGCACCAACGGACCACTCTCCACGTGGCGGAATCCCTTTTCCAGTCCGATACGCCCGTACTCTTCGAAAGTCTCCGGGGTCACGTACTCTTTCACTTCCAAGTTCGCGGATGTCGGCTGGAGGTATTGACCGATGGTCATCACCTTGCATCCCGCGGCACGCAAATCGTCCATCGTCTGTAATATCTCCTCCCGCGTCTCTCCCAGTCCCAGCATAATACCCGACTTGGACACGATTCCCGACTCGCTCACCTGCCGGATCACTTCCAGCGAGATATCATATTTCGCGCGGCTCCGCACGCTATCCGACAATCGCCGCACGGTTTCCAGATTATGGGATATTACCTCCGGACGGACGTCTATCACCTGTTGCACCAGTTCCCGCCGTCCTTGAAAGTCGGGTATCAAAACTTCCATCGTCGTGTTCGGGTTCTCCCTCTTCACGGCTTCGATCACCCGCACCCAATGCCCCGCGCCCAAATCTTCGAGATCATCGCGATCCACCGAGGTTATCACGGCATGTTTCAATTCCAGCAACTTCACGGAGTTGGCTATATTCTCCGGTTCCCGCGGGTCAAGCGGAGCCGGACGCCCTGTCGCCACGTTGCAGAATTTGCACGAACGCGTACACACGTCGCCCCCGATCATGAACGTGGCAGTACCCGCTCCCCAGCATTCCCCTTGGTTCGGGCACATCCCGCTCGTACAAATCGTGTGCAAGTTATGTCCCCGCACGATGTTCAAAACTCCCGTGGACAACTGTCCCATCGGTAATTTAATTTTCAACCATTCCGGTTTACGTCTATTATTACAACAAGCCATAACGCTTCATTTTTTACAATCAAACGCGAATATACTTTTTTTTCTCCTCCCAACGCAACCTTTTTATATTTCCTGCATCTATTGAATGTGACTAAGTAATAAAAATGGGTTATAAAAAAGTGGACTCACGAAGTAGTTCCAATTTTAGGGTTAGTAGTAAATAGTGGTAAAGAAGGTGTGTTAAAAACACACCTTCTTTTATTCCAAGACAATCGGTATCCCCTTGTAATAATCCAATATCTTCAACCGGAAGAGATAGTCGTACTTCGCTTGAATACGATCGGAAACGGCTTTTTGCAAAAGGGTTTTGACCTCGTTAAATTCAACCCCGGTAGCCTTGCCTTCCTCGTATTTCCGCTCCGTGAGGCGATAGGATTCCTCGGCAGCTTCCACGGCGGTGGCACTGGAGAGGTAAGTGGATTGGGCGGCAATGGCACTATAATAGGCTTGTTGTATCTCCTTGAACAGAGCTTTCTTGGCGGCATCGAGCATAAACGATTGGTTCTGCATCTGCAAACGGGCACTCTTTACCTTGTCACGCGTTTCCATACGGTTGAAAATAGGAATGGTCAGCGTAAAACCGAACGATTTGTTCATGTTGTTGGTGAACTGGCTGCTGAACGAGGGGCTGTCGAAATTCGCCACGGTGTAGTAGCCCGTGGTAATCCCGGCGGCAAATTCCAACTGCGGGTACAAGGCACTTTGGGCAATACGGATACTCCGTTCGGCTCCCGCCACGCGATGTTGGGCGGCACGCACGATAGGTTTCGACACGACGGCAATATCGTAAATATCCTGTGGCGGGGTGAGCAACTCGAACGTGGGCTCCATGTCGGGAGCGACAATAGCGAACAGCTCCGGCGAAGACAGTTCCAGTATCTGGCTAAGATCGAGCAAGGCGAGTTTACGATTGTTCTCCGCTTGAACGGCAGTCACCCGATCTTGTGCCAAGCGGGATTTCGTTTCATAGAACACAGACGTGGAAGCTTTGCCCACCTCGTGCAAGCGTTTCATCCGGTGGTGCTGCGCCTCGCTCACTTTTAACTGCGCGGCGGCAACCTTACTGATTTCCTCCGCAAAAAGAACTTGCAGGAAAAGGGATGTGACCTGCATACTGACATCTTCACGCGCTTTTTTGAGGTCTTCCATCGCGGCATCGAGGTTGAGTTTCGCCAACGCTATATTGTGAGTGATCTGCATCCCGGAGAAAAGGGACACGCTGGTTGCCGCCTCGAAACTGGTATTACGGGTGTTACGGTCGAAATAGGTGTTATCCAGCGGGGACGCCACGCGCCCATAGCTGAACGACTGTCCCGCCCTCGCCCCCAAGTTCGGCAGGCGGCGGAATTTGGCGGTATGAACTTCTATCTCTTGACGGTCGAGGGCAATCTCCCGTTGTTTGATCTCGATATTGTTGTCAAGGGCGTGTTCGACACATTGGCGGAGTGTCCATTTTTCTTGTGCCCCCGCCCCGAGGCTGACCAGCATCGCCACGATTACAAATTTCGCTTTCATCATCATAGTGTGTTCGTTTTTTCGGTGCCGCGCACTTTATCGTCGGCGGTGATACCCTCTTTTACCTCTATCTTGATGCCGTCGCTGATGCCCAGCGTGACGGGACGACGCTCGAATACCTGCTCGGGACGCGTACCGGTAAGGACATGAACGTAGTTTTTACCGTCCTTGAATTCCACGCAACTTTCCGGCACGGTCAGCACCCGCGGCGACCGCTGCAACACGATCTCGGCGTTGGCACTGTACCCGGAACGTATGTAAACGGAATCGGGTATGGTGATAGCGGCTTTAATCTCGAAGAGGTTAGCCCCGTTTTCCTCCCTTGCGCGCGGGGATATGTACTCCAGACAGGCGTCAAACTGCATATCCTGCAAGGCACCGATCGTGAGCTTGATAGGCATCCCCTCGTGAACGCGTCCGACCTCGGTTTCATCAATCTTTCCCTTGAAGATCAAGTCACTCATGTTCGCCACGATAGCGATAGTGGTTCCGTCGTTGAAAGTGTTGCTCATGATCACGGAATTACCGACTTTCACGGGGACGTCGAGAATCAACCCGTCGATCGTGGAACGAATCATAGTGTTGCTCGCCGAGGCACTCTTGCGGGAGATACCGTCACGCACGATATCAAGGGCATCGGCGGCGGTTTCCTTCTCCTCCTTGGATTGCGACAGGGCAACCTCGCATTTCTCGAACTCCTCTTTACTGATCAGGTCGTCCTTGTACAGCGTCTTCATGCGCTCGAACTCCTGCACCGCCTGCCTGTAATTGATGTCGGAAATACGCAGGCGGCTCTCGGCGGCACTCAACTGTCCCATTTCGGGGATTACTTTCACTTTGGCAATCACTTCCCCGGCACGAATCGGCTGTCCCGCTTCCTTGTAGACCTCGGCGATGATACCCGATATCTGCGGCTTGATCAATACCTCGTTACGAGGCTCCACCTTACCCGTCGCCACCGTGTTTTTCTCCACGTCAGTGACAACGGGAGTGACTATCTCGTACACCTTCTTTTTAGGTTGCGACTTCACGTACAGGAACCCGAACGTCCCGATAAATACAGCTACAATCAAAAGTAGCACAAAGATTTTAAAGAGCTTTTTCATATTTTAGATTTTAAATTTTAGATTTTAGATTTAAACTCCCTCCCGGCTTCGCCGTATTGAGCTATCGCTCGAACTGACTCTCGCTCGGTAACGTGGAAACAAGTTTCCCCGCTACTCTCGCTTACTCGCCAGTTTCCCTCTATAAACAGAGGGGGAGCTTAGTTACTCACCGTCTTCGGTTACTATCACCAGCTCCTCCTCTGTTTATAGAGGAGGTGTCGGCAAAGCCGACGGAGAAGTTCATTTTCAATTTTCAATTCTCCATTTTCAATTGTTTCATTCTTCCCGAATCGCGTCGATCGGTTTTATATTCATGGCACGAAACGCGGGAGCCAGTCCCGCGAGGCTGCCGAGCAATAACAGGATGAAGGTTGCACCGACAACCGTCCAGAACGAGATTTCAAAACCGGCATAATAGCCCTTGGCAGAAGTCACGCCGACGTTCATCAGTTCGAGGACGTAGACGGCAAGGGAAATACCCAGCATACCCGCCAGTCCGGTAAGCACCATGCTCTCGCTGATAACCTGCCCCATGATATCGTAAGGACGGGCGCCGATAGCACGCCGCACACCAATCTCCCCGGTACGCTCGCGCACGGTGATCATCATGATGTTGCTCACCCCGATCACTCCCGCCAACAAGGTTCCCAAGCCGACAATCCATATCAACAGGTCGATACCTATAAACAGGTTCTCGTACAACTTGTATAACTTCTCCGCATTTATAAGGAGTACCGCCTGCGCATCATTCGGGGCAATCATGTGGTTCTGCTTGACGACGCGTTCCGCCGCCGACTCTATCGTCTGAATCTTCACGCCCGGCTTGCCCGTCATGGCAATAAGGTGTACCGAGTTGCCCGTCTGATAGGTATTCTGCATGGTCGTGAACGGCAGGATAACGGTTTCTTCGGCATTCCCACCGATATTGATGTCACTGTCGATCGTTTCGACCACGCCAATCACTTGGTAATACACGCCGTCCACGCGGATATACTTGCCCGTGGGATCTTCTCCCTTGGCAAACAGCGTTTCGTAAATACGAATACCGATCACGCAAACTTTACGCTGCTCGTTGACATCGATGTCATTGAGAAAACGCCCGTACACGAGAGATTGATGCTCAATATTCTCGTAATCCTTCATCACGCCCTTGACACCCCCGGTAAAAAACTTGTCTTCATACAATATATTATTATCCCCCCGACGACTGAAGAGCATCGGGACGATGTAAGCAATCTCCGGAATGTTGGAGCGCAGGATATCGACGTCTTTCACGTTGAGGCTCCAGTAACGTCCCTTGCGGAATCCCTTGTACGCCTCGCTTGTCGGGTGGGAACTGACAAAACAGGAGTTGGTGGCAAAACTGCTGAACGAACGCCCGATAAGTACCCGCATCCCGTTTCCCCCGCCAATCAGAACGATCAACATGAATATCCCCCAGAATACCCCGAACGCCGTCAGTATGCTCCGTGTCTTGTTGCGGGTGATCGTCATCATGATCTCTTCCCAACGGTCTAAGTCTATTATATTTCTCATAGTTAATCGGCTCTAAGTGCTTCAATCGGTTTAATTTGTACCGCCTTGCGTGCCGGGAAGAATCCCGCCAGCGTACCCGCGATGACGAGCAGCACGATAAACGAAAGGGCGGTGCCCAATCCCACGGTGGGGTCTTTAAATATGGTGAATTGCAGGAAATCGGTAGACTCCGCCACGGCTTGGGCGTCAAACAGGCGGGCTCCCCATTCCGTGAGAGCGATACCGCCGACCATACCGATATACCCGAAGAAGGTCGTGATAATGATCGACTCAAGGATTATCAGCCACAGGATTGACGCCGGGGACGCACCCAAAGCCTTGCGGATACCAAATTCTTTCGTGCGTTCCTTGACGGTGATCAACATGATATTGCTCACCCCGACCACACCGGAAAGCAACGTGAATATCCCGATCACCCAGATTGCGATCTGTATGATCTGTTGCGCGTCAAGGAATTGCAGGAAAAACGTGAAACGGTTCCACAACCAGACAGCACTACGGTCGGTCGGGTCGAAACGGTGGTGCGCGGCAAGTACTTCCTTGTAGCTCTGCTCGAAAGCATCGCCTTTCTCCCGTGTATCCAATCCCTTGGTGGTAAATAGAATCTGGTCGATTTTGTCACCCTTGATATAAACGTTTTGCGCCGTGGTAAAAGGGACAAAAGCGTCTTGGTCATTGCGTTCCTTATTCTGCACGTAGACTCCCACGACCTTGTAAGCGATGCCGTTCACGTTCACGTATTCCCCGACGGCGTTCCGTCCCTTGAACAGGGTTTCCGCCGTCCGCGGATGAATCACGATCACCTTGCGCCGTTCGTCGAGGTCTAATTTATTAATAAACCTGCCGTTATTCTCCGCTACCCGGTACGGCTCGATTTCCACGTACGAGGGCTCCACGCCGACAAGACTGCACACGACGTACTCGTCGCCCTTGGAGATCGTACGATTGTTCATCTTGAGGATAGCCCCCGCCACACCCACGTGCGCGGGGAACTTGGTTTCCGTGTTCAGCATATCGGTGTTATCAAGTTGTATCACCCTTCCTTTCTGCATCCCCTCGAAAGTCTTGCTCGTGCGGGAACCGTATACCTTGATGGAATTTGTCGCCCGATCGGCGAAGTTACTCTGAAAGCCATTCATCAGCCCGTTGCCGGAGCCGAGTAACACGATCAGCATAAATATTCCCCACGCGACGGAAAAGCCCGTGAGGAAGGTACGCAGCTTGTTCCTGCGGACGGTACTGATAATCTCGTACCAAATGTCAAATCTTATTTTCATGTCGTTCGGTTTATTTCATGAGATCCTCTTTGCCGAACACCAACACGTCGTGGTTACGGTTGTCTTCCACCGCCTCGATCACGCCGTCTTTAAGGCGGATAATCTTGTTTGTCCGGTTGGCAACACCACTCTCGTGCGTCACGACAATGACCGTCATACCCGTGTCGTTGACCTCTTTCAATATGTCCATCACCTCGACCGACGTCTTGCTGTCCAATGCCCCCGTGGGTTCGTCGGCAAGAATGATGCGAGGCTGCGAGATCAACGCCCGCGCGATCGCCACACGCTGTTTTTGCCCCCCGGAAAGCTCGTTAGGCATGTGGTGCCCCCACTCCTTCAAGCCAAGACGGTCAAGATATTCCAACGCCAACGCGTTACGCTTGCGACGGCTCACGTTCTGGTAGAACAATGGAAGCGCCACGTTCTCCATGGCATTCTTGAAAGAGATCAAGTTAAAAGACTGGAAAATAAAACCGATCATCCGGTTACGGTATTCCGCCGCTCTCGTTTCACTCAAGTCACGGATCAATACCTCGTTCAGATAATACGCTCCCGTGTCGTAATTGTCGAGAATCCCCAGAATGTTGAGTAACGTAGATTTGCCGGAGCCGGACGAGCCCATGATTGATACAAATTCCCCCCGCTCGATGTCGAGGTCTATGCCTTTCAGCACGTGCAACGGCGCACCGTTGTAATACGTTTTGTTTATGCCTTCTAAGTGAATCATCCCGTTAGTTGTTTAGTTTAGTGAATTGCTTTTTCTCATATATATACATTTTTTCTGAATAAATATTCGCACAACAATTAGCATTCCTTATCAATACACATGCCATTTTATCAAACAATTACATCTACAATTCATGGATGTATTAAATTTAACAACAATTCAATGGATTGTTAAAATTGCATATTTATAACTTTTTAAAAACTTTATAACACATACTTCCAAGAACCGTCACACTCGTCAACGAATGGAATACGCATTCATGATGAAGAACGAAAAGGCAGGAAAATCGGGGTACAAGAAATTGAAAATTGAAAGTTGAAAATTGAAAATGATTACCGAAGTAAGACTGTAATTCAACTCTCCCTCTGTTTATAGAGGGAAATCGGCGAGTAAGCGAGGGCAATGGAGAAGCTTGCTTCTTGATTGCCGAGCGAGAGCCGATTCGAGACCGCTTCGGGCTCAATACCCCGAAGGGGGAAGGGAGTTTGTCGATTTAGTGATTCAGTGATTGCCGATTCCGTGATTAATGAAGCGTTGCTTGTGCGGCTGGAATCATTCAATCTAAAATCACGAAATCACTGAATCAATAAACTCCTCCGTCTGCTTCGCAGCCACCTCCTCTATAAACAGAGGAGGAGCTGGAATACAGTCCCTAACGCAAATAATTAATTGGGTACTCGCCGAAAGCGAACAAATCATTTTCAATTTTCAACTTTCAATTTTCAATTGTCCGGCAACCCAATCCCTAATTTTAACGTATAAAAAGCGTATTTTATAAAAACTAAGGTACTCATGGAAACATTGAATAATTGGATTATATCGGTAAATGACTTTATCTACACGTACATATTAATTGCCGCACTGATCATCATCGGGCTATATTTCACGTTCAAGAGTAAATTCGTGCAATTTCGGAATATCCGCGAGATGTTCCGGTTGCTCGGTGACGGCATCGCAGGCGGTAGCCACAAGAACTCGGTTTCTTCCTTTCAGGCTTTCTGTATTGCAACCGCTTCGCGGGTAGGAACGGGAAACCTCGCCGGGGTGGCAACAGCTCTTGCGCTCGGGGGACCCGGAGCTATTTTCTGGATGTGGCTGATCGCTTTGGTGGGTTCTGCCTCCGCCTTTATCGAATCGACACTGGCACAGATATACAAGACGAAAGGCGAGCGGACGTATATCGGCGGTCCCGCTTTCTACATGGAACGGGGACTGAAAAAACGGTGGATGGGTATTCTCTTTGCCGTCATCATCACGATCACGTTCGGGTTGGTATTCAATTCCGTGCAAGCGAACACGGTGACTTTCGCCTTTAACGAAGTATTCGGGGTAAACCGCATGTGGTTCGGGATAATACTGACCACACTCACCTTCCTCGTGATATTCGGGGGAATACACCGTATCGCCGTTATCTCCGGGATACTCGTTCCACTTATGGCTATCGCGTATATCCTACTCGCCGTGTACATCCTGTTCACGCACCTCGGCACATTGCCGCACGTGGTCGGCATGATATTCTCCAACGCTCTCGGTTTCGAGCAATTCGCCGGTGGCGGACTTGGGGTTATCGTCATGCAAGGCATACGGCGGGGATTATTTTCCAACGAGGCAGGAATGGGTTCCGCGCCGAATGCCGCCGCTACCGCCGATGTGAGCCACCCGGCGAAGCAAGGATTGATACAGGCATTGAGCGTGTTTACCGACACGTTGATTATATGCAGTTGTACCGCTTTCATCATCCTGCTCTCGGACGTGCCGCTGGATGGCTCGATAAAAGGCATTCAACTCACGCAAATGGCACTGACACACCAAATCGGAAGCGCGGGCGGACAATTTATCGCTATCGCCATACTGCTTTTCGCGTTCAGTTCCATTGTCGGCAATTATTCGTATTGCGAAACGAATCTGCTCTTTATCTCGAAGAACAAGAAATACCTGCAAGTATACCGTATCGCCGTGGGCGGCATGGTGATGTTCGGTTCAATCGCCGCGCTCGATCTCGTGTGGAATTTGGCGGACTTCGCTATGGCAATCATGACGATCATCAATCTCGCAGCTATCGTGCTACTGGGTAAAGTCGCGCTGAAAGCCTTGCAGGATTATCAGCGGCAACGCCGTATCAGCAAAAAAAACATTGTCTTTAAAGCATCTTCTATTCCCGAATTGAAAGATTCGACAAGTGAATGGGAATAGAAACAATTTTTTTCTTAACTTTGCATCAACAAGATGGAAACGTTAAACGTGACAAGCGACATGGAAATATCCGGATTGCCGCGGCCTCTCGAGGGACACGAGAGCGCACTTTAAAACATAGAAAGAGTTAAAAAAGATGAGATTTGACGAGCTGGAACTAGAGGATGAAGTATTGCAAGGATTGGATGCAATGAATTTTCAGGAAACAACACCTATACAAGAATTAACTATACCCGTTATACTGGAGGGAAAAGACTTGATTGCCTGCGCGCAAACAGGCACCGGCAAAACAGCCGCCTATACCCTCCCCATTCTGAACAGACTGGTGAAAGACGAGAAGAAAAACGACGCGGTACAAGCCGTAATCATGGCTCCCACGCGGGAACTGGCACAACAGATAGACGTGCAATTCGAGGGATTCTCTTATTTTCTTCCCGTATCCACCGTAGTGGTGTACGGCGGCGGTGACGGGGCATTGTGGGATCAACAGAAAAAAGCGTTGCGCATGGGTGCGGACGTGGCTATCGCGACACCGGGGCGTCTGATAGCCCACCTGCAACACAGCGATGTCGATCTCTCACAGGTAAAATATTTTATACTGGACGAGGCTGATCGGATGCTCGACATGGGATTCTTCGACGACATCATGCAGATCGTGAACAAGTTGCCCAAGGATCGACAAACCATTCTCTTCTCGGCGACGATGCCACCGAAAATCAGACAACTGGCACAAAACGTCCTCCGGGACCCCGTGGAAATCAACGTTGCCGTATCCAAACCCAACGAGGCGATCATGCAAGCCGCCTACATTTGCCGCGAGTACCAGAAGATGGGGATCATCGAAGAATTGTTCAACAAACCGGTGTTACACAAAACACTTATCTTCGCCTCTTCCAAACAAAAAGTAAAAGACCTCGCTTTCACCCTGAAACGTAAAAAATTCAACGTGGCCGCCATGCACTCCGATCTTGAACAACCGGAGCGGGAAGCCGTCATGATGAATTTCAAAAACAATAAAACAGACATCCTCGTTGCCACGGATATCGTGTCACGTGGCATAGATATTGATGATATCGGATTGGTTATCAACTTTGACGTACCGCATGACCCGGAAGATTATATCCACAGAATCGGGCGTACGGCGAGAGCTGATGCCGAGGGCGTGGCTTTAACTTTCGTTTCCGAAGCGGAACAGGGCAAGTTCTATCGTATAGAACAATTTATAGGGGAAGAGGTCTATAAAATTCCCATTCCCGCCAACCTCGGAGAAGCACCCGCGTATAACCCTAAAGCATTCAATCACGGATCGTCAAAAGGGCGGGGAGGCAAACCCGGTAACCGTTCTTTCGTTAAAAAGAAGAACTACGCCAAACGAGGCGGAAGCCCACAAAATTAAACTGATAAAAAGAAACGCTTATGACTTTAGACGCTGGAAACATCTTACTTATTGGATCTATTTTATTATTCGTTAGTATTGTTGTCGGAAAAGCCGGTTTCCGATTCGGCGTCCCGGCGTTGTTGCTCTTTCTTGGAGTCGGTATGCTCTTCGGGACAGACGGATTGGGAATCGAATTCAACAATCCCCAGACAGCACAATTCATCGGTGTTATCGCGTTAAGTATTATCCTGTTCTCCGGTGGTATGGATACCAGTGCCTCGGAAATAAAACCCGTTCTGGGGCAAGGAATAATACTTGCTACCGTCGGGGTGATGTTGACCGCCCTGCTCACGGGATATTTTATATATTATATCACTAACCTGTGGGACAGTTTTATCAACCTCACTTTCATTGAATCGCTTTTACTCGCTTCGGTGATGTCGTCCACGGATTCGGCTTCCGTGTTCTCGATACTCCGGTCGAAACGTCAGGGACTAAAAGAAAACCTGCGTCCCATGCTGGAGTTGGAGAGTGGTAGTAATGATCCGATGGCGTACATGTTGACGATTCTATTGATTCAAATGATCCAATCCGGGGAAAGTAGCCTCGTGAATACAGCGTTACAATTCGTGATGCAAATGAGCATCGGTGCCGTGGCAGGATTCCTGTTGGGAAGATTGGCAGTTTACAGCATCAACAAACTGAATATCAATCAATCACTCTATCCTGTTCTCTTGTTGGCTTTTGTATTCTTTATCTTCTCCTTCACCGACTTGTTGAGAGGAAACGGTTATCTCGCCGTTTATATCGCCGGACTCGTGGTGGGCAACAAGAAGATGATACATAAAAAGAGTCTTACGACATTCTTCGACGGTATCACGTGGCTGTTCCAAATCGTGATGTTCCTCACACTGGGATTACTCGTGAACCCGGCAGAACTGTTGCCTATCGCTTCGCTGGGTATTTTAGTCGGGATATTCATGATTATACTGGCCCGCCCGCTTAGCGTTTTCCTTTGCCTTCTCCCCTTCCGGAAGATGACCACCAAAGCACGGGTGTATGTTTCATGGGTAGGATTGCGCGGAGCAGTCCCTATCATTTTTGCCACATACCCCCTCATCGCGAACGTACAGCACGCTTCACTGATATTCAACGTCGTGTTCTTTATCACGATCCTGTCGTTAGTAGTGCAAGGGACAACCGTCAGTTTCATGGCTAAACTACTCGGACTGTCTACCCCGGAAACCCGCAAGAATGTATTTAACGTGGAATTACCCGAAGAGATCAAAACCGCCATGTCCGAAATCGAGGTGATCCCCTCCATGCTCACGAAGGGCGATCGGCTGATGGACTTGATATTACCGGACAACACGCTGGTAGCCCTTATCAAAAAGAATGACGCCTATTGCGTACCCAAGGGTAAAACCAAACTCAACACGGGCGACAAACTCCTCGTGATCACTGACGACGATGAAGCCCTCAAAAAGACTTACGAGAGTCTTGGCATCACGGACTATTCGATTCAGAAGAACGCATAAGGGTTTATACGGAATAAAATTATTATTTTATAATTCATCAGCAAATGCTATATTTGCAGTGGATGAAAAACACCGGAAAACATACAACCTTTCACTTTAGCTTGCGACACCTTATAATCGTGAGTTTCATGTTCATGATGTCAGTTTTTCCGACCGGGAAGCTATTCGCGCAATCGGATTACAATAACACAGAAAAAAATGACACGGTACCTTCTGACAAAAACCGGTACATCTACTTGAAGAAACGATTACAGATTGATTTCGATATTACTCTACAAGCACACCAACAAACTTATTTCGGCCCGTTGCTACAAATCAACTCGAACGAAAACGAGTATTATAACCTTTTTCTGGATTACCGGAAAGGGGAATTACAACAATTAATCGTGTATTCCAGAGAGAACCTAAGAAAGTTGCCTATCCCCTCTTCCTCTCCGAACCCGGAATTTAAGGTAAAGCTGACCTTGTTCCAACAGAAAAAAGAATTTACGATTCAAATCGGCGATACATTATACACGATCAACAACCTCGGGTTCGATCCCAAGGCGGGGTATAAATTTGCTTTTATCGCCGACAAAGAGAAAGTACTCGACCGGGACGGAAAACCGGCATTACAGATCAGCAATATTCATTTTATCGAAACCACGGACAAACAATTCTCCGCTACTTTCTGGTATTGGTTTATCTTTATACTTATCGTGGACTTACTCGTGTTCGGCGGTGTACAATTGCGTAAAAGGCTTTTGCGCCGGAAACAATCCGCTTCAGCATCCCGGCTGGAAAATGAAGTTACAATCGCCAACAACGAATCTCCGGTACACATACCCCAAACGGTAAACGCCGTTTACCTGTTCGGCGGCTTTCATATCTACGATGCCGAAGGAAACAATATCACGAAGAAATTCACCCCCTTGTTGAAAGAACTTTTCTTGTTGTTATTGATACATACACCGGAAAAAGGCATCACCTCCGAGCGATTGAAAGAATTACTATGGTTCGACAAGACCGAACAGAGCGCCAAAAACAACCGGGCGGTGAACATCGGCAAATTACGAAGCCTACTGGATACCCTCGGGGAAAACGAGGTCAGCAATAAAACCGGAAGTTGGATTCTCAACCTTGCCCCGGAACAGATATACACGGACTATTACGATTATCTCTCCTTGTCGGCAAAAGGTAAATTAACCGCCCGGGAAGATATTCTGAAACTGCTGCAACTATCCAAGCAAGGCGCCTTCTTGTTCGACACGGATTACGAGTGGCTAGACCGCTACAAATCGACCGTATCGGATTACATTATCGATACCCTCGTGAGTTACACGGAAACTTCCGTGAATATTCAGACAGAACCCGATCTGGCATTACAGATAGCCGATTCGATCTCCCTTTGCGATCAACTTAACGAATACGCGCTCCAATTACGGGTAAACGCTTACGCTGCCCTAGGCAAACACTCCCTTGCCAAGAAAAGTTACGAGAAGTTCACGAAAGAATACCTCAATGCCTACGGCGAGAAGTTTTCCAAGTCGTTTACCGACATTCGCTAATCAACGCCTCATCCATAAAGTTCACCGTACCCCGCGAGTCTTTTGTCCACGGCAACTCATGTTACCGCTCCCCCCTTTTCAAAGGACATCCCTCACTTTATGAACTTTATAAACTTTATGAACCTTATGACCTTACTTTTTATTGGTTTAGATAAAAAATATTACTACTTTCGCATCAATTTACATGACAAAAAAATGCGTAGTTACGATTATATTATTGTCGGAAGTGGTTTAGCAGGTCTTTATACGGCCTATCGTGCGTCAGCTTACGGGAAAGTAGCATTGTTAACCAAATCCAATATCAGGGAAAGTAATTCTTATTTTGCCCAAGGTGGAATTGCTGCCGTTACCGGAGAAGATGATGCCCCGTTGTTTCACTTCCAAGATACGATCACGGCAGGAAGAGGTTTGTGCGACTATCCTGCCGTTCATGTTTTAGTAAACGAAGGACCCGTTCGCATACAGGAATTGATTAACGACGGTATGCACTTCGACACGGAGAACGGGGAACTTGCACTCGGTCTGGAAGGCGGACACCACCAAAAAAGGATACTACACGCCGGCGGGGACGCGACCGGGAGGATGATTACCAATTTCGTGATTGACAAAGTGGAACATTGTCCCTCGGTGGAAGTATTCGACAATCACGCTGTTATCGCCCTACTACAAGACGAGCACGGGTGCTACGGCGTCAGATGCTGGGATTTTAACGAGAACCGGGAAGAGGTATTCACGGGACACAACGTGTTACTCACTTCCGGTGGGACCTCCGCTATATACAAACGCACGACCAATCCCCACACCACGATCGGTGACGGACTGGCTCTCACGTTCGAGGCAGGATGCGAAATCGCGGATATGGAATTTATCCAATTCCACCCCTCCGCTATCTACACGCCCTCGGGAGAGGCTTATCTGGTCAGCGAGGCTGTCCGGGGAGAAGGTGCCCACCTGTTGAATCAACAGGGCGAACGCTTTATGGTAGGGAAACACGAGCTTGCCGAACTTGCCCCGCGGGATATCGTGGCGCAATCCATATTCCTACAAATGAAACAGAACAATCAGGACTACGTTTACCTGTCATTGAAACATCTCGATCCGGAAAAGATAAAGAAACGCTTCCCGAATATATTTGAAAAGTGCGCGGAACTAGGCATCGACATGACTGACCGCATACCAGTCGCACCTGCCGCCCACTATACCGTGGGAGGTGTCAGAACCGACTTGAACGGGCGGACAAATATCCCCCACCTTTACGTGTGCGGGGAACTCGCTTCATCCGGCATCATGGGAGCCAACCGACTGGCATCCAATTCACTCATAGAATGTCTGGTATACGGTAAACGTGCCGTGGAAGATTCCGTGCGGAACAGACGGGAAGCCCCGGTTCCGGAGATCACTCCCCGATTCCGTCTGGATGCGCGAAAACTCGACGCTTACCTGCAACTTAAAACAGAAGTCGCCGACATCATGACACAGGAAGCCGGAATCATCCGAAACAAAAGCGGATTACAGGAAGGCTTGAACCGTCTGGAAGCATTAAAAGCAAAAGAAAATTTTGAAGCAAACGAATATTATTCACTGGTTAGTAAAAACCTGCTCACCGTGGCGGAATTAATTATCCGTTCCGCCCTCTTCCGCGAAGAAAGCCGAGGCGGACATTTCCGCTCCGACTACCCGAACCCGGAAGATGCTTTTGTATGTCACATCATTCAACAAAAGGAAAAGGAAATCAGGACATTACCAGTACAATTGAAAATGACCGGTTCCGTGCGGCTGGAATCTAAAATTTAAAATCTAAAATCTAAAATTCAACAGGTTATGTACGACTCGCTAATAGAAAGACTAATCGACCTCGCCATTGAAGAGGATATCGCCACGGGGGACATCACGACCAATGCAATCATTCCCGTGCAGGCAAAAGCAGTTGCCGAGATGAAGGCAAAAGCCGACGGAGTTATCTCCGGGTTGGAAATCGCTAAACGAGTATTCGAGAAATTTGAAAAAGATATCGTGTGGGAACCGTTAGTAAACGACGGAACCGCCGTGAAAAAAGGAGATATCATCCTACGAATCGAAGCAAGCTATCGTACACTCTTGTTAGGCGAGCGATTATCGTTGAACATCTTGCAACGGATGTCCGGTATTGCCACGGAAACAGCCCGTTACATGAAAGAACTGGCAGGAACGCGTACCCGCTTGTTAGATACCCGTAAAACCGCACCGGGATTGAGAGTGCTGGATAAAATGGCTGTACACCACGGCGGAGGCTCCAACCACCGGATGGGATTATACGATATGATTATGTTGAAAGACAACCATATCAAGATTGCCGGAGGTATCCCCAACGCCGTGAAAGAAGCGCGTGCCCATCTCCCTCTCAGCATCAAACTGGAAGTGGAAACCACTACTTTGGAAGAAGTACAACAGGCACTTGACGCGGGATCCGATATCATCATGCTCGACAACATGAGCAACGAAGCGATGACCGAAGCGGTAAAACTCATCGCGGGCAGAGCCAAAACCGAAGCATCGGGAAACATGAGCATCCCCCGTCTGAAAGAAGTTGCCGCCACCGGGGTAGATTACATCAGCGTGGGAGCGTTGACACACTCGGTCACGGCAATGGACATTAGCATGAACATCAAAATGAACTAATACACGGTTATGACACACAAGGAAATTGTCGATAGGATACAACAGTTGAAGAAGGAAAAAAACGCTATTATTCTGGCGCACTATTATACCCGCCCGGAAGTTCAAGACGTTGCCGATTATTTGGGTGATTCACTGGGACTCTCCCGCATGGCAGGAGAAACGGATGCCGATATTATCGTTTTCTGCGGGGTTCATTTTATGGCTGAAACCGCTTCCATCATCTCCCCGAACAAAAAAGTACTGATTCCGGCAGAAGGAGCCGGTTGCTCTCTGGCAGAAGGCGTCAGCGGGTACGACTTGCGGGAATGGAAAAAGGCAAACCCGGACGGTCTTATCGTCAGCTACGTGAACACGACCGCCGAGGTGAAAGCGTACACGGATTACTGCTGTACTTCATCCAACGCCTTGAAAGTCGTACAAAGCCTGCCGAAAGACAAAAAGATTCTGTTTGTTCCCGATAAAAACCTCGGTGCTTACATCCAAAAGGTAACGGGACGGGAAATGGAAATCTGGAATGGCGATTGCTGCGTGCATGACCGTATCGATGCCCAAATGATATTGGATAAACTGGAACAATACCCGGATGCCGACGCGTTGATACACCCGGAATCCAGTTGTTCACACGACGATCGCGTATTGAATCATCCCAGAGCTTTCATGTATTCCACGGCAGGAATCATCAAACACGCCAAGGAATCACCGAAGCAACAATTTATCATCGCAACCGAATTGGAAACCATTCATAAGTTACAGGCGGATAACCCCACGAAAGAATTTATCCCCATTCATCCAACCGCAATCTGCGGACAAATGAAAAAAGTAACCCTTGAAAAAGTCCTCGACGCCCTTGAAAAAGAACAACACGAGGTACGCCTCCCCGAAGATTTAAGGCAGAGAGCGTGGTTACCGATCCAGAGAATGCTAGATATCAATTGAAAATGGAAAATGGAGAATTGAAAATGAACTCCTCCGTCAGCAAAGCTGACACCTCCTCTATAAACAGAGGAGGAGCTAGTGGCACTAGTCAAAGACAGTGATTAGAAATTAAGAGTGTAGAATTTGAAATAAAAGAAGTGTTGGCAAGTGGGGAGAAATCTAAAATCTACAATCATTAAATCTAAAATGGATAGAGGGAGTTCAATCTAAAATCATAAACCTAAAATCTAAAATTAAAACATGAACGTATCACTGAACTGGTTGAAAGACTATTTGAAGATAGACCAAAGCACTGAAGAGATTTGCAAAATACTGACAAGTATCGGACTTGAAGTAGGCGGCTACGAGGAGTTTGAGGCCGTGAAAGGAGGATTAAAAGGGCTGGTTATCGGTAAAGTACTGACTTGTGAAGAACACCCTGATTCTGACCACTTGCACGTGACCACGGTTGACCTCGGAACGGGAGAACCGGAGCAAATCGTGTGCGGTGCACCCAACGTCGCTGCCGGACAAAAAGTAGTAGTAGCTACTGTCGGTACAACCCTCTACAAAGGTGACGAAGAGTTCGTGATAAAGAAATCAAAAATCAGAGGAGTTGCCTCTAACGGAATGATCTGCGCGGAGGATGAAATAGGTATCGGCGAATCGCATGACGGAATCATGGTATTGCCGGAAGACACCCCTGTCGGGATACCCGCGGCAGATTATTTCAACGTTTACCGGGATACCGTTATCGAGGTGGATATCACCCCGAACCGTATCGACGGAGCCTCACACCTCGGTGTAGCCCGGGATTTGGCAGCCTACCTGCAACAGACACAAGACATACGGTACGCGCTTCCTTCCGTGGAAGGCTTCAAGCCGGACAGCACGGGAGCCAAGATATCGGTACGTCTGGAAAGACCGGAAGCCTGCCGTCGGTATGCCGGAATCTGCATTGAAGGCGTTCAAGTAAAACCCTCTCCCGAATGGTTACAGAACCGGATGAAAGCGATCGGGTTGCATCCCATCAGCAACATCGTGGACGTGACAAACTATATCCTGTTCGGTCTGGGACAACCCCTGCACGCTTTCGACAAAGATAAAGTAAAAGGAGATGAAGTGATTGTCAAAAGTGTTGCCAAAGGCACGAAGTTCACCACACTGGACGGCGTGGAAAGAGAATTGCACGAGGACGATCTGATGATCTGCAACAGCGAGGCTCCCATGTGTATTGCCGGAGTATTCGGGGGACAGGAAAGCGGCATCTCGGAAACCACGACGAACGTATTCCTTGAAAGTGCTTGTTTCGATCCGGTATTCGTTCGCAAAACGGCTCGTCGCCACGGCTTGAACACGGATGCATCTTTCCGTTACGAACGGGGAACAGACCCGAATATCGTGATTTATGCCTTGAAACTGGCAGCCATGATGATCAAAGAAGTAGCGGGCGGAAAAATCACATCCGACGTGATAGACATCTACCCGACACCCGTGGAAGATTTCGAGGTGACCGTGAAATTCGACCATATCGACCGTCTGATCGGTAAAAAAATAGATCACTCCGCCATCAAAAACATCCTTCGTTCTCTCGAGATGAAGATCGTGAAAGAAGACGAAGAGGGTATGTTATTACATGTCCCCCCCTACCGCGTGGACGTGAAACGGGAAGCCGACGTGATCGAGGACATTCTTCGCATCTACGGCTTCAATAACGTGGAAGTACCCAATAGCGTGAAGTCCACGTTAAGTTACAGCGAAAAACCGGATGATTACCAATTGAAAAATATCATTTCCGACCTGTTAGCCGCCAACGGATTCAACGAAGTAATGAACAACTCGTTGACCAAAGCCAGCTATTACGAGGACCTCACCTCCTTCGACCCGACACGGACGGTCATGCTGTTCAACCCGCTCAGCGCCGATTTAGGAGCCATGCGCCAATCCCTGTTATTCTCCGGGTTGGAAAACGTAGCGTACAACATCAACCGGAAGAACCACAATTTGAAATTGTTCGAGTTCGGGAAAGCGTATACCTTCCACAAGAAAGAAGGTACCGACGATCCTCAAAAGCAATACAAAGAAGAAAATATGCTTTCTCTTTTCATCACGGGTAATAAAAATATCACGACATGGAACGCCAAAGAAGCCAAAACAGACTTCTTCTACCTGAAAGCCTATTGCGAAATGATATTGAACCGGCTCGGGTTGCAACCCGATAACTTGAAAATAGAGGCAAGCGACCGGGATATCTTCCGCGAAGGATTGACTTACAAGGCAGGTGACAAACATATTGTTTCCATGGGTATCGTGAGCAAAACACCCTTGAAGAAAACGGATGTAAGCCAAGAAGTCTATTACGCTGAATTCTCGTGGGAAAATATATTGAAAGCGATCAAAAACCAAACGGTCACTTTCGTGCCGCTACCGAAATTCCCTTCCGTGAAACGTGACCTTGCCCTTTTACTGGACAAGAAAGTGACATTCAAAGAAATCAAGGATACCGCTTTCCGCACGGAAAAATCTTTCTTGAAATCCGTCACCTTATTCGACGTTTACGAGGGCGAAAAACTAGGTGCCGACAAGAAATCATATGCCGTAAGTTTCACCCTGCTTGACGAGGAAAAGACGCTCACCGACAAACAGATCGACAAGATCATGAACAAGTTGATGGGAACTTACAAACACCTCTTCAACGCTGAAATCAGATAGTCACAAGTTAGCAGGTTACAAGTACAGGCAAAGCCTCTAACTTGTAACCTGCAACTCCCTATCATTTTCAATTTTCAATCCTCAATTTTCAATTGTTATGCGTTCCCTTCTCCCCTCTTTTGTACTGATTATCCTGTATTTCATAGCCGAAGAATTTTTTGGCCCGCGAATCGGTTTGATTGCCGTCATCATACTTGGTGCCGGAGAATTTTTCTACTCGTGGATAAAAGAAAAGAGAATAAACAAAACGACTCTCGCCAATACCCTATTTTTCATCGCTTTGGGAGTAATCGCCGTGTTATTGGAAGGAACATCTTTTGAAAGAATACAACAAACCATCGTGGAAGCCGCCATGTGTGTATTGTTAGGCGTTTTCGCTTTCACGAAAGCCGACATGACGAAGACATTGCCCGAATCATACCGGAACACCTTACAAATCACCCCGGAACAGCAACAAGCCATGCACAGGATGCTCGGATTGTTATTCTATCTGCTTGTCATTCACACGGCTGTCGCTTTCGCTTCTGCCTTTCTCTGTAATGAAGAAGTACACGGTTTTATAGAAGGACCGTTATTATACATCCTGCTCGCCTTATTCTTCCTGACCTTCTTTGTCAAAAATCGTCTTCTAGCCAAAGCGGCACGTGACGACGAATGGTTGCCCGTGGTCAACGAGAAAGGGGAAGTTGTCGGAAAAGCCACCCGCCGCAGTGTACACTCCGGTTCCATGCTCCTCCACCCGGTAGTCCATCTCCACATCATGAATAAACAAGGAGATATCTACCTGCAAAAACGAAGCATGAAAAAAGACTTCCTGCCGGGTATGTGGGATACGGCAGTCGGCGGACATGTCGGGTTCGGGGAGAAAATTGAAGATGCCTTAAAACGGGAAACACAGGAAGAACTGGGAATCACTAAATTCAAAGCCCGGTTCCTCGGTTCTTACGTGTGGGAAAGTCCCCGTGAATGCGAACTCGTGTTCTCGTTCCTCTGTACCGCACACGACGCCATAAACATCCATAACGAAGAAGTTGACGAAGGACGTTTCTGGACTCGCGAAGAAATCGAGAATCCTGACAACACCTCCATATTCACCCCCAATTTCTTGCACGAGTATTATCGGTTACTGAAAAAATAACCTTACACTTGCAAAGTTGTTGCACGCCCCGTTCTTCCCCCTTGCCTACCCTCAAAGAGGCTATATTTACATAGCATAAACACATCATAAACGCAAATTTACGTTCATGCTACGTCCATGATACGTCCATGATACGTTCATGCTACGTCTTTGAGGTTAAGCAAGGGTAGCGTATGGTTCTGTAAAGCACGGAGAATCCCACAACACATGCAAGGAAGATTATACAAAAAGGGACTGTCTAACAAGTTTTAGACAGTTCTTTTTTGCAAAAAATAAGGCTTTCAATCTGAAAATCAGGAAGAAAACCTTTGTAATTTCAGATAGATTTATTATATTTGTTTTGCATAACCAATTAATAAACAATCTGATACCGATGGCAAAGATAGCATTTAAATCCGATAATCAGGGTCAATTACAGTTATTACCCCCGAGTCTTGATGAATTAATCCCTGCAACTCATCCTGTTCGTGTGCTGAACAATATCGTGGACCGTCTCGATGTGGGTAAAGTGCTCGCGAGTTATAAAGGAGGTGGTAATAGTTGTTTTCATCCCCGTATGATGTTGAAAGTATTGATTTATGCTTATCTGAACAATATATACTCTTCGCGTAAAATCGAGCGTCAGCTTCATGAACACATTCATTACATGTGGTTATCGGGTGGAGGACGTCCTGACTTCCGGACGATTAATTATTTCCGTGGTAAACGCTTGAAGGATTCTTTTGATGATATCTTCACGCGGGTGGTAGAACTTCTTCACTCGGAGGGTTTTGTCTCCCTTGAAGTTCAATACATCGATGGTACCAAAATCGAGTCGGCTGCCAATAAATACACCTTTGTATGGCGTGGAAGCATAGAAAAGTATGACAGCCGTCTGAGGGATTACCAACTATGCCGTTTATCACTGGCCTACCGATACGCTTACGCTTATCCCTTTCCTGGAGAGTTTTGAAAAACGTTACGGCAGACAAAGCAGAGTGATGGTTGCCGACTCGGGCTACGGCAGTGAGCAGAACTATGAATACCTGTTTGACCACAACCTCATTCCTTACGTCAAGTACAATATGTTCCATCAGGAGCAAAAACGCGGGTACAAGAAGAATGCCTTTCTCGTGCAGAATCTGTTCTATAACCCGAAAGGAAATTATTACGTCTGTCCTATGGGTCAGCATCTGTCTTTCATCCGGGAAGAGAAACGTAAATCAGATGCAGGATATATCTCGCGGGTCAGTGTATACAGGGCTGCCAGGTGTGTGGGATGTCCCGTTCGGGGACTTTATAACAAAGCTATGAGTAACAGACAGATAGAAGTTAATCACAGGCTTAACCGATACAAGGAAAAAATCAGATATCTGCTAGATTTTCCAACTCCAATAAAGTCAAAATCCGCATAGACTAAAACAACTACATATCAACAAGTTAATTGATTCGTCGGGTAACGGATTACTTCCGTTCCCACCCGAATACGGTGGATAGTTCTATTCTTATGTAGGTTCCCATGTAGGGAACCGGCAGGAATACATGAGCCACTAAAAAATTAACGATATGTATTGTTCGATCACATTCAAAGGTCGCAAAGACCCCCAGGACCCTAAGATGGTCAAACTGGAAATGATTTTCTACAAGACCGGTTACACCCGCATTCCCCGGGTCGTCAGCATCACCGGAGCTTACAAATGCTGGAACAACGAAACCCAGAGTTTTGAATCTGCCTCCAGCGAGTACCTCAAGAAAAACCAGCTGTTGCTTGAACTCAAAGAGAAGTACATGTCCATCGCCGAACGGTGGGAAAAGGACGGACGTAACTTCTCCGTGCTGCAATGGGCCGATTGCTTCAAACCCAAAGAAGAGGAAAAAGCAAAGCAGGAATCGAAAGTGCTGACCGTTCTCCAGCTCATCAACGCCAGAATCGAATACTTCGAGAACCACGAAAAATTCAAGAACGGCAAACTCGTCAAGAGCATCGGCACCGCCGGCATGTACAAGCAGCTCCGCACTTCGCTTTCGGCCTTCACCCAGAAGCAGTACAACAAAGACCTGTCCCGCTTTTACTTCACCGACATTACCCAGAAATTCCTATTGGAATACATCGTCTATCTGGAACGGCGCGGCATCGAAAACGGGAACCGTGCCGGCTTGCGCCAGTTCCTTCGCATCTTCCGTGCTTTGGTAAACTATGCCAAGGACGAACTCCACATGTACGGAGCCAACCCAGCAATCTTCGAGGCGGCTACGGAAAAGATGGCATGGGGACAGTTCGAGTCCAAAGCCGTCAATCCGAATATCATCCGGCGGATGGAGTTCATGGACCGCAGCCTCTTTTCCGAGCAGGAGCAACTCTGCCTCGACCTTTTCCTATTCAGCTTTTATAGTGGCGGTATGGCCAATGTCGATGTCGTCAATCTGACATGGGACATGATTAACGAAAAGGAAGGCATGATTGTCTATGAACGTACCAAATTCCCCAAGCTGGCCAAGCCCCTGCTTATCGACCGTCTCATCGTAATTCTGGAAAAATACAGAGGCAAGGGCATCGGCAACTACGTCTTCCCGGTCTATACCGAGAAACACGTAACCGACAAACAGAAGATGGGACGTCGTAACAGCTTCTCAACCCTCGTCAGCGAAACGCTGGACAAGGTTTGCGAGATTCTGGGAATCGACGAGAAAATGACGTGGTACACGGCACGAGGCACATTCATTTCCAGCGAGCTTGATGCGGGCACTCCAATTACCCACGTCGCTGAAATGGCCGGCAACAGCGCCCGAACCATCGAGAAACACTACTACAAGAACACCAAGCAGGAAGAACTGCGCCAGCGCATGAACGCCCGTTACGATAGTTGGGGGATATAAGTAATACATAGGCGCATACCCCGACCAAAAGTTATTTATTAGTTGGGGGTGCATAAAATTATAAACAACTCGCTATTTTTTCGCTTAACTCTGCAATAAAGGACTTAAATTCTTTTTTATGTTTTTTTATAAGAGATTGAGGAACTATCGCTTTGTAATCACCTCCGATATGAACTTCATCATCTGGATTTTCAACTATTCTTTTCAAATGTTGAGTTAGATGTCCTATATTGGATATCACGTTTATCCGCTCTAAACTTTCTTTCATGGCAGGATATTCGTGTAACTCTACATTAGTATGATTAAAGTCAGTCATATCAACTGCAAACAAGGCATATCGTTCTTTCTCTTCGATTGATCTTTTTAATTGAGATGCACTCATCATTACTGAATCAGATGTTACCCAACGTGATTTAACCTCAATATAGTAAAATGGCTTATTATTTATATATATGATAAAGTCTTGACCACCTTGCACATTTTCTGATTTTACATGGAGTTCCTTGTCTGATAAAGTTTCTTTTAGTATTTCAAGAAGACTCGTTTCAACATATTCTCCTAACATTTTTTTATAGGTCCAATCCGCTGTTTCGTTTTGTTCGTTTATTAGAGCCTTTCGACCAAGTTCAATAATGCGGGAAAGATTCTTTTCATCAACTAAACCAGCTATTGTATTTAATGTATTTTTATCTTCAACTTGCATAATCCGGAATAAGTGACGCTTTTTATCTTGATCTTGGATGACAGACATCATAATATTGGATTTGACGTTGTCCAATTCAGAGAACCAATTTCTCCATAGAGGATCTTCCAACTGTTCAATGATTTCAATCACTGACTTCTGATGGGAATAATTGCTTATATTGTATGAAGTACGTTCATATATACGCTTGACTATTTCATTTGCCAAATGTTCGGGTTGCAACATCTTAGTTCCAATGAAATATGGCGCATAGGAAGCATTTACAAGTTCATGTTTAACACTACTGCTATTATCAATGGTTGTATCTCTAACAATAATATCATAGAGGTCTTTCAAACGCGCAGGCATATCCGAATCTTCTTTTTGGAGCATCTCTGCATAACAATAGACGCCTATTTGGTTTGGATAAATTCTATAATATTGTAAAGTGCTGCACATGTCATCAAAGCCATATATCAATTCAATAAATTTCAAATGGGATTTGAATTGATTAATGGCAATGTCAGACAAGCTCATTTCATAGAGTGCATTTGCAATTAGAGGGCGATAGAAAGTTCTACAATCATAAACGTTCTTATTTAGTTTGACATCGTTTGTTGTAGTATAATTATAATATTCGTCCAATAACGGTAAAATGCGAGCTTCGAATGCTGTACTGTTATTTTCGACAACTGCATGTAATAACTCCATCAGCGCACTTACTGTTGAATGCGAAAAAACGGTCGTTTGAAAATCTTCTATTAGATACTCATTTTTATTGATAATAGATTTCTTTAAACTCGTCCGCATCGCATCTTGACTATCTCTCAACTTTCCTATATAGTTGGCAAGACATTCTTTAACTTTTGCGTTACCAAACTCCTCAAACCTGAATAAATTCTTAAACTGCGGATGAATAAAGCGGCTGACTTCATCCGGAATAAGTTCTCGCATGATATTTACTAAAATCTCATTGAATGCTTCTGGGCAAACGAGATCCTCTCGTAAGTGTAAATTACAATCCACGTTGGGAATTAGTTCATGCCTACTAAAACATTGCTCATGTTTAGATGTTACCAAGAAACAATCAAAAGTATAGAGATAATCAAGGTTTTCCTTTGTAATGTGCATTCCCTTGATATAACCAACCAAACTCTCTATATTAGCGAAACGATCTGTAGGTTGATCTGGATACCAATCTTGTATGGTTTCACTCCAATACAACAAATCTTCTTTTACTGGAATTGATCCTACTCCATACATTTCTGTCATGAAATAAAACAGAGCGTCTAATAAATTTGTATCGTTTTGGGCTGCTGAAGATAATTCGCTGTGGAGTATATGGATGCACTGAGGCATTGTCAAACCTGAACCAACTTGTACAAGATTCAACGACTCAAAGAACTTAACCCAGTAATTTTCTAATTGTTGATAATATTCGGCAAGTTTCGCATTTGGATGCTTAATTGGAAAGTTTGCTTTCGCCAAATACTTAACATCTTTCAGTTTTGCCAACCATCTGTTGATAAATCGTACAATCATGGAATTGGATAACTCCACAAGCTGTTTATTGGATTCTGCTTGATCATCATTGTTTTGACCGTTACCAACGAATCTCAAACTATCTCGATTGTCATTATCACATGTGAAACATGACGAATGCAGTATAAAATTGAATCCCCAGTTTTCCGTACCTAATAAAGGTAAATAAAGAAACAGATTTGGAACATTGGGGTCCCAAAGAAAGACCCGTAAATTCCCATCCTCATCTTCATGTATCGGAAGTATCACGATCGCATTACTTTCTGTCCCGTTTTCAGTTTCAGTCTCTGCTGTCAAATTTCTCAATAAATAAATTTTGATGACCGTATCATTCCTTGTATTATTGCGGTAAGAGTTTTGTTGTATATCCACACATATAAGTTCAATATCTTCAAACGTATCGATAAGCGTATCGTTTCCCCGAATGTATGAATCAGAAGTATTATCTATTACATCCCGAAATAAGATTGATTTAATTCTTTTGTTGAGAGCAAGGACATAAGGAGCCAGATGAACAGATGAATGTAAGGCTTCATTTGCATTTTCTTGCTCAATAGGGTATTTATGTAAATATTTGAAAATAGTTTGATTGTTTGGAGAGTCAATAATCTGATCCCAGGAGTTTCCCCAAGACTCAATCTCACTATTTAGTTCCTTCAAATTCTTTATCATTTGCTCTTTATCCTTGGGAGATCGGTCGAAAAGGATATTTTGGAAACAATAGTAATAATCTTTATTTTGAGATAATTTTATAGTTCCTGTCAACTCAAATGATAAGCCCAATTTATGAGTAGTTAGGAAACCTGTTCCATATTGTCCGATTTGAATTATATCATTTCTTGTTTTAGAACTGGTTTGGAGGCATAATGCTTCTATTGTATGGTTGTCAAAGGGAATTCCATCGTGTTGAAATATAAAATTATCTTTCTGCCTTACAAAAAGTATTTCTGCACCACCTTTTTTCGCAACATCACGAGCATTCTGTACCATTTCCCAAATGGCACGAGCTGGACGTATATTGTCATTCTTACTAATACCCGTGATAATATCATTTGCCGGTTTCCCCCACATCATATCATCATGAGCTTTTTCCCTTTCTCTTTTTATTTGTTCTAATTCAAGACTAATAATATTATTACTCATAAGTCACATATTTCAAGGATTCAATCACAAAAATACAAAAAGAGAGTATTCCTTCCCGTTATTTTAGGCAGAATACCTATCTTTGCAGAAGATTTAAGATATTTAGAAAGCGTTTAGCTTTTGCTTTGCAACACGAAGTCTGGTAAATTTCGATCTCCCGCAATGCAAATAGATAGACGCCCGCGTTATGCGTGGGCATTATCTGTTGCGGGAGAAGGTTTACCAGAGCCTGTGTTGCGACAAGTGTAATGTCCCACGCTTTTCGCATGTATAACCGACCTGAGAGGGACATAAGGTCTCAACATTCAGGTCAATGGAAAAATCGCTCTTGGAACAGCTTATGTCGCTACCTGTCGATGCCACCACCGCAACCGTACAAGGCGTCGCCATGCAGGTAATCGACGAAACAGTCCGGCAATCCCTCCTTCAATCCGACCCCGAAGATACGCACATCCACGAATGCACTCTCTCCAACGGTACATTCATCGCCGATATGCAAAACGGCCGGCTGATTGCCTTGTACAAAGTACAGTAATATATATAGTTTTCGGGCATCGGAAAACGAACCGTAAGAACTGATAAATGAGGTATTTTCATAAGTTCTTGCGGCTTCTTTATGCAAACACGGCAAATAATCGCTATCTTTGCAGTGTTTTAAGAAAAATATTGGAAAGCGTTTGGCTTTTATCCCGTAAATCGGAATCTGGTAAATTCACTACACATGGGATAACAAGACTGAATGCTCACGTTATGCGTGGGCGTTACTTGTTATGTGTAGGGTTTACCAGAACCTCGATTACGGCAAGCTGATGTCCCACGCTTTTCGTATATGAACATAACCGGTCTGTAGGGGCAACAGCCACCCTTACAAGGCAATGGACAAGAATCAGAAACACCCGTCCGCTCCGCAATCGGAACCTGTTCCCGGTAATAGTTCTCCCCGTGAACAGCAAGCCCGGGAAATCATGCAGCAACTCGTGGCCGAAGGCATTTTAGCCCCCAATGAAGCCGCCGAAGTTACTTTCTCTGACACGGCATTCGTTTGCATCCCGGATACAGAACAAAAGCCTGCCGACAAAAAAGGCGTGAAATAAACCATCCCACGCCTTTCATTTTTTTAGTCTGATTTACGCTTGCACAACTCGTCATACTGCGAGGCTGTCAACGTAAAATCCGTAATATCGAATCCGAGCACTTTCCACCAGTATCGGAACGAATAGCCCGTCTCCGTCGAAACCCGTTTGGTTTTGCAGAGCTTGTCGATAGCCTTCTCCCGCAGATTGGTCATGGATGCCACATCCTTCAGAGAGCGCATCACGGCCTCCAGCTTTCCCTCTTCATCGAATACCAGCACCTTGCGTTCTCGGGGACCCGCTTTACCGCCACGCTTTTTAGGCTCTTCCTCTTTCACATGTTCGACGTCCGGAACAAGTTTGTCCGCCTGCTGTTTCAGCAACGGTTTCGGCTGTAATCCGGACAACCAATACACCTGCTCGCCGCTGACCCGAAAAGTGACACTGCGTCGCCCGGCAAGCTGTTCAGGCTTGAACAGACATCGGTGCACCGAGTCATTTTTCTTGTCGATGACAATTTCGACAAGCAGAGAATCGCCCTCTGCCAGTTCCTTGATGTCAATTCGGTGCGGCATCTTTTCACCGCTGCGGCGTCCTTTTCGGAGGATAATTCGCTCTCTGACTACGGCCATCGGTCCTGTTATTTAGTTTCCCTCACGGCAGCCAGGAAAGTCTTGGCCGGCTTGAACGCAGGAATGTTATGCGCAGGAATCGTAATCGTTGTGTTCTTCGAGATATTACGGGCTACCTTCTCGGCCCTTTTCTTGATGATGAAGCTGCCGAATCCGCGCAGAAACACCTCATTCCCCGCAATCATCGACCCCTTCACACTCTCCATAAACGCCTCCACGACATTCATTACTACCGTCTTTTCCACTCCCGTCTGCTTTGCAATCTCTGCAACGATTTCAGCTTTTGTCATAATGCTCGATATTTTTAAGTTATAGATTTCTTTTAGCAAACGCAAATATAATGAAAAATCGTGTAATAAACCGCTGATAATTAACACTTCCGCAATCAGATGCAGAAGTTTACTTATAGTCTTTTCGTGAACCGTAAACCAATTAAATATCTGATTACTAATATACTGCATTCAGATATATGCAAAACGACTTGAACAGAACAAAAAATCACGTCATCCACGGATTTTTCCACGGGTCGTAGTCCGTCTGGAACGTGGCGAGCTGCCAGTCCGTCACAGGCTTGTTGTCCTCCGCCACTTTTCGGGGAATCTGCGGATTCAACCGCAACCGCGCCGCGTCCGCAAGCCATTTCATCGAATCCTCGTAATCCCGCATTCTGACCACGCTCACATTGTTCGGGGCGATAAGTTTCGTCAGTTCGTACAACGCCAGCCGCACCATGTGTTTCTTCAAGTTGTAATTGCGCGGGTCATGCGGCGTGAGATTCACTCCCCGCTGCGGCAGGTCGGCATTGACATCCGTTCCGGGATAGAACACACGCCCCTCGTACACCACATATTCGTGTTCCGAAAACTCATAGTCGTTATAGGCGGGATCGTAGTCCGCAATGGCTCCCCAGCAGTCGGATTCCATCGGCGTGACGTTATTGTCGAATCCGTCCATGCTCATCAGCGTATAGAACGCTCCTTCGAACTCCACCACATCCCACAGCTGGTAGTTTATCGGCTGCCACAAAGTATATTCCGCCTCTAACCAGCCCTCGACCATCGGAATGCGGATCTCACCGAACTTGTACCCGTTCTCGGCCGTACAGATATACACCGCATCGTTGTACAGCACAAGGTCATTCGGATAATAGGTGCCGAACTGTGAATAACGCTCGACGGTGCTCGTGTCCAAATTGATATCCACATGCTCCTGCCAGTAGGTTTTCACCGCCGGCATTTTATAACCGCTTATGGAGCGGATAACCTCGCAAATCGTCCCCTCATGGTAGATATGCGCTCCCACGGGAAACGTAATCCGACGGTCGTATTCCGCAATATACTTACCCTTGCCGAGTTCCCGCTCGATTTCGTAATTCTCCGACAGATACTCCACGATGCTCATCTCGGCCGACTCCTCCGCCTGGATAAACCGGTCGCTGTTCCCTCTGGTCATCTGCGAAAGGGCCTCTTGCGTGATGATGCCCAAATAGTCTTCGTTATTAAGAAATCTTCTGTACATGTATCGTCTTTTTCTTTAATAGTTGAATCCTTCGTGAAGCATTGCTGTCGATACCACTTGGTAGTTTCCCGCATTGCCGTTTTTGTACTTGTGCCAGCTATCCCGCAGGTAGTAGCAGAGCAGATAGTCCAGGCAGTCGGACAGGTGGCCGTACTTCTCGTATTTCACACCGGTTTTCGGGTCGGTCACCTTCTGCTTGGACTTGGTGCCGTCCTCGTTTTTCGTCTGGTATATCAGGTCTTCCGTCAGTTTGCGGCAGCGCAGGTCGATGCGCAGCTCCCAGCCGTTGTAACCGTCAAATAGTTCATTGACGAACTCGCACCGCGTAATCTGGGGAGGCTGTTTCTTGAGTAGCTTCACGCGGGGATGCAGCACTCCTTGTCCGAGCATTTCCGAGATGACCGTAAAGTTGTTGATACCGTCCTCGGACGCTGTGGAACGTTGCAATCCTGCCGGGTCGCCCGTTACGTCCACACCGCCTATCTGTTTATCCAAAAGCAGTTTCTTTTTTATTCGGCGGGCCAATGCCGGTGTGTTGTTCTCTTTGGCGGCAGCCGTGCCCAATACCTCTTCCAGAATGTAAACTTTCCGCGTGTCGTAGTCGATTTGGGCAAGCAGCACACTCATGTGCGGAGCCACATTGAAATCCCACACGGTAATCAGCGGCCGAGTCGGGTCGTACACCCGCTCTTTCAGCCCCGTGATCAAATGCACGGCTCCATCGAATCGGTTGTAGATAGCCATGTCGTTGGCCTCCACGAAGTCCCAATTGCCGTAAAGCAACCGCTCTTTCGTCGCCTGGTCGCTGATTTTATTCAAGGCGGCTTCGTAGGTCTGGCGGAAAGCAATGTCGGGATTGTCGAACACCGAGAACGGCACGTAGGCTTCGCCCTCACGGAGCGTCACCCGGTCGCCGTTGTCGTCCTGCACGAACCGTCCCCGTATCCAGTTGGTCGTGGGGTTTGTCGTGAGCAGCATTTTCGAGACCTTGAAGGTTTCGTGGGTCTTCCAGCGCAAACGCGAGAACAACACCTCGATGGCCTTCTGGCTGACCTCTGACACCTCGTCGCAGGCGGCAATCGTCGCCTCCATCGAACCGAACCGCTCGAAGTTGGGGTCGGACGGCTGATCGGCCAAATCGAGCATGATGATGACCGAATCGTTCCAGAACCGCAGCGTACCGGCCACATTGTTGATGTGGTAGTGTTCGTCTTCCACCAATCCCCACTGCTTGATGACCATGCGGATGGTGTTCCACGTCGATTCTTTCAGGCTTTTCAGCGTCTTTCGGGCCACTACGGCACGGATATCCGGGAAGCGGATGCAACTGCTCACAAGCCATACGCTGGATACGAACGACTTACCACCGCCCGCAGCTCCGCCGCCCAAAACCAACTGCGGAATGTTTTGGTTATTGCAACGCTTGCAGTAAGGTTTGTAGCGTGGATTGTGGTTGGCGTCGTACCCGATAAGCATCTGTTCCACCTCGCCGCCGCACAACGGACATTCGGGCTGGAGCAGTTTCCAGAGTTCGTATTGCTTGGGCGACGGGCAAAAGTCGATTTTCAGACTTTCGGGAGCCTTCAGTTTCTTCAACGCCATGCTTCCACAATTTCGATTTCAATGTCGGAAGCCTTGGCAAGCCGGACATTCAGTGCGTCCGATGTCTTGCGCGATTCGGTGACCTTGCCCTTGACCGTGTTTTTCCCCACAATGATACACCCGGCGGAATCCTCCTCCGTATTGCCGCTGTGAATCAGAATACCTAAGAAATGCGGCACGTCATGCAGGTACGGCAGCACCCGCTTGAACCGCGTACTGTATTCCATCGTCACCTTGTAGGTGCCTGCCGGAATCGCCGTGTGGGCATACACTTTCTCCTTGCAGCGGCATGAGCGTCCCGACGGCGTATCGGGACATCGGGTAGGCAGTTCACGGATTTTGTCTTCGATGGTGTGGCAAAAGAAACGCCCGTCGATTGACAGGTCGCCGATGGTATAGTTTTCCGCCTTGTATTTGCGTCTGAGAAGCAGTTTCATTCTTTGATGCTGTTAGAGTTACATCAAAGAATAGCGGTACGGCAGCCGGAAACGGTTATAGCAAAAGCGACCCCGGCACAGACAATACCGAGGTCGCTTCATAAATGAATCCTATAAACTTATTTTTTCCTGCGAGGTTCCACAAAAACGATTTTCCGTACCCCTTCGGTTACGATATACTTTTTCAATGAAGGCGAATAAAGCCGTTTCGACGGAATGTCCTTTATGACGAAAGAACCGAATCCGGCCCATTTTACAGGTTCTCCCGTATCAAGTGTATGCTTGATTATCTCAACCGTTTTGTTAAGAACTAAAGCGACTTTGTCTTGCGACACGGATGGTGTGAGTTCCCGGGAAACGGTACGGATTAATTCCTTCTTATTCATGTTATCTCAATTTGCCAATTATTCCATATTGAGTTCAAAAATCATATCGACAGCATTCGTACCAGTTCGACATAATCACGATTGATGCCCTTGTCGTGCTTGATGGCTTTTGAGAAGGGCACATAGACGATTTGGCTATTTCTTACTCCGATCATCACGTTGCGTTGTCCCTCCATCAGCGCTTTGACGGCTGATTCCCCCAGACGCGATGCAAGAATTCGATCCAATGATGTAGGTGACCCTCCCCGTTGGAGGTGTCCCAAAATCGTCACGCGGGCATCATATTGCGGGAACTCTTTTTTGACACGTTCGGCCAGTCCGAGCGCTCCGCCCGTCTGCGGATTCTCCGCAACCAATACGATTGCCGAGTTCTTGCTCTTGCGGAACCCGTTGTTAATGAGTTCGGCTAACTGGTCTACTTCAGTCTCCATTTCAGGAATGATGGCCGCTTCGGCTCCCGATGCGATGGCTCCGTTGAGTGCGAGATAACCGGCCGTATGTCCCATGACTTCCACAAAGAAGAGGCGTTCATGGCTCGTTGCCGTATCGCGTAGCCGGTCTACCGCCTCCATGATCGTGTTGAGTGCTGTATCATAGCCGATTGTTGCGTCCGTGCCGCTGAGGTCGTTGTCGATGGTCCCCGGCAACGCAACGATCGGGACGTTGTATTCGTTTGCAAGGTCTTGTGCTCCGGCAATCGAGCCATCGCCGCCGATGACGACCAATGCGTCGATGCCGGTCGCCTGCATGTTGTCGTAAGCCTGCTTGCGCCCTTCAGGTGTCATGAACTCCTTGCAACGGGCGGTTTTCAGCATCGTGCCTCCTTGTTGGATGATGTTGCTGACGCTTTGCGATTTCAAATCGATGATATCATTCGTCACCAGTCCTCGATACCCGTGCTTGATGCCTTTTACTGAAAATCCATAATAGATGGCCGTGCGCGTCACGGCACGGATTGCAGCGTTCATACCGGGAGCATCGCCCCCAGATGTCAACACGCCTATACATTTTATCTGGTTCATAACTAAAAGTAGTTGTTGAAGTGAATGATAAAAGCGACTCCATCTTTCTCGGGCAGAGGCTCGAATTCGATTTTATCCTCACGGGCCAGCCACCCGATGGCGGCATTTAGATCTCGTTCCGAAAGTCCACTTTCTTTTTTCAATTCGTCATACGTTCTTTGAACGTTGTCGCTCAATATCCGCCAAATAATACCGGCATTGAGCCCAATACTGTGTTTATCCATGATTTTATTGCTTTTAATGAGAACCAGCGTACATAACAGAAATCCTGTCTGTGCGGCAATTTATCGTTTTTAGGATACATGCGGAACGCCAACTTGAAACTGCCGGCATTCGACACTCCGATCTTCGCGCGGAAAGTGTAGAGCGTTCCCTCACGCTGTAGCATTTCAAATGGTGTAACAGAATAGATGCGCTCCCTGCCATTCTCGTTGTGGACGGTCACAAACTCCACGCCGATGGCGTCGTCCAATCCTTTTTCGTCCACGACGATAGTAACCTCATAGTCGCGTCCGGCTTCGATGGTGGCGTTCAATCCGTCGCCGACTTCCAACGATTTGATTTCGATGGAATCCCAGCGATCTGCCACGGCCGCTTTCCACGCTGCCAATGATTTCGCTTCAGCATATCCGTCGACGGACAGCATCCGGTAACGGTTTGCCAGTTTCCCGTAGAACTTGTCGTAATAGTCATCCAATTGCCGTTTCATAGTGTAATGGGGAGCGATCTGTGACAGCGAGTTTTTGATGTATTGTACCCAACCTTCGGAGTATTCCTTATCTTTACGATCATAATAGAGCGGCAGAATCATGTGTTCCAGTATATAATAAATAGCTGTGGCATCTAATTGATCCTGAAATTGCGGATTGTCGTAGGAGGCTTCTGCCGGCAGCATCCAGCCCGCTCCTTTACGATAGCCTTCCGCCCACCATCCGTCGAGCACCGAAAAATTCAGCACACCGTTCATCGCAGCCTTTTCGCCCGACGTTCCCGAGGCTTCGGCCAGACGGGTCGGCGTATTGAGCCAGACATCGACACCGGCGACGAGCCGGCTTGCCAGCTCCATGTCGTAGTTTTCGAGGAAGACGATTTTGCCGAGGAACTCCGGCCGATGCGAGAGCTCTATGATTTGTCTGATAAGTCCTTTGCCTGCACCGTCTGCCGGATGCGCCTTGCCCGTAAAAATGAACTGCACGGGGCGTTCGGGATTGTTCACAATTCTCGCAAGCCACTCCGTGTCGGAGAAGAGTAGATGGGCCCGTTTGTAGGTTGCGAAGCGGCGGCCGAAACCGACCAGCAAGGCACGAGGATTGAATTTTTCGACAATGGGCCCTATAATGGACGGATCGAGCTGGCTCTTCTGCCAGTCGGCCTTGCATTTGCGCTTCAGGTATTCCATCAGGTCGCATTTCATCTGCATGCGGATTGCCCAAATGCGTTCGTCCGGCACTTCATAAATCGCCTGCCACCGCTTTTCATCGGACTGGTTCTTGAAAAATGCTTCGCCGAAATACTCCGCATAGAGTTCTTTCCATGGAGCAGCGCACCATGTCGGCAGATGCACTCCGTTGGTGACATAGCCTACGTGGTTCTCTTCGGGCAGATAGCCTTTCCACAGCGGCGCAAACATCTCTTGCGAAACAGCGCCGTGCAACTTGCTCACGCCGTTCACCTCCTGACAGGTACGGCAGGCGAATACGGACATACAGAATTTCTCCTCCTTGTCATCGGGCTCGTTCCGCCCCATTCCCATAAGCGTATCCCACGTAATACCGAGACGGGCGGCGTATTGCTCCATGTACTTGCGGAACAACGGTTCGTCGAAATAGTCGTGTCCGGCCGGGACAGGAGTGTGTACCGTATAGAGCGACGACGCACGCACCAGCTCCATCGCCTGTGCGAAAGTCAGCCCCTCGTCGATGTAATCGCACAGCCGTTGGATGTTGATTAGTGCAGCATGTCCTTCGTTGCAATGATATACATCTTTTTTGATGCCCAGTGCCTTGAGTGTCATCATGCCTCCTATTCCGAGCAGAATCTCCTGCTTGAGCCGGTTTTCATTGTCGCCTCCGTAGAGATGGTGCGTGATGAACCGATCATACTCGCTGTTCAGGCTGTGGTCCGTGTCGAGTAAAAAGAGTGAAATCCGGCCGACATTGACCCGCCAGACTTTGACATGTACAGTAAAATAGTCCGTATAGGGAACATGAACGACCAATTGCTTCCCTTCATGATCCAACACTTTCTCGATGGGGAGTTTCCCGAAATTCTGTGCCTCGAAAACTTCACTCTGTTCCCCGTCCATCGTAATGCTTTGGTCGAAATAGCCATGCCGGTAAAGCAATCCTACGGCACAGAGGTCGACATTACTGTCCGAAGCCTCTTTGAGGTAGTCGCCAGCCAACACGCCCAACCCTCCCGAATAGATTTTCAGGATTTTGTTCAATCCGTACTCCATGCTGAAATAGGCTACAGAAGGCCGTTTGGCATCAGGTTTCTCATCCATATATTTGTGGAATCGAGTATAGATGTCATTCATTTTGGCGATGAACGACGGATCGGCGGATAGGGCCTCCAATCGCTCGTAGCTCATCATTTCCAACAGGACAATAGGATTGTGCCCTGCCTTTTCCCACAATTCAGGGTCGAGGCCGGCATAGAGCGCTGTAGCCTCATCGTGCCACGTCCACCATAAGTTATGTGCCATCTCGGAGAGTTTCTCCAGTTCTTGCGGCACATGCGACGCTACCGTGACTTCATGCCATGACGGAGCGTTCGTTTTACAATTCAGATATTCCATCATTCGAATAAATTTCGTTATGGTTGTTTAATTCTTTCGAGTGTAAAATTATGGGGGGTCCGAAGTATTTCCGGTGTTCGATTTTTACTGACGAATAGTCTAAATCATACAGCATGAACAGATTGGATACAGATAGTCACGTATGGAACACAACGTCCCGAATTTGCATGAAATTCGGGACGTTGCCTACAAAGAAAAAAGAGGTTCAGAACTTGAAGCCGGCACTTATATAAACGCCTACGTTTTTGTATAGATTAGAATAATTCGCCTGAATAGCAATGGGTCCCAACAGAAAATCATACGAAAACCGAAGAGCGCATCCCCATAAATCGTTGCCGCTAAACATATCTTCGATTTTATCGTTTTCCTTTCCGTATTCTCCCAAAGCTGTCGCATAAAATTTTTTATGGATACGATATCGGAATGCCAGTTTCGTTGCGGCGAAATTCCGTTCGATGAAATGGACATGCTGTACGCTTTCCCACGCTTTCTGCCAAGGCAGATAGTCGGCATCGACATTTCCTCCTACACAATTCCGATAGATATACGGGAGGTTGTCGTTGAAAAGGAAGCGTCCCTGTATCGATGGCAACAGACAAAAGCGCGAACCGAGCCGGATTGCTGTTCCTGCGTGAAAATCCAATGCACCGGATGGCCCTTCGTCGTTGTATGAAATACCATCGTCCGTATAGAGAGTGCCTCGAATCCGTATCCTGCTTCCATGAGTAGGATAATATACCCGGTCATACGTGTCCATTGTAAAATCTGCAAAATAGTTCAGAAAAGCGTCGGAGCGAATTTCATGTGGTGTCCCTTGCCGGTCGAATAGTTCGGAACGGTAATCGTAATATTCGAATTGCGCCCCGATTTTCATACGGAAATTAGCGATGTCGCGTGTATAGTAGCCGGATAAGGCATGGGATGTGAATTTCATTGTCCCGACATCGTGTTTACCGACATAAAGGTCGAAATCGTGATACCCTAACCGATAGGAAACGCCGAATTTGGCACCGAACAGATGTCCGAAAGCGTACTCGGCTTCCAGATAGGGATTTTTCGATATGCGTCCAGTAACGGAATAGTGATGTTTGGTCGCCAGTTGCTGGTTGTTGGACAGGTTGACCAATATGCTTGCCAATTCTTCAGTATCGAAACGAGCTCCGATATTGATCTTGCGGTAATCCTTCATTTCAAGCAGAAATACCAAATCGTGCGGGTCCGTATTGCCCAAACGATATTCCACACGTGAAAAGATGTCGAATCCCTGCAATTTGACCAATACACGGTCTATTTCCGTTTGCGATATTTCCGAATGCTCTTGTAATCCGATTTTTCTGCGCACCCACTCTCTCTCTTTGCCTCCGATGCCTTCAATTTCAATTTTCCCTATCGAATATGTCCCTGCCAAACAAGATTTTGTTTCCTTTTCGGGCGAAAAATCCGGAGCGTTGTCATAGTATATATATCGGCGTAAAGCAAGCAGATCGTCCCATTTCTCCCGTGCAGCAAGTTCCCCACGCAACAACATCGTATCGATGGCTTCGGACTGAAAGCTGGCGGCATTGTAACCTTTTAGTGCCGGATTGATATAGAGATCCGCCTGCTCTTTGTTGCTCCGGTATTTCGGTTGCCCCATAATGCCAACCAACTGGTCGAGCACGGTGGAGGCCGATTTCAATTCTTCTTTGCTGCGCCACCCCGTACTCAGATCAATACAAATAACCACATCGGCTCCCATCTCTTTCACGACATCCACAGGCAGATTATTCAAGGCTCCACCATCGACCAGCAGCATACCGTTCCATTCCACCGGAGAAAATACACCCGGTATGGACATGCTGGCCCGCATGGCAAGCGGCAAGGAACCGGAATCCAACACGACCTCTTTCCCTTCGACTATATCGACGGCTACGCAGCGAAACGGGATTGGCAGATCGGAAAAGTGGTCCACGCTATGATACCCTACGGTAAGTTTGGAAAACAGGTTCAGGATGTTTTGCCCCGCGACATACCCTCCCGATGTAAAGGCGACCTTTTTCTCCTTAGAAAGCGGGATATGCAGCAGATATTTCTCCTTTTCTTCTTTGGATAGGAATGCTTCGGATTCTCTTTTTACTTGATCTTTGATTAAAAACATCCAATCCTGATTGCGATACAGGCTGTCAAGGGTAGCGGCATCGTAGCCGATGGCATATAAACCTCCCACAATTGCTCCGATACTCGTTCCTGCGATATAATCTATGGGAATTTCGGCCTCTTCCAATACTTTCAATACTCCGATTTCCGCAGCACCCTTAGCACCTCCGCCTCCGAGTACCAAGCCTACTTTACGGCGTTCCTGTGCATACGAACCATGACAGTTCCAGCCGAGCAAAAATAATAGGCAAAATAAACATTTAATCAAGTATTTATTTTTGTTCATCTTGTCTTGCGTTTATCTATCCTTGTTTTTGTCTGAATTCAGACGGCGAGCATCCCAGCCGCTGCCGGCAATATCGTCCGAAAAACGAGAGGTTCGGGAAGTCGAGTTCGTCGGAGATCTCCTTGATGCTTTTCGGGGAATTTTTCAGGGCATCGGCTACTTCGCGCGTCAGGGCTTCGTGAATCCACTCTGAAGCGGTCCTGCCGCTTGCCCGTTTGACCGCCGTAGAGAGATAACGCGGTGTCTTGCAGAGCCGTTCGGCATACCATTGTACCGTGCGAGGTACGGGTTTGGTCGAAGAAAGCAAGTCTATGAACGCCTGACAGATCTGATGCCGGGACTGAAGCGGTTCCCCGACCGACTCCGTTTCCGCCGCAACGTGATTGCCGAGTACATGGGCGGTCTGATAAAGGAACGCCTGCAATAGACATCGCATGACCTCATCGTAGTAGAGATGGTCGATACATATTATTTTCCGTTTGAGGAAATTGTAATCTTCCAGCAATTCGGCGGCTTCTTTTTCGGACAGATGAATTTTGAAATTACGGCTCATATAGAACACCTTGTTCCACAAATCCGCCGAGTTCGGAAAGATCCGTTTGGAAAAGGCTGCCGAACATCCGAACAGATACCCCTTGAAATCGGGGCTCATCATCGTGCGGGTAACCATCTTATCCGGCGTGCAGAATGCAATATCGTTCGGTTCGATAGTATAAGGTGTCCCGTTGACCTCTATTTGGAAACATCCTTCGATACAAAAAAGCAACATGCGCCAGCCCTTTTGATCATCGATCTGGACGAAATCCCTCGCATTTTCGAAGATGATGAAATGTTCCGACAGAAACCTGAAAGGTTCTTCGTTATTGGATTCGAGTTGCATATTATTCCGGTTATTTATTAGATTGTTTCAACGATACAAAAGTAAGTTCTTTCCGGACACGACAGGTGACCGAAACCGCTTATTTAATGTCCGATATTTACCAAACTACACAATGTGTAGAATATCGGCTATTTTGCCATACGGATAGATAACTGCGGATTCGTGTGAATCGGCCATTTTTGCGGCTGAAACAAAAGCAGAAATATGAAAACACGAATCTTAACAGGATGGCTGCTCGTTTCGGTATTCACGGTGCAAGCCCAAACGATGGAGCTTTCGATCGAAGAGTGCCGGACATTGGCCATCGAGAACAACAAGGAGCTGCGCATTGCGAGCGAGAAAGAGCAGGCGGCCTATCATCGACGCAAGGCCGCTTTCACGAACTACCTGCCCAAAATATCGGCGGCAGGAGCCTATATGCGCACTTCGGACGAACTGTCGCTTTTGAGCGATGAACAGAAAAATGCATTGGGAAATCTCGGTACGAATGTCGGAGGGCAGTTACAAGGCATTTTGCAACAATACCCTTCGTTAGGCGAGCAACTCGGCCCCATCGCAGGATCGCTTGTCGGAGGGCTTGATGCCGCCGGTGCGGGATTGGTGGATGCTTTGCGCACCGATACGCGGAATATGACCGTGGCGTCGGTGATGCTGACGCAGCCGATATACATGGGCGGCAAGATCGTAGCCTATAACAAAATCACCCGTTTTGCGGAGCAGATTGCCCAGAGCCAGCATGACCAGCAGTTGCAAGAGGTGATTCTCGAAGTCGACCGCACCTATTGGCAGATTGTCTCTTTGCAGTCGAAAAAACAACTGGCCGAGAGTTACCTCGAATTGGTACGGAAACTCGACGGCGATGTCGATCACCTGATTGAAGAAGGAATGGCGACCAAAGCCGACGGCCTGAGCATCAAAGTAAAAGTCAATGAAGCGGAGGTAACACTTATTCAGGTTAATAACGGTTTGGCTCTGTCCAAGATGCTGCTTTGTCAGTTGTGCGGTCTGGAGATGACAACGGAAGTCCGCTTGCGGGATGAAGCCACGGAGTTGCCGGCTGGAACAACTGCTGCTGACATAGAGACGGCTTTGGAGAACCGTCCGGAACTCCGCAGCCTCGACATGGCACAACAGATCGGCAAGCATAAGGTAACGATCGCCCGCTCCGAGTTCATGCCTAACGTAGCGCTCACAGGCGGCTACCTGACGACCAACCCTTCGCTCACGAACGGATTCCAGAAGAAGTTCAACGGCCTGTGGAACGTCGGCGTGGTAGTGAAGATACCCATACTGACATGGGGAGAACGCCATCATAAGGTACAGGCTGCCCGCCGCGAAGCTGCTATCGCCACGTATCAATTCGATGAAGCGGCTGAAAAGGTCGAGTTGCAGGTGACACAAAGCCGTCAGAAAATGCAGGAGGCGACCGAGCGATATGCAGCCGCCACGCGCAGTCAGGCGGAAGCCGACGAGAATCTGCGCTGCGCCACGCTCGGTATGCAGGAGGGGGTCATTCCCGTCAGCAACGTGCTGGAGGCGCAGACCGCATGGCTTTCCGCCCATTCGGAACAACTCACGGCCCGTATCGACGTGATGCTCGCCGACCTATATCTGCGTAAGGCTTTGGGTACATTGAAATAATTCAAACTTTAAGAGTATATGAAAACGAACAAACAGCAAAAAGGGATTCTTTTAACGGCCGCCGCAATGCTTGCGGTAATTGCAGTCGTTGTAATCATCGGGCTTTCGTTGCCCGAACGGGAAGAGTATATTCAGGGCGAGGTCGAAACGACGGACTACCGTGTTTCGTGCAAGGTGCCGTCGCGTGTTTTGCAAATCAGGGTCGCCGAAGGCGACCGCGTGCACAAGGGCGACACGCTGGCCGTCATGGAGGCGCCCGACATGGCCGCCAAGCTGGCGCAGGCCGAAGCGGCCCGTTCGGCGGCCGAGGCCATGGAGCTGAAAGCCCGCAACGGCTCGCGTCAGGAGCAGATACAGGCTGCCTACGAGGTGTGGCAGCAGGCCAAAGCAGGGTTACAGGTGGCGGAGAAGACTTTCCGACGTATTGAACGCCTGCACGGTGAGGGAGTCATCGCTACCCAGAAGTTCGACGAGGCTCAAGCTAAATACGATGCTTCCGTTGCAACCGAACGGGCCGCTAAAGCGCAGTACGATATGGCCGTAAACGGAGCCCGCCATGAAGACAAACTGGCTGCCGAAGCTCAGGTGACACGGGCGCAGGGTGCCATCGCCGAGGTGACCTCTTATATGAACGAGACGATACTCAGAGCTTCGGATGACGGACTGGTGACCGAAATTTTTCCCGAGGTCGGCGAGCTGGTCGGTACGGGAGCGCCGATCATGAACGTGGCACGCATGGACGACGTATGGTTCACATTCAATATCCGTGAGGACCTGTTGCCTGGTATCTCGGTCGGCAAGGAACTGACCGCTTATCTGCCCGCTCTCGATATAACCGTTCCGGTGCGTATCACGCGCATGAAGGACGTGGGCAGCTTCGCCGTGTGGAAGGCCACCAAAGCGCTTGACCGTTTCGACCTGAAAACATTTGAGGTGCGTGCCCGCCCCGTATCGCCCGTCGAAGGGTTGCATCCGGGCATGTCAGTCGTACTCCGTAAAAGCGAAATCAAATGAAATACCGAGGAATCATAGGACGGTTAAAGACTATTTTCCGGCGGGAGTTGGGCATCCTCTCCCGCCGGCCGATATTCCTTTTTTGTATGTTCTTCATGCCGGTGATTTGCGTCATCTTCTTCACGTCGCTGATGCGGGCCGGTTTGCCTACCGATCTGCCGATGGGACTGGTCGACGAAGACCGTACACATGTTACACGCATTATCGCACGCACGATGGAGGCGTTCGAAGCCTCGGAATTCACAGACCAGTACGACTCGTTCACCGAAGCGCGCGAAGCGGTACAACGTGGTGAAATATACGGATTCTTTTATATCCCGAAAGGTACGACCGAAAAGGCACTGGCCAGCAAACAGCCCCGTGTATCGTTCTACACCAATGAAGCCTACTTCGTGCCGGGAACATTACTGATGAAGGATATGATGACTGCCTCCGAGATTCTCTCGCTGGCGCTGACTCGCGAGACGCTCTATGCTAAAGGGTATAACGAGGATGATGCGATGGCCGCCATACGTCCCATCGTCACCGAGGCGCATCCGCTCAATAATCCGACACTGGATTATTCCGTTTACCTCTCGAACATTTTACTGCCGGGAATTTTAATTCTGCTTATTCTGCTTTCAACGACTTACACGATCGGACTGGAATGGAAGCAGAAAACCCAGCGGATATGGTTTCGCATGGCAGATTATTCCGTGACAACGGCTTTAGCCGGCAAGCTGTTGCCGCAGACGGTACTGTATTCGCTGATGATCGTATTCTACGACGTCTATCTCTACCGCTTCATGGGATTCCCGTGCAATTGCGGGATTGCGGCGATGATGGGCATCGGCATTCTGACCGTCGTGGCCTCACAGGCGTTCGGCGTCTTTCTGTTCGGCGTTTTCAGCGGGCAGATGCGTCTTGCGATGTGTCTGTCGTCGTTGTGGGGTATTCTCTCGTTCTCGCTGGCGGGATTCACCTATCCGACAACTGCCATGGCTCCCGTGTTGGGACATTTGGCAGCCTTGTTTCCGCTGCGCCATTACTACCTGCTCTATGTAAATCAGGCATTGAACGGCTACCCGATCGCTTACGCATGGCCGTCGGTCGTCGCATTGCTGCTTTTCATCATGCTGCCGCTTGCGGTAAATCGCCGTTATCGGGTCGCATTTCTCAAATATCATTATAAGCCATGAAATCGATACGCAATATTTTTCACATCTGGTACGATGAGTTGGCAGATATGTTCAAGGATAAGGGAATTCTGATCTTTGTCATTTTCGTTCCCTTGTTTTATCCGCTTCTTTACTCATGGGTATATACCAACGAAGTTGTGCGCGAAGTGCCGGCTGCGGTCGTCGATGACAGCCGCACGACGCAGAGTCGTGAGTTCATCCGCATGGTGGATGCCACGCCTGATGTCGACGTCGTGGCGCACTGCACCACGGTCGCCGAGGCCGAGGAGTTGCTGCGCCGCCGCGAGGCATTCGGCATCATCCGCATTCCCGAGAGTTTCACGAAAGACATTTGGCACGGCGACCAGACCGTCGTCGGTATATACAGCGATATGAGCAGTATGCTCTACTACAAGGCTTTGCTGCTGGCAACTACCAAGGTGTCGCTGGAAATGAATGCCGATATAAAAGTCGAACGCCACATGCACGGCACGACCGATCGACAGGACGAGATACAGCATACGCCCATCGAATACGATTACGTCGCGCTGTACAATCCGCAAAGCGGCTTCGCGGCGTTTCTCATACCGCCCGTGTTGATGCTGATTCTACAGCAGACGCTGCTGTTAGGTATCGGCATGTCGGCAGGACGCATGCGCGAACGGTTCCGCGGATCGCTCGTGCCATTCCATCACGACTACAAAAATCCCGTCTACATAGTATTAGGGAAAGCTGCGGCCTATTTCGGCATCTACATTGTGATGGCCGTCTATGCCTTCACGATTGTCACACACGGGTTCTCGCTGCCGCAGTTGGGTGACCTGGCCACGCTTACAGCCTTTGTCGTGCCGTTCCTGCTTGCGTGTATCTTCTTGGCGATGGTGCTCTCGTCACTCGTCTGGCGGCGCGAGGACTGCATCCTGCTCTTCGTGTGTCTCTCCGTGCCGCTGCTCTTTATCTCGGGCATATCGTGGCCGGGAGCGGCCGTTCCCGCCTTCTGGAAGGCGGTCTCCTGCCTCTTTCCTTCGACTTTCGGCATGAATGGATATGTCCGCATCCAGTCGATGGGTGCAACGCTTTCGGACGTTGCTTTCGAGCTGCGCGGACTTTGGATTCAGGCCGGCGTCTATTTCCTCCTTGCCTGTCTGATTTACCGCAGGCAAATCAAGTTGATAGCGAATCGGTACTATCATAAGTAAGAACTCGTAAACGGATTGTCGCAGCCCCTTCGTCGATGGACGGAGGGGCTGCATTTTCTATAAAAGCCGGAATTTTTGCATATCGGATTACTTTCGATATATCCGTTTCGGATTCACAAATGTTCGATATGTTGTTTTGAGGAATGGGCGGTATATATCGGACAACCTATGAGCGGAAAAGATAACTACCGTATCGTGCAGAATTAGTTGCTTTGCTATACGAAATAAACAAGACAAAACAAATGGAAGGATACATTTCACAAATCATCGGTCCTGTAGTGGATGTTCATTTCCCGGATGTGGAAAAGAAACGACAACTACCAGCCATCAATGAGGCACTTGCGATTCGTAGAGAAAATGGTGCGGAACTGATTGTAGAGGTCCAGCAGCACATCGGCGAGCATACGGTACGCACGGTTGCGATGGATTCGACGGACGGCTTGCGGCGCCACATGAAAGTAAATTCGCTCGGCCGTTCGATCTCTATGCCGGTTGGCGACCAGATCAAAGGACGTCTGATGAACGTCACGGGCCAAAATATCGACGGTATGCGTCCGCTCGACCGCACGGGCGAAGCCTCGATTCACCGCGAACCGCCGAAATTCGACGAGCTGGCCACCTCGCAGGAGGTGCTCTACACGGGCATCAAGGTTATCGACCTCTTGGAACCCTATGTCAAGGGCGGTAAGATCGGCCTGTTCGGCGGTGCGGGCGTGGGCAAGACAGTGCTTATCATGGAGCTTATCAACAACATCGCCAAGGGTCATAACGGCTTCTCGGTTTTCGCCGGTGTGGGCGAACGAACGCGCGAGGGTAACGATCTGCTGCGCGAGATGATCGAATCGGGTGTCATCCGATACGGTGAGGAATTCAAACGCAGCATGGAGGAAGGCCATTGGGATCTCTCGAAGGTCGATTACGATGAGGTAGCCAAATCGCAGGCCACGCTGGTGTTCGGTCAGATGAACGAGCCGCCCGGTGCGCGCAAATCGGTCGCTCTGTCGGGGCTGACAGTCGCCGAATCGTTCCGCGACAGCGGTGAGGAGGGGGCATCGAAGGACATTCTCTTCTTCATCGACAACATCTTCCGTTTCACGCAGGCCGGTTCGGAAGTTTCGGCCCTGCTGGGGCGCATGCCCTCGGCCGTGGGCTACCAGCCGACACTGGCAACGGAAATGGGCCAGATGCAGGAACGTATCACTTCGACTAAGCACGGGTCGATCACCTCGGTGCAGGCGGTCTACGTGCCGGCCGACGACCTGACGGACCCCGCACCGGCCACGACTTTCACCCATCTCGACGCGACGACCGTCCTGAGCCGCAAAATCGCCGAACTGGGCATCTACCCGGCCGTTGATCCGCTGGAATCCACGTCGCGCATCCTCGACCCGAACATCGTCGGCGAGGAGCACTACCGGACGGCCCAGCGGGTGAAACAGATTCTACAACGCAACAAGGAGTTGCAGGATATTATCGCCATCTTGGGCATGGATGAGCTTTCGGACGAAGACCGCACGATCGTGAATCGCGCCCGCCGTGTGCAGCGGTTCCTTTCGCAGCCCTTCTCCGTGGCCGAGCAGTTCACGGGCGTCCCGGGCGTGATGACGCCCATCGCCGAGACGATCCGGGGCTTCCGGATGATTCTCGACGGCGAGGTCGACCATCTGCCCGAGCAGGCATTCCTGAACGTGGGCACCATCGACGATGCCATCCGCAAGGGCGAAGAATTATTGCGGAAATCGTGATTGCGAAACTTAAAAAACATGTTGATATGCAGCTTACTATTGTGGCTCCGTGCGGCGTATTGTGCCACACGACCGTCGAAAAAGTCTCCCTGCCCGGAGCGTTAGGGGCTTTTACCGTTTTACCCGGCCATGCTCCTTTGATTGCCCAACTGTCAGAAGGCAAAATATCCTACACGAGCGGGACAAAAGAACATGAACAGGAAATCCGGCGAGGTTTCGTCAAAATAGAGCGAGACACGGTGGAAGCCAATGTCGAACTCGCTGAACCTTGATCGCAAAAAAAAATATTATGCAATGGAAATATAAAATATTGCTTTTTATCGCTTTGCTGCCGCTTCCGTTTCATGCGGCAGCGGAACAGTCAGGTCCCGATGTGATCGGTGTAGTGATGGAGCATATCGGCGACAGCTACGAATGGCACATCACGACCGTGGGTGAACGGGAATGGACAGTTCATCTGCCCGTCATCGTGCGCAGCCGAACGACCGGCTGGCACTGCTTCTCCTCTGTGCGGCTGCACGGCGGTGCCGAATACGAGGGACTGCGCATTGCCTCCGAAGGCGATTATGCAGGCCGCATCGTTGAGCGGCAGGACGACGGGTCCGATGTCCGGCCGCTGGACCTCTCGATTACCAAAACGGCGGCGGGGCTGCTGATAAACAGTGCGCTGGTCGTCGCGCTCGTGTTGGTCGTCGCACGCTGGTATCGCCGCCACAGGGTGACCGAGGAGGCGCCGCGCGGCGTGGTCGGGTTGTTCGAGATGCTCTGCTCGTCGCTGCTGGACGGCATCATCCGTCCCTGCGTCGGAGAACGGTGGCGCAAGTTCGCGCCATACCTGCTTACGGTCTTTTTCTTCATCCTTGTGAACAACCTGATGGGGTTGATACCGATTTTCCCGGCAGGTGCGAATGTGACGGGCAACATCGCCGTGACATTGGTGCTGGCTGTGGCCACGTTTCTGGCCATCAACCTCTTCGGAACCAAACACTATTGGAAGGATATTTTCTGGCCGGACGTACCGACATGGCTCAAAGTGCCGGTTCCCATCATGCCCCTGATTGAGTTCGTCGGAATCCTGACCAAGCCGTTCGCACTGATGATTCGTCTGTTCGCCAACATGATGGCGGGCCATTCGGTGATCCTGATCCTTACGTGCATCGTCTTTGTCACGGCGGAAATGGGGGCCGCGGTAAATGGTTCGATGACCGTGGTGTCAGTGCTGCTCAGCGTCTTCATGAATTGCCTTGAACTATTAGTGGCATTCCTGCAAGCCTATGTCTTCACGATGCTCTCGGCTGTTTTCATCGGTCTGGCACAAGAAACGCCTCATACGGAACAAAATATAGAAACCAAATAAAACACAAGTCAAATCTCAAATTAAGTTGAATTATGGAAACTTTAGGAATTTTCGGTGCTGCCATCGGTGCAGCTTTGGCCGTCATCGGTGCGGCTTTCGGTATCGGTAAAATCGGTTCGTCGGCTATGGAAGCCATCGGCCGCCAACCCGAAGCGGCGGACAAGATCCGCACGAACATGATTATCGTTGCTGCCCTGATCGAGGGTGTCGCCCTGTTCGCCGTAGCCGTATGTTTCATGGCACTGTAATCATTAACGACAGCAACCATGGGACTATTACAACCCGAATCGGGATTGCTGTTCTGGATGACGCTTGCGTTCGGTACGGTGTTTTTCCTCGTAGCGAAATTCGGTTTCCCGGTTATCGTCAAGGCAATTGATGATCGGAAACATTACATCGATTCGTCGCTTGCAACGGCACGGAAAGCCCGGCAGCAACTCTCCGAGGTCGAAACGGAAAAACGCATGATGCTGATGGAAGCGGAGGCTGAACGTACAAATCTGCTTCGCACAGCTTCTGCGGAACACGAACGTATTCTGTCGGAAGCACGGGATCAAGCGGCTAAAGAACGTGTGCGGCTGGTAGCGGAAGCCCGTGCTGAAGCTGAAGCGGAGCGGGAAGCTATATTGCAGGATGCCCGCCGACAGGTCGCCGTGCTCGCCGTGGCGATAACAGAAAAGATGTTGCGACGCGAATTGCAGGACAAAACATCGCAGACCGTACTGGCAGAACAACTGCTCGATGAAATCGAACACCCGAAAAACAAAACGACATGGACACCGGATTGATAGTCAAACGTTATGCCACGGCATTGGCCGACTTTGCCGCCGCCAATGGCGAGGAGCAGAGGGTTTATGATGAGGTGCAGCATTTGATCGCCGTTTATAAGACAGAACCGTCGCTTCGGGATGCCTTGCTTTCGCCAGTCTTGCCTGTTACAGCGAAAGAAGCGCTTTTCCGGCAGGTACTGGATAGCGGTAGCAGTCGCACGCTGGATGGATTCTTCTCGCTGGTGTTACACCGCCGTCGGGAAAAGTATTTGTATTTCATGTTATACTCCTACCTTTCCCTATACAAGCGGCGGCACGGCATACTCGATGCGGCACTGACGACTGCCGCACCCGTGAGCGATGAAACGGCAGAACGGATTACAGGTATCGTCCGAATGAGAACCCGCAGCAGGGAAGTACGTCTACATCGCAAGGCAGACGAATCGCTTATCGGTGGATTCGTTTTCCGTATGGACGACCTGCTCCTCGATGCCAGCCTTTCACGGCAACTGAACTTGCTGCGTAAACAATTAGGACGCAAACAAAATAGAATTGTATGAAATCATGAACACAGAACAGATAAAACCATCGGAAGTTTCGGATATACTGCTTTCCGAATTGCAACAGACAGACCTTACGGCGCAATTCGCCGAGGTAGGTACGGTGTTGCAGGTCAGCGACGGCGTAGTGCGTATCTTCGGATTGCAGAATGCCGAAGCGAACGAACTTTTGGAATTCGAAGACGGCATGAAGGCCGTAGTGATGAATCTCGAAGAAGACCATGTGGGCGCAGTTCTGCTCGGTTTTTCCGAACGTATCGAAGAGGGGGATTTGGTGCGCCGCACGGGCCGCACGGCATCGATCCGTGTGAGCGAAGCGATGCTCGGCCGCGTCATCGACCCGCTGGGCGAACCGCTTGACGGCAAAGGCTCGATCGGCGGCGACCTCACGGAGATGCCGTTGGAGCGCAAGGCCCCGGGCGTCATCTTTCGCCAGCCGGTGAACCAGCCGTTGCAGACGGGTCTGAAAGCCGTTGATGCGATGATTCCCATCGGCCGCGGACAGCGCGAGCTGATTATCGGCGACCGTCAGACCGGCAAGACGGCAATTGCCATCGACACGATTATCAACCAGCGCCGCAATTTCGAGGCGGGCGATCCGATTTATTGCATTTATGTAGCTATCGGCCAAAAGGCATCGACTGTTGCGGCGCTTGTGGAGACATTACGTCGACATGGAGCGATGGCCTACACGGTTGTCGTGGCCGCCACGGCCGCCGATTCGGCTGCCATGCAGTATTTCGCACCCTTCGCCGGGGCGGCCATCGGCGAGTATTTCCGCGACACGGGACGTCATGCGCTGGTCGTCTACGATGACCTTTCGAAGCAGGCTGTGGCCTACCGCGAGGTGTCGCTCGTGCTGCGCCGTCCGTCGGGCCGCGAAGCCTATCCGGGTGATATTTTCTACTTGCACTCGCGTCTTCTGGAGCGAGCAGCCAAGATCATTGATCAACAGGAAGTAGCCGCCGAGATGAATGACTTGCCCGAATCCTTGAAGGATAAAGTGCGTGGCGGCGGTTCGCTCACGGCACTGCCCATTATCGAGACACAGGCGGGCGATGTCTCGGCCTACATCCCGACGAACGTCATCTCCATCACCGACGGTCAGATTTTTCTCGATGCCAATCTTTTCAATCAGGGCAACCGTCCGGCTATCGACGTGGGCATCTCCGTTTCGCGCGTCGGCGGCAACGCCCAGATTAAGGCAATGAAGAAGGTTGCTGGTACGCTGAAGATCGATCAGGCACAGTATCGCGAGTTGGAATCGTTCTCGAAGTTCAGCAGCGACATGGATGCCGTGACGGCCGCCGTGCTGGACAAGGGACGCAAGAATACGCGCCTTTTGGTGCAACCGCAGTACAGCCCGATGCCTGTCGAGCAGCAGATCGCCGTCCTTTACTGCGGTACGCATGGGCTGATGCGCGATGTCCCGCTGGAGCGGGTTGCCGATTTCGAACGGGAGCTGCTCCGCGAGTTGGAAGCCTCGGAGGTTTTTGAAACCTTGCGCGGCGGTGTGATCGATGAAGCGACCGGAGCAGCCATCGAAACTGCGGCCGCACGGGTATCGTCCAATTTGAAAGCATAGGCGTATGGCAGCACTCAAAGAGATAAAAGCCCGCATCGCTTCCGTACAAAGTACGCTGAAGATCACCTCGGCAATGAAGATGGTTGCCTCGGCCAAATTGCACCGTGTACAGGCGACGGCTTTGGCATTGGCTGAATATGAACGGGGACTGTCGCAGATTGTAGCGGCGTTAACGGCCACATCCGATACAAAAGTCGCTTCACCGTTACTGTCGCCGCATGAAAAACACGAAGAGGCCGTGGTCGTGGCCTTTTCATCAGACGGCTCGTTGTGCGGTTCTTTCAACGCCAATGCAGTCAAGGCGCTGGCACAGCAGGTTGAGGTGCTTCGCGCCGACGGGTTCGACCGCGTGACGGTGATTCCCGTGGGCGAGAAAATCGCACAGGCTGTCGTCAAGGCGGGATACAATGCGAATGAACGTTTTCATTCGCTTGTGTCGAAACCGGCCTACGGTGACGTTGCCGTGCTGGCCGATCTTTTGATGGCGGAATATACGGCCGGAAAGGTTGACCGTGTGGTATTGGTCTACAACCATTTTCACTCGATGGGACATCAGACGCCCGTGCAGCAGACGTTTCTGCCGATAACGATGCCTATGGGAGAAGAACTGTTCGACTACGCTCCGGAATACATTTGTGAACCTAAAACGGAAACGCTCCTTGCGGCACTGCTGCCCTACACGCTTCGCGCACGTCTTTATGCTGTGTTGCTGGACAGTGTCACGGCCGAACATGCGGCCCGCACCGTCGCCATGCAAACCGCCTCAGACAACGCTTCGGAGTTGTTGGACGATCTGTCGCTGACCTATAACAAACGCCGCCAGCAAGCCATCACTGACGAACTGGCCGACATTACTCCCAACGATTGATTTATAACGTACCATGAAGATCCTCATCAATTCCAAATATGAATACCTCCGACCATTCGTCGAACAGCTGACCCGCCCGATCTTTTTCGCTCGGCACGGAGAGACGCTGCACAGCGGCCGTAACATCGTCAAACTCTTCGAGACGGACGGCATGCGGCTCGCAGTCAAAAGCTACGAACGCCTGACATTATGCAACCGTATGCTGTACGGTTCGCTTCGTAAGAGCAAAGCCATGCGCGCCTATCTGTATGCCGACAGGCTGCGTCGGTTGGGCATCGATACGCCCGAGGAGGTGGCTGTCGTGGAAATCCGAAGGGGGGGGGTAATGCGGCAATGCTATTTCGTGTCGCTGTACACGGATTATGAATCGATCCGTCCCGCGACCGAGACGTTCATGCAGAACGAAGAGGCGAAAAACGTCCTCGACGGCGTGGCCGGATTTCTGGTTCGAATGCACTGGGCTGGTGTGGAGCATAAGGATTTGAATGTAGGAAATATTCTATGTAAAAAAGAAAGAGACAACGGAGCTGACCGATATTGTTTTATGGTTATCGATACCAACCGAATGTCGTTTCGCAGGCATCTTTCTATGCGCCGACGTTTGCGCAACATGCGCCGCCTGTCATGCAGTGCGTCGGCCTATCTCTACATCCTGCACCGTTATGCGGAGCTGTTGCGCACCGATGCGAATGGAGTTCAACTCAAAGGTATCATTTGCCGCTTACTCTTCGAATGGCGGCAACGCACAAAAAGAAAAATCAAAAGCATCTTCCGTCGGAGCAAGCCTCAACCGCGAGCAGAATGCGAAGATGTTTATGTCGCACAGATTTCCGGTCGGTTATGAAACATAGTATCGTATTTTCAACTATTGCTGTATTTCTGGCTGCCTGTCAGGTCGAATACCATCCCTACGATACACGCATCGATGGCGAAACGGGTATCAATGCCTGCAATATCGCTCGCATCGAGGCTGCTTGCAAAGGCAAGCGGACGATTCGTTTTGCGCAGATAAGCGACACGCAGCGATGGTACGACGAAACCGAAGATGCGGTCAGGGCGCTCAATGCTCGCGACGACATCGACTTCGTGATCCATACGGGCGACATGGCCGATTTCGGCATGCGCGACGAGTTCGAGCGGCAGCGAGACATCCTCAATCATCTGCGTGTTCCTTACGTCGCCTTGCTGGGCAACCACGACTGTCTGGCTACCGGCGAACGAATTTTTACCAAGATTTTCGGCGAGGTCGATTTCGCCTTCACGGCCGGCGACGTGCGGTTCGTCTGTCTGAACACCAATGCGCTGGAGTTCGATCACGACACACCTGTCCCGAATTTCGACTTTCTTGAACGCCAGATTGACGGCTTCCCCGCCGGGGCCGAAAAGACTGTCGTGGTCATGCACGCCAAACCTTATTCCGAACAGTTCGATAACAACGTGGCCAAAATTTTCCAGCAGACGATCCGTCAGTTTCCCCAGTTGCAATTCTGCCTGAACGGCCACGGTCACAACTTCGCTGCTGAAGAGATTTTCGATGACGGGGTGGTATATTACGAATGCGACAATATCGGAAAAGAGAATTACCTGCTCTTTACCATTACCGAGGAGGGATACAGCTATGAACGGGTGGAATTTTAAACGATTCATTATCGTATTGGTCGGTTGTCTATGGCTGTTGCCTGCAACGGCTCAGGAACCGTCGTTCGTCCCGCTTGCCAACATTCAACTCGGTCAAAACAAACGCCTCGATTTTCGGGAGCATCGAGGGTATGAAGGATGGGAACGGCTTATTCCCACACATGTCAAGGCACAGTACGCCGGAGGTATGGGATTCATGTCGGTTGGCTGCGGATGGGACTACGGAAAGAAATGCCGTTGGGAAACCGACGTGCTGGTTGGCATCCTGCCCAAAGCCTATTCAGACCGAACACATACGACCTTCACGCTCCGGCAGAATTATATTCCGTGGAGCATCCGATGCTGCGAGCGATTCGCCATAGAACCCTTCACGTCAGGCATTTATCTTAACTTAATTACAGGCGAGGATTATTGGGTACGTGAGCCCGACCGTTATCCGGGCGACCGCTATTACGGTTTCACTTCACGGCTGCGGACGCATCTATACGTCGGGCAGCGATTCACTTATTACCTCAAAAACGACTGCCTGCTGCGTCATATCACGCTTTATTACGAGTTGAGCGCCAACGACCTCGACATCGTCGCCAAATGCGGGAACAAGTCGCTCGACTTGTCCGAAATCGTCTATTTCTCGGTGGGGATCAAGTTCCAGCTGTTACGGGAATGAATATGAATGAAGAGCTATTACTGTGTATGAGATTATCCGCCGCCTAACAAATTTGGCTAAAAAATCAGAGCAACTGGCAAATCATGGTTTACCGGTTGCTTTTTGCTATTTGTATATACTCCGAATACCGTATCTCCGCATACGGGTTGTCACTTGAAATGGTTTGATGCACGGACTTTACCCGCCGCCAGAACCACCAGCCTTTATACTCTAACCACACCGCTTGGCGCAGCGTCACCGGCACCCGTATCTCACCCCGCAGCCGGTTATCCTCGATGATTCCCGTAAGCTGGATGTGCGGCGTAACCATCTCTACCCTTTGGCGCAGAATCGGCACCGTATCCCGCACAACCACCGTGTCCCGTATCACGGCGTCTATCGGTCCGGCCACCTCAACCTCATGCCGTGCCGCCGCTTCGAGGTGTTTGATTTTTATCCCGAGCCGCCTGATTTTCTCGGCATCCTCGGCACGCAGACGCTTGTATTCGTCCACCCGCAACCGCAGCGCATTCACATCCACGGCCATTGTCGTCGAATCGACACGGATACGCTTCATATCCGACAGCAACGCTTCTGTATTGCTCCGGTAGCGGTTGCGTTCCTCCTTGAGATAGCCGTTGCGTTGCCACAGAACTGCAACAGCCCCACCGAGCAACAGCACGGCGAGGCTCAAATACAGGGTACTCTTACGCATGGCAGACCGATTCGGCGGGGATGAACCACTCGTATTCCTCTTGGTACGGGTCTTTGAGAAACACCATATACCCCTTGCATCCGCGACGTTCGGGACTGGTAAGGTCTTCCGACACGACACCCGTTTTCCCGACCAGTTCCTCCAGCATCATCTCCGTAAGCTGGGATGATGCCACTATCTTCACTTTTGAATTTCTTGCTATCATAACGCTTTTTATTTGATGAATAGTAATTTAGATTTCTTCCGGCTTCTCAATCATTTATCGTTTTTGCTTTAAGAGTTCCTTGATGTCCTCCCGCATCTCCCGAATGTCGGTCTGCAAGGAGGTGAACTGGGTCATCGTCGCCTCGAACACCGCCTTGTCGAGCTTGATGGCGTCAATGCGTTCGTACTGGTCCTGCACTTTCATCTCTAATGTCTGGCAGCGGCGTGTCAGTTCGTTGATATGCTCGGTGTTGCTGACGTGCTGCACATAGAGGGTCACGACAAACGAAACGATGATGATAATCGTCCGGAAGTTGTCGCTGATGAAGTTTCTTACTTGTGTCATGATGGATTTTGTATTAAGATGGAAAAAGCATTCGTGATGGCCTCCATAAGCCGTGCGGCCACCTCGGAGTCCCGTAGCAGACCGTATAACAACAGCCCGAGGATAACGAGGATGTAAATCACCCGTTCCGCCGTGCGGCGGCTGAACTTCGGTCGGTTCCTATTTTCACTCATGGGGCGTGGATTGCGGTACGATGACGTTGAAGACTACGCCGCCCTCACCGCCGTCGATACGGAGTTTGGTTTCCTGCGAGCACTTGATGGGATAAAGCTCCATGAGGGCTTTGGCGGCATTGACGGCTACGGCACGCAACGGTGCCGGGGAAAGCGGCACGCCGAATTTGTCGGTGTACTCGGCCGAGGAGGTTTCGCTCATCACCGCTTTGAGTGTCTCGGCCACCTGCAACCGGGTGGCGATGGTCTCGACGTCGAACTGCACACTGTCAATCATCTCCCGAATACGGGCCGAGATATGCGGACGCCCCAGCAGCAGACGGCTGGCGATGGGTACGTTCTTGCCCTTGCCGAACACCTCCTCGTAACACTTGCGGTGGTTGCCGGCATAGAGCGGACCGCCGGAGACGTACAGCTCGCAGAACTTGTCTTCCTCTTCGGTCAGCGGCTTGTCCGCCAAAGGGACAGGCACCGCCGGCAGCACCTCGTTCGTCTTATCGCTATCTTTCTTTTTCATCACATTGTCGTTTGAAAAAGAATAGAGAATTACGGCTTCGGCGGTTGAATAAAATCCGCCTTTCTGGAGATAAGCTGCTCCATCAGTGTCTGGTAAAACACATCGGCCAGCGCGTCGGCACACGCTTCGGCATCTGCCAGCGAGTTGATGAGCCGCATGTTGAACATCACGTTCAGGTCATACCCCGTAATGGCGGCCATCAGCTCGTTGCCGTCGTAGTTCAGTATCCCGTAGGTCATGCGGTCTTCCACCCGGAACGTGACCCGTTCTATCTTGTCTCCTTTCTTCTCTTCCATAACTTCAGATTTTGAAATGGTTCCTCATCTTCGGTGTCCGCTGCTGCGAAATATCCGTATCCCCGTTCTGCCGCAGACGGCGGCTGCACAGAGCGGCCACTTCCCGTGTGGCCGTCACATCGGCATCGGCATCGTGGGCATCGTCCAGTTCGATGCCGAGACGTTCGGCCACCAGCTCCAGCTTGTAGGACGTGACCTGCGGATCGGCGGCTAAACAGAGCCGTGCCAGGTCGATGGTGTCTAAGTAATGAGGCTGGAAGTTCCCGTAAAAATCCGTCGTGCCGGCGAATACCTGCGCGAACTCTTTCTGTAACCCGGCATAAGCCATCATCTGTTGGAGAAAGCCCACGTCGAACGGGATGTTCTGCCCGATAAGCACGGGCTTGTAACGGACGCCCTTGCACAGGGTATGTTTGCGGGCGAAGTCGATGACATCCGCCGCCACCTGTTTCAAGAGGATGCCCCGTGTCCGCAGTAGGTCCATCGTGATGTCGGTGTAGTTCAGCGCGGCGGCCTCGTAGTTCATCGATTCGGAGGTGCTCTCCTGTTCGATCTCCCGACGTGTCTTGAGCACTTTGCGTTTGGGTGCCCCGCCCAAAGGCTGCTTGTCGTAAGGGGCGATATAGTTCGCATAGCGTCCCAGCACCTCGAAGGTGTCGAGCCGCACGGCCTGCATGGCGATCTGCGTGCAGGCGCAGCGCGTGCAGTCCAGACCGCCGGTCTCGAAGTCGAGCACGACGGCCGTATAGATTCCTTGTTCTGTCTTGGGTGTTGCCATATTATCCGAATAAGTTGATTCTCATACGATATGAATGATAGTCGATTTGGTGCTTTGGAGGTTGTTTGTGCCGGAATAGTCGCTGTACTTGACCATCCCCGACACGATGACGATACGGTCTTTCAGTGCGGAGATTTCCTCCCGATGGGCTTCGCAGGTCTCGCTCCAGCAGACCATCTCCGCCACGTCGTTATTCTGCTGGAGCGTCAGCTTGATAAACCGCTTGCGTTCGCCGCTCGTCCGGTCTTTGTACGTGTGCTCGGACAGCTCCGTGACGGAGGCGCATACGGCGGCACGCCGTCCGTCGCTGGCCGGGTCGAGCACGTCGTGCAGACTCAGGTAGGAGGCTTTGCCTTTCACGAGCGCACGGGCTTCGGATGCCTCGAAGATGCGGCGGTAGTCCACCGAACCGATGCCCGACACGGCAATCTGCTGGCGGCTCCAAAAGTAATGCCGCCCGACCAGCTCCTCGGGGAAGTCTTTCTCCGAAAGCGTGAAGCCTAATTCTGCCGCTGCACGGGCAAGCAGACCGTAACGCTCCGTCACCGTACCGATACCTTCCACTTTGTCGAAGCATCCAGACAGAATCATGTTCCGCACATGCCGGGCATTGACCGGTACCCGCACGGATTCTTCAGCATTGTCGGGGTCGTCCCAGTAGGCGTATTTCTTCAATTTGTACCGGAATATCCGGTGGATGAAGTGCTCGATGGAGGTGTAAGGACCGTTTTTCTCGCGTTCCTCGACGATGCAGGCAACGGCTTTGGCTCCGAGCTGTTTGATGCGGCCGAGTGACCAGAAGATTTCATCCGTGCCGTAGTCGGTGAAGAATACCTGCCGGGAGGTGTTGATTTCGGGCGGCACGATGCGGGCTTTCGAGCAGAGCTCCATCTCGGACATCAGCAACGGGATTTCTTTGTCGTCGGCCCACTGCAATGCCACGGTGTAGAACGCTGTCGGATAGTTGGCTTTGAGATAGGCTCCCACGTAGCTGGTGACGGCATAAGCGGTGGCATGGCTGGCATTGAACAGGTAACCGCCGCCGGCTTCGATCATTTCCCAGATGTGTTCCGCATCTTCTTTGGGACACCCTTTGGCGGCAGCTCCCGTCATGAACTTCTCCTTCATGGCGCGGATGACATCGATTTTCTTTTTGGAGATGAGTTTCAGCAGCCGCACGCCCTCGGCCAGCGAGAAACCGCCGACTTCACGCGCCATCTGGGCGAGCTGTTCCTGAAAGACCAGTACGCCGTAAGTGTTTTTCAAGGCATCGTAGGTTCCCCACAAATAAACGGGGGCCACTTCCTCACGGCGGCAGAGCAGGTATTTTTCGGCCGAACCGGAATCGAGCGTCGCCGGACGGTACAACGCTCCGGCGGCAATCAGGTCGCCGATGCACTGCGGCCGCATGTCTTGCAGGAAGCGGGTCATGCCCGGCGAGGAGAACTGGAAGACGTTCTGCGTGTAGCCCTCCGACAGGATACGGAAGGTCTTCTCGTCGTCCAAGCCGCTGCGCACGATACCCTCGAAGGAGAGCCCCGCACCGTATTCCCGGTTGCAGATGTCGATGACCGCCTGTATTTTCGACAGCTCCTTGATGCCGAGACAGTCGTTTTTCAGCAACCCGACCTCGTCGATGGAGTATCCGTCCAGCTCGGAAATGAGCAGGTCGTCCACTTTCTTGATGGGCGTGTAGTCGAAGCACTCCATCGGCTCGCCGTCCTGCTGCTTGGGCGTGATGATGATGGCCGAGGCATGGACGGAACCGGAACGGGGCTGACCCATAAGCGGGCGGATGTCCTCGATGACCCTCGGGTACCGTAGGATGAAGTCCCGGACTTTCTTGTTGGTGGCGGCCAACTTGAACAGGTCGGTCCAGGTCATGTTGTCGTCCCCGAAGATGGCCGTGATGTAGTTCACCACACTGACCGGCACACGGTGTACGCGGCTGACATCTTTCAGCACGGCTTTCATTTTGAGGGTCGTGAGCGTACCGGCGGAGAAGACCTGCTGTCGCCCGTCGGTGTTGTACCGACGCTCCAAATACTCCTTGACCTCCTGCCGGCGGTCGGACTGGAAGTCGATGTCCACGTCGCTCATGGTTTTACCGGAACCTTGAAGATAACCGTCACCGACCTCACAATCATACGCTTTTACAATGTGCCGGGATTCAATCTTCCTTATTGATTCTATTTTCATCGGACGTAGGTTTTATTGTTCACGATGTTGCATATTGCCTGTTTGCACACGCCGAACATACCGGCCAGTTCGACTTGGCGGATACCCCACAGATAGTGTAATAACCGAATTTGACAAGCCTCCTCGTTTGTTAATTTCGCGTGGGCATGGTTCTCACCGTAATCTCTTTTCAGATTCTGTTCTATGGCATGTCGATAGTTTTCTTTCCGCGTGCACATTTCGAGATTATCGGCTCTGTTGTTCAGTTTATTGCCGTCTTTATGATTGACTTCCAGGACTGAATTCCAATCCGGTAAAAAAGCACTGGCGACAAGCCGGTGAATCAGAAAGTGTCTGGTGTTGTTTCGTGTACTTAATTGTACCTGAAAATAAGGGGATGTTCTGCCTTGAGCGGGAGTCAGGATATGGCCTTTGAGCAGACGTTCTTTTCTATTCTGCACGAGCACTATCCTGTCCAGGCTTCGTACTTGCCCGAAATTACTGACTTGATAACACTTTTCGTAACCGGGTATATCTTTCCATATTTCATCTTCCATATCGCATATCTTTGTTGATTTCAAATAGTAAATCCCGATTGTCGAACAGGATATCATCCCCCTCCCGAAGCTCATCGGCATAGACCTCGATCTGTTTTTCGCCACGGCGTACCGCCAACCGGGCATCGCGGTCAAAAAGCACTGTCTGACCATTACTCAAACATAGTTTCACGTAGCTCGTAGATGCAATCGTTCCGACAAGTTTGGTCGCTTTGGCCGGATAGAGCCCGGCACGCTCGGGCAGCAGGAAACGCTCGAAGAGCAGGTTGTACCGGATGGGGTCGATAAGCGTGATACCCAACAGGTACAAAGCCAGACAACCTCCTGCCGAACCGCGCCCGCACCCCACAAGAATACCGTTGCGACGTGCCCAGTTTACCGTATCGTACTGCACGAGCATGTAGTCAATGTTATCTGTAGATTCGAGAATGTAGATCTCTTTATCGAGTCGCTTCCTGTACTTGTCCTTTTGTTCGGCGGGTACCAGTTTGGAAAAACCCTCTTCGAGCAGGGAAAGGAACATCGTATGCGTATCGCCGTAACGCTGCCGCTCCTCCGCCGTCATGTCGTAGCGGGGCATGTAGTTCCGCTCGGTCTGGTAACGGGCTTCGGCACCCTCGGCAATCTCCACCGTGTGGCGGCACATCCGCTCGAAGAGCGCGTCCGTGTTCCACCGCTCGCCGTCGAAAAGCGCACGGACGGCGGTATAGTGCTCGTCGATGTCTTTGAAGTATTGGTCGTCGCTCTGGGCATGGGCGGCACCCGTGGCGATTTTGTTGAGCACGGTTTTCGTGCGGGCATCGTCCTTGTCCGGATAGTAGCAGTCGGTGATGAGTATCGGCTCCACTAAGAAACTGTCGTTCCGCTCGTCGTAGAAGGTGTGGAAGAAATGGGCGGTCGCCTTCAGCACCTCGGCATCCAGCCGTTCGGCCTTGTACTCCGACAGGTCCACCTGGTAGAACACCTTATCGAAGGTCTCCCGCAGGGCTTTCACCGCATGTAGGTTATTTTCCATCCAGCACGGCGAGAGTTTGCCGAACACCAATACGTTCCCTTCGCCGCGGCGGAGCAGTTCGGGAAGCGGAATGGTCGCGTCCGCAGCATCCACCATGACGGCTTTCTGGATGCGCAGCAGATTCCTGAGTCCGCGCTGGCTTTGACAGTAGATTTTTACCTCCACCTTTTCGCTCTCGTGCGCCAGCGTGCAGGTGTATCCGATGACGGGACGGATGCCGGCCTTGTCGCAGGCTTTCTGCAACGCCAGCGTCGCACCCATCGTATTCCGGTCGCAGATGCCGAGGGCGGTATGGCCCATCCATGCGGCTTTCCGCACCCACTGCGACACGTCGCCCGAGGCATTGAGCAGTTCGTAGGGCGTATGGACACCTAAGTTCACGAACGGGGTTTTCCGCTTACAGGGAACTCGCCGACCCACGTATTTGAGGATGTTCAGAGCGAAGCCCTCCCGGAGGGAGTAGTAGTACCAGTTGTCCCCGAACGGGAAGACGACGTATTCGATGCCCTCGGACAGCAGCACCTCCGGATGTTCCATCAGGTTGAATTCCACCTCTGCGCCTCGCACACGGAAAATCGACTCCACCCCGGAAAGGTCCGCGAGGAACAGTTTGCCGAGCCCTTCAATTTCGACCACTTCACGGTCTATGGGCCGGTAAGCGATGCGGTGCGCTTTCAGCCATTCATGTAATTCGTTCATGCTATTTCTGTTGTATCTTGGTGAGTTGATATTCGACAGGCGTTTTCAACCCGTAGGCGAAAACACGGTAAATCTCTTCCGCCGTCAGGTCTTCCCAGTCTTTCTCCGGATCGGGAATGTCCGCCACGAAGACCTCGAAATAGGCGGAGAGCTCCGAGGCGGTGTGTTTGACGGCCTCCACGGCATCGCCGTCGTAACCGATGACCACCGTGCGGACGCCTTTCGTCTGGAGTTTGTAGATTTGGGTGCGGGAGATTTTCTTCCCGAAGGTGGCGACGGCGACGATACGTCGGTTGTCGTACAGGTCTAATTTGCGGGTCAGGGCGACCACGTCGAAGATGCCTTCGGTCAGGATGACCGTGTCGGTTTCGCCCTCCACGATACCGTCGTAATGATAGAGCAGCTTCACGAAGTCGTTCTCGGTGGAGTTGCGCCAGCGCAGCATCTTGTAGCCCCCGTTGCGTGCGGCACGGCGGTTATGGAGGTCGATTTCCTCCTTGCTCCACGTATGGCGGGCCACGTAACCCACCGTGTCGCCCGCGTCGATGACGGGAAAGATCACGTAGTCGTCCCAGCGGCGGTTCAGCCGGCAGGTGGTGCCCACCGGAAAGCGGTCGTAATCGTCGTAGGTAAATCCCCGGCTTTGCAGATAAGGATGGGTAAAGGTGCGCCGCCAGTATTCCGGAAGGGATACGATGCCCAACTCGTCATCGACCTCTTCCTCCGCATCCTCCAACGGGAACAGCACATTGGGAAGCGGCTCGTCGAAAGCCACCGTTTCCGTCGGCAGCAGGTCCATCCGGCCGAGGCTTTCGAGCAACTTGCCCAAAGTCGTGGTCGAGCGTCCGCACGAGAAGCAGTGCGCCATGAAAGGTTTCTTACGGGCGGTCTCCTTACCGATATAGACCCCGAATTTTCCGTCCTTGCCGCAGAACGGACACCGCGCGATAAGGTTCTTCCCGCCGCCGTCCGTCCGTGCCCCGAGTTCCGCCCGGAGCTCGGTCACAAGCAAGTCATATTCTTTCCCTGTGATGTACATATAAAGAAATAGCCCGCCGCAGTGGCGTTGGGTTGGCAAAAGCCGTCTTTTATTTCTCTTTCGAGCGAGATTTCCTATTTCCCGACAAATTGCCGCCAAAACATTTTGCGTTTTCCGACAAAAAAACAGGTATATATTTTGCAATTATAAAATTCAATTTTATTTTTGCATAAAAATAACGACGATATGATAGAGCGCACCCAACAAGCCAAGTTACTTCAACTGGCAACAAAGTATCCTTTTGTGACTATTACCGGACCGCGACAGTCCGGCAAATCAACTTTGGCCGAACTGACCTTTCCGGATTATAAACGTGTATCACTGGAGGATTTGGATAACCGTGAGTTTGCGACCGAAGATCCGCGAGGTTTTATTGCTACCTATCCGTCTCATACGATTATTGACGAAGTTCAGCGTGTTCCTACACTGCTTTCCTATCTTCAAACGCACACGGACCAGGAACATCGGATGGGGATGTATATTCTGACCGGTTCGCAGAATACGGAACTGATGGATGCCGTTGATCAGTCTCTTGCCGGCCGAGTCGGCATTTTGACTTTGCTACCGTTCTCCCATGAAGAGATGCGCAATGCGGGCATTTTGCCCGAAACGACCAACAGTGAGATTTTCAGTGGAGCCTATCCGAGTATCTATGACCGCAGTATCGACCCGACGGACTATTATCCGAATTATATCAAGACCTATATAGAACGTGATGTCCGACAGATGAAGGCCATCGGCGATCTTTCAAAGTTCCGCAGACTCATCAAATTGTGCGCAGGACGTATCGGTCAGTTGCTCAACAAGGCTTCTTTGGCTGTCGAATGTGGTGTGACCGCTCCGACAGTCGATGCGTGGCTTTCGATTCTGGAGGAGAGCTATATCCTTTATTTCCTGCGTCCCGACTACAACAATTTCTCCAAACGTCTCGTAAAATCGCCCAAACTCTATTTCTATGATACGGGGCTGGCTTGTTCCCTTTTGGAAATAAGAAATGTATCACAACTCGATTCACATTATCTGCGAGGCGGGTTGTTTGAAAATATGGTCATCAACGAATTTCTCAAACGGGACTATAATCGGGGATTGGAACCGGCTCTCTCGTTCTGGCATGATAGCGCAGGCAATGAAGTGGATCTGATTCAAACGGAAGCTGATTGTCAGTATGCCTACGAAATCAAGTCCGGAGCGACCTTTTCCAAAGAATATTTCAAAGGGCTCAATTATTGGAGTAAACTTTCCGGGGCTGATCCTGATCGAAAAACGGTAATTTATGGAGGAGATAAGTCGATGCAGACATCAGATGGCAAGGTCGTATCATGGAAAAATATTTAGTTTCTTTCATGCGATGATAGGAACTGTGCTATCAGGTACGGAATTACTCACTAATTGAGCAATTGTACACACGTTATTGCTCAACTTATGAGCAATTTCCGTATATTTGCAGCATCTAATCAGTGCCCGTATCGGCAGGTCACGATATCTGCACTATAAAAAAGATGCAAGAAGGCTCCTTCACGGGAGCCTTCTCTGTTTATAATTTTCGCTTAATGCTTCTTTTGTTGGAGTTAAAGGAGATTGTATTTTCTGAATCGTTGGTTTATTCGTTAACTATTAAAACGGATGCCGCTATTCCGAAATGCTAAAATAAAGATAACCAAGGCACTATCGTTATCAGCAATAGCATCAATAAAAACACATAAAGTGCCATCCGTAATGTCCGGTTCGGACATCTCTTCTTAAAGAAAGCCGATACTATGTTCAGATGCAACAGAATGTGTGCGGCAAGCAGAACAAGCAAAGCTACCCCTGCCCATAAATGGACATCGCCCCAGCCATGCCTTCCCAATCCACACAAATGCGAACACCATGAATCGGCACCTTGAAATCTGACGGCATGGCGGGAAGGAATGACAACTTCCAAGATGAAACCGCTTATGCTGACCAATGCTATTGCAATCAACATGGCAAGGTCAATGGCAATATTGACCGGCATTTTGTTCTTTAACATCACTCCTTATTATTATGTTCATGGTGATGCCCATGATGACATTCATGATGTTCATGGGATGAACAACCTATACCGGAATCTGTGATTTTTCCGTTCAGATAATCGGTTACAACATGCTGGATATTCCCGGAGCAGCCTCTTACTACTTTTATGTTGTGGGAAGTAAGGACATTCAAGGCTCCTTGTCCCATATTCCCAGCCAGCATCACATTGACCCCCATCTTCTCCAATTCTCCTGCTATGTTGGACTTGCATCCGCATCCTTGGGGAGAAGGAATAATCTCGTTACTCAGGATTCGATTGTCTTGCCCTATTGTCAAGACAGTGTAATACTCGCAGTGGCCGAAGTGGTCATCGACCTCATTTTCTCTTGTCGGAATTGCAATTTTCATCATAATCTATTTTTATTTATGTTAATGTTATCTACCGTAGAGCCTACGTTATTTTTGTAAGTTAAGGCTTCATTTCAGGAACTTTCAGAGGGCATCCTTTGATGCAACGTCCGCACTTGATACAATCAGGATGGAGGAATCCGTCTCCGTCATTCCTGCTCTCGTATGGCTTTAACTGCATGGGACATACCGCAGAACAGAGTTTGCATTTTGTAGTACACTTTTCTCCTACGATGATGCGGCGGTAGCTGTCGGGAAGCCTGCCGCTACGAGGCGACACCCACGCTGACAGCGTTCCCATCGGACAAAACGAGCACCATGTTCTCGGAGCATATATAAATGAAAGAGCCACGCCAACAATCGTGGTAACCAGTATAATCGTCCAAAATACCCGTCCCATATCATTCCAGTCGCCCCAAGCACGGTACATCTGTATGCCGAACATGGTGAAGATAAATATCACCATGAAAATACGGAATCCTTTGGTGCGTACAAATGCCGGAATCGGTTTGTGCGGCGAGTATTTCGCCAATACCCGGTCGTAAAAATTTCCACGGGGGCAGGCATTCCCACACCACCATCGCCCTTTGCGCACGGCAAACGCGACCGGTGCTATCATACAGATAACAGCAAGGAAACCGATTACCGGATAAAAGTAACCGACAACAAGATACACCAATAGTATCCAATATAGTGGAAATCCCCTTTGAGGAAGAGAACGAAAAAATTGTTTATGTGCCATGTGTTTTCTAACTCATTGTTTCAGGGAACAAAGTTACGCAATTACCCACATCGGCACAAGCTATAAAACAGATACCTTAATCGATTTTATCAATCAAAGTGTGATTGAGAATTTTTTAAGCCTCTTATTGATCATGGCAGGAGGAATAACTGTCCTGATAGCATCGGCAAGGATATTAAGCAGGCGTTCACGCACGAAATTACGATGTACCACAAAGGCAATCTCACGGTTCGGTTCGGGATTGGTAAGAACACGGACATTGGCTTGCTGGCATTTCCTAAGAAGCGGTACATGAAGTTCCGGAATGATGGCATATCCTCCGTTCTCGTCAACAATCTTTATCAGTGTCTCCACACTGCCTGCTTCATAAACGGCTTGGCGCCCTGCCTTGTAGTTGCAAAAGGGAAAAACACCGCGATTGGGGCAATAGCCCTCACGAAGCACCCATACGCTTTCCACAGGAAGCCGGCCTGTCTGCAAATCAGCGGCATTATAAATTGGCTCGTTCGGAGACACGTATGCCATGAGACGCTCTTGATAGACCGGTATTTCCAACAATTCGTCGTTATTAAGCGGTGTCGCCAAAAGCGCGATATCAAGTTCTCCGCGTTCAAGTTGTGAAACAAGGGTTGATACCCGTGCTTCCTCTACATGCAATTCTATGTCCGGATGATTGGCAGACAGGTATTTGAGCATTTTCGGCAATAAATACGGAGCGACCGTAGAAGTAATGCCGAGCGACACTTTCCCGACAGATTCTCCTTTTCGTGTAGCCACCAGCTCTTTAACCTGTGCTGCATTGAACAACAGCAGCTTTGCACGGCTGATAATTTCTTCGCCGACAGCGGTCGGCTTCACCGGATGGCTGTTACGGTCAAATATGGTTACATCAAGCTCATTCTCCAATTTTTGAACAAGCGATGACAAGGTTGACTGTGAGATGCCGCATGATTCCGCGGCTTTTGCAAAATGGCGGTATTTGTCAACCGCCACGATATATTCCATTTGCTGAAGTGTCATATAAGTCGGATTACGTTCGATAATTTCGATGCAAAATTAGATAAAATCTATTTTGTGGAACAGAATTATTGGACTAATTTTGCAAAAAAATAAACGGCTATGATACAAGTAAACAAGAAAATCTGCCCTCACGACCATATTTGTCCGCTGATTAAAGCATGTCCGGTCGGAGCAATTTCACAAGATTCCGAAGGTTTTCCGGTGATAGATTACAACCTTTGCATCGAGTGTGGTAAATGCGTGAGAAAATGCCCGATGAAGGCGATGAAACAAATAGAGAGCGAACAAAAAATATAAATTCTATGAATATCGCATTACCTGATCGAGTTCGCTTCCGGCAATACGATACCGCTTTGGCATTTCGGATTCAATTATTAGATGACAAAAGGCTCCCTAATCGGAGCCTTTATCATTTTAGATGTCTTCCATCTGCTGCAACGCCATCGACCGCTGCGGATCATAGAACACCTCGTTGTCGTAGTCAGTGGCGATTTTGATGGTGTCGCCCTTCCGGAAGAACCGGCTCTTGGCCACATGCAGGCGCATCAGGCACTCTTTCCGCTCGGCAGACGACTGGTTGAGCGATATAAGGTGCGTACAAGGACGCGCCAGCCCCTTCGCCTCCGAACAGTTGTATTCGGTCAGCACGTTCCGCTCGTTGTTGAGCCAGTCCCGGTCCTCGATGGTGCTCTGGTAGGTCACTACCATCCACACGTTCTCGTCCGCCGCCAGGTCTTTGAGATCGTTCGCCACGGCGATGCGCTTGGAACGTTCGTGCTCGGCTCCCCACTGGCGGCGCGTGGCGTCGGTGAGCAGGTCCATCGAGTCCACGATGACCACATCGGGCGAGTAGCCGTTGATTTTGCGGTATTCGGCAATGCCGTTCTTGATGTCCATCGTCGAGATGCGGGCTGCGAAACGCGGGAACGAACGCACCGTGATACTGCCGGCGTAGCTCATCACCAGCTCCTCGAAGTGCTTGAACTCCCGGTCGGAAATCTTCCCTTGCTCGAAGTAGTAGGCATTGCGGGAAATCATTCCGCCCGAATAGGCGTCCAACGCCTCCTGCTCGGAGCCTTCCAACTGGTAATGCAGCACGTGCAGCCCGTCGTCGATGTCGGCACGGATGCCGATGTGCTTGGCCAGATGGGATTTGCCCACACCCGTCGATGCCAGAAAACAGGTCAGTTGCCCCCGAAGGTTCCGGCCGCCGTTCAGAGCGTCGAGATACGGGATGTAGAAGCGGCACACCTGCGGCAGTCGGTTTTCGCGGCTCTCGGCTTCGCGGCGGCGGTTGTGCTCGAAGCGCTCCCGGAAGGTTTTCGCCACGTCCACGAATGCCGTGGTACGGAGCGTGAACGATGAGAGCCATCCGGCATATTCGGCGAGCAGCGCCTCGGCCTTGTCCTGACGGTTCTGGTTGTAGAGCTTGCCGACCTCGGTATAGACTTTCTGCAACCGCACGCCCTTGATGTAACCTTCGAGCAAGTCGGTAAGGGATTCCGTGTTGGTGTTCTCCTCCTCGTACTCGCGGAAGGTCTCCAACAACTCGATGGCGTCGTAGTCGCCCTGGAATGTCTGCGAGAGCGTGGCATACGTCGGCGGGGATTTGTAGGTGCGGTAGTGGTTGGCGATGACCTCCTGAATTTTCTGGAAGCTGCGGTCCGGCAGGTATTCCGTGCGCATGTTCTCTGCCACCACGCCACACAAGGTGTCGTAGCGCAGGGCAGCGGCATAGAGCTCGTAGAGAAACTCCGCCGATAAAGGATTGACAGGTGCGTTTTTCATGGGTGGCTCCTCCTTTCAGCTTCTTCACGGCGCAAGCGGTAGAGTTCCGGATAACGGGCGGCGGTACGCTTGCGGCAGAGCTCGGCACGGGAGCATGTCCGGCAAGCGTCCGAGAACGGATTCCACAGCAAGGTCGAAATACCGCAGACGTAATAGCCCACAGGCGTGTTCACCGCCCGTTGTTTGGTCGCCTCCTCGTATGCCGGATCGAGGAACTGCCACAAGGGATGTTCCCGCCGGTCTTTGAGCAGCAGCGGCAAGGCGGTGCGGTTGAGTCCGGCCTGCTGAAGCCATCGGTCCTCGTGGTAACGGCGTACCGGTGTGGTGGCGGCAAAACGCTCCCGAGCTTTGGGTCCGAAGGAGTGCGACGGCATCCATCGGCACGACAAGTAATTCCCGTCAAACCGGCTGATGGCATGCACCTGACAGATGCAGAAGTCCGCGATACGCTCGTCGGAGAGCTCCCCGCCGCTGTGGATACGCAGGAGCTCCAAACAGGCCGCCACCATCCGCCGTCCCGACTCTCCGCCGGGAAAGCGGAACGAAGCGTCGATGAGCCGGCGCACGAGCGTCTCGAACAGCGATACCGTCACACGGGTTTTATCGTTTCTCTCCATCGGGCGTAATGAGTTTGCGCATCTGCTGTTTCGCCAGGAAAATCCGGCTTTTCATCGTGTCGAGGCTACGGCTTTTCATGTTGCCGTTGCGGTATGAAATCTCGACGATCTCTTCCAACTTGTATCCCGCCTGTTGAAGCAGCAGGGCCTCCCGGTAGATGGGTTTGAGCGAGTCGAGGGCATTCAGAATGTCATCGTTGTAAAACTCCCGGTAGTTCTCCATACCCATAGCGTTGCCGTGCGTGTCGTCTTCATCGGTCAGCGACGAGGCCAGCGAATAGACGTCCACGTTTTCCGAAACGGGCAGGCGGCCGTGACGGCGGTTCTGCTCCATGACGAACCGTTTGGTCACGATGTGTATCCAGTTGAGAATGCTCCGCTGGGGATCGTATGTGGTGATGTACTTGAAAAAGTTCACTAATGCCTCGCTGTAATTGTCTGCAATGTTCTCCTGCAAGTAGGTGTAACGGATGCAGAGCCGGTACACCAGATTTTTGTTGGGCAGGATGTAGCGGTTGAACAGCTCAGTACGCAGTTCGATATTTTTTAACTCCTCTTCCGGGAGTGGCTTTTCCTGTTGCTCCATAGGCCGACGGATTGATGGTTCAATCTGAATCTCAATCTGTCAGCAACTCTATGTGCGTCAATTCTATAAATGTTTGTCATAACTTCTTAAATACGATATTTGCGGATATAGTAATGATAAAGGTGGCAGGCGTCGGCGGCGTTGTCGTCGGGTGCATCGTAGCGGTATTTCTCGCGGCAGGCGCGAATCATCTGCTCCTTGGTCGCCCGCCCGTCTCCGGTGGCGAATTTCTTCAGCGTGGCCGGGTTCACGAATTCGGGCTCCGGCAGGTCGAGTTCATCGCAGACCTCCAGCAGGATACCCCGCAGCTCTGCAAGGCGGCGCATGTCGTAGAAGTGGCGGTTCACTGCCACATCCTCGGCCACGATCCAACGGATACCGTAACGGCGGATAAAGGCCATGAGCATGACGCGGAACGCGCCGTGCATCTTGTTGCCGTTGCGGCGTTTCGACTCCGTGAAGTTCCACGTCCCGCTCTCATGCTGGCTGTAATAGCCGGTCTTGGTCGCCACATCCAACGCCAAAACCTGTTCGCGGCCGACATTATCCGATACGCGATTCTCCATGCTCTTTGACGATTACCAGTTTATTGGGATAACCCTCCGCGACATTCCCGTGCGATACGACGAGCACGGTCCCGCCGAGGGCGTTCAACGCCTCGAACATGGACGCCAGTCCCGCTTCGTCCACCGCCTCCAGTATCTCGTCGAGAACGAGCAGGTCCAGCCCCTTTTCGTCGTCGCAGTTGGCGTTGACGAGCTTTTGCATGGCAAGGATTGTCGCCAGATTCACGCGGGCGGCTTCGCCTGCCGAGAACTTGCCGAACGAACCGCAGTCCACGCCGTCACGCAGCAATGAAATGGAGATTTTCTCGCGCACCTTGCCGCTTTTGAGCACCGTGTAACCGTCGAAACGGATGCGGATGTCGCTGCCGATACCGACGAGGAACTCGTTGGTGATGTGGCTCAATGCCTCGATTTTCGTGTTGGCCAAGTAGGTCTTGAACTGCACGAAACGTTCCCGCTGTACTTCCAATGCCCGCACTTTGTCGTCCACGTCGAACTTGCGTCGGGCGGTCTCCATCGAGCGTTGTTTTTCCTGTTTCAGCGTAGCGCGAAGCGACTGGGTCAGGTCGGTCGCGGCGGCTTCGTTTACCTCACGGATGGTCTCTTTCAGGGTGTCCACGGCACACTCCGCCGAACGGATGTCCTCCTCGGCTTTACGTTTCTCCCGACCGAGTGCGGCACCCCGCTCGTCGATGAAGCCGAACACTTCGTCGAATACCTTGCGGCGGATACCGTCGATCTCCTCCTGCATGGCGGCAATCCCGGCTTGGGTGCGCTTACGGTTATGCTCCGCATCCTCGACGCTGCTCGTGGCACCGCGCACCGCACGCTCGTGTTCCGACAGCTTCTGTTCCCAATCCCGATGCTCGTTCTCCATGTCGCGGCGTTCGGTGCGGATACGGTTCTGCTGCATCTCTACCTCTTCGGTGCGTTTCTCCCCGGCTTCTATGCGACCATTCACCTCGGAGAGTTGCTGTTGGCGAAGACGCAGTTCCTTCGTTCCCGCCTCGATGTCGAATCCGGGATGAGCCACCAGGAACTCGTGCCCGCAGGCGGGACAGGTAATCGAACCCGCCAGTTTGTTGGACAGCTCGTCGATACCTGCCGAGACGGTACGGCGCTTGCGGCGCAGCTCGTCCAGACGTCCGGCAAGGTCGCGCAACCGGCTGTCTATCTCCTGCAACCGCAACTGATAGCCTGCCGTCTGTTCCTCGTACTGCGAGCAGAAACCGGCGTAATCCTTTTTGAACTGTTCCCATGCCGCACGTTTCTCCGCCAGCGTCCTTTCGGCGTGTTTGACCGCAGCATCGAGGTTGGCAAGAGAGGCACGGGCGATTTCCATATCCTCCTTTTTGAGCCGGAGGGTACGGTCCCAGTCCGTGCGCCGTGTGTTCGTGAAGAGCGGCATAAACGCTTCGATGGCTTTCAGGCACTCTTCCAACGAGGTGTCCGAGGATTCCAGCTCCTGCAACGCTTCGTCCGCCTGCCGGACTTTCTCCATCGTCCCGTCGGTTTCGTCCGCCGACGCTTTCCGGACACGTATCTGTTCCCGCTTAGAGGCGATGGACGCTTCGAGCTCCGCAATGCGGGTCGCACGGGTGCGCCCGCGCTCTTCGCCCGCTACCGTCTCGCGGTCGATCTGCTCCTGCAACATCTCGATACGACCGTCGATGCCTGCCAGTTCGAGGTTTATCCGCTGCTGCTCGCTTCCGAGCGGTTCGATGTCCTCCTCGACACGGGCGATGGCTTCGTCCACGAGAATGCCGTTCGAGAAGCGGTTGATAATCTCCTTTTTCTCCTTGTCGGAAGACGAAAGGAAGTCCTCGTAACGGTATTTCGAGAGGATAAAGTTGTTCAGCAGCTCATCCCGCGTGACACCTAACTTGTCGAGGATGTAGCGGTTATAGGCATCGACCGAGGGCTGCACGGCCTCGTCCGTCTCCACGTTCTTGCCGCCTCGCCGGAGCGTGCAGGCAACCGTCGATGTCCCTTTGCGGGGAATGCAGCGTGAAACGACAAGTTCCTCATTGGAAGCGTCGTTTGCCAGATGCAGGTCGATACGGCACTCCTCGGCAGCATCGTTGATAATCTCCTCGGAGCGTATCTTACGCAGCGGACTGCCCGTGATGCCGATGGCGATGCACTCCAAAAGGGCGGATTTCCCGGCACCGTTCGACTGCTGGGAGTCGTTGTCACGGTTATCGCCGAATATCAGGGTCGTAACACCTTGCTGCAAGGTGTACGACAGGCGGCGGAAAGCGCACAGGTTTTCCGCCTCTATGGTCTTCAGTTTCCACATGGTCTGTTCTCGATTTTAGATAAGTATTCCAGTCCGACAGTCACCTCGTCGATCTGCTTCTCGCGGCAGAACTCCTCGTAAGTCTCGCGGATGCGGCGGCTGTCGAATTTCTCGAAGAGCGACGAGGACGAGGCTTCGAGCATCTCTTCATCGTCGGCTATAAGCTCTACCTTGGTGGCACCGGCTTCCAAAAGCGCGGCCTTATTCACCGATTTCATGGCCGCCTGCGGGGCATGGACCCGCACCTTGACCTTGTAACGGCCGTCGGCATCGATCTCCCTGAGCTCGTCCATGAGGTGCAGGCCCGTCCGCTCGGCCGACACGTCTAATACCTTGTAGCGCGTGTTCACCTTGTTCTTGATGAACTCGTGCGTGCCGTCGGTGTAGATGACCGTGTAGCCTTTTTCTTCATCTTCGCCGAAGTTGTGCTGACGGCTTGACCCTATATATTCGATTTTGGTTTTCGGGATGATGCACCGGTTGTGGTAGTGCCCGACGAACACTTTGTCGAAAGCCTCGAAAAGGTGTACGGGCAGTTCGTTGTCGGACGGCTGGGACAGTGCCCCGTTGATGCCTTCATGGATGTACAGGTAGTTCAACCGTTCGGGGTCGAGACGCACCCGCTCTAATTTCTCCGGAAAGCTGCCGTTCTCCGGAAAGTAAGCGACCATGTGCAGAATGAACCGCTGCCCGTCGGGACAGGGCAAGGCGATGTAGTCGTCCGCGACCAGCACGTTGTCGTGTTGGTCGAAGATGTGACAATAACCGCGCGGCGATTCCTGGTTTACCTTGTCGTGGTTGCCGTTGATCATCGTGACGCGCATACCGTACTCGGCAGCCAGCAGCAGGGCGTCGTGCACGGCCAGCAGCACGTCGAGGGTCTGGGCGGCACGGCTCAGAAAGAGGTCGCCGCCGAGGGCAATCTCCCGGATGTCCATCTTCCGGCAGATGTCAAGGGCCTCCCGCCAGTTGGCCGTAAATTCGGGTATGTTATCTTTGGATACGTGTATGTCGTTCAGTAACAACAGACACGGATAGTTCTTTTCCTTTGGCATAAGCATGTGATGTAGGAAAGGGAAGCGCAGCACAAGGCTGCTCCTTCCCTGAAATGAATAACGCTACGTGTCTGTTTACCTGCGACGGCGACGGGGTTCCTCCTCGGCCGGCGGTTCGGGTGCTTCCTCCTCTTCGGAAGGGACGGGACCCTGCATCGCCTCCTCGATCATATCCAGCAGGTCTTTGTTCGAGGTCGAACGGGTCACGCGGATCTGAAGACCTTCCTGCTCGATGTAGGCGCGGATAAGGCCGCGAAGTTCCTGCCCCTGCTCGGTGCGGTCGCCCAATCCTTGCTCCTGCAAGCTGTCGAACCGCTCGAACAGGTCGTCGAGGGTGGCGGCTCCGGCCGCCGGGTTGTCCTTGTTGTCTTTCGTGCGTTTGTCGAACGAGAAGGAGCTGGTATCCTCTTTCGGGAGGGCGGCCATGATGGTTTCGACGGCTTCCTTCATCTCGTCCGTCTCCATGACGGCCATGCCGTAACGGGCATCGCACTGCTTGAGGTACTCGACGGTCGCCTCGGCCTGATAGCGCGAGTAGCGGTAGATGATGTCGGGAATGCGGGGTGCGGAGAGCAAGGCCGAAAGTTCCTCCTTCGAGAGTACGTCGGTGTCGCTTTCGTTGTCGATGCTCACGAGGTATTCGGTCTTGCCGCCGTTCTTTTTCTTCTCGATTTCTACCGGATAGGCATCGTGTACCGAGCACACGGGACAGGGATGGTTGGGGTTCTTGGCCAGTTTCTTCTGCCAGAGTTTGAATTTCCGTTCGTCGAGGTCTTTGAACTGGCTGTGCGAGAGCGTGAGAAGCTGGAGCCCTTTGGCCCGTTCGTCAAGGTCGAGGACGTAGAGCGCGTGGCCGTAGCTGTATTTGAGGCCGCCGCCGAAGCTGCCGCCCCCGATTTTCTCGGCCAGTTTGTCGTCTCCCTGTGCCTTGGCTTCCGCCACGGCGGCCTTGCGGTAGATGTCGATCAGGTCCAGCGGATAACCGGCGTCGGTAGCTCGCGGGACGGTCACGTACAGGTACGAGGCTTTGCCGCCCGTGGAAGGTTTCTCCAATTCGAGCAGCAGTTGATGGACGGGGAATTCGTAACCCGGACGGGCAAGTACGCCGTCGGTGGTCGGCGCGATGGGCAGCACGCGCAGGCGGTACACGCCCAACTTGTCCATGCGGAAGAACTCGGTGCGGGCGAACGCCTTGTTCTCTTCCTGCGCCCGCTGTTGCGCCTGGGCATAGGTCTCCTGCGAGGCAAGGAATAAGTCCTCCACGGAAACCGGATTCTCTCTTTCAAGATTTTCGTCTTGCATAGTTTGAAAGTGATAAAATTACTAATGCCGAAGAATCTAAAAGACGACGAGGGACGGGTTCGGATGCACCGCCGCTCTTCAATTTAGAAACTGGATGGAAAGCCGGCCGGTTCCGGTCCGTTTATCACTTTCCCTATGCGCCGCCCGAACGGGCGGATTCAACTCAAGTGTTTACAAAAATAGCCTCCTTTCACGAGCGGGCAAAATAAACGGTTGAATGTTTGCTGAAAAAGTGGATAACCCGCTGTTTTCAAACGGTTTATTATGCCCTGCAAATAATCGTTTCAGGTTTTCCCCGTCGTAGTGTTCTGCCACGGAAGGCGCAGGCGCTCCGCCGGATAGAGGCTCGACGTGTCCACCTTCGAGGCATCCTCGACCATCCGGCGGCGGATGGCGGAAATAAGTTTCCGGTTCCGGCAGATGAATTTCTCCAATTTGTGCCGCCGCATCTCGTCGTAGAAGGGTTTCTTCGCAGGGGTCATCACGGTAGCGCGGCGGCAATAGAGGCCGTTCCGTTCGTAGAGCTCCATGTAACGCCGGAACTTGGGCTTGCGCAGGGACGGGTCTTTCGAGGCCGAGCAGACGATACGGATCAGCGGCAAGGGCGGAGCGCGGTGCCTGCCCGCCGGCAACGACTGCATGATGAGCTGGAACACTTCGGGGACTTCGTATTTGAGGAAGAATCCCAATTTGGTCTCCTCGAAAAGGTAACGTTTATACGTTCCCTTCGGTCTTCCTGACTTTCCGGGACGTTTTGCGGGGTTCTGCTCCGCTTTGCGGGTGATCCTCGCGCCCCGGTGTTTCTTCGCTTGTGCCATGTGTTTCGGGTTTTACAGGTTCGACAGATGCCTGGGCGACGCTGTGCGTGCGGCGGCGTTTCTCGCTGATGGCGGCGCGGCTGTTCAGGTCGCGCTGGATGTTGAGCTTTTTCATGTTACGTCATGTATGAAAAGTGAATATTGATTTCCGTGCTGTACATGCCCCGTTCGTAGATACGGACGTAGCGGCTTCCGGCATCGATGGTGAAGGACGAGCCCCGGTTGTATTTGTGGTCGTCGTTCCAGTGTGCCATCGTGGTGCGCAAGCCGTATTTGGGCGGCTCGACCTTGTTGGGAATGACGGCGATGATGCCGCCCTCGTTGCTGCCGTCACGCCGGGCGGTGTTGATACGCCCCTGTATGCAGACGATGCTGCCGATCTGGCGCACGAACAGTTTGCTGGTATCGGTTCCCGAACCGCTGTTCGACATCTGGAGCCAGCCGGTATCGAGCAGCTTGGGCTGGTAGTCGGCGGCGTATGCAGCCCCGATATTTTTGCAGACCAGCTTACGGGCATCGTCATCGGGTAATGCGAGGTCCGACAATTTCTTATCCCGCCGCACGTAGTTGTCCGCAAGGTCTTTGCTGCCGGCGGCGGCCAACCTCTCCCGAAGCATCTGCTGGGCTTGGGCCGAACTTTTTCCTTGACGGACCAAAAAGGTGATGTAGTCCTGGAACAATTCTGCAAGACGGCCGAAACGGCTGTCCGCATCTTTCTTGGAATAGACACCCAGATTTCCGGCGGCGGTCTGCCGCTCACCCTCATCCAGACCGTCAAGCAGGCGGTCGGCTTTTTTCCGGAGTTCGGCGGCGACCTGCGTCGTGGTAACGTATCCCTCGCTCTGGGGCGTGTCCTCCCCGGCGAAGCTGCCGCTGGCGATGGCGTTCAGTTTGTCGTAGAGTTCTTGGGTGAAATCTTTGGTCGATAGCCCCTTGCCCTCGACGGCATCCACTTTTTTGTTCAGTCCGTCGGTCAGGGCCTGCTGCGTGGCGTAGGTCTTGGCGATGGAGATGCCGTTTACCTGCAAATCGCCCTGCACATCGACGAAGTTTTTCGGGACGAGCAGAATGCCGCCTGCCGTGTTGGTGATGGAAAAATGAGGGTGTTTGTCTTCGGTATAGCCCACAATGGCGGCTTCCGCTCCCGACTGGTCGCACCAGCGTATGGTACCGCCGAATGCGGCATCCGTCAGGACGTGGTCTGCGTCCGAGAGCGTGATGCCATGCGCCGAATCGACGGCCAGCACGGCATGTACCGCCACCCGTTTGTCGGCACCGCATACCTGCAACAGCGGCAGCGTGCACCGTTTGCCGTCGTACACCTCGAAGTTCCGGAAGTAGGCCGTGCCCTCCTCGTAGCCGTCGTAGTTGATACGGACGGTTCCCTTGTCACTACGCTCGGCGATGTTTTTCAGTTGGTTCCCCGTGAAGAACAGCGAACCGGCACGCACCGTGTCACTGCGCAGGTCGGACAAGGTGCAGAGCCGCTCCGTGAAGGTAGCGGCGACAACGCCTTTGCTTTCGATGGTAACGCTGCCTTTAAGCAAGTCGAATACGACAGCGGCGACAGGAGCTGCATTCGTGCCGGCTTCGAGACGGGCGACGGAGGCTTCGGAAAAGTAACCCCGCAGAATCTTTTTGCTGCCTGTCGGGGAAACCAGCAGCGAATGTTTGCTCTCGATGCCTTTTTCGACGGTCAGGGTGCCGGTCAGCAGGAGGTCTTTGCGGACGGTCTGCCTGGCGAAGGGGCTGTCGGTCATCAGGGCGTAGCGGCCGAAGAATTTATCCGCCAACCGGGGTGCATAGTCGGCCGTCACCTCGATGTACTGCGGCAAGGCTCCCGTAACGGAATCGACCGTGTCGGGCACGGAGCGGCCGCCCGAAGCCAGGTAGCAGGCTCGGCCGCGTTTATTGACTTCGTTGGCGTAAGTGACCGACTCGTTGCTGTTTTTCTCGTAGATGTAGTACGGATACGAAGCGTCGGCACACCCCTCGAAACGGCGGATTTTACCGCCCAACCAGACGTATCCGGGGGTAATGACGGCGCCTTGGCACTGGCAGCCGGAGATGATGAAGTTGGAACAACCGTCTAATAGGCTGCCGATGGCCAGCACCATGTCCTGTAAGTTGATGATATCGTCGGCGTAGGTGTAACGGCCGCCGGGTTCCGCGATGAATTCTTTCATGATTTCGTTTTATTGGGTTTGAGCTCTTCGCCGTCTATTTTGATCAGATAGGTCTTGCCTGCCGTGCGGTAGGTATTCACCGCGTAGGAAAGCATGTAAACGAACTCCTGCGTGGGGATGGTGATGGACGGTACGCATACCATGAAGCTGACTTTCGCAATGGCTTTCTCTTCGGCGAACAGATGGAATGGCCGGGGATTTTCATCGTCGCTATCCGTCGTGACCTGCTCGCCCTCGTACCATACCGTGAACGGCCTGCCGACCGTCGCGCCCTCGTGGTAGAGGTCCACGCCGAGCGGTGTGCTGTCCGTGATGTGGATGACATCGGATGCGTCGCGGAAGTAACGGCGGAACCGGTAGTTCAGCCACCACTCGAACCACATCACCTGCGAGGTCATGCGCGCCTCGATCTGCCGCTCCCGTGCCCATGCGCAGAAACGGTCGTTCAGGCTTTGCAGCGGCCACACGAGGCTCTGCAACAGCAGGATGTAACGCCGCCCCGACAAATAGTGCGGGGTCAGGCGGTTGATGAGCCTGTCGGTCGGCAGCCGGTATCTGTTATTGTCCATCGACGCTGAGTTTTAAGGCTTGTCGGAAATTGGGTATCTGCTCTTCGTCGCCCTTCCCGGAGGACTGGCGCAGGTATCCGGAGGCGGTATGCCGCATCCGGACGATTCGTTCCATTGGCATCAGGGTTCCTTCGCTGTTGTGGCAGGCTAAAAAGACACCCTGCCGGGGCGTGGCCTCTTCGTCGATCCACACGTCGGTCACATGCTCGGCCGAGCGGATGGCTTCCATGACCTTGGAGACATAGACGACGGCATTGAACTCGATGTTCATCATGTACTCCTTCAGCTTCTCTTCGATGTTGTCGAACACCTCCGCCTCGGAGATGGCGCCGTCCCAGAAGACGGAGAGCCGGGGCACTAAGAGGTCGCCCGGCAGGGAGGTAACCTCGACACGGGTGCCGGCGAACTTGATTTTGGCGAGATAGGCGCGAATTTGTACCAATTCCTCTTCCTCTACGGCAGACAGGTTGCCCTTGTCCCCTGTGGCGACTTTCAGGACCAGCTTGCTGTCGAGGTTCACGTCGTCGCTGCTCTCGTCATACGACACTTGCGTGATGATACGCTTGCTTTCGTCCACGGAGGCGTACCCGAAAGCCAGACCGTCTTCGCGGACGGTCAGTTCGTCGCCTTTCTGGTACTGGAGCAAGGCACGGGCGTAGTAGTCCGGAGTGCCGTTGATACGCCGGTTGATGGTTTCGGAGATGTCGTAGGCGAAGACGTCGAGCAGGGTCTCGAAGCTGTGGATGACGGCGGCAACCGTCCATGTGATACCGTTCAGGATGGAGAGCTTCGAGTCGCTGGAAAACTCGTTCAGCTCCATGCGCCTGTTGCGCTCCCGGACGGCTTCATCGTATATTTCTTTCAGGGTTCGGCTCATGGGTTCAAGGTTGATTGGGGGTGTAACGATAGCATTTTTCAGGGGTACGGATGACCCAGGCACCGCCTTCGTTCCAGCTCTCCTCGTGAGTGAGCAGCCAAACGGCTTCCAGACCAGTGGCGGGAACACATACACCGGTCGCATCCCGCACGGGTTCCGCGTATGTACCGGAGGGAACGACAGGCAGTGTGAGGTCGCAGTTGCGGCGGCCGTAATGATGGGTAACCAACCGGATCAGGTATTCATCGACGGCAGCACGGCTTATGTCGGCATCCGTCAGATCGAGCGTCATCAGTTGCCGGCACTCCGCCAACGGCAGCAGTGTCCCGCAGCTCTGGCGGCTGAGGTCCATCCGGAAGACACCGTCTAACAGAGGTGCGAAGTCCAACGGGCACGCACCGCCGCAAAGCGAGAACCGCTCGCAGCGAAGCGGCTCGGACAGACGGATGCGACGCGCACCGCTCGCGCTCAGATCGAGGCTCTGAAGGGTGAAGTCCCCGTAAAGGCGTACCCGCCGGGGCGTGACGACCGTGTTGTCGAAACGGTGTTCGATAAGCCGCACGGAGGAACTCAACACTACGGGTTCCAACGGGGAGTTGTCGCCCCAGTCGATTTCGGCGGTACCGCTGCCGGAAAGGGAGAAAGCCGTAGCGATTTGTGCGGCTTCCAGCGTGAACCACAGACGGCGCTTGCCTGACGGGTATTTAGGATAGACATTCCGTTCTCCGCCGGCCGGGACGATTTGTTCCCGACGGTATCTGGCGACCACATCCGCATTGATGACGAAATCGTCCGTGTAGAAGAGCTCGTCCCCGCTGTGGAGCGTATCGGCCAGAGAGAGCGTGGGATTGCAGATCAGCAGGTCCACGATGCCCTCGATGGAACCGGTTAGGTGCAGGGCTACATCATACAGGTTCTGACCTTCGGTGACGGTATATTTACCCATGCTGTTCCTCCTTTTCTTCGGTTTCTAACAAGAGCTCTCCGGTAATTGAGTCCATGTAGGCGTTGATGATGACCATGTTGTCGCCCTTGAACTCGGCTTGCAGTCTGGCAGCGAGGTTGTTGTTCTCGAAGTTGCCGTGCAGGAAGTCGATCAGCCCGACTCCGGTGGTGGGATACTGGTACAGGTTTCCCGGAAAGGCTTTCAGCAGGAACACCTCGTTCTGGTATTTGGCGGCACCGATTTCCAGATCGGTGTCGTCACCGGAATAGAGAAGCAGGCAGCCGTCCCGAAGGACAAGGTGGTAACGGCCCTCTTCATTGATGGTCTCGTATTCGGAGAGCCGTATGACCTGCGTCGCACCCTCGCTGTCCTGCAAATACACGGGAAACCAGGTGGTGTTGTTCGTGGAGTTGACGACATATTCGGGATGTCCCGTCCCGGTGTCCAAACGCAGGCGCACGAGCAGCTCCTTGTAGAGTGGCGTGTAAGGGATTTGGACGTAGAAACCCTGTTCGCCACGGCGACGCACGGTGAAGTCCGCCGGGACGGTAATCTCCCCGCGAACCCGTTTTTCGTCCTGCTCTCCCGACAGACGAAACGGGTAGAACACCTTGCCGGCCAGACCGGTCGAGGTGTTTACCTCACCCAAAGAGGGATTCATCGTGATGTCCATGCGTGCCATAAACAAGTATTGAAAAGCCCCGGACACAGGTGCGCCGGTACTGCGTGTTACTGATAAAGATTAGCGACAAAAAAATAGAATGGTTTATAGATTTGCTGTGAAGTGGATTTATTATCAATTATAAGCTGAATAGTTGATTATTCTATTTCCGTTAATTATTAAGCCTTTATATTTGTTCGCATTAAGTCAAATTGTTAAATTTGCAACAGCATTTATGTTTTTATAGAAAGGATGCTGTAAGTTGAGATAAAGATTCAGTAAAATATGGACCAGCACAATTTATATTTGGATTTTGATGCTTTTATTCGTTCGTTTGTCCAGAACCGAGATACATCTTTTGCATTTCTATTAGGTGCTGGTGCATCTATTACTTCAGGAATGCCTTCTGCTAACGATTGTATATGGGATTGGAAGAAACTTATTTATTGTTCTTCCCAGTCTTCAACTCCTTCATTTATCGATCCTAAATCAGATACATGTAAAAACATCATTCAGAAATGGCTTGATAATCAAGGTAAATATCCACCTGTTGGGGATGCTCATGAATATTCCTTTTATGCGGAAAAAGCATTGCCCATTGAGGGGGATAGAGTAAAATATTTTGAGCATTTAGCTCAAGGAAAGCAACCCTATATTGGGTATAAACTTTTATGTCTTCTGAACAAATACGGCATTGTCAAATCTGTATGGTCAACTAATTTCGATGGCTTGGTTGAACGTGCGGCTCAACAAGCCAACATAACGCCTATCTGTATAAACCTGGATTGTACTGATCGAATATATCGGACTGAAAGTAACAATGAATTACTATATATAGCTTTACATGGGGACTATAAATACACATCGTTAAAAAATACTTCCAAAGAGTTGGATAATCAACACCCGACTTTTGTGGCAGCATTGAAACGATATTTTAGCGATAAGAATCTCATAGTAATCGGTTATAGCGGTCGTGATAAATCGCTAATGTCGGCATTAACGGAAGCATTTTCAGAAAGAGGTTCTGGACGCATATATTGGTGTGGTTATGGTTCTGATATACCACCAGAAGTGGAAACCCTATTAAAAGCTGCAAAAAATGCAAAGCGGGAAGCGTTTTATATTGATACTGACGGTTTTGATAAAACGATGCTTTCGCTGGTTATGAATAGTTTCCATTCAGACGTAGAAAAACAAAAAGAAATTATGTCTATATTGGAGAGCGTCCCTGAAGACGACAATACATCTCCATTTTCTATTCATATCACGAAGACGGACAAATACTTGAAAAGTAATTTGTATCCCATAATCTTTCCTAAGGAACTATTTCAATTTGAGATTGAATATAAAGAAGATGAAAGACCTTGGGCTCTTTTAAGGGAGCTAACTAAAGACCAAAGTATTATAGCTGTTCCATACAAGCAAAAGGTATATGCTTTATCTACCGGTTCTGCCATTAACAATGTATTCGGATCCCGACTCAAAAGTGATATTGAACGGATTCCTGTTTCAATAGACGATATAGAGCAAAAAAGCAGTTATAGGGAACTGTTTTTAAGAGTAATACTACAAAGTATATCGACAATTCGGGGTCTCAACGTTGATGTTAGGCATAATACACTTTGGCGACCTGATATTTTCAGGAACGATAATGGCATATTGATTCATGAAGCAATAGAATGCTCACTTATTTTTGTGCCACAACAAAAATACGCCCTGCTTTCCTTGCGACCAACAATATATATAGAAAACCCACGCACGGTTTCAAAAGAGAAAAAGCAGGAGTATGCACGGATATATCTGGATAAAATGTGGAACCAGGCATATAGCAATAAACTTATCCAATGGGAGAATATTGTATTTGGCAATGCACGCCTTATTTTTGAGTTCCCTCAAAATTCTGGCAGTGGATTTAAATTCCAAATAAGCAACAATAGCGGATTTTCCGAAATACAATATCAGGACAACAACGAACGAGGATATTTTTCAAGATCGTATGATAATAGAAGAACGATTTACCGGGGACTTCAACTCAAAGAACCTGAATTAGAATTCGTAAATACATTTGCAGACAGACCTTTTTTAGATTCAAATCCTATGAGAGGATTATCTAATCATAAGCCTTATGATTCTTGGCAAAAAGATGTTTTGCCTCAAAATGTAAGACTGGGTGTGATCTGCCCTCATGCTCACACGGATAGATTCAACTCTTTTTTACAACGCTTAAACACAACCGTACAGGCAAACGATAATTCGGATTACATTCAGCCATATACAGGATTTCACAGTATATATAAAACATTACTGGAGATTCCTGACCGCAATACAGATAAGTGGATAAAAACAGAAGATACGCCGAGAGATACGATAAGCCTTGCACAATCAATATGTCACCAAGCCGGTAGTTTAGCAGATAAATATCCGGGAATTGTGGTTGTAATTTACATACCTACATCTTGGAGTATTCACAAACAATTCAAGCATAACAGCGAATCGTTTGATTTACACAATTATATAAAGGCTTATGCAGCTCAGCACAGTTTTACAACTCAAATTATAGAAGAAAAGACTCTGAGTGATCCAATGGTGTGCGAAATCTGTTGGTGGTTGTCGTTAGCTTTATTTGTTAAGGCAATGCGTATCCCTTGGGCATTAGCCAGTCTTGATTCAGATACGGCGTATGCAGGCATTGGTTATAGCGTCAAAACGAATAGTAAAGGAAAAGTGGACATCGTTTTGGGTTGTAGCCACATATACAACGCTAAAGGTCAAGGGTTAAGATACAAATTATCAAAAGTTGAGCAACCTCAATTTGATGGGAAAAAGAATCCTTACTTAACTTATGAGGAAGCATTCAAATTTGGAATTACCATACGAGAATTGTTCGTTAAATCTATGGATAAATTACCTCGCAGGGTTGTCATTCACAAACGAACACCATTTAGAAATGAAGAAATTGAAGGCATTACTCATGCGCTAAGTCAAGCGGGAATTAAAGACATCGACTTGATAACCATCAATTATGAATACAATGCTAAATTTATAGCACAAAGAGTTTATAACAACAATATTTCTGACGATTCATATCCGGTATCGCGTGGAACTTGCATAAAACTGTCATCAAGAAATGCTTTACTATGGACACATGGTGTTGTTCCATCAATTCGGGGTGGACGGCGCTACTATCCCGGTGGCAGGTGTATTCCAGCTCCTCTAAAAATAACTAAGTATTATGGTAAAGGAGATCTATCTACTATTGCTTCTGAAATTATTGGATTTACGAAGATGAACTGGAACTCATTCAATTTATATACGAAATTGCCAGCAACAATTGACACTTCTAATACATTGGCACAAGTAGGTAATTTACTGCATCAATATAATGGAGCAACATACGATTATCGATATTTTATTTAGTTCTATAAAACATTAGTCTGGCAATGCCAGACTAATGTTAATACGGAAATTTGTGCTGCAAATTCATACTATTTCCCGTCATAAATTTTCTCCACGACCATCCACATGTCGTCCGGCAGCTTCTCGTCCGAGATTTTCTCGCACGCCTGTTTCAGGTAGGCCAGTTCGTCGGCAGTGAAAGCGATGGACTGCGGCGTGTCTTTCTCGATGTCCCACTCGATGCGACCGTTCTCCTCATTCTCGTGCAGACCGACCGCTTCGCGCTCCTTGGCGGAGATTTCGATTTTGCGGAGAATCTCTTTCTTGGTGTTGAACTCCTTGAATGTGCCGTCTTTGGGCAGGATAACCGGAATGTAGAGCCGGTCCTTGATGTTTAATTCCATATTGCTGATAATTGGTTTTCGTGTTATTCGGTTGCTGTCTCGGCGGTAACGGCGGACTGGATCAGAGCCATAAAGTTCTCGAAGTCGGCCATCATGCCGGCAATGGACACTTCTTTGGGCAGAGAACAGAAGATTTGTCCGTTTTCGTAAGTAACGGTGCCGATAAAGACCGGAGGCGTGTCGCTGTCGGGGCGGCTTTCCGGGGTGTAAACAGTCGCCACCACCCGCTCCAATGCGTTGTCGGTGATGGTGAAGTCCAGATTGTAGAAGGCGCGGTCCGTGCGTTCCTGCGCCGTCTTTGTCGTCGTGATACGGATGATGTTCATATAGCAGGTTTTATGAAAGAATAGCATATTAAGGAACGGAACAGGTGACAATGCTCCAAAAAAGATCACAAATCCCAGTCCGCCGTACTGATTACCTGAAAATTGAACGAGCCGTCATTCCGGGAAGCATCGTCCTGCGTGTAGATGTCGAAATAGTAGGAATAGATCGCTTTTACTGTCGGGTAAATCGGGGTGTTTTCCGCCGTGGAATAGATTCCGGTAGCCATGACGAGGTAACGGCTCGACAATCCCCACGAAGAGGGAAGATAGACGCGGTACATGCCTTTTCCCAATCGGCTGACGGATACGGATTTTGAACCGTCGAAACAGAAATAGCGGATAGATGCGCTGGAAGTTGTTCCGGTAACAATGCCTGTAACAAGAATTTGCTGAAACTTTCCGTATCGGCTGGTTGTCATCAGGTCCCGGCGGTTGAGTATAATCCATCCGAAAAAGGTCTTGTCGTCCCCGTAACCGATCATCTCGATGACCTCTCGGGAAAATTTGAGCGTCGTTTTCGAGATGCCATCTTCGTAGAAATATTTCCCGCTCGGAGCCGTGATGCTCATCACTCCCGTGGAGACGGTCGAGCCCCATTTATAATTGACCAGACAAATCCGGCGGCCGGAGTTTTCCAGTGTCCATTGCAGGTTGATGTTTTCGTTCCAGCCTCCGGATTGCGTACACACCACGTTGTCGTAATGCACGGGGTCGGTCTGTACATCACTGGTCGTGCCGCCGCCTACGACAATCCAGATGGAAGGGTCGTTCTGGACGAAGGCACTGCGGATGGTCCCCTGTATGGTCACGTCCTTGAATTTACCTCCTTGGGCGATGATGTTGCCGGCGGCATCCCACTTGAATTTGCCGTTGGCCACCTGTCCCGAGCCATCCGTGTTGAAAAGGCTGCGTCCGGAGCCGAACGAGGCGGAACCGTCGTTGTTGAGTTTCCACCGCGTACCGTTGGTGATGGAGCCGTCGGCGCCCAACGAGACGTTGTTTTTCCAGATGCGGCTGTTGTCGAAAGCCCAGCCGGCAATGCGGTTATAAATCTCCTTGGCTCCCGATTTTGTGTAGTTGGCCGACAGACAGAAGTATTCCACGTTGTCCCAGGTCATCATCTGGATGCCGAGAAAGCCCGTCTTGACCGTACTGCCCGAAGCGGCGATCTGTCCGAAGACCACATGCCCGGCATTGCTGCTCTGACGCCATGTCATTACGATGCCCAAGGGTTTATAGGCACCGCTGTACCAATAGCCCGAGCCACTGGCCGCCGAGCGAATCTGAATCGGCATGGCACCGACAGCACCCACACTGCCGGCCGTGATGTTGTCCGCCCCGATGGTCCAGCCGCCAATCTTGCCCCGCACGAATGTACAGGTCAGACCGTTGATATAGTCCGTGTTGATGATGTTGGCTTTGATGCTGGCTGCATCGAGCTTGGAAGAGTTGATGCTCCCCGCCGCAATGCGGTCGGCACTGAGCGTCCCCGTCCGGATACTGCCTGCGTCAATGGCGACGGCATTTACCTGCGCCGCAGTCAGCGTGCCGGTATAGATACCGTTGGCATCGATGGTTGTGGTGTACCGTTCCGATGAAGTGACATCGAATACGGTTGCGTATGCCACCTGCCATGTAACCGGTGCTTCGGCTGTAGCGGCCGCACCACCTGTCAGATAAAAAAAGTTGGTCGAGGAAAAGGATGCAGTGCCGCAGACTACTTTATAGATATACTCGCACCAGTCTCCCGTACCGGCAGTCGGAGTCAGCCATTTACTGGAGCCACCCGTTCCGATGTTATTTGTCGCCCAGGCGATTTGCCGTCCGGCCGGAATCTTGGCTATGATACGGACAATGAATATCTTTTTATATCCGGTTTGGGTATAGAACGTGAAGCCTCCGAATCCGGGAGAGGCGCTTCCAGTAGTTTTAATCTCCAATACATAACCGCTGTCATTGGGAGCCGATGCGCCGGTTCGGGTTACGGTCACCGTACCGTTACCTGCATTGTTATAGACATTGACGCTATTATTGCCGTTACGGAAAGTCGGATCACGGTAGAGCATTTTACCGAATGCCATCGCCCGTGCCAGTTCTTTGGCGGCATCGGACTTGCTGGTGGCGTCTGCCGCCGCTGCATTGACGGCTTCCGTTTTCTTGGTATCAGCATACGTTTTGGCGGACGCCAATGCCGAATTGGCCGCATTGGTCCAGTTCAACGACACCGCTGCCGAAAAAGTCACCGCACCGGCTGCATTCCATGAGATGTTCCCCGAAGCGATACTGCCGGAACCGTCGTTGTTCAGCTTCCATTTGCTGCCGTTCGTGATGGAGCCGTCCGCACCCAATGCGATGTTGTTCTTGTAGAAACGGCTCGCATCGATGTTCCACCCGGCAATCTGGTTGGCCGAGCCGAAACGGGCAAGACAAGTGCCGGCGGCATCCGTGGCGAAAAATCCGAAATCAGTATCGGAGTTGTAATAGAGTTGTACCCGCTTGCCGCTCGTTGCTCCCGAACTGGCTCCATAAACGACCATCCGTTTGTTGCCGCTGTCCAACAGGATGTGGCTGTTGGATAACGTGGTCGCACCGATAGTCCAGCCGCCGATGGTTCCCCGAACGAAAGCGCATGTCAGACCGTTGATGTAGGCCGCATTGATGATGTTTGAGCGGATCTCCGCAGCATTCAGACGGGCGGTAGCGATGGTGCCTGCCGTAATCTGCGAGGCGTTGATGTTGATGGCACTGACGGTATTGGCGGACAGTTTCCCCGTGAATATACCGTTTGCATCGATGTAGGTCAGCTTGTTCGACCAGCCTTCCGTATTGGCTTTCGAAGTGATGGCATCCGCCACGGCACGGGCATCCGTACCGGCTTTCTTGGCATCGGCAATGGAGGCGTTCAGCGTAGTGGTCAATGCAGAGATTTTACTGTCCGCATCTTTGCCTGCCTGCGTGATGGCTTCGCTTTTTTTCGTGTCAGCGTAACTTTTAGCCGAATTCAAAGCCGCATCGGCCTTACTTTGTGCGGTAGCGGCAGCACTGTTGATGGCTTCGCTTTTCTTGGTGTCAGCATAGCTCTTGGCACTGCCCAATGCGGCATCCGCTTTATTCTGGGCAGTAGCGGCAGCAGCGTTAAGCGTTTCAGTCTTGGCTTGCTGGATGGCATTGGTCCAGTTCAAACTGACTCCTGCACCGAACGTGATTTTACCGGTTGTGGCATCGTAGCGGACAAACTGGTCGCCGTAACCGAGCTGGACATTGCCGCCATTATCCAGAACAAAAGTTTTGTATCCGTTCTTGAACCCGCAGATGCCATCAATGGTCTCGGTAGCAATACTGCCCGACGCTGTTTTCGTACTGAGGGCAAAACGGCCGATGGCGGTCCCCGTAATGGTTCCGTCATGGTTCTTCACACCGGCAAAGAGTTTCGGCGTGATGACGGTATGGCTGTCGATGAGCGTTTTACCGGTATTCCATTCCCGCACCCAGTCCAACAGGTTGGCATCGGCACCCGCTGTGCCCGGTGCTCCGGCTTTTGCTTTCGACCATACGAACGACAGGCGGTAAACCGTCCCCACAATGGTAACGGGAATATCCAATGAACCGTGGTCGGCAAGGGTTGCCGTTCCGGTAGCAAGCGTATAGGTCACTGTTTTTCGGCTATTATCCACCGAAATAGATGAGAACCCGGTTGGTTTAACAATTGCTCCGATGGTAAAGTCCTTGTATTCCGAATCGCCCAAGGTAACCTTGATGGTCGAGGTCAGAGTAACGGCAGAAAGTAGCTTCCCCGAATGGTCTGCGGGGAAGACGTATTCCCCGAGCGATTGGCTGATCGTGTAGGAATCCTTCTGTATGTAAAGCGTGGTTTGCCCACGGGCGATAAGTTGTCGGCTGCTCATACGTTTTGTTTGTATAAGAATAGCCGTATGTGTGGGCAATGAGTTTATAGACGAGATGGGTTATCTCATATTGCCTACATGAGCACTTCACAGTTGAATACCGCCTTGCGCCACACATCCTCACCGGTAATCCGCAGCGTGCGTCCCCGATGTTCTTCCGCATTCCAGAGGGCATCGCTGTCGGTATCGTCGCTGATACGGTTCCAGAGAAAATGTTCATCAGGAATCCGGTCAGTGATTTCTGTTCCCGCTTTGTAAAGACGGGCACGAAGTGTCGTTTCGACCATGTGGTTGCGGAAAACGGTACCCGAATCGGACTCCACATGCAAAGAATAGCTGTCACTGCCGTCGTATTGTTTGGAGACGGTATGGGTGGCGTGGTACGACGCGCCGGAGGAGCGGACGACGAAGCGGAGTGTCAGCACGTTCCGCCCTTCCCAGCCGGAAAAGTCCGGCGTGAGCGTGTAAACGGATGAGGTCCCTCCGGTGTCTTTCCACCCGCCGTCTGCGGCAAGGTATTCCCAACGGCAGGAATCCGCTGTCAGGTTCTGCGCCGTGCCGGTCAGGAGGATTTCTGCCGGGTCACAGAGATTACCGGAAACGGCATCGGGATAGTGAAACACCGTACTGCCCTCGACGGTGACGAAACGGGGTCTCATCTGTTCCTGCATCTCTTCGTCCAAATCCTCCCAGCGGATGGTGACATCCTGCAAGATGATGGTGTCTTTGTTCCAGCGGAAACGGCCGCCGGAGAAGTATCCGCTGCCGTCGGGGTTGATGACGAACGAATCGTTGCCTGCACGAATGGAACCGTCCGGCTCCAACCGCAGCAGAGGGTGCTGGATTGTGCCGCCCACGCCGCCCCGGCAGAACCATGCCCCGTATTCGTCGGTCTCGTTCAGGGTGTCGTCCGTGGGTTGGTACAAGGTCGGCACGTTTCCTTTTTCGAGTTGTGGGGAACTGAAAAACCAGACCACCCGGTTCTCGGTGCGGAAATCGATGCAAAGGTCGTTGCCGGAAACAGGTTCTATGTCGAAGGCCACATGTACCCGTTGCCAGGATTGAGGCATTATAAGGCTGGCAAGCACCTTTCCCCCGTGAAGAATATCGAACGATATCTCTTGTTTGGACGGGCAATAACACCAGAACGAGAGACAGTAACGCTCGCCCGCGTGTTTCTCGGCCCATGCTTCTTTCTGGCAAAGCAAGGTCCCGCCGCTAACGGGAAGCAGGATATTTTTCCCGATACCGCTCGGAGAGTGGGACGAAAGGCGAACGACCGTCGTGGTGAAATTACCGTTCAGCGAATCGAGGATGCAGTTCTTGTGAATGCGTCCGGCGTAGAAGGTGCTGCCGAAACCGCCCTCGTCACCGGCGGTCAGCGTACCGGCTACATGGACGTCCCGCGTGGCGTAGAGACGCTGGAAGTAAGCCCCGTAGCCTTGCAGCATGCCGAACAGCGGGTCGGCGATTCCCGTGATACGTCCAATACGGATTTTGGCGGCTTCGGCAAAGGAGGAAAGGTGTTCTGACAGGCAAACATTGAGGTCGCCGACCTCGCACCAGTCGCCCGGATTAAGATGTCCGGAAAGGTCGAAAGCCAGTATGCGGGCATATTCCGCAGGAAAGTCCACCGTAATCAGGCTCAATCGGTATTGCCACTCGGTCGTAACGTCCACGGTGTCCTGTCCGTCCGTCTCCGTGCCGTCGGCATACCCGAAGCGTAGCGGCACGGCGGACAACGCTTTGGATGCACGGATACGGAAGGAAATGACCAAACGCTGGGGATGGGAAACGGATCGGGGAAACGGAAGCAGCAATCCGCCTGAAGCTGCCGTCTGATCGGCAGAACGGGTGATTCGGATAATCCGGCTGGCCGGACCTCCCGAGGGAAGATAATGGTAGCTCCATGTCGCATTGTCACTGCAACCGAATGCGGCAAGCGATGCGGGGCGGTACAAGGAACGTTCCGTCCCCATACCGTCGATGACATCCATGTACGGAGCTTCTTCATCCGAGGCGGTCAGGTACATGGCACCGCTGCGCCGTTCATCGGTCAGGCTCGTGAGGCGGACGAAATCCAGCAGCTCCCCGTCACGAGGCTCATCGCCCTCGATGAGCGCACCGATGAAATACGGCGACGACGCCTCCTTCCCATCAGGCAACAGCACGGAGTCTTCACCGGTGGCCAGTACGACCATCAGACTGTAAAAGGTCTGTGCGCCGTCCACGTACTGGCGGCGCACGACGTCTCCGGTGTGCAACCCCTGCCGTTTCTTGGAACCGGGGTCGATGCGTATCTTGAATCGGGAATATTCGTATAGGGCCATAAGTCGGATTTACAGTTTCTCGACACTGTCCCCCGAACAGGTATCGGTAACCCACAAGGCTCCGTTGGTCGCCGAGGAACGCTGCACTTCCAATTCGTAAAGCCGCATCCGTTTCCGGACGGTCAGTTCGTCGAAGGTCGCTGAGATGCTTCCCGTCGTTCGGCTGCGCAGGATCGCCCAACCGGTACCGGCCATGCCGGAGGTGAATCGCTCCGAGGAGAGACTGCCGTCGAAGTAGGCGTTACCACCGTGACGGATGCCGTCCTTGACTTGTCTGAGACAAATGTTGTCGGTAAAGAATAGTCCCTCTGCTGTAAGACGGGTGAAGCTCCCGTCGATACCGATGTGTCCCGTGACCTCGACGGGATTCAGGGCGACGATAAAGTCCCCGAATGTGCCGATGCGCAGGGAGTTTGAAGTTCGGTTTAACGGAGCGTAACGGCTGGTGGAGGGGGCATGGAACAATAGTGTCGCAACCTGTTCGTATTGACCGCCGGGAGTCTGGGTGTGGTCGCTGCGGGAAACGAAAGCCAGCATGTCGTCCTCTCCGGTCAGATAACAGCCGCCCGTGCTCCCGAAACGCAGGCGCTTATGGATGACGATGCCTTCGTCCTCACTGTCGGTGCGGTACGAGGAGAGCAGGTCCCCGCCGTAGTTGTGCCGTACCCGGATGGAGTCGGGAAAGTACGCCGCTCCGTATGGGGAAAGCAGGACATGTTCGCCGTCGATGTCCGTGAGGTTCGACATCAACCGGATTTTAACCGTGTGGTCGCCGCCTACGAGCAGGTCGCCGTCGGCACCCTCCAGCCGGATGTCGCTCGCACCGGAACCTTTGAGCACGGTAACTCCGCTGATTCTTACGCCGCATCCGGCTGAAAAGGTCAGGTCGCTCAGACAGGATACGGTCTCCCCGAGAACAGAGAAGAGCATCCGCCCGCCGTCGCCCAACTCCGCGCCCTGCAAGGCACGCAACTTTCCGGAGAGTGTCGCCGCTCCCGCAACTTCGAGAGAACCGGCGACGGCAGCATCGTGCATCGACCAGTCCACGGTGGAAAGGTTGGCGTTACCGCCGTGATAGACTTCCCGTCCATGAATGAGCAGACTGTCCGAAGTCAGGAGCACTCCGTTTTCTTTGGACTCGCCCAACAGGATACTTCCGGTCAGGGAAAGGGCGGCGTCAGCGAAATCGACCCGTTTCCCGCTCAGGTAAATCGTACCGGTAGCCTGTTCGCAACGGAGCGGTTGCATACCACCCACAAAGAGTTGATTGCTGCCGACATGTACGTCGCCTGTCAGGCGGATGCCGTAGGTGTAACCGATAATGTTTCCCTCGTCATCACTTTGTGAGGTGCGGTACGTTTCCAGCAGACGACGGTTGTCGATGCCGGCGGTAAAACCGTAGTCGGCACATAACGGTCCCTGCATGTCGCCACCGCTTCTGGGCAGATAGCCTGCCCAGCTACCCGTACCGCCGCCCTCTCCGGAAACGCCTGACGAAATCGCCTCTGCAAACCCGTAAGCCGTGTTGTGCAGACGGATGGATGTATCATCGCCTTCCTCCACACCGTAAGGATTGTTCTCGCTTTTGCGCTCCTGGGCGTTGAAGAAGGTCTGGTATAACTGGCGGTAGAGACTGTAACACAGGCTCTGCGTATCGAGACCGCCGATGCCGGGATGAAGGGTGACGCTCATTTGGTATAGGAGGTTTTGGATAGGAATTTCTGAATCTTGGAGGTCAGCGAGAGGAAGTTGGGAAAGTTCAGTGGCTGCATGGTTCCCATCAGCGTAGGCGTCATGATCTTGCTGCACTCCGTCAGGAAGTCCAGCATGAGCTGCGCCAGCTCGTTCCCCAAAACAAGCGGTTCGGTGGCGTTCTCGTCGCCGAGCGTCACTTTGTTATCCGCTACGGCAACGGTCGTGGAATTTACCTTCTGCACGATTTTGTCGGCGGTCTGTCTGACTTCCGATTTATCGACAGTCTGCGTGATCTCTTCCGCACTCTGCACGACCGACGACTCTTTGCCGCTGTCGTTCTTGACCGTTGCCGTGATACCTTCGGCCGTGTAGCTGGTATGGGCTTCGTTTCCGGTCGGTTCCAGTTCGTCGTAGTCGGGCGAAGAGTCGCTGTCGGGGTCGAGAGCCTCGGTTTCCGTCATGCCGATACGGACTTCCGAATGGGCTTCCATACGGATGGTTTCGGCATGGGAGTAATTGACGATGTAGGCATGGCGGGTGGCAGCGTCCAGTACGATGGTCACCTCCGAAAAAAGGGTCGGCACGATGAGAAACCCGCCCTCGTTGTTCCGGGCGGCAGCCAGCAACACGCCTTTGTGGATGATACCGCCCGCCGAGGCCGTTTCGTCGGGGTATTCACCCACGTCCACCGTGCCGCCGTAGTCGGCGAACTCTTCATCGCCGGGGTCGTCATGTATCTTGGCGACATAGCCGTGAATCATGCGGGCGGTTCCCACACCGCCCATACCGCCCGGAGCCATCTCGATACGCTCGATACTGCGCCCCAATGCGATTTTGCGGATCGCCTCCTGTATCATCCGCCGGTTGTTGTCCTGTGAATTATGCTTTGTTTCCATACGTTGTTTTTGTTCCTTTGATTTTATGCGGTATCGTGATTTTCTGCCGGTAGCCTCCCGTTCCGAAAGTGGTCGTAACCTCTTCGACGATGTAAGTGCCGTTCTTGGCAGGGTTCCGGTCATCGGTGAGTTCCACCTGGCAAGCCGGATATAACCCGAAATCCCCGAAGAGCGTCACCGAACCGCTGATGCCGTTCAGGTTGTAGCTGCGGAAGTATTCGATGGCCTCTTCGACGAGCTTGTCGGAGTTGATTTTCATGTTCGGCGACATGTAGGGCACGATGGTGTAGGTCGAGAGGTCGGCTTTCGTGCGGGCCTGTGCGCCGCTGGCCGTGGTGTTGCCCGTGACCTTGTGCGTCTTTTTGCTGATTTGCGTGGCGTTCACGGTCTGAAACTCTTTACTGCCGGGGGTGTTCGGGTCATAGTCGGGGTTCAGGCGCACCGTCACCTCAAAGAATTTCTCGTCCGAGCCCAACGCCTTGGCCTGCACGGCAAGAAATTTCGGGTCGGTTTTGAGCACTTTCAAATCCGACGATGCCACGTGCGTGTCGAAGCGTATGCGGAAAGGGCCGGACGACGTGTCTTCCGGAAACCGGGGCTGGCTCTTGGCCGATGAATACGGACGGCCGATGGCGATGGCAGGCATCTGGTCGGGACTGTTTTCGTCGTATTTCAGAAAACAGTAAATGCGGTAGCGGCTCCACGCCGAGAGGATGTCGGCCACGGTGAAGTTGTCCGTGATTTTGATTTTCCCGATCTGGATGTCGAACCGCTTGGTCTCGGAGTGCAGTTTGAACCCGGTATCTTTCAGGATGTTGTATTTGCCTTCCATTACGTCGTTCACGCTCGTGCCCGATGCCGGCGTCTCGAACTTGGGCGCCTGTTTCAACTTGAGCTTGTAGGCCATATTTTCGCATTTCAGCTCGAAGCTGCTCTCGGTGTTGTAGCCGGTGATGTACCCGTCGAACATCGTGCGCAACATCCCGTTATACCCCAAGCGGATACGCACCCGTTGCCCGATTTTGAAGGTCGTGGCATCCATCGCCGAGTAGCTGGAACGTTTCTCGATGACCACGCCGTCCTGCATGACCTCGGTGGTTATCCGGCTGGCATCCTTGCCTTCGAGGGTGGCAGTTCCGATGATGGTGGAACGGAAAACGGTCCCTTTGGGAAAGCGGATGGTCGCCGTGCCGATGAGCTTCTTGTAGGTTTCGACGATTTCGACCTCCTGCACCTCCGTGAGTGTGACAGGGTTCTGTATCGCCATCGGGTTCCCCGGGTCGGGGTCGCCGACGGTAATCCGGCAGCATAGTACGTCAAGCGGTGCTACAGCCATAGGTTGTTCAGTTTTAGTATGGAGGTCGGGTCGATAACGTCGGTTCCGAACCGTACCCACTTGATCCATTTGTTCGTATGTTCGATGGCTTCATCTACCACCTCCGCATCTTTGGAAATCAGCTCTACCGCCTCGGATGGTTCCACCGCCACGCATTGCAAGGTATAGGGCTGCACATTCCGGTATTCGGCGGTTGGGAGCGAGTAACCCAGAATGATAAGCTGCGAGATTTTCAACTGCCGCAGGATGGTGTTGTCGCAGTCAATGACACCTTTGTACTGGACGATTTTCAGGAATTTCGACAGCTCGGCCTCCGGGTACACGTCGGGATATTTGCTGGTAATTCGACCGTTTACGGTAAATTCCAGATCGCCACCCGAAATGAACTCTTTTCGGGTATAGTCGCGGCCCTGCACCGTGGTCAGCACGATGTTGTTTTTCGAGGAGAGCTGCACCTGCGGACCCAAATCGACGAAAGTGATCAGCCCGTACTTACTGTTGGGCTCCACCTTGCCGCTTTCCTTGTCGTAGTAGGTTCCCTCACTGCTGATTTTCAATTCGATGTAGTCTGCCACCGTGCGGCCCACGATGCTGTCGGTGTAGTTCTTCTTCTCGGCGACAGTCTGCTGTTCCTTGATGAGCTGGTAGTATTGTCCCGATTTGTTGACGATGGCACTCTGCGACTGGGTTTCGAGGTATTTGTCACGCTCTTTCTGTTCCCAGTATTTGATATAGCGGGGATAAGAGCGGAGCATGCCGTAAGCCGTCTGGCAGGCGAACTGGATGACGGCACGTTTCAGGATGTCACTGTTTTTGGAGAAGTAATGCACGGCACCGTCCTGAAACTCCGCGAGTCCCAGACCGATGGCGCGACGGGCGGCATCGCTGATGTAGCCGCCCAGTCCGCCGTGCGAAAGGATGCCTCCGCTCAGAAGCGTCGAGGCACCGATATTGAGTAATCTGCTGCCGAATAAGTTCTTCATGTCGTTGTCTTTTCGTTAATTAACCGTTCCACGAGGCGTCGAAGTCATGCACCACGTCGATAAGCGCCTGCGCCATCTGTTCCTTGAAATGCTGGATCTCGGCGGTCTGGCCTTCGGGCGATTTCAGCAGGTCGATGGTCTCCACGCTCATCAGGTTGGTGATGTTGACGATGACCTGCTTGGGAGCCGCTGAAGACAGCCGCCCCGTACCGGAGTAGTTACCACCCGCACCGCCGTCGTCATCCCCGGAAACACCCGTGATACGGTTGGCATTGAACGGGGAGGTGTCGTTCGAGTCCGGCTCGTTGGCGTAGAGCGCAGCCGAGAAGCCCGCCTTGCGGAGGATGTTTTCCGCAGCCTCTGACGAGCCGCCGAATACCTGGCGCAGGGTGCCGGAAAGGTTTACCAACAAATGGTGCACACGTTGCCGGCCGGCCAGCATCTCCTGACGCTCCTTGTCGGTAGCCTGCGCGTTCAAAGCCTTCTGTACCCACAGCCCGTCTTTGTTCTGCGTAAAGCCGCCACGGGTCAGCTCGCCATAATCGAATCCCGATTTCTCGATCAGGGCACGTGCTCCTGCCATGCTCTCGATGGCATCGAGATAGCCCTGCGCCGCCGTGGTGATATGCTTCACGGTGGTGGTGTTCTGGTAAGCGGCGTAGGTGGGCGTATAGGCCGCAGCCACTTCCGGCAAATCTCCGAGTGCATCGGTATAGGCAACTTTGCCGTCACGCTCGAACCAGAAAGGTTTGTCCAGTCCGAGTTTCTTTGCGGCTTCGGCTGCCGTCACCGCCTGTTGCCCGTATTTGAGGGCGATGTTCTCGATAAAGGCGCGGACCTCCAACGGGTCGGACATTTTGCCGAACTCGGCGTAGGCGGCATTCAGACGCGACTGGCTGTCACGGCGGGCAATGGCGGTGATGGCCTCCCGGCTGTCGTCCTGTTGGGCATCCTCCGGACCATATACGTCTAATATCGTAATCATACCGTCAGAGGCACCCACGGCGAAAGTGCCGGCCCAACCGGACCACCAGTTTTTGGTAAAGGCTCCAATTTTATGTCCGCTGCTCTCCTCGATGGTCTTGCCGGAGGTCAGGTCGTCCACCGCCTTTTTGGTGTCGATGGCCTGCTGGTAGGTTTTGTGCAAGGCGGCATACAGGTCTTCGATAACCGGGTAACGGTATTTCTCGTTGGCGGTAATGTCTTCCAGTACGGCGTCCTTGGCTTTCTTGATCTGCCATGTCTTATAGGCGACCCAGCCCAACGCTCCCACCAATGCGGCGATACCGGCCGTAGCGGCAACGGCGGTCGTGCCGATGGCACTTAGGGAACCTGCGGCACCGACCAGACCGCCGCCCGTAGCGACCTGGGAGGCGAACAGCGAGGAGAATCCGGCACGGGCGGCAAAGGAACCGGCTCCACCTTGCAGCAAGGTACGACCCATCGCACCCTTGCCGCTGACTCCGGCTGCCTGCAAGGCCGTGACAAGGGCCCGTTTGTTGGCAAAAGAGAGGGCTTTGATTCCTCGGGCACTGGTCAGACCCGTCAGACCGGAAACCAGCTCGACGATGGAGTTGCCTGCGGCCTGTTTGCCGATAAAGCCGACCGCGACACCGACATTGGTCAGGGCGCCGGCGAGTTTGAACAGCCGCGTGGCGACAAAGCCGGTGAACAGGAGCGGCTCGATCCAGTAAAAGTTGCGGGTCATCCACGAAGCGAAGTTACCCAGCACGGAGAGCAGGCTCATAACACCCTGCCCGATGGAGGCGAGACCTCGGGCGAACTCGCGGGAATTGAATTTCGCAAGGAAGTCTTTCAGTGTGCTCCGGATGACCGGCTCGACGAGTTCGTACCCTTGCATGAAGGATTCCGTGAGCTGGGAAGTCATCTGGTACCACAAACCTTTGGTCGTGTCCTGCTTTACCTGTGCCAGCTCGGAGGAGATGCCCTGCGATGCCCGGTTCTGGGAAGCAAGCGTCCGAAGCTGCCCGTAGTTGCTGACGAACATCATGGCGGCGTTACCTCCGATTTTACCGAAGATGGTCTGCATGTCGGCCATCGTCGCCCCTTTCTTGTTCAGGTCCTCGAAGATGTCGGCCAACGGACGCAGCTTCTCCACCTGCTTGCCGTAGATGTCCTCCATGCGCGTGAACTTTACACCCAGACGGTCCAACGCCTCCCGTGCCTCTTTGGTAGGCTTGGCGAAGCGGGTGGCCATAGCTCGCAAAGCCGTACCGGCCATCGTCCCCTTGATACCCATGTTGCCGAGTACGCCGATGGCAGCGGATGCCTCCGTGAAATCGACGCCCGACAGACGCAGGTAACCGGCCGCCATCTTGAAGGATTCGGCCATCTCGATGATGTTCACGTTGGAACGCGAGACGGTAGAGGCCAGGATGTCGGCCACCGAGCCCATGCTGGTGTTCTTGATGTTATATCCCGTCTGGATGTTGGTAGCGAGGTCGGCGATTTGCGAGATGTCGTTGTCCCCGATGAGCGCAAGGTTCGTAATCGGGCGGATCGATTCGTTGATGGTCTCGATACCCATACCGGCCATACTGAGGAATTTCACCGCACCCGCCACCTCGATGGCCGTGAACTTGGTCTCGACACCGATGCGGCGCACGTACCGGGCCATCCGGTCGAAACGCCCCTCGAAGGTCGCCAGGTCGGAATCGGCAACCCGGAGAATCGAGTGTGCCGACTGCATGATGTTGGAATACTCGACGGCCTCCGTGAACTGCGTGCGAAGGAAGTTGTAGGCCATGTAAGCGTTGAGCATACCGGCCATCGGGAGGTTCCGCCACGACGGAGCTTTGGAATACTGGATACGGTTGATAGCCGCACGCCGTTTGCTGCCATATACGGAATCCTCGAAAGCCGCTTGACGACGCATGGAGGTCACCGCACGGGCTGCGTTGCGCCGCCGCTGGGTCTCCTCGGCCTGACGGCGTCGCTTCTCCGCATTGAGTTCCTCACGGCGGGTACGCTCGGCAATTTTGCGCAACTCCCGGTCGGCACGAGCACGTTCGCTTTCACGTAAGCGTGCGGCACGCTCGGCGGCGCGGATTTCCGACATCTGGCGGAAGGTCTCCACCTGCAAGGCCGCTTTCTCTTTGGCCTGCTGCATGCGCTGGCGGTTCATGGCCTCGTCCGCGTAAAGGCGTTTGTTCAGTCCCGCCTGCTCTTTGTCGGAAAGCACGGCCGCTGCGACCGGGGCATACGGTGGGCGCACGACGGGACCGGCAGGAACGGAGTTTGCGGGTGCTGCCGTATTCAGGTGCAGCGTCATAGTGGCTGCGCCCCGGATATTGCCCAAGAGTGTGAGAATCTCCTGCAAGCGTACACGGGCTGTGTCGGTCTTGATGTTTACCTCACGCCCTTTCTCTAAATGAGCGAGGGCCGAGTTGATTTTGCCGATGGAACGGGTAACCGTCCGCTGGGTGTCCATGACACTCTTGACCGCCGAAGCGGCATTCCGTTTCGCCTCAGCCTGCTGCTCGTCCAATTTTTTCTTGCCGACCAGCTTGTTTGTCTGGTTACGGAGCGCACGACCATCGATTTTCTCACCGGGATTGATGGTCAGCCTGATGCCCTGCGTCAGTTCTTTGATTTCGGTCAGCAGGTTTTTGACACCTTCCAGCCGCTTCTCCGTCTCGCCGGTTCGGATTTCCAGGTCGAAGTTGAAATCCTTCTTCTTGCCGTTCTTTCCCCGGAAGGTCTTTTCCACGGCCTGCATCATCTCGTTGATGTTGGTCACGACCGGTGCAAAACTTATCCGGCCCTTGCTCAGCTTCTCGACAGCATTGGCAAAGGCGGTGACCTGCTCGGTTCCCTCCGTGGCATTGACCTTTATATCGTAATAGACTTCGTAATTCTGCGTTTGAGCCATGAATAGCGTGTTTACATCCGTTGAAAGAATAGCCCTTTTCGGGTGCCGGGGACTGAAAAGGGAAGCCCCGCAGTCACAGGGGCTGCGAGGCTTCGGGAAGCGGATCAGGGAGACGGCGGTTGCAGGGTCAGACGGGAGACGAGTACCTGCTGGTGAAGCCACAACGCCTCCTCGGAAAGCATGGCGAACTCCTCGTCCGTGATACTGTCGAGATGGACACCCGGAAAGTAGTGGCGGATATAGATCAGCCGCTGACGAATCCGCTGGTCGTCACGTACCGCCCAGGTGTCTATCAGTTTACCAGCAGGCTCTGACGGGTGGTGATGATTTCCGAAAGCTGCGACATCAGACCGAAGAGGAACAATGATTCGTTGTCCACTAATTCCTTGTCGCCGTCGAGGAAGCAGTCGCGGGCAAGCTGACGCATGGCGTTTACCTCGTCCTTCTTCGATGCCGCCATGAACTTCGAGAACTGCGGGAAGGTCGGCTCACCCATGTAGGCGACGTAGAACTCCTTCTCGCCGCAGTCCGTATCGCCGAACACTACCATCGGATAGACCTTGCGGACTTTCTTCTCGGCCTTCAGCGCGGCCGCTTTCTCCTTAATCTGGGCTTCCTGCTCCAGCGTAAGATTCTTATCTTCCATTTCTGCGTGATATTTGGTTACAAAAAGGAATAGTCGATTTTTGCCAAAGATGGTTAAAATGCAAGGTACATAATGCATAAGTCCAATTCTGTTACATTGAAAGCAGAGTTATACCCCTATTTTATTACAAATACAACAACCTTTTGCTCCTATTTTGTGCTTTTATGATTATCTTTGCACACATAAACACTTGAAGATATGTTTGAAAGAAACGCCTTAATAGAATTAAGACAGTGGGCTGCTCGGCCCGGTCACAAGCCAATGGTACTCAGAGGTGCCCGTCAGGTTGGAAAAACTACGCTCGTAGATCAGTTTGCCGCAGAATACGATGTATATCTGAAACTCAATCTTGAAAAAAATACGGATAGACAATTGTTCGAATCAGGAATGTCTATGGATGAGTTGATAACAACCATTTATCTGCTCAATAATCAAGAGCGGAAGGCAGCTCCAACACTCCTCTTTATCGATGAAATTCAGAACTCACCACAAGCAGTTGCTATGCTGCGTTACTTTTACGAAGAAGTTTCCGGTATTGATGTTATTGCAGCGGGTTCCTTGCTGGAAAATCTCATTGACAAGCACATCACATTTCCTGTAGGACGAGTTGAATATATGGCTGTTCGTCCTTGTTCTTTCAATGAATTTCTCGGAGCTATTGGAGAAAACGGCTTGAAAACGGCACAACAACGCGCTGCTGTACCAGCCCCTCTCCACGATAAGGTGATGCGCCTATTCAATACCTATACTTTGATTGGTGGAATGCCTGAAGTGGTAAACAACTATGCAGAACATCAGGATATAATTTCATTGAAGTATATTTATGAAACATTGCTGACCGGATACCGAGACGACGTTGAAAAATATTCTGCAACAGAGACCATGAGAAACGTTATCCGCCATATTCTAAATGCAGGCTGGATATACGCAGCACAGCGTATTACATTTGAAAAATTCGGGAACTCGCTATACCGCTCTCGTGAAATGAGCGAAGCATTCAGAACGCTGGAAAAAACGATGTTACTCGAATTGGTTTATCCCATGACCTCGGTCGTAGTTCCTTTGGCTCCGGAGCCGAAACGCTCCCCGAAATTGCTATGGCTGGATACCGGATTAGTCAATTATGCCGGAGGAATTCAAAAAGAATTGGTGAATATACCAGATATAAGCGATGCTTGGACGGGACACATCGCAGAGCAAATCATCGGACAGGAATTATTGAGTACTGATAATATGTTTTCCCATAAACGCTATTTTTGGGTAAACGGGACGGGATCGGAAGCCGAGATCGATTTTGTAATACAGTACGATGGAAAGATTATTCCTATCGAAGTAAAATCCGGGCACAACTCACGTCTACGGTCGTTGCACCAATTCATGGAAAAAGCACCGCACGACATGGCAGTACGATTTTGGGGAAATCCATTTTCTATTGACGAAGTTATTACACCGAAAGGTAAACGGTTTCGGCTTTTTAATCTTCCGTACTATTACGCTGGGCAGATAAATGAAGTTTTACAAAAAAATATATGATATGAAAACATTGCAAGAATATTACGCAATAATAGACAGTAGTGAATTTGATGGGTTGACAGACGAATCTGTCATCGGATTGTTACCAAAATTATCCCCAGATGATGCGGATTTCAAAAACATTGTTTTGGAAAATACCGCTTTTCTGATCCGTAAATCATTGAATATTCAAGAAGATCCAGAAAATAGGACAGTAAGAGGCTTGTCATGGAGATATCAAGGCAAAAATGTAGATGAACAGGGAAATGAAACAAATCTCTATGTTCCGGATGTGATGGCATTGACTCAGCAGGATTATGAGTATTTTGAGCAGCGTTTCCTGACGTGTTCAGGGTTGTTTCCTAAGACCGAGTATGGATTACTTGTCTATTTCGGCCAAAAAACGCCATACTCGAAACGTAACGAATTTAAGAAAGAGTTGGCTGATAAATTAATGGTACTGGCTCGAATCTATTGGGGCAAGGCTTTGCAGGGAGGCGAACGAAATTACAATTTCCAGACTTATTTTCCTATATTGCGGACTGCTTTTGCTATTTATCAGGGAGCCAAACTCACAACTGATAGAGATACCGTGTGCCAAGAAGTTATACAGCATCATGCTGATTGGGATATCACGCGTAAAGATACATTACGGGGTATCCTTGATTTTACAAGTTTAATGGCTGAATATTTTCCGGTTTTTAAGACTAAAATTGATTTTGAAAATATCATAACCAAAAATTTAACGGCTGCACGGGAAATCGAAAAGTCATATACATGGGGAGCGATATATATAGTAGATAGCTGTATAGGAATTCGCCAGAAATTGAATGCGGATTCCAAAGACTTATTAAGATATAAAGCTAAATTATTTGAAAAAATGGTATCCGAGCGTTCGGAGAGTTTCGTCCGTTTACAATTCATTGAAACGGCTTTACGCATATATCAAAGTTTGGATGATACTGCAAAAATAGAAGAATTGGAAGCAGCTTATACGGCTACACGAGCAACGATTGAGATGGATCATGAAAAACTCTTTGAATATCCGGATGAGTATGTTCAACAAAGGACTCGTATAATACAAGAATTAGTTCAGGATGCCGATGATGTGACCATAACAACCAATATCGCAACTAATGTTTGGTTCAGTAGTATTGAGGATATCCGGCAAATGGCAAACAATATTGAACAGCAAAGCCTGCTTGCGACAATGGCTACCACCAAAATACTGGATAAATACGGTAATACGATAGATAATTGTACCTCTGAAGAAGAAATACAGGAGATGCACTTTTGGGAGAGTTTTGGTTTCTCCTTTCAAGTCGGTGTTGCATCATTACATGAATACATCATTGAAGCCTACAAAGCTGGAAAATTTACCTATGCGAACCTATTATCTTATTTAGAGTCTACATGGTACAATGAACCGATAATTCACACATACCATGGAAAAGATTTTGAACTCCGTATTTTGGATGTACTGAAACCAGGGTTGAAAAAATGCTTTGAGGAACTGGATTACGCTTTTAGAGACTTAGAAAACAATCATTATGATTATGTGATTGTTGTAGACACTCTTACGCTTAAAATAGAAACAATTCTACGATTTATGTGTGAAAAATTAGGCATTGCGACATTCAAGACAAGGAATAAAGGAGGTGAAAAACTTGTTATGGAAAAACTGTTAGATGACATGTTGAGTGACTTGCAGGATACTCCGCGAACACCGACAGGATTTAGTGAAGCGGATCGTTTAATGCTTAAATATGCACTTACACCCAAAGGTCATAACCTACGAAACAGAGTCGCTCATGGACTTATGGATCTGTGGGAGTATTCGTTTACCGATGTCGTTATTTTATTATACTTGATTATCAAATTAAGCACATACGAATTTACTTCTCATATAAACTAACATACAACTTGAAAATAGCCAGGACTATTCCTGGCTATTTTCCATTTCTATAATAGGTCTCTTATTCATTCTTCCAATATATTACGAGCAATAGCTCCGACCTGCCGCCCGACCTCCTTACCGTCCATGAAGAAAATCACCGTCGGTATGTTCCGAATGGAATACCTTACGGCTATATTGTTGTTTTCTTCCACGTCACATGCGGCGATAACCGCCTGTTCCTTGTAAGTTTCCGCTAACTCCGCAACCATCGGTGCCAACGCCTTGCATGGACCGCACCACTCGGCGCCGAAATCGACCATGAGTGGTTTCTCCGTAGAGAGCAGCTCATCAAAGTTCTTCTCTATCGCTTGTATCATAATCATTCGTTATAGGTTATACTCAAACTGGCGGTATGAAGGTAGCATATAGCAACCAGGCATTTGAATACTGGTTTCTGTTGCACTATAACCTGTTTCAAGGGCCGATGCACCGAAACCTGTGCGCCGAAAAGTTGAGCGGATTGCTGGGGTTGGCATATAGCAAGGAAGCCGGATTCGCAAGTCGGCTATTTCGTGTGCTTGCCGACAAACAGGACCAAGCGATCCGGAATGCCAAAGCCATCATGCGCCAAATGGAAAACGTCCCGCCGGCACAGGCTGAATCATCCACAACAGTACATCTTCTTGTCGAGGAGTTGAACAAGTACATACAACTGCCGACGTGGAAATAATCACTTAACAATCAACTTATTATCAATAGATTTGTATCATTATCATGGCTTGTGATAATGATACAATGTTTTTGAATTTACGATCCTCGGAAGAAATGATGCTGTACAAATTTACCGCACTTTTGAAAATTTGTGGTGAGTTTGTACAGCCTTCAGACCAAAACGAAAGATTGCATTAACGCAATCATTACTTTAATAAAACGGCTGAAATCGAAAAATATCGCCGCTGTATGCAGGAATTTTGCACACAGCGACGATATGATTAGATTTTTACCAATTTACCTTCAATACCGCAGCGTTCCAGCACTGCGGTATTTTCTTTGTCGAAAGCAATCAGGCAGGACGGGGCGCCTGCCGTGCCTCCCGGCTCTCCTGTCACGTGATAGAAACTCAGCCGTCCTTTAATAAACAAGATGGACTCCGCATTCGGAAACACCAGCTCATGGAATAACCTTGTGTCTGTTCGCACAAAGGTCAAAGCAATGGCATTGCGGTGTTCCACGCAACGCCTGATAAACTGTACGATGAGTGCCGTGTCATACGGAGGATTGCAGAACACACGCCCGAACCACGGCTGCTTGAGCCCGTCATCTTCGATGGTATAATGGTGAGCCGCTGTATTCCACGGTCGGTTCACGGGAGCGCAAGGGTCCAAATCGAACGGCCCCAACCGCCGCAGAATATGTGGCGGTGTGAGCCATTCGTTTTTCCCTGTCGAGGATTTCCCTTCAAAGGTTACGTCCATAGCCTCTCCCTAAATGGTATCCCCGTCTCCGATTTGGATGTCAAAGGGATTGAGGTCGAACTCGTGCGTGATGTTGGTATCATCCTGACTGCTCTCCATGCCGTCCTCGCTGAAGATACAGCCTTTCAGCGTGACGGTGGTGGTCGTCCAGTCATCGCTGGCCATCGGGTTGGCGAACGAGATGATCAGGTCGAACTCTCCGATGTCCATCAGACTGCCGTAGGTCGAGCGCAGGGTCTGCTGCGTGGCATAGTCCATCGTGATGCTCGCCGTGTAGGAGATATTTCCGAAACCCCGGCTGACCGGTTTTCCGCCCAGACCGTAGTTGGGCTCGATTTTGCGTTTCTTGCTCCATTTGATACCCGAAACGCCTTCGAGTACGGTGGAGCCCTCCTCGATTCCCAAAGCCGTACTGGCTAAGGTAATCATCGACCAAGAGTATGCGACGTTGTTTATGATTGCCATGTTTACATCTATTTAGCGGTTAGTGATAAGCCTTCCTCGACATAGATTTTCACAGCTACGCCGACGGGTACGATGACGTAGCTGATGCGCAGCGTATCGTCCACCAGCACGTTCTGGTTGGGGTCGATGGTCACGGCATAGCCACTGATCTCCTGCGCTGCCTGCATCTTGGCCAGTATGTCACCGATCAGGGTCTTGAAGGCCGTAATCTTCGAGGGTGCGAGAAAGCCCGTTGCCGGGTTCACCATCAGAGGGCTGTGCAGATACGGCAGCAAGGCTTCGCGCACGGCACGGCGGCTCTTATTGATGGTACGGTTGCGGGCAATGGTGCGGTAATCTCCGTTGGAGCAGGTCTGATCTTTGGAGATATAGATGCCGTTCTCCCGACCCGAATACTTGATGGGGAAAATGTATCCCTTGTCATCCAGTTCGTCCAGCAACACCGGCGAGAGGGATTCGTACAGGTTGGTCGATACGAACTCGTCCTCGGCATCGAGCGTGAGATCTCCGAAACCGAGCTCGATCTGCTGGAAGTCATCGGTAAAGAGGTTGAACTGCCGCACCCAAGCAATGGATTCGTGAACGCTCGCCTTGGCAAGGGCGCCCATGACGGCACCCAGAAAACCGACCGGCGTATGGTTCGGGTTGCGGTACTGGATCATCGCGTTCTGGTCGTTTCGTGCCTGGCCGAAGATAACGCTGGTACGGGACGATTCACAGATAGCCGACGGGATGCGGTTCAGGTCGATGACCTTTGCCTCTTCCGTGTCTCCGCCCGTGTTGGCAGGGTTGGCACACAGCACCACTGACAGGGGCTGGTTCAGCTCGGCTAAAGCCACCGCCTTGTCGTTGATGCCTTTGACGAGGTTCAGGTTGTATTTCTCCTGCTCGCCGTTGAGCTTCCACAGCGGCTGTTCTGTCCAGATACCCACCTGCGAGATGAGCCCGTCTGCGGCACGCTGCATCACGTCGAGAGCGTCCCAGTTCTCGGAGCAGTCCGCGAACATGACGTACAGCCGGCCCGGACCGTCGATGTTGCCGCTCATGCGGAAGAACTCGCGGATGTGATATGCCGGAATGCCGAACAGGAAGTTTTCGTTCGTCTCTTCGTCAAGGTCGCACGCGACACGCTCTTTGATGCCGAAGTCCTGCACGGAGGATTTGCGGCTGGTGATGCAAATGACATCGCCCAGTGCCACGTTCGCCTCGTTACTTTTCCCGTAGCCGGCGGTAAAGAGGTCGGGCTGTCCCGATACGTCGAACAGCAGGCCCGTGATTTTCTCGTTGCTTGCGGATGCGGCATACGGCAGGTTGCCGTCCACATCCTTGATGATTACATTGCCTAATGCCATATCGCCTGCGTGTTATGATTTGTAATAGGGATTCTTGTAGAGGATGGCCTTGCCCCGGATGGCCGGAGCGGTCTGCGGCGTGTACATGCTGCCGTCGGCATCGATGTAGAGTTCCTTGTAATCGGGAAACTTTCCGAGGATGGCCAATGCAGCAGCAGGAATCTCGGCCGCCGCTTTCGGTGCCTGTTCTTTCTTCGGGGCTTTCTCGATTGCCGTATCTTTCTCTTCGGCCGCTGCCGTAGGTGCTGCTACTGTCGCTTCCGGCTGGGCGGTATCTGTTTCGGGAATGGTTGTTTGAGTCTTTGCCATAGATATTGCGGTATGAAAAAGGGGGATGGAGTATGGTGTCCATCCCCCGCACGTTGATATTCGGTGATTCGGTAAAGGGTTATGCCGTTTTGGTGTAGGCCGTATGGACGACGATCTCGGCAGGCTTGACGATGTTCACGTCCATCTTCATGCGCATCTGGAAGAAGAAGAGCTCCGAGTTGGATTGCAGGCGGTCCACTTTCAGTACCTCGGCGTCGTTGGCGTAATCTACGCCCATCCACAGGTTGGAGTCCATGCCCGACGTGAAGTTGCCCATGACGATGGTATGCTCCGGCACGCCCGTAATCGGAATGATACGCTTGCCCTTGAAGCGGTAACGGTTCACCTCGCTGTTCTCGGAGTATTTCACCATCTTGTCGGTGATATACTGGTCGTAGGCGTCCCACGCTTCCCAGCCCATGACGATGCTCAGGCCCGAGCGCTTGCGGATCTGCTTGGGGCATTTCCGCCACATCGAGTAGAGGGCCGCCTCGACCGCAGCACCGTCCTTGAGCTCGGTCGTACCGGAGACGATGCACTGGCCGCCCGCGATGGTCTGGGCGTCGGTGGCGTTCACGTTGTCGATGATACGCTTGATGACCCCGTCGAAGTATTTCTCCTTACCGGCTCCGATCTGCACGGCACCGGCGGGAGCCGTGATGCCTGCGGCGGCCGCACCGCCCTTGGCCGAAGTCCAGATGGCATTGCCGATGAACTCGTTTTTCTTGTCCATCAGAAGGCGCAGCATCGTGGCTTGCAACTTGGGGTCAAGCTCGCGGAAGACGAGGTTGCCCGTCGGCTGTGCGAATTTCCAGTACGCCTCGAAATCGCGCGGGTTGAATTCGAGGTAAACCATGAACTCGGCGGGTTCCAGGTGGCGTTCCGTGAACTGGTATTCGTTCTCGCCGTTCTCACCTTTGGCCCCGTGCGAACTCTGGGGCGTGGGCACGTTGTCCTGAATGATGTCTCCCAGCCGGATGGCGGGAAGAGTGTACTTGTGCTGGATGCCGGACTTGATGTGGATCAGCCCCTCACGGAAGGTGTCGTTGCCCTGCGCCGTATAGGTGAGCAGGTCTTCCAATACCTCTCCGGCATAGCCGTTCTGTAAGAAAGTTACTGTATCTGCCATTGTGTTAGTGATTTTCTGGGTTAGAATCTCGGCCGCGAACAGGGAGCATCGACTCAAAGCGGTAAACCACTTCCGGCAAATCAGTTTATGTGTATCGAGGTGGCGGGATGGTACGTCTCCCGCCGGACGGGGCTATTGCAGCTTCTTGAAGGCGAAGTCCTTGCCCACTACGGCTTCGACCTGTTCTGCCATCTTCTGCCCGGCACTTTTCAGAGCGTCGGCGGCCGCTTGGGCGTTACCGGGGTCGGTGGCGATCTGCTCGCTGATTTTCTCGCGGGCGGGAATCGAACCGATGGTGTCCTGTACCAACTGGAAGTTCGTGGCAGCCATCTCTTTCCAGCCGGGCACCGCGTCTGCCTCGATCTTGCCTTCGTCCACGGCTTTCTGCAAAAAGCTCTGGATGGCACTTGCTTTGGCATCGGCCTCTTTCTGCTCATAGACCTGCAACCGGGCGGTTACGCTGTCGAGGTCCTTCTGGAGATTGCCGATAGTGGCGTCTTTGCCGGCAATCACGGTCTTGGCATCGCTCAGGGCTTTGTTCGCCTCGGTCAGCCGGGCTTCCACACCGGTCAGCTCCGAAATGCGGGAGAGCACGTCCTTGACCTCGTTCTTCTCCTGCATGCCGAGTGAGGCGACCACCGCGCTGTATTCCGGGGATAATGTTTTCTCTTCGTTCATGGATCTGTGATTAAGTTTCGTATTAAGAATAGTGGTTTTCTCGTCCGACGGGTGATTTTCCTCTTCGGGCGGTGTGATGCGGTTCATGACCGCCTGTATGGCCGCCGCATCCGTAATACCCGACAGGTCGGCGCGCACCTTGTCCCGGAGCTGCTTGCTGGTCTTGAGCACATGGCTTTCGGGAATGATGCCTGCCTTCACGGCAGCCGCAGCATCGAAGAATGTCCCGTCCTGCCCGGCAGCCCCGTCCATGATGGCCCGGACCTTTTCACGGCTCAACCCGAACCGTTTGCGGTAGATGGTCTCGATTTGCGCCGTGAAGGCTTTGACCAAATCGGATTGCTCCCCGTCGTTTTCGTCAGGCAGGAACGGGTTATGAATCATCAGGATGCCGTAATCCCGCATAAATGACTTGTCCCCGGCTGCCCAGATGACGGAGCCCATCGAGGCGGCCATGCCTTCGATGACGCATTCGGTAGGCACCGAGGCGTTCTGGATGGCGGCATAGACCGTCATGCCGTGCAGAACCGAGCCGCCTTCCGAGTTGATGAGCACCCGGATAAGGGAGGGACGCACGATGTTCTCCAAAAAGTCGAACGCCTCGCTGAAACGACCGGCACTCTCTTCCGTGATGCGGCCGAAGAAGCGGATGGAAGCCGGACGCCCGGCACCCGACTGACAGACGATATGTTCAAAAGTTTCCGTGTTCATCTTTTCCTTTGGGTAAGAATAGCTTTGCTCGCGTGAAATGGTTTATAATCCGCTTTCGGAGCCGTTCGGGATATCCTCGGCGGGCTTTTCCTCTTCGGGTTCTTTTTCCTCTTCCTCCGGCAGGTCAGGCACATCGACCGACGGCTCGAATCCCGTAACCTGTTCGTAAACCGGTTCGGCATGGTGTCCGTGTCCAGCCGTGTCGTGTTCCGGGGCGTCGGCATGTTGCGTGAAAGGCGGCATGACCAAATAGCGTTCGACCCAGTTGCGGTACTTCCATGCGGAAGATTCCCGGAACCAGACCTCGTAATCCACCCAGTACGCCTGCAACATGTTGGTCGTCATAGGCATGTCGAAGTAAAGAAGATTGCATCGCTCGGTGAGTGCCGGTTCATGGCTTTTGGCATCCTGAATGGCGACGTTCAACCGCTGGAAAACGATGAACGGGTCGCATTCCCGCTCCGGGTCGGTGTGATTGAGCGTATTGAGGATGAAGCGGATGCGCATGGTGGCGCGGCCTTCGCCGATACGTTGCTGCTGCACGAGGTAGCGCACGTTCACGAAGCGGATGAAGACGGCCGGAAAGGCGATTTCCATTTCCAGATTCTCGCTGCGCACGATTCGGGAAAACTGTCCCGTGTCGATCATGATGGTCTTGAAAAACGGCGGACTTTGCGGCTCTTCCGGATGCTCTCGCAGTGTGAGGATGGCACGGCGGACAGCTTGATACATGTTCAGGAACGGATTCTCCGATACCTGTTCGGGCACGGCGACCGCAGGTTGTTCCGCTTTCGGAGCGGAACCGTTTACGGGTGGATTATATGGCTTCTTGTCTCTGATCATGGGTTCGGAAAGGGAAATCCCCGGAACAGGATGGGGATAAACAGTTGATTGACGGTATGGTTCAGTTTCGGGTTAATGCCGATAAATTGTCGGTGTTCAGGCCGGCGACTGCTATATTGGTTGACCGTGTAAAGCCCTAACGCCGGATCGGTATTATGGACGGCGGCATAGCTCTTGGAAGCACCGCGTTTTCCCGGCTGGTTGAAATTGCTCGCCTTGGTCCGGATGGCATAACGGGCTCCACGGCGGAAAATCTTCTTCCGCTCACCGTAGCCGCGCTGGGTGATGTTGGTGTGGTCCATGCGGTCGGCTTCCCCGGTGATGGAGCGCGACAAGGTTCCGGTGTCGTTCATCACGGGATGGGTGAAGCGTCGGCCCCAGCGGGATTTGCGCTCCGGCCACGGCTTGCCGCTGCCGTAAAAGCCGCCTTCGGCAAAGCTGGTGCGGAACCGACTTATGGAGTATTCGCCGGCCATTGTCACGAAGTCGTGGGTATTGAACTCCATCTTGTTGGGCAAATACCGGCCGTTGCCTTTCGGGGCCCATTGTTCGCAGAATTGTTCGAGGGTGATTCTCATGGCTTACGGGTTGGTGTCGGTTTGTTTCACGCCTCGGGGATGACCGTAACGTTTGTAGTATTCCTCGTCCGACATGATGCCCCGGTCGGACGAGCTTCCGCCGACTGCTATACCGCCTCCGCCGCCCATGCCGGGTATCACGTTGAGCTGCTTGCCCACGACGATACCGAACTCTTTTTCGATTTCATCCGCCGCCACCTCGTACTTATCCGTAATGAGTGAGTAGAGCTTGATACGGTCCTCGTTGTTCATGTCGATGCGGTTGGAATACTTGAATTCCAGTCCGGCGGAGATATAACCCATCGCCACGAACCGGGGGATGATCTGCTCGTTCATCACGTTCTCGATATAGCGGCGATACACCTCGATACGGTCGCGGAAGATGTCCTGATGTGCTTTGGTGGAGCCGACATACGACTGCATGCCTCCGGCCATTGATTCGGAGCCGAGGATTAGGTTCGAGACCTCCTTGTTGGCGAATTGGATCAGTCCGGTATATATCTTCTCGCTGTTGGACATGGTGAAGGTCTTGATGTCCACCTCGTCTTCCAGTCCTGTTACGATAACTTTGTTCTGGGCGGCATTGGAGATGTCCTGCGCCAGACGCTTGCGATCCATGTTGTTTTCGCTGACGGTCTTTCCGTGGATGATGGGCTGGCCGTAGGTATGACTGAAATTGACGTAGTTGGCGACCGTGAACTTTTTGGCGAGAATCAGCGGCGTCGTGGCCGAGAAAAGCCCCAGGTCTCCCGTCTTGATGAGCACATAACGTTTCCGATAGGCGGTCGAGTGGATGTCCCAGTGCGGCAGCCACAAGCCCTGCCGTTTGACGACAATGCCCTGTTCGGGCAGGACGTTACGGCGTTCGATGCTGTTCACCTCTTTCAGCCGTCCCGTATCAGGATCGATATCAGGCATGATTTCCAGCAGCGTATAGCCGTAGAGCTTGGCCTCGATGATGCCTCGGATGATTTTGTCGAACTGCGAGCCCTGTATCTTCTGGCTCTCTTTCACATCCTTGACGTATTTGCCCTTGTCGTTCAGGCGGGCGAGCATATAGCGGTCGCCGAGTATCTGGCTTTCGAGTGTCTCGATGACGGCACGGATGTGCGCATCCTGTTGCAGACACGCATCGTACAGGTCGATCAGACGCGCCCGGTCGTCGAGGATAGTTCCCAGCAGCATGTTCGAGCGCACCGAACGGTAGCGGTTGTGCCGTTCGATTTCCCGCACGTATTCCTGAATCGTTTTTTTCGACGTGTGGAATATGCTTTCGAGCAACTCGTGGTTGAATGTTCCTTCTTCCTGCATTTTTTTCGGGTTTCAAAAAGAATAGTTTGATCCCGAAAAAATGGGTTATCCGACCCCCTCGAACCATACGAACAAATCGGCTCCAATATGTTCGGTTTACCATACAAAATAGGCGGACGGTTACTTACAGATTTTTGGCTCGTTTTTGCGTCTGAAAGTCGCTTGTAAATACCTATAAATGAATTATTAACGATAAAATTTATCGTCAAATTTATAGTCAAAATCGAGCCGAAAAGTATATATTTGCCTGCAAAATTCAATATTTTGAGAAAATGAGAAGAATAGAAAATCATCAAGGGTTCAGACTTCGGTTCGGCGAGTTTCCGGATTTGCTGTTCACCGCCACTGATACCCGGACTTATTTTGACATGACACACTTCCTGCAATCCATGAAGCTGGACCCGGAAGAAAAGATTGATGAATTTACCGCAGGATTCGCCTTGTGGATAGACCATCTGGGCAAGATGTACGGCATACCGCCGGACGAATGTTTTGCCGTCGATGCCGCTACGGGACACTCTCTGGCGGAAGAATCTTTCGCCCTGCCATTCCTCTGCTGTGTCGATCCCGTATTCGGGGTGTACCTGCTGGAAAGCATGTCGCAGATGCTGCTGGCCGGAATCGCGTGTTCCGACTCCTACATCCTCATGCAGGCGCAACAGCGGTTTACCCAAGAAGAACTGCTTTCCACTCCAAATACCGATGAGCTATGAAAACGAAAGGACCATTTTTACCGTCGAAGCAGTTGCTGGTCTTCAACGGAGCGTATGTACTCATCGCCGTGGTGCGCTCGCTGCACAGTGCGGCGGATTTTTCAGGCATCAACCTCCAAAGCATATCGTTCTCCTGTACCGGGAAGTATGTAGCCACCGGAGGCTTCTATTTCCGACATGCGCACCCCGATGTGCAAATCGACCTGTCGGACCTCGACAACCTGACATTGCAGGAGTACGACCGCCTATGCGGTGTGGAACGCCGCTATTTCACCGTGCGTGAGACCGCCCACAAGCGACAGGCGTATGAGGAACGGCGCAAAGAGTTCCGGAAGTTCTGTAAACAACGTGATTTAGAAGAGAAAGAATGAAAAATAATACAAGATGAAAAGCAATGCGATACTATGTGAAGAGTACCCGGTCAGGGTGCTGTTCAACGATGACAAAACCTTGGCATGGGTAAACCTGCATGACCTCTGTAAAGTATTGGGGCGCGAGGAGATGCTGACCGACAAGGCGGCTATCCGCCAGTTGCCCTCCAGTATTCAGATTCCGTTCCGCAAGAAAGGACGCGAGATGTGGGCTATCAGCCCCTACGACGTCTATAAGCTGATCCGGCCCATGCGGCGCGAAAACTCCATCGCGGCAAAGAAGTGCGCCGCAGTGGAGACATGGCTCAACGAGCTGCTTGAAGATGCGGCCATACAGTCTGCCAAGGCGACGCAACCCGCACAGCAGGAAGACGTGGTGTTCAGCTATCAGGACCATCCGATCTCTTTCCGCGCGGCCAACAACAAGATGATGATAAACGCCACGCAGATGGCCCGCAGCTTCGGCGTGTTGCCGGCAGAGATACTGCGCAAGGCGGATTTCGTCCGCTATCGCCAGCATCTGGTCGAGAAGGGCATCTCGGAAAGCCTCGACAGCCAGATTTTCACCACGCGCGGCCGTAACAACGGGGCGACATGGATTGATGAAGAGCTGGCGATGGAGTTCGCCCGGCAGTTGTCGCCGGAGTTCTCGCAATGGTGCAACACGAAAATCAACGAACTGATGACACGGGGCTATGCCACGTTGGAACCCCGACCCGAAAGCGATACGAGCACTACCGAGAATCTGCCCGTGCCGCAAAGCCTCGACGAGGCGCAGCAGTTAATTGTCGCCCAACGCCACGAAATACACCTGCAACAGGAACGTATCGACGCCGATTCCTACAAGGTGGAGTTTTACGACAACCTGATAGAGGGACGGGATTACTATTCGACGACATGGCTCGCACAGGAGCTTAATACGACACCCCGGCAGTTGCACCAGTTCCTTGCCGAAAAAGGCATCTGCAAGTTCTCGAAAAACCAATGGGTGGCTTTCTTGCCGTACCGAAGCTGGCAGATTGATATGCCGTATTACTGGAACAACCTGCGCACCGGCAAGTGCTACGCGGCAGGGACACGGAAGCGGTGGAGCAAGATCGGCCGTGACCAGATTCTCGAACTCTGGAACAGGGAGCCGCCTAAACGTCCCGAGCTGCCGTCCGGACGCCGCAGGGTGGAGAACCCATACAGTCATCTGACGGAAGGCGTGGATTACTTCACGCCCACGCAACTCGCCCGGGAAATCGGCATCTCGGCCAGCCGCATGAGTAAGTTTCTGGAAGATAGCGGCATTTGTCAGTTCGTGAAGAAGCAATGGGCCGTCCTGCCGGAATATCGGGAGTGGCAAATCGACGTGCCATACTACTGGACGAATCCCAAAACCCAGAAACGATGGGCGTTCGGCTCCCGTAAGCGGTGGTCATTACTCGGTCGGGAGAAAATCATCGAATTGTGGAACAGAAGGAATGCCGGACAACAACCGGAATAGACAGTATGAGCAAGGAACTGACCGAAAAGATTTCAAGGGCGACGGGCCGCTATCCCGTGAGCTGCGACTGTCCCCGTTGTCGGAGACAATGCCTGACACCCTGTCTGGGCACGCCGGAGGACATCTGGCGACTGATAGAGGCTGGATACGAGGAAAGACTGCGGATTACATTCTGGGCTGTCGGTATGCTGGTTGGAGCCATCCCGTTCCCGATACTGATGGTACAGGCTCTCCAGACGGAGCGCGGCTGCATATTCTGGAAAAACGGGCTGTGCGAACTGCATGACCTGAAACTCAAACCGACGGAAGGGCGCCTGTCGTATCATATCCTCACGGAAGAGAGTATCTGTTTTAGCAAATCACTGAGCTGGAACGTGGCAAAAGAGTGGATCAACGTGGAGAACATCCCGCTCATTACCCGAATCCTGCAACGCATGGCAAAATGAAAACCGCATGAAACACAAAGGGAAAAGCAACAGTTCATTCCGGCACCCGAAACAGGTGCTGCTGTTCGGCCACACGCGCATACTGGTCGCCGTATTCAAGTCGATGCAGTCGTGCGCCGAAATCACCGGGACATCCGTCAAGACGGTCAGCCGGGCCTGCAAAGGCGAATATGCGCAGGCGGCGGGATTCTATTTCCGACGGCTACACCCGGACGTGGAGATTGAAATGGCAGACCTCGATACGCTCCTTCTGGAGGAGTATGACCGGCTCTGCGGCGAGGTGCGCCGCTATCTGCCCAAGGAGCAGGTGAAGGCTTTCAGGGAGAAGTTCGAGCAAACCTACGGGCATAAAAAAAGCTCTGATGGAGGCTGACCGACACCTATTTCCGGTTCTATAAATACAGAAAAGTAAGATGCAGTAATATATTATATATACTATACTACTATCTTACTTTTCTTTTTTTATCTACTAAAAGAAAAACATAGCGAACCCCTTTAGGGGTGAGCATTAAAGGGTATAAATAAACACTGGAGCGTAGCGGAAGTGCTTTATTTATACCCTCCACCTTGCTTCTTCTTTAGAAGAAGATAGAGAATACCGATACAAAAATTTCAAAGTGGGATTTACTTCTCCAGCAACAAGGTGACGGATAGCGGATGATTAGAAAATGACTATCCCTTTAACGGATGGCGGGACAGTTGTTCCTTCCGTTTCTCCTGTAACCGTAAGGCAAGTTCTTTTATGCTCTCTTCATCGGTGGAATAGTTACCGGCTTTGGCTCGCTTTATATCCCTTCGTCGTCCTTTATCCGTTGTCTTGCAGACCTTCCAGAACTCTTTCAGGTAGTAATACACGGTCTCTTCAGAACGGGAAACCGCACCGACACCCAGTTCGTTCAAAAGATATCTCCGGAGTTCCTCCATCGGTTCCCGATACCGGGAATAGTTCCCGTTATTGAAATACTTCGCACCTTTGGTCTTGCCTTGCTCGATAGTCCTGCATACCTCCCAGAACTCGTCCAGGTAGTAGTAGCCTTTTCCTGCCGGAGCCAGATAATTGACCGGCTCGATCCGTTTGTAAAACCCGTTCCAAAGGACACCGGCCTTTTCCAGCTCTTTCGCCAGTTCCTCACGCTGTCCCACGTTGATAGGCTCCAACTGGTAATCTTCTGCCGGTCCGACAACCTCCCGCAGCGAATAACGCACCGGACCGTCTTCCGGTTTCATACAGTACATGACAATCCGTCCCTCGGCATCGATTTCCCGAAACACACCGTAACCGATTTTCCGACCCAATACGCTGATTTGGTACTGGACATTCTCTTTGGGTGTTTCGCGCGGTCTGAGTCTGTTGCGCCACCGGTTCCAGACCAGCCCTTCCCTGTAAAGAGCCCGTTGCAGGCGGAGAACCGTCTCCTTGTCGGCGATTTCCAACGAGGTGTAGTCGAAACATCCGGAAGCAGCGTTCAGTTCATCACCTCTGATAGAAACGTACAAGCACACGGATTGATTTACGCCCACTGTTTCGACAATCCCTGAAATCCCATGCCCCACAAGGTTTACGACATCACCGCGTCGGGGCGTATCCGTCTCGAACCATTGTCGGAACTCTTCGTATGTTACGGGCAACCGTTTGTCGGGTGTCGCGTCGATAGAGACGACAAAGCGTCGCTGGGCACAAAACTGCGCGATGGCCAGTTCATGCGTCTCATTCTTCGGTCTGTAACATCGGAAGAAATCATGGATTGCCGACTTGCTTTTACTCATCCGGTATTTGCATCTATAAATTATATACAGGTTTACTTTAGGCAAAGATAAAGATTGTCGGGGAAATGCGGGCTTAAATTATCAATTTTCTTTTTAGGGAAACCTAATAAAAGTTTCGACAAAAAATTCGATAATTCATTAGCGCACAAATTTCTATGCAAGACTGTATATGCGACCGTCTGCTTTAATGCCCCATTTTGGAATGTTTTAGTAAACAAGATTCTCCGCATAACCGTGTCTGCCATAATATGAAATGACAATCGTCAAGAGGATCCGACAATGCAAAGCCGGCGGGTAAATGGATTCTTGCAAAGTCTGTCTATGACCGGACGGCTTCTCCCGCTGCAAATCCTGTTCTGTTTTGAACAAATAATCCCCCGAAACTGTGCCAAACTTTGAACAAAAAAGTCAGAGCCAAAAACGGGACTTGAAAATCAGGCCGTAGGGCGCGTATCGAATCCGCACCGGGGGTAGTACCCACCCCGTTCTTTTCAAAAATTATTAGTGTACTGTTATTCAGCATTTTAATGCCTTCACTTTGTAGAAAAGTGAAACTAAAAGCCTATAAATAGACCTCTGTTTCTTTCGGATTGAAAGCAAAAAAATTTTTCTCCCTTGTTTTTAGTCTGTTTTTAACTCGCAAATAATTGACTATCAATATATATAGTTTTTCTTTCAGTCTGTTTTTAAGCGTTGAACCCTATATTTTTTTGAAAAAAAATTTTTCTTTTCTGTAATAGATTGATTTTCAATCAAATAAAAACAGCCCTCGCGCGCGAGCGTCCACTCTCATTTTAGAGCCGTTTTTTCAGTCGGACGAAAAAAATTATTTGGAGGATTGAAAAATTTGTTTTAGAGTTGAATTGAACCCGAAAGGGAAACAGCCCCGACAAACAGACGGGGAAAACAGAAACAAAAAATATACAGACTTTCAAAAGCGGAACAACCGCAACAAGTCTGTAAATAGTAAAAACAAAAAAAGTCAGTAAGTAAGAAACAGACAGCAAAAACCGCAACAGCGAGAAACAAAGAGCCTTTTTTGTGGGAAACCTATTTTCGTGGCTCGGACAAACGAAAATTAGCCTGTTCGCTATGGAGCGATTAAATAGGGTGTTAAATAACCACACCGCGCAGGACTACAAACCAATGTAGCAAGTCGGAACGGTCGAAATACGTGTATTTTGTCCGCATACGCAAAACCCGTGATTTTGGGAGGGCGAGAGTCGTATGGAAAAAGGGAGGCGATAAAATAATGCCATAAGTCTGCCCTTGCGCAGCCGGAGATAAAAATCGCTATGCGGTAAAAGCAATCCGCACGGAGCTTGAGAAAAGAGCATTGCCAATGTCATGCCCATAATCACCAGCCGCCAACCGCCCTAATGTTAGCTGCCCCGTTGGAAAAGACGGGGGACGTGCCAAAGAAACACCCGTCGAAATTGGAGTATGTCGGGCTTGCCATGACAGCGGAAAACCGCCTTTGCGTGTGAACAATGCAAATGTAGGGCTTTTTTCCGAAATAGCGAGTATAGGGCACGTTTTAGTGAGGTGCAAATTGAGATGAAATCTGCACGCTATCGGGTGAAAGGTAGCGTGCGATTTTTGGGCGCGCACAGGTCGTGCCGTTTTGCCATCCGCAGAACGTGCGGTTCGATTCCGCAGTGCCCGCAATATGCACTATCGCATAGAAACCAACTAAATTTTATCATTATGGCAATCAGTAAGTTAAATGCAGAACAGTTTGCAAACATGGCAGTTAATGCCGCAGGTGTGGTTTTCGAGTATGCCGGCAAAGACGGCAAGAACACGGCTATGCACTTTTTCGGTGCCGATTACGAAGCAACCGTGAAAACGCAGGACGAAATGTTCCGTGTACTGCGCAACGTGGTGACGACATTCTGGGAAGTGAAGACCAAAGAATCGCTGCTCCGTGAATCGAATGACGGTATCCGCTCGAAACTCCGTGCAGGAACTCCGCACCGGCTCATCATTCGCACCTCCGCAGGCATTACGGTCAAAGTCTTCGACCTCGATGCAAGCGTATGGGCGCGAATCGGGTTAATGCCGACCAAAAAGGACTTGGAACGCTCCGCCCGCGACCGCAAGAAGTACATCCACAATGCCACCAAAGCACTCATGGAGGCTCTAAATTTCCGTGTGGAACTGCCCAAAGACATCGCCCAGCCCGAAGAGGTGCAGCCCGAACAGCCTGCCGAACAAGTTGCCGCCGAAAGTGCGACACCCATAGCCGTTGCCGAAACGGTGGCGGAACAGCCTGCCCGCAGGCGTGGCAGAAAGCCGAGAAGCGGAGCGGAAACCGTAGCGATTGCAGCGTAACGGCATAACGAACCCTATACAATCGAAGCTGGACAGCGTGCAGGAAATGTGCGCTGTCCTTTTTGTTTCATGCCATGTATAAACTCATCGCTTTCAACGAAGTGGCAGAAAATTTTTCTGCCCACTTTGCGCTCGGCATCTCCCCGTACTTCGACCGCTGCAAAAGCCATGAAACGGGGATGCTGCACTTCATCACGCACAAATTTGTGCGGTACTTATGCCAGAATTGCGGGTATGAACGCACCGAATCGTTAGAGAATTTCGTGTGCCGGAGATACAGCCCGCAGGCTTGGAAATTTCTCAAAAAACTAATGTAACAAACCTGAGTGTATGATTGAAATATTCAGCGAAGACCGCACTCGCAATTACGGGCGTTATGCCCATTTCAAGGCGGCCAAAGACACGCTCGACAAGCTGCGGGCAAAAGGCGAAATTGCCGGCGAACCGCCCGCCGTACTGGTCATGTGCTACAAAGGCACGGAGTTGCAACGCATCTATACGGCAACGTTCAACAGCCGTTGGCGTGTGCCTAAAGAGGCGAAAACACCCGATGCCGGAGAAAAATTGCGGGCAAAAGGAGTGCCGCAAAAACAATCTAAAAAGCCTCGGCGCATCCGTGCGAAAGAAGCACAAAGGCGTGCCGACAAGTGTTTCCATGCCGGTCAGCCCGATTGGCTCGTAAAGCCGCTGCCGATATTCATGTGAGTTCGGTAATCCAATCATGCACTAAAATCGAATGACAATGATAGAATTATATAATAATGCCGGAACCGAGAGTTACGGCAGTTTCGACAAATTGAAAAGTGCCGGAGGTGTGCTTGCAACTCTGGCTTCAAGAGGTGTGAAAAGCGTTACAGTAAGCAGTTTTCGCGGGCGAAGGCTCGTGCGGGTATATCGTGTGCTCACGGACGAGAGTTGCCGTATCATCAAAATGCCGACACTGCCACCGACGCCGACACCGGCGGCATAGCATAGTGTGAAATATATCGGTGCAGGCACGGGCGGAAAACTCGTGCCTTTTTTATGCCCGATTGTAGTCGAACCGTAATAATCAAAGCCATGAAAAAGATAATCGCCTTTGCCCGCAAACGGCAGGATGCCATTCTGAACACGGTGTTTGTCGCAGGCTTGCTCTTGCTTGTCTGGGTCGGAATCCGTGTGCTGACGGCTCCTTGTGCTCCTTGTTTCGGATTCTGAAACTGGTAACAGCATGAAACGGATACGTGCAGTTTGAACGTATGCCGACAAAAAAATATGCCCGAATTCCGACCGGATTATTCGGATAGCATCTATTCTTTAACAAATTCCGATTTGCCGATGGAAACAAAAGAACTTAATACCCACCAGCGCGGAGTAATCCTGCGCGGAATATGCGGCGGTGCTGCGCTGAAAGGCAAATCGCCGCTTATCTCAGAAAACAACACAGTCATAACCTGTACCCATGCACTAAATGTTTGGGACATCTGCTGCATCAGGTCCGATGCCGAGGCTTTCGGTCTAAAAGTAAAATTCGGTTATGACGGTCAAACCATAATAACTTTTACACATAAGAAATAAATGGCAGAAATCATAAAAACAAACGGGACGCGCCAATCGGTGCAACCTGCTAATGGGACCGACTTTACGCTGAAAGAAATGCAGGCAATAGTCGGCGGAGACATCGAACTTGTATTTCTGAACGAAACGGAAATCATGGTCGTGAACGAAGAGGGGAAAATAAATGACCTCGCATACAATTCTGCGGCAACCCGCATTTTCAAAGAAAACCACCCGAGTGTATCGGACTACATTGTCGGAGATGTGCTCGTGTGTGATAACAAACAAATCAAATAGCTATGTCAGGTGCAGATAAAAAATACAGATGTGAATGATGCGGAGAACCTATTACCCGAGAGGAATACATCAGTCAGGGATTATTTAATGCGTTTTGCAAAACCTGCAAAAAATTAAGCCCGAAAAAACGCAACGAGAGGGCATATCGGCTGTGGCAATCCGAGCATAAAGACAAAGATTAACTTTCTAACAATATGATTAACTTGTAAATGGCAGATAAGATATTGCAAATGTTTTTCGACATCGAGCGATGGACGAAAGCAATCGAGAAAGGTGTGGGCAAAGACATCCGGAAAGACCAGCTCATCCGGCTGACCGACGAACACACCCGGCTGGCAATGGCTGAAGCTATGATGCTGGGGAAGTATGAAATCTCTCCGCCCCATACGGCTCAAATCCCCAAAGACAACGGCGAGTTCCGCACGGTGTACGTGAACGAGCCGATGGACCGTGTGATACTCAGTATCGCCAACGACCTACTGTTCGACCTGATGCCTGAAATGCTCCACGAAACCTGCAAATCCTACCAGACAGGAATAGGCTGCGGCCGAGTGGTTACCGAAGTCAGTCATCAGATCGTAAACGCCGCAAAGAACGGAGTTCTGGGCTGGAAATCCGACCTCTCCAAATATTTCGACAGCGTACCGATTCAATTCGTCGATGAGGCATTCGATAAGGTTGAGGCCCAACACGGTCATTCCGTTTTAATCGACGTGCTGCGGAAATACTATCATTCGGACCTGTATTTCGATGAGGAGAACAGGCTCCGAAGTCAATACCAGTCCCTCAAGCAGGGCTGCGCCGTGGCGAGCTGGCTGGCCGATGTACTCCTGTATGGCCTCGATGAAGAATTGTCGGAACTGAACGGCTACTATGTCCGCTATTCGGATGACATGCTCTTTGTCGGTGCCGACTATGAAAAAGCAATGGAACTGCTCCAACAGCGACTTGCCGAGAAGTCCATGAAACTCAATCCGAAAAAGGTGGAGTACCTGACAGCGGACAACTGGTTCAAATTTCTCGGGTACAGCATCAAAGGCAAGATGATTTCGCTCTCGTCCAGCCGTATCAAAACCTTCCAGAAAGAGATTGAACAACGAACGATTCGCTGTCGGGACACGACGCTGACGAAAGCCGTCCATGCCGTGAACCGTTACCTGTACAAGGGCAACGGCGAGTTCAGTTGGGCGACACAGATTCTTCCCGTATGCAACGTGCGAAAAGACCTTGACGAACTGAATCTGTTTGTCATGGATTGTCTGCGGGCAGTTGCAACCGGCAAGCGCAAGATCGGTGGCCTGGGATATGTCAGAAACAAGTCTGACGGATGTATCGTCCGGGGACGGGGACGCAATGTGAAAGCGAACCGTTCCAAAACCGGAGGCAACATCCCCGGCTATCTGACGATTGGCTGCATGAGGAATGCACTGCTGACAAGTCGGGCTGTGTACAACACGCTGGTAGCATCACTGTAACAATGCCGAGTACACGGCAAGCTGATGAAGGGCTGGAATTCATATTACAGGTAATTTAACCAGAATTATCCTGAGTGAAATCCGGTTTATCGACCGGTTTCACTCAGGATTTCTTCTGGCAATAGCCTGTAACCATCAAAGTGATAAAGGAATGTGCCATCCGGCCAGACATCTGCACGAAAACTGAAACACATCAGCAGAAGTTCGAGGAATGAATTTGAGATTCCCGCGTGTAACCCAGCTCTATCGAGAGTCTTGAAGGTGATCGGACCATCACCTTCAGACTCCTCAAGAGCTGGGCTCTCGCGGGCAACATCAAGCAAGTAAAGAAATGTGTCTGTCATTATGAGAACTTCCCCTTTAGCACGAAAGCGCGGTGATTCAAGGAATATGATTCAACATGCCGAGTTTCGATACAGCCCGTCCGGCGCCGTCGTATCCCTAACGTCATACGACGGCGACCATCCGGCTTCCGAAACTGGCGTACATCAAAGCAATAAAGCAATGTGCCGATATTCTGAGAATCATGAGAAGCTGAGTACACAGCTACAAAAGTCGAGGTCGGAATTTCAGTTATGCTGCTCTTGAACTTGCGGCCACATACCTCCTCATCTCCGAGCGGAGATGAGGACATATCAGGCCAGCAGAACAGAGCAGCGCACATCAGGAAAATAAAGGGATGTACCGTCCGAATGAGATTTTTTCAGCACGGAAAACTGCGGTTCAGGGGACAAGAATCAGCGTGCCACAAGCAATGAAGTCCCGGCAATGACGTCGTTATTCACTATCAGGAACACGACGTCGCTGCCCGGACTTCAAATCGCGGCGCACATCGACCTATTAAAGCAACGTGCCGCAATCCTAAGAACCGCAAAACTTAGCACGAAGTGAAAAGTCAAGGTCAGGAGTTTAATGGTGCAGCTGATAACAGCAAGGACCATTGTCCCAAACCATCTGATTAGATGGTTATGGACAGGTCCGTAGCTGAATAGCTGCTCATATCGAACAGATATAGCAATGTGCCGGCCTGATTGAGACTTACGGGCAACGCAGCCCGATTTTGCATGAGGAATTGAATTTAACATACAGTATTCTACCTGGATCCTGACCAGGCGATTACCTGGTTCTGGATCCAGGACCTACTGTATTCATCAGAGCTATAAAGCCATGCGTCAGCGATTCGAGTGCATAAAATGACAAACAATTTAACCAGATAAAAAATGAACGTAAAAGACATTGAAATCGGAAACTGGTATCATATCTCGGGAGATATAGATAACGGGACCAAGGACGGGAAGCCTTACACCTCCCATGACGAAGTTACACGGAGAATCAAACGGGTTACGGACACCCACATCATTTGCGAGTGCGACAGGAAATTCCTGATTAACGACAACCTGAAGCTGAGCATTCCCGCCTTCAGGAGAACAGACATGGCCAATTCGTAGAAGCTATGGACAATATCTATCAGGAAACTGTCCGTGCCGTAGAAAACGGGGCGCGTTTCAAGGTTGATTTCCAAACGCGGAGCCTCAAAGTAAACGGCAAGTACGTCATCCGGAACGGCTCGTATGAAGGCGTGCTCGGAATACCGCATTGCAGCGATGAGGAATTCTTCTCGAAAGTGGAAGAGCTGTACCATCGTTACAAGCACTCGATTCCGTCGGAACGCAGCGAGAGTACATCGCACCGCTATTTTATGGCATTGCCTGAACGAGAACTAAGTGATGATGACATGCTCTATGGAGAGCGGCGCGACAAATCACAAATCGAACTGGAACTGTTCATCCTCTGCCAACTGCTCGGCGGCTTCAAATGGAATCCCGAGAAGTTCGGCAGGTGGTTCTGGCAGAGCAAAGAAGACAAGGAACTGGTAATACTCAGACAATGGGTAGAGCCGAATAATAATCAATCAACTATTTAATCATGAAGAAAAAACAAGAGACGAATGTTACGTGCCCGGCATGCGGGACGGAACTTGCCATCGCAGGCAAAAAAGTTACCATCGCAGAAACCCCTGCGGCATCAATCAAACAGGCACGACTGCCCAAAACGGCGCACGAACGCATCGAGGCACTCCGCAGTGTCGGCGTGGACGTGAGCTGCCTGTTCGCTATGCAGGGAGCCAACGGCGGCGATTATGTCGCCTCGAACAAGGACGGCAAGCTGTCGATTCTGGACGACAACGACCCGATTTTCGATTACATCCTCGAAAAGGGAACCGTACCCAACCGCCGTCTGTTCCGCCGCTTCGTCATGGCGCAGATGTTCCACATGCTCTCCTACAAGGACTACGGCGCTTGGGGTCCGGTCGGCGTGACCGAGATGATCCACCGTCTGGGCTATGAGTACCAGTGGAAAATGCTGCTCGACGAACTGCGTGCCCAACAGAAGATGGAGCGCAACGATCCCGAGAACTTCGCGGACAGGAACCGCTGGTTCAACGTCAAGGTCGCCACGGCTATGGCGGAAGATTACATCGAACACCTGAAAGCGCATGTCGATGGCCTGCCGGTCAAGAAATGCAAGGGCATTCCTTACAAACGTTTCGGCAGCAACAACATCTTCGTGCAGGACCTGCACTCCAAACTCTACAGCCCGCTGCGTCTTGCAGCCTACCACATCGGAGCGGCTAAAAATGCCACCCAACTCTACAATGCCGTGAAAAAGTTCAACGACAAGCGGTTCAAGATGAAGCATGCCACGCCCCAAAGCAAGGCATGGATAGATGCCTACAAGGGCGCCGGCGCATTCTACACGATGCAAAACCTCATCCGCTTTCACAACTGTACGGCCATCGACGACAGCGGACGACGGCTGGACAAATACCAGTCGCTCGCATTCCTCTCGGTCAAGGCCGAAGAGTATAAGAACGGCAATGGCTGGCGCCTGCTTGCCGCACTGAAAAAGATGCTCGACGACAACAGCATCGACATCAAAAAGAAGATGGCCCAGTGGCGTAGGAAATAAGCCGTCATCGCCTGGCAGGCTTGATGTGATGGACCGAAAACTTTCAGTTCGTCTTCCTTGACAGGATCCTGAGGCGCTGGCTACACGCCGTGCCTCAGGATCCTTCCGGAAGACCATACATCGAACGGATAAAGCCATGCCCCATATCGGTAATCGCATCATTTTTTCATACAATCAAAAAACAATCGAAATGGAAGAAAAAGAGATATCAGAAGTGCTGCTCGATATAGCAGATGACCTCAAACGCAAAGGCGATCAGCCGTGTGACCTTACCAACGACTGCGGTGAACCGACCGTGTTCGATGCCCGGAGCGAACTCTATATCCAGTACATCACACTCAATAAGGATGGTAATCCCTGCGCATTGATCCCGCTGGGATATTTGGAGGATGAGACGATCCGCGAAATTGCAAAGATGGTACATCAATGAACCGTCTGTTCAATCCTGCCGCCGAATGCACCGATCCCGATTCGCTACAATTCTGCTTGAAAATATCAGATACGGTATTCTGGTATTGCGAGCCGAATACCTGCCACCCGGATTTACTGCCGTGTGCTGAAACTGAGGCCAGCCGGATACACCAACGGTATCTCGGATACCCGACAAAGTTTCTGCACGATGCGCACAATGTGCCCGAGGTCCGAAAATTTGCAACGGACAACATGCTTTGGCGGGAAGGCAAAATCGACGTAACGGATTTCAGCCGGTCGGAGCAAGAAGAATTACTGAAAGATTACGGTTACAAGTGGGATGATTTCTCCACAGACATCGACCGTAACCAGATCATTTGTGAGAACCATTTCGAGCAATACCTGCTCGACTATCGAAACGACATTTGAATGAACAATCAAAAACATAAATCATCATGCAATACGAAACGACAGATTGGCGCGCGAGGGCCGTAAAATACCTCCAACAATACACCCGCGCCATGCGGGATGTGATAGAGCGTTTTGTCGAACTGTTCTGGGATCAGGATGTGGCGGACGAAGAGAACCTTATAGCTTTCGAGAATTACGAAAGCGAGTTGGAAACTGCTTATACATACTGATATGAACAGATACGAACAAATAACCTATAAAGGACACCACATCAATATTTACTACGATGACTGTCCCGAAAGTCCGCGCGAGTGGAGCAACCTCGGCACGTTCTACACGGCACACCGGCGTTACCGTCCCGAAAAAGAGTTCGACGAACATTTCGACTTCGACGAAGTATGCGACGGCCGCCCCGGAAACATTCGGAAATCATTCCTGCAAAAACATGTCGCTTTGAACCTTTTCCTCTATGACCATAGCGGTCTCAGCATTTCATCAGGCCCATTCTCGTGCCTATGGGACAGCGGATGGTTCGGGATTGTGGCGGTCAGTGTTGAACAGGTAAAAAAGGAATACGGCTGGAAAGTGCTCACGCAATCCCGCCGCAAGAAAATCGAGGAATACCTCCAAAATGAAATCGACACGTACAATGAATACCTGCACGGTGAAGTGTACGGATTTCAGGTTACGCCGGAAGATGACGACACGGAAATTCTGGACAGTTGCTGGGGCTTCTTCGGTGATGACGGGCTCGACCAGCTCAAAAGCGAATGTCAGGCGTACATCGATGATAAAATTGCCGAGGACAACCGGCAAAAACAAGCCGGGCATCTCCGCACATTCGGTCTGGAGCTCCCATTTCCGGAATTTGCATTATCAACAAACTAACACATACCGCAATGGCTGATAAACTGAAATATAACGCAACAAAAATCATAAACGGCTACAAAATAGACGTTAAGGTGCGGCTCGATGATGACTGCCGCAACGGACATGCCGACTTCGGCATTACAGCAACCATCTACGAAAAGGACAAATACGGTGTCTGGAAATGGTGCATGGCAGGGTGTTGCCATGAACAAATTGCAGTGGCCTTTCCCGAACTGTGTCCGTTCATCGCCTTACACCTGTGCGACGCCAAAGGAGCACCGATGTATGCGCAAGGCAACGGATTCTACCACTTGCGAAACAGCTCCAAGGAGGTTACAATGAGCGAACTCCGTATTACCCAACAAGAGTACGACCGATTCCTTCGTGAGGCGGAAGACCAACTTTACTTTACCTACCTGCTTCAGACGATGGGAATACCCGCTCGTTGGGAGGAGGAAGCTCGCGCTGCAATCAAACAACTCGAAGAACTGACCGGAGAACAATTTGAGGACACCTCCGTTCGCTATCAATTCACCCCTCTCACAGAGGAAGAATTCCAGCTTGTGGAATCCCGAATTGCCGAAGGGTATTATCTGCCCGCCAACATCAAAAAACGCAGACACGAAGCTCTGCTTGCTGCCAGACGGAAGAAAATAGAAGACCTTAAAACCCATGCGGCAAATGAAAAGGCGAAAATCGATCAGGAACTCACCGTCAAACTCCACGTGCTTCGCTGTGGTATGCCACTCGACAACTTCATCTACTACGACCATCGAAACACGGGCGTATTCAACTGGCGGGATTATGCTTCCAAGAACGACATCGTTACCCAGGAACAATTTGACCGCTTCCTGAAAAAAGTGGACTATTCCAAACTGCCTTCCGGCATCGAATTCCAACTCAAATCCGCGTGACATGATACAGGTACGATATATTCAGGAATGCGTATGCGGAGCGATGACCGTAACATTTGAGAACGGCGCAAGTAACAGTATGAGTCGCGAAGTTTTCAACCGTATCGGATTCACGGGAGAACATCTGCCGCAGGTCTTCTGTAATTGCAATCATTGCGTCAACCATTGGGGCATCGATCTCTGCAAATGCGGCTCGGGGCAGCCCGTCGGCAAATGTGACTGCGGAAGTGATGAAGCCAGCGAGGAACTCGGCATAAAAAGGCCTTTTGTCGGATGGGTATTTTAGCAGACCAAATCAACGCACTCAACCGTTTGGAAGAACAGTATAAACGGGAGAAAGAACGTATTGAACAAGCCATTGCCGATACCGTGCGCAACGTAGGGCAAAATCCGGCTGTCAAGCCAATCGGGAAAAACATGTTCACGATTCCCATGTCCGAACTGACAAACGCCCCTTGGTCTCCGGAATTCCACGACTGGACGATTCAAGCGGAACGCCTGCTGGCCGTACTGAACAAAAAGCCGGCTAAAGATTGGCTGACATTCATAAGGGAACTGCTCGACAAAAACTCCGGTAACGGGTGGTCCGGTGTCACAGTCTGCAAACAGGTACTGAGCAAAAAATTCCTCCGGAAGGTTCTCGAACGACTATAAAAATTAACACGAGAGAGAAGGTCTTCGTCTTCGCCTTCTCTTTTTCATTTTCAACTATTCTTCAACAGATAAAACAGAAACATCATGAGATACGTCGTAGATGCCCCGATGGTCGCCCATCTATGGGCACATCAAAGTCAGGATAGTGCACGAAATGGGCGCAACTTCTACTTCGAGGGCAAAGATATTTATTCCTATGGATCACATTTCCGATGTGCCTCGGTAGAAGCAAATCAACAAGGGCAAAAAGCCTATCTGGTAACGACCCGGACCTATTCCAACACCACCTGCAAACACATGGGCATGGTGCGGAAAGCAATTCCCTACGGAGAACTGATTTTCTACACACCCCGGTCGGTTTCCCTACACAACAACAAGCTGTCGGAATACAGCTATTACGAATCGGCATATTACATTGTCGATCAGGTGGAAAAAATCAGTGAATACATCAATGCGCAACAGAAATCCCGCACTCAGAATTATACGGAACATGTCAAAGAATGCCTGCTCAACATCGGGCGCTGGATTGAATTCTGGGGACTTGACAAACGGCAAAAGTCTGCAACCGGTCGCTGGCTCATGCCGGTACTGGCCAAATTGAGCAGTACCGCAAAAAAAGACATTACGAAATTCTGGACCGTAACAGGCGAACGACCTCGTTATTGCAGTGAACTGCCGAGAGAAAACAAGTCAGAATATCAGGAGTTGTTCCTCGATATTCTTGCACGAGGTCTGCTTCAGCCCACATCAGCCGCAGAATACAAGCCCCGGCTTTCTCAACTCTTTATTGACCGTACCGGCGATCCGCTGCTATGGGAGCATTTTGCCGAACGTAAAGAACGGCAGGACGCAATCAATCGTCGTAATGAAGAACTACGGGAGCAGCGGTATGCCGAACGTCGTGAGAGATGGTTGCGTGAGGAAAAGGAGCGGTGCCTCATAGCCAACATGTCTTTCGAGGAGAAAAAAGAACTATGGTATTCGGGCGAAATCTCAAATAGATGGTTCACCGTTCCTTACGGTCTTGACTTCAATGCGTTGCTCCGGGTACACAACGGGTGCATCGAGACCTCAATGGGCATTCAGGTCAAAGCCAAGGAAGCTGTCCGCCTTTGGAAATTGGTTGAACTGTTCCACAAAAACGAAGCCGACTTCCGACATGACCTTGTCCATGATGCCAACAACCATAATTGGAGTATCAATTCATACAAGAACGACATTCTGACGGCCGGCTGTCATCGCATCAGATACGAAGAAATGCGGAATGCCGCCCGACAACTTGGCATAGCCGCATAAATAAATGACTGATGGCTATGGAGCAGAAACCAATCCGCAAACTCAGAAAAGGAGAGCTTTTCCGCCTCTCAGACCGCGAAACCGCTCCGGTCTGGGTGCGTGGAGAATATATCCGTGAAGTGAAGAAATACATCACCTACAAATACGATGATGTAAATCACGAGCGGTTAGTCTCCGGCGGCAAGCGTGTCATCGTCGATTTCATTTTTTGACCGACAATAAAAATCTATACAATATGAGCAGAAGTTTACACACCGGAAAAATCTACCGCATTGAATACATGAATTGCAACCACGGAATGTTCGGCGGTGACGGACAAGAAGCATTTTACAACATCCTGTCAATGTTCGATATCGCCAATTCGGCAGAAGACGAGTTCGATGACGATTACGAGGTTCAACGCATTGAATTGGAACGCTTGCGAACGATCATTGGTGAGGAAAATGAAACATATCAGGCACATGCCGAGGAATTTCACGAGGAGTTGAACCGAGCACGAACAAGCAAAGAAGACTTTATAAATGTGCTCGACCTCCTGATCAAAGAAAGCGACCCAGGCAATGATTGGGTTCTCGTCTCTTGGTTCTAATACATCTAAAAATATGAAACGTACAAATGAAAACATCGTCTCCAGCTTCTTCTACTACATGTGGAACCGCTGGAGCAAAACGGAATGCGAAACCGTATTCGGAAGTATGTCCGGCCATTTCTGGGCAAAATGGTGCGGTCTGAGCAGCGCCACGTTGTCGGGTGCAGCCGAACGCTTCTATGCCGAACTGGGCAACAACGCCCGCGACAAAATCGTGGAACGGGCGTGCGAACTCTATGACGGACAAAGGTTCGTTACCGAAAGGGAGGTGGATGAAAGCCAAATCGAGGTATGTGAATGCTGCGGCGGTCGGAATATCGCTCCTGAACCTTATGACGACGGCTGGAGTACACGTACATGGTGTCCGGACTGCGAAGAGGAGCATTATGGCACCAACCTCAAAGAGTACAAGGAGACAATCAATGCGTGGTGGGATTCACTCGACAACGATACGGCAGAACATCTGTCCCAAGGAGCTGAAAACCGCAAAGCATGGTGGCAGTCACTCTCTTTCGACCAACAACGGTATCTGTACAAGAAAAATTATTGGGATAAAGAGTAAGAAAAAAGATGATGACAGAATTACATACTCTTGGCCACTCTGTCGCCATTACCGATGACGAAGAGGAAATCGTTGAGGTTTGGACGACACCCCAAACCAATCCGAAAACTTTCCGAAAAAGGGTAAAAAGTCTGATGATTTCCGGGTTGTCGCAATCGAAGGCCGAACACATTGCCTCCACCGAACCGATGAAACTGGAACTCTTCTATGATGTGGAACTCGGCAGCTTTGCCATTGACGCGGAAGCTGTCGGCAACACTCCGTTATATCATCCCTATACGGGCAACGAAATACCCGATGAAACGACATAGTAAACACAATTTATTCACCCGAGGCGGAGAGCGAAAGTTCTTCGCCTTTTTTATTCTTCAACTGTTATGAGTAAAGGATACAACGCCCCGGCAGAAGTCCGGGAACTGGAGAAACAAATCAACGACTTCACGTATCGGAACGGACTGGACGTGAAGACCGTCTTTCAGGACCTGCTACGCTACATCATCCACGGGTTCTCGCTCCCCGACACGCCTCCGCTCTCCGATTGGAGGTATAATAAAGAACAGACCAAAGTATTCTACGACATGTACGCCACATGGATACAAATCATGTCGCAGCAGATCGAACGATACGGCTGGTACGATGCTTTCGGCGACCTGTTCATGGCACTGACCTCCCAAAGTGGCCAGCAACAGAAAGGCCAGTTCTTCACACCCATGCACATTACCGACCTGATGTCGAAGATAACTATGGGCAAGCAAGAATCGCCGTCCAAAATCATTTCTGTGTGCGACCCTACGGCAGGCAGTGGCCGGACGCTGTTGGCGGCCAAGGCCGACCGACCGCAAAGCTATCTTGTCGCCTGGGACATCGACTACACCTGCTGCCTGATGTGCGTGTGCAACTTCCTGATAAATGGCTGTGTGGGCGAGGTGGTCTGCATCGACTCACTCCGGATGGATAACTTCAGGGGAGCATGGATTGTCAACGAAGCCCTATGCAGAACGGGACTTCCCACAGTCCGCAAACTCGACAAAAAAGAGTACAACCTCTTCAAGCAGGCCGAGATTCCGCCTTACGTCTTCTTCATCAATCAGAAAGGCTACGACGACTATTTCCGGATGCGGGAAACGTGGGCGAAAGTTATGTCCCTTTTTCAGGAACCCCCGATACCTCAAACAGGCATGTGATGCCGCATTATTAACATAAATCCTACATGTCTATGTCAGTCAAAGGTCAAATAACCACCGCCGAACCGCTGGAATTCAAGGATTTCCTCCGCCTGCTTTCCGGCCTTCACGAGGACGGCAACTACCTCTGGGAACTCTATTGCTGCATCTCTTTCTGTACCGCCTGCCGCATATCAGACGTTCGTTCCATGACATGGAAAGACGTACTCGAAAGAGACGCACTCTACAAAATCGAACAGAAAACCGGCAAGACGCGCCAGATTCCGTTCAACGAAAACGTACAGCGGCGAATCACGTCGCTATATAAACTGCTCGGCTCACCGGATAAACGGTTACCGGTCATCTGCAACCCCAAAACGAAGAAACCCTATACTTCACAATACATCAACGACACCCTGAAATATCTGCGGGTAAAATATCGGCTGCCGATCAAACGAATTTCCAGTCATACCTTCCGCAAGACTTTCGGTCGGTACGTTTACGAATTGATGGGACGTACAACCGAATCCCTGATTCTGCTGTCGATGATTCTCAAGCATTCCTCGCCGCAAGTAACAATGGTCTATCTGGGAATCCGGCAGGACGAAATTACCAGTGTATTCGGAAGTATCCAACTGAACTACTGACATATCATTCGCCATAATGATAACCGGAGCTGTTCTGACGTGAGTCCCGGCAGCTCCACCTTTTTTGAAAAATCAAGAGACGAGTAACGCCGGTCTCTCTCATATATCAACTAATCTTTATAAAATCTCTTCTTTATGGATAACATAAGCAATATCATGGCCGCCATTGTGGCCATTCTGAAAAACAACGGTTTGACGGAACTCTCGTTGGGCGATTATGCAGAACAGGAGGATCCGACCTTCATCATTTGGTTCGATAACGACGGAATTCCTTACGATGACCCTGCCATCAAAGTCATCGTGGAGAACTCCGATATCTCGGTAGAAGTGGAGGCCCGTGACTTCTCCAATAATGTAACCCTTCAGGATTACGAAATAGACCGTCTGGAATGGTGGCAAGGTCTCCATGCCGGTGTATTGGGTATTCTCGAAAAGGATGGCAAACGCCGCTGTCCGGCCTGCGGGAAACCGCTTCGCGCCCGACAGAAATACTGCTCCGAGACCTGCCGGAAATTCGCAATGCCCCAGCCGACACCGCAAAAAGTAGCCGAACTGGCTAACAAACGCATTCAGAAACTCATTGCCCGAATCGCACAGGGCAACCGGAAACTACGTGCGGAGTTAATAAAAAAATACATCGTCAAATTATGAAATACAAAGACTATACTATCGAGTACACATCGACAGGTAATACACATGTCGATCACATGGACGATATCTTTTGCAGGGTGTACCGACAACCCAAGGATGCGTCGGAAGCCGAGATGCTGAATAGCTTTATCATTCCGGGTGGAGAGATTCACGATTACGGATCGGCAGAGGCCGCAATAACCGCTTATATGCGGCGGGACTATCCCGACAACGATGAACAGGACGCACAAGATTACCGAAAATTGCAAGAGTATCGTAAAGAACTGCAACAACAGATGAAACTGCTCATCGAACGTCTGCTTACCCGACATGGCGGGAATATAACATCATATCCCGTCACCGACGAATACGGAGGTGGCGATTATCCCGTAACAATGATTTTCTATGGAAGACACGGCGCCCAGAATATCAACATTACCAACGTATATCTCGACGGAGCAGGGCGATTAAAAGCCGGTGGCATCAATGACCATGAAGGTGCCATTACGCGTGAGCTCGAAATTCTCCCCGAGCATTACACAGGGATACTTGCTTTTCTCGCCTTCGCACTTGGGATAAAACCGATTCCCCGTTAAATGCAATTCTAAAAAAACAATGATATGGACTTACACCAGTATTACAGAGAGAACAAAGACGAAATCAATTCGTCTATCATGGAAATTGCCAGCGATTTGGCCGTTGCCCGATTGGTTGACAAACACCAAATGCCTTTCGATTCCTTTGTCGAACCGGAGGACCCTGACGATCCTGACAGCGGAACCTGTTACAAGGAAGAGTATCAGGACGAATACAATCGGTTCTACGACGAGGAATACAACCGCCTTGCCCAACTGATGAAATTCGACATCACGTCTCCCGATGGTATCGCCTGCGACAGCATTGGTTCTCAGGCAACCGAAGTCAAGACGGTTTACGCCACGGTTCGCTACGACATCGAGAACCGAAACGGCAACGAGGTATCCGAAGAGGATATCGACGACATTCTCGACCAGCTCCACCGAGACACGAAAACCGTGGGCGACATCATCGTGAACACAGAAATCTGCGGCCGCAATGACGAAGGTGGTTTTTAGAAAATGGAAGAACGGCGACATCATCGCACTATTTCCGGATGATGTGAATCAACATGACGGCACCGTAACATCCTACATGCACATCGGTCAACACGGAGCCGCAGACTATGCCGGTGTAATCGCCGATACGTCTCCCGCACAAGAAAACGAATACAGGGATTTGCTTAATGAACTGAAAGCCATCGGTTATACCGATCTGCGCGTCGTTCAGCGAGCACGCCCCAAATTCACTAACAAAAACATGTAATGGAAAATAAGACTTACGAAATAGAAATAGACGGACGAATCATTCCCGTCACAACAAAAGAAGTGTTGGACTTCTACCCGAAAGAGTATCATCTTACCGAAGACGATATCCGGCAATACGCCGCCATGTACACTGCCCGAATCAAATGTTACAGAGAGTATGACGGCCCGCTCGATGCCGCTTACGTTCGCAGGCTTTTGGACGAAGAACGCCTGATGAAAAACGGAGAGTCGGACGGCTTCCGCCTGCAACTTGATTTCAGATGGTATGTAGAACTCCGCAAAGAAGACGGACCGCGAGTTGCCCCGTTCAAATATGCCATAGAGGCTTACTGTCTGGACAATATCCAATCTTTCTCACGCCGGTATGTCAGCATGGAAAAAGCACTGCTGCATTGCCTGAACGGATTCAACGAAAACGCAGCCATACCGAATCGCTACGAATCCATCCAAGATTACTTATCCAAACACCCTGAACAATGACAAAAGCAATAATCATCTTCGGTGGCGATGCCATCAGATACTATAACGAAACCGGCCAAATCCCGTCAGCCGAATGGTTGATGGACAACGGCGGTGCAGTTCAGAACATTGAATTCCCCACAAAAGCGGAGTACAACGCCTACGTGCAAGGCGTATCGGATGCCCACTTGTGGGGCGATTATCATATTCTCCCGAAAACTGCCGAAACGCCCCAACCAGAAAGTACGCTTTGGATGCGATTGGGCATAACCGTACACGGGACCAAAGACGACATCGAGAAAATCATTCAAGGAGACCATACGGCTTTAAATCGGCTTCTCGGAAAGAAGAGCTTCGACATTGATGGCGAGACATACATCCCGTCATCCGTGATTGAAGAATACAACAAAGAAAATCAGACCGACTTCGACGAAGAGGATATTGATTTTCCAACTACTTACATATCACAATAAATTATGACACCGCAAGAACAACAACAAAAACTATCGCAAAATATCGTGGATTCTCTCTGCCACATATCCGAACGCCCCGACGGGTGGTTACCTCACATCGTATTCGTGGAAGAAGAAGGAGAAGACGGCTATCCCTGCTATGTCAGGTATAACCTGATCGACTATCACGCGGACGGCACTTGCACGCTCCAGCGCCCGAATACGGATGTTCAGGAAACAGACCGTGAGCTTTGTGAAATCAATGTAGATTGGCTTATAACCGTCTGGAACTGGTACGTCGAGTTAAGCATCGAGCAGAAAACATGGAAGGACCATGCGGTTGAGGTCCTCCTGCAAAACTGCACCGCCGACGAAGGCTTGATTCGGGAATTCGTCGAAGAACACTGGCAGAATCTGCTGCTGGACAAAGACAACAGCAAGGCATTTGAGAATTGGCTGCATCAGGATGAATCAAAGCCACGTTACTATGCTTTCATCTGGAATTGCTGCCATCTGGACCGCAATATTTCCAATGAGCAACTGCTTGAAGCCTGGCGAAACGGTCCTTCCCGCAGCACCACAGACGAAGAAGACGAAACCGAATACGAAGTCGAACGACTGACGCTCGACGAATTAGCCGAGCGCATCAACGATGAATGCTTTAACGATACCGAAGACTATGTCCGATTCATACAAATGACCGATTAACACGGAAACATCATGGAAACAGATAGAAAAGAATACCTCCTGCGTCCTCTTATAGAGGGCGTTGTTTATGAGATCACAGACAATCTCATACGTGTCAGTAATTCCAATACACTCTTCATAAACCTTGAAAAAAGGGAGCGGATTCAGCTTACTGAAGTCGAAAAACTTTTCCGAGAATTACGAAAAATCGCAAAGAATAATCCCCGGCTCAAGCTGAAAGGAGTTACGAAATTCCTTCCGATTATACGAGAACTATATCCGGAATACTGTGATAGCGTCTCTCTTATAGAGAAAAACTTCTCGGAAATCAGCGAACTGTTCAGGCAAATCAAAACCGACGGACTTCACATAGGGTGTCGTGATGATGAATTGCTGAATCTGGCCAATGCAAAAAGATTCGAAATAGAACGTCAACACTACCAAAATAGCCCATATTCTCGATTTGTGAGATGTTATACGAACCTGAAATCCGCTCTGAAAATGCAGGGATGGAAAGACGAGGGAATCGTTTGCTACACCGTATTGCTGTTACCGTTCTAAATACTGATGCCATGTTCATATCAAAATCATTAGCGAAGAAACTTCGTCATTCCGCCTCGGTATTATTACACGACGGAACAGACGAAAACGGCATGCCGAAAGTCGCGGTTCGACAAGTGAAATCCGCTTGGGGTAAATTCGGGCCGACCGGCCGTAATGGCGGTGTCTGCTTTCCTGCGTTATCGGACGGCGCCACCCAAATCTCCTACGCAAACATTTTAGGCTACCATACCGGAAAAGAAGCCAGCATTCAACCTTTGATACTCAAAGACTACTTCTGGCGGTCGAAAATGTCGTACCATGACTGGCCGGAGTTTCTCCGGAACGCGGCAGAACTGCTGCTTGCTTCCCGAACAGATGCCGCCACCCATATCACAGCCTCAAAGCTCACAACCACGAACTATTGGTTCTGCGACAAATGGTACGGAAACCGGCTCTCTTTCGTCCGCTTGCGGGACGCAAAAAAAGCCGCCCGAGAGCAAATCGGAGTAAGCGTAACCATATTCTCCCGCAAAACCGGAGACATCGTCTGTTTCACCCCTGCATCGGGTTATTGCCCGCCTTGATATCACAATGTAGTTCACTCAATACCAAACATACGAAATGGCACAATTCAACATTCAGGATTACGACCGATACATCGTAAGTTTCAGTGGCGGCAAAGATTCTACCGCCACTTTTCTGTACCTGCTCGACCACGGCATTCCTCGTGAAAAAATCGAGCTGTGGCATCAGGACATCGACGGACGGGAACGTAACTTTTTCGACTGGGAAGTGACACCCGACTATTGTCGGCGGTTCGCCCATGCCTTCGGAGTTAAGATATACTTCCAGTGGAAAGAAGGCGGTTTCTACCGGGAAATGATGCGGGAAAACAGCCTGACAGCCCCCAACTGTTACGAATTGCCGGATGGCACTATCGGACGTTCCGGCGGCACTCGCGGCACACCGAATACACGATTACGATTTCCGCAAGCTGCCGCAGATCTTCGCACCAGATGGTGTTCCAGCTACTTGAAAATCGATGTCTGTTCCGCCGCTATTGTCAATCAGTCCCGGTTCAACAACATCCGGACACTCATTCTGTCGGGAGAACGGGGTGAAGAAAGTCCCCAGCGGGCAAAATATGCCATCTGGGAACCTGACAGGGCGGACTGCCGGAACGGAAAACATCATCGCCACGTTGACCGCCATCGTCCCATTCGCGACTGGACGGAAGCGCAGGTCTGGGAAATTATCAAACGTTACCGGGTTCGGGCACATCCATGTTACTACATGGGATGGAGCCGCTGTTCCTGTCGGTTCTGCATCTTCGGCAACAAAAACCAATTCGCCAGTGCTTCCGCAATCAGCCCGGAACGCATTCAGGAAATCGCCCTGTTGGAACAACAATTCGGGTGTACCATCAAACGGAAATGTGACATTCTGTCCTTCATCCGAACCGGTACTCCGTATCATCACATTACCGAAGCATGGAAAACAATAGCCACATGCAGGCTCTATATACTGCCCGTAATTCTTCCGGATGACGAACAATGGGAACTTCCGGCTGGTGCCTTCGGGGAACAATGCGGGCCGGTTTAACAACACCAATAATCCAAATCAATCATGAACAAAGACAGACGAAAACAACTCGAAGATGTGAAAGATTCCCTCGACGAAATCATCGCATCATTGAACGACATCAAGGACGAAGAACAGGATGCCTACGACAACATGCCTGAAAGCCTCCAATCATCGGACAACGGCTCCCGTATGACCGACGCCATCGATGCAATCGACGAAGCCATCTCTTCCGTCGAGGAGGCTCAACAACACATCGACGAAGCTGCCGCATAAAAATAACAGGGCGGCTTGCACCGGTTCCTTCGTCCAGAGCATTATTCTTTATTTACATGAACCATTAAAAGCAACGCTATGACAATAGAAGAACTGTTAAACAGCTACTTTCAGCGCGACGCGAAAGTTTCCGAACAGCTCGACACAATCGAACGTGCCGAAGCCGATAGGCAACCCGTGCCGAAATTGACTATTTCAGTACCTAACTATGCGGATGAAGTTATCCGGCCTATCCTGAAAATGGTGGCCGAGGCACTTCCCGAATACGAAATCACGGTGCCGTCCTCAAAACAGTGCAAACTGGTCAACGGACTGTTCCAGATACGGACGGACAAAATCTGCCTCGGCGGCCTCTCGTATCCGACCAAGGACGACCACAAACTCTATTTCGCCCCGCTGTTTCATCGCAAAGCCGGCGAAAGGCAGGAAGTGAAGACCTTGGAGCAGTTAGTGAAATTGCTCCGTGCAGAACTCAACAAACGGGGATTGCTAATCCTTCCGAAACACCTTTAATCCAATAGTGCCATGACAGAAGAAGAGTTAAAACGACAGACCGAACGGGAAATCCGGTGGCAGATAGGCTTCCGTCTCCTTCCGTGGATGCTCCTGATACTTATCATCTGTATCGGACTGCTGAAAGACTGCATCCGCTCACGAGACCTGATAGACGACAGCATCAACCGTGCGCAGGAAGTCGTCCGGCATCTCGAAGTATGCGACACCACCCGAAACGGATTCCGTGTAGTTTACGTCACCAACAATGCCGTCACAACAGAACGGTTGAACGAAATCCGACTCCGCCGACCGTTGAATCTGGCATTCTGCAAGCTAAAGGATAGTGCGGCATCGTACTTCGGCGGGAGCCTACTCCAAACCGACATCTACGACTTTGCAGCATACGCCCGTCGGTTCGATGTGGACGATGACGTGCGAATGCAGAACATCTTCGTTTTCGGCTCCAAGAAACAGAAATTATACGTTGGAAAGAACCCTCGGATAGAAAATTCCGCCACATGGATCAATCCTGCCACCGAACAGGGGGTACAATATATCAATGCAGATGATATTTATTTCCGTGTGGGCAAAGGCGAAAGAGTCTATCGGTATTGGAAATGTCACGGGAACCACTCAACATCCACTACTGACGAACGTTTCAGCCATTTTTCCGAAGACGAAAGACTATGGTAACAGGCTCCGTTTTTCTCTGTAAATAGCCCGTTTATCGGTCAAAAAATAGTCGTAAATTTATTTGCTTACTCGGAAACGAAAATATAAATTTGCGATATGATTTTAATAATAATGACTGATTTACATTTTGTTAATTGACCGTAAAACCAGATTGGAATAATATGAGAACGGAGTATGATATCAGAGCGAACGCAATTAAAATTTGCGACCTCGGAAAGAACCGGCGAGATCATCGGATTCGTGTCGCGCCATTCGAAGACCAAGCAACTGCGAGGAGTACGTGAGGATTCACCTTACAAGAAGAAAATTTGTGTATTGTCTGAAGACCTGAAAGGCAAAGTCCAGCCGAACATATTGTATTCGGTCGAACTCAAAGCAATGCACTCACGCAACGGTTTTGTCGTAGTAGCGGCTACACCGCTTCTTTTCAAGGCCACGATTGACACACTGGTGATACCGGGTGAAACTTATCGGGTAACCGTCAACTTCGGAAACAAAACCGTTTACTTCGATCCGCTGGGAGGTAATTCATACTCCAGCAAGACAGTATCGGGAGTTGTCTCCCTGTTACAACGCCGCACCGACATCGAAAACTTGGAGGGCGTAATCAACAGCTTCAAATCCGCTGCCGCGAGACTTCTGCGGAGAATGGCCGACGACGGATTCAGCACACCGACCATTCCCGGTTTGTAATGCGCCCGGAACGTGGAATAGCCACCGACGGGGCACATTCTATGAAAAGAGGAGTTACCCGGTACAGAGCCGTTGATTTGGCCACCGGCGAACTCCTCTTTGAACAGAATATCGGGAACCAGACCATCAATATCGGTGAATTTTTAGGCGTTGTCGAAGCCGCAAAATACATCATCGAACATCGTTTCAGCCCGGCAATCATCTACACCGATAGTCTTACCGCCCTGACGTGGTTTAACGAAAAACGAACAGCCTCACGCAAAAGAAACTCCGCACTCAAAAAAGCGGAAATCTTTCTCAAAGCGATGGCCTCCGAAATCGACAAAATCAAAGTGCTCCACTGGAACAATTCCCTGTGGGGCGAGACGCCCGCTGATTTCGGCGAGAAATAACAATTCAACCCCGCGACTTATGGCAAGACTCAAAAAAGACCTTCACAAATACGTTGAGATTCAGGAAGAAGACTACCTCCAATTAGTTGAAAACACAATGATTGTTGAGGCCATGAAACTGGCCGGAGTAGAAAAACTTCCCCTATGGAAAGCTGTCCGCCGAATCTTGGACGACAGACGTATCGAGATACACGTCAAACCCGTCAATCGCCGATACGCCGATTGACCCCAAACAACCGGTTCCCTTCAAAAATGGACAGGTCGTAAAACATCAAAAGCCCTCGAAAACAACGTTTTTTCGGGGGCTTTTATCGTCCATGTATCTCGTAATGAGTTCGATACTCCTTTCACTTTTGTCGGAAAGTGAAAACCGACACAAAAATCTGACAATTAACGTCTTATATTAAATAACTCTGTATATCTTTGTACTCGGAACAAATTCTAATATTAACCGGCTCATGTACGGCTGTATGTTAGGAATAGCACACCTCCACACAATTAACACCTGATAAACAGGGAGTTGATATTAAAGTTGAATAGTCTGCGAGGCTGTGAAGAAGGGATCCTTCACAGGAAGAAAAGACCCGTTGAACCTGAAGCAGTATTTGCAGATATTAAAGAAGCAGGCAAGTTCAGACGGTTCAGGTTAAGAGGCGTTGCTGGAGTCAATATAGAGTTCGGATTAAAAGCCATTGCACATAATATCAAGAAGATTAGGGCTTGCCGGGGGAAATGTGTCTTTTGGTGTAATAATTTGCAGAAAACAACTGTTTATTACGGCAAAAATCCGTCTTTAGAGGATCACAGATTAGGAATGGTTGCATAAGGAAGAAAAGAGGAAAAATATCATATAGGAAAAGAAAAAAAGAGGACTGCCAACATTTTATTGTTAGACAGTCCCTTTTTATTCATTACAACCATCAATTAATACTCATCCTCGTTGAAGAGTTGTTTCGTGTTTGTTTATCAGTAATTTATTGTCAAATCTTCATCATTTAGCCAAACAAACCACATCATTTGAGGCGGTCTGAGGCGAGAGTAGAAATAGGTGGACAAACAAATATTTTTGTATTCGATTTGGCAATCATAGTGGATATTAGAAGTCTCTTATGATTATCCGCAAAATACAATATCACTCTTTCTTTCCTCTGTGGATTCCTCCTCCAAGCCACTTGGCTGTAACAAGCCAGTTTTCATAGTAGTAAAACCATTCTGAAATCCAAGGAACAATTTCAGTTATTTTGTGCGAAGCATTCCATTCTTCTGATGGACGATGATAGATACAAAGGTGTTGGTCCGTGCTATAAACATGTGGTAATTCTTTCTCTCCTTCACACAGAGATAACTTGTCGATAGCGAACACGTCCACATGCTTTCCTTCTTTGTAGCAAATCTTGAACTGATATGTTCCGCTCAGTGACGATGGCTGCACGGAATACTTCCAGCAGAAACTTGATGGAGTTTCTGCGTAGAAATGTCCGTTAGGATAAGCTTGTTGCAAAAATGCCTTCTGATGTGTTTTTGTAAATTTCTTTTCTCTACGCATTTATTCGTCTCCGTGGAATGTATGAGCCTTCACTACCGTACCAATAGTTCCTAAAGTACCTGTTGTCGTAGCTTTTAACGTATTATTATCTCTGCCCTTACGCTGACTGTCGGCTATTGTGCTAAAAGTTCGCTGCACTACATCTCTACCGAAAGGTTTGTTCATCAACTCGGCAATCAACTGCAAACCGCCTCTCTTTGCAGTGATTTGTTCCATATCTTGCTTCACTTGTTTTAACCATGCAAAGAAGTTTAACTGTTTCTGTGGCGTTTCTACCCATTTGTCGGCAAAGTTCTCATCTGGATTTACGGGATTACGCACAATACACTGACCGGTACGTGGTTCACGTTCGATATATCTCTCCATGCCGTTGACAACGTTCACCAACGCATCAAGCACGTCTGTTTCTTTGTTGTATGCACGTGCTGCTAGTGTTGTGATGATAATAGAGATTGGCTTGTTTTCATCGCCGTTAAACATCATGTCACGGTGACGTTTAAGTATCTGAACAACACGTTGCAAAGGACTTTTCTTCTCTTTGTATGCTGGCACATTGCCAACTTTTGCTTCGGATAACAACACTGTTCTCTGAGTCAAGACACTGCACCTATCCTCAAACCATTTGGCATAGCCAAACGGATTGCTCTTAAGCCATTTGGTACTATCTGTCTCATATTTATAGTTAGGGCGTTCTCTGTCAGTAATGCGTAGAGCAAGCTTGTCAACCTGCTCCACCGACACGCTGAAATATTGCTCCCGAAGGCGAGTCTTCTCGTTATTCACACATGGTAGAATATCCATGTGATATTTGTCGCTCGCATTGTTTGAATTCTTGCGATATAAGAGTGTCCAACATCGGTGCCTCTCTTCGTCCAACAATTTCCTGTAGCGTTCAGAAGATTTCAGTCTATCGCCAACTTTTGCTTTTAAGTTTTCTGCTGTCCAACTAGGATGCTTTTCCATAAACTCACATACTAAGTCAATGTCAAGATCATCGTTCTCGTTGACCGGAGTAATCATCGTTCCTAGCAGAAACGAACCTTGCGGTTGTATCTCTGGTTTGTACGGTGCTAGTGGTGACGAGTCATCTCCAAGAAACTTGCCTACAGCCTGATAACTACTTACCAATTCGTCATATCTCGACTCAGGTACGTCCAGCGATGCACCCAAATTCTCAAAAATCTCATTGAACTGCTTATGTTCTTCTGTTGTCAATATTCTCATATCTTATTCAATTGTAATCGTTTTGTTTTCAGTATTGTTATAATAGTCATATAGTACTAGTTTCATATCGGCTTTAGGCATCCCAACGTGACCGAGTGTAAACGCACAAGCAACAGGCATAGCCATGTGAACCAAAATCTCATTATAGTCTGCTGATGATGCCTTTATTTTATCAAGCACTTCTCTAGTGATGTTTGTAAATTCTTTAAGCTTTGCTTCTGTCTTTAAGAAGTCATTGTTAGGATTAGTGCATGTAACCGTCCATATCGAAACTTCCTGGCTAGAATACAATGCCTTAATCCTCTCCGTGATGGCTGTAGCACTCAGCGCAAACACAAGGACTGGCTGCTTGCTCTTGTCTGTTGGTTCGATAATCTTAAACTCAATGTTCTCATCACCACTCCTCTGCCATTCCCATTTCCTTGTGTTGCGATGAGGTTGATAGATTTTCAACTCGCGGATATCGTTGAATAATGTACCAAGCCTTACCAACAAAGGCATGTCGGCAAACGGAAACAAAGAAATGTGCTTTGTTTCGGAATGCTGAATACGTTGCTTTACTTCGTAATCAAATGCAGCTTGCAAGTTCTTATCCTCTATCTCCCAAAAATTCGGATCAGAGTCCTTTATGGCATTTCCTTTCATACTGATCTCAATTGCTGTACTCGCCTCAGGGAAATAGTCCGGAAACAGGACAGAAGAGATTGTGTTGAACGAGAAGTCGGGAAGGTGTTTCCCGATTTTGCTATAGTACGTCACCACATGGCTCTTTTTGTCGTGTGCGATGCCTGTCACGAGACGAATTCTGTCCTCGTGACGTTTCTTCATCCCTTCTACTATTTCTATTGTATATTTCTTTGTGTCTGAGTCTATTATTTTATGACAAGCAGGGCACATCAATACGATATTTTTGATATCCTTTGCCAATGATTCTGACTTTTCTCCGCCTCGAGGACCATTTGGTGAATCTCCAATGACATGGCATAGTTCTCCAAAGTTTCCATACTCCTTCGTTATATCTCCTTCATAAAGGATTTTATAACATCCTTCAAACTCACATCTACCTGCGGCTCTGATCCAAAGCAATCGTTTTACATTTTCTGGGATACTTGTTTTTGACATATATTTTTATTTTTCAGCTTCGGTCTTACTATACATACTGCTCATTGCGTCTGCTGAGTCTTTCATCATTTGACGTAAAGACTCTGGCGCCAAGACTTCAATCTGTTCACCAAAAGAGCGAAGTAAGGAACGAAGTTCATAATTATTTTGAACCTTGAGAGTTACTTGCCTGTATCCGTTTTCCAAAGGAGTGGACACTGTAGATTGAGATTCATGCAATGGCTTAGTAACGATATATCCGTAGGTTTTATCACTAACCCTTAACACCACATTCTCAACAAGAGCATTACTTAATGAAACCCCTACTACATCACTAAAATACTCCTTGAGATCAATATCTTCTGCTAGGGGCTCGTATGGTTTTGAAGTTTCTTTAAAGCCTTCAATCCTATCAATCGCAAAATTGGAAAGATATTCTGAGCCCTTGTGCTTACCGATGAGAAACCATCTATTGTTATACTGCTTCAAGTAATATGGGTTAACCACAATCGTTCTTGCCTCTTTTCCAAAGGGATGATACACAATTTCAACAACTCTTTTACTAACAATAGAGTCAAATATTGGCTTATAGTATGCATCCATACCTCGCAAATAAGGATTATGCTGAAAACATACAACGGAATTCAGAGTTTCCCCCAGTTTACTGGTAGTATAAAGACGTTTTTCCAAATCATCCAACCACTCAAATTGTGGTACACCTTCAAATCTCCTCAAAAGTAGTAGTGCATCATGTATCAAATCAATTTCTTCCTGATTAATCGGTTGCTTCTTGATTGATGCGTCCTTCTCGTGGTAGCGATAATACCTACGATGGCCATCTTGAATCGCATCAATATCCATTGCATAACCCTCTTCGCTTCCAATGAACTTTAAATCCTCTTGAACCTGACGCTTCTTAACTCCACCTCCATTTTTTGTCTCTCCATTATGTAAGTAAAGAGCATCATTACATGCTTCAACAAGGTCTTCGATGTAATAACGTCTTGACCAATTGCTCAAACATTTATCGAGGACTTGATATCTTAATTGTGCGTTCTTATTAGTAGGCATAAACTCTCTGTTTTTAATGTACACGACAAAGATATAGCAAAAGAGTGCAGTCTTTCTGCACTCTTCTTTTATTCACTCTCATAGAATATTAATTTATGGTTTCTTTCCGAGGGATATTCTGCCCAAGGACTTCAGCAAAAGTAGTTGCACAACTTTTTATATCTTCATATTCGATTAACTCTTTTCCAGAAAATCCATCGGTTGTCCAATCTTCTATATTCATTGCATATATGCCCTTAATCGCTTTCTCGAGATATGACGGTGGTAGAGGAACGCTCAATGTTTTGATATTCATCTTATCAATGATTGATTTAAAGTAAGAGTAATCACCGTCAATCACAAATCCCATATCAACAGCTACACGATAGATAGCAATCCAATGTCGCTGTTTAGTGAAAAGAGATTTCTTTGGATTGTAACCCAATAGCTGTTTAATACTTCTTTTGAGGATGTCAATGCGAGTCTCTTCTGGTAAGTTCCGTACTTCAGCTGGCTCTGCGACCATTCCATAGCGATCTTCATAACGATATGGTTCAAAACTGATAATCTTACTAGTTGATGCACTTGGCATTTCACTATTCAACACATCGTGTCCATTCATTTCCAAATCAGTTATCGAGGAGCCTGTAACATAGAAATACATTGTTGTTATGATACTTATAGCAACATCCACTTCTTTTTCTGACGCAGTAGGAGATATATGAGATTCTGCATTTCTCCATCCTTTAACAAGAAGTAAGTATTCGTGTAATTGCTGTTTCGCAGGATCGGCATTGTATTTTAGATTCCATAAGCATTTATGAACATAAATAACATCCTTCCAAGTAGGATCTTCACCCTCATTCCTCGCTGCAACTTCTTTATCTTTAATCAAGTAATATAATTTCTTGAGATATGCCTCAAACTTTGTAACTAACAAGTTGAATGACACAAATTTATCCACAATAGTTGCCCCCTTCCCATATAGCGTAGCAAATGCTTTTTGGACAAATATGCCTACATTGTCAAGGGAATCTATAGACTTTGCATCAATAACATAGAATACGCTTTCAATAACTTCATCAATAGGACGCATATACGGAAGTACATCAGTCAAGGTTGCGGACAAAGTTTCACGAATTCTGCCCTTAATAGAAGTTGTAGTCTCAACAATTTCTCTTGGCTGTGCAGTGCTAGTTTCTGGTGCAGATGTTTCAATAACATCGACACCGCTTTCCAATTCTTGATTATCCTCAAGATTTAAATATGCCTTTAATATTCTCTCTCTTGCAACTCCATCAAGGATGAACTCTCGCAGTATTTTATCAGCCTTAGGCATAACCATACGGGCAGGAATATCCGTACCTTCAACTTTAGAGATAAAATCTCTGGTCTTAGACATATTGAGAGTAAGCTTGAGATTATCAAACTGGCTAAACTCATTAATTGTCTGCTCTGTCACATCTCGACCCATAATGTGCTCCAACTGGCTAGAGTTCACCCCTGTAGCCTCCGCAATAATCATAATTTGCTTATGGAGCTCTCTCATTTGATACTCCGTAATATAGTCATAGATAGTCTTGCCTGGCGAAAGATGTAAATCCCCACTTTGAATGTCGTGCAAGATAACCATTGCGGTACGCTGCTCCCGTTGAGACAGCGTGGAGAAAGTCTTATGAAATTCCTTCAACGCTTCTTTTGTCAGTTCACTACCTGGGCCTGTTGTGTACAAGTTCTTTATGAACTTAACAAACTTTGAATTGATATATTCTGCATCAATAGTACCAGTGCCAGTTTCTGTGATATAAGTGTCAATAGGATAATCAAATTCCTTAGATTCACCACTACCGCCACCTCCTGAGAATAGCTCTCTGTATCGCTGGAGTAGTATCAGGTAAGTTTGCTCATCCAATAACATAGTCACATAGGTATAAGTATCCCCATGCTGGAATTCATAATCTTTCTTTTCCCAAAGGAAACCTTGCAATTTCGCTGCCTCCAACAAATGAGTTATCTGGCAGAAATCCTTGGCGAACATATTTCTATCCTCTCTTGTTTCAGGAAGCTTTTTGAAATCCTCAATTTCATGTGACTTGAAAATATCACTGATGTGCAAGAAACGCTGATTGATGCTATTCAGATTGCTTTCAAGTTTATCAACAAACACGCCCAATGGCCTATCTACATAGACTTCCAGAGCATCATTAATATTCTGCTCCATAGTGTATGGGAAAGAATAATACTTAATGATACCAAATGGTTTGTCTGGACCAAACAATCTGTTTGTCCGGGAGAAAGACTGGATTATATCCACATACTTCATCACCTTATCAACATAAAGAACATTAACCCATTTCGAATCATAACCAGTTAGCATCTGTGACACAACAATAAGCAAGTCTATTTGCTGGTTATGATCGTGCTCAATACCAATATAAGGCTTTTTATGGGCTAACCTCTTAGCCACATCTTTCTTATACTTGGCATATGTAGATAACTGAAATGTAGTTTGATATTTGAGATTATAGTCTTCCAACATCTCAAGCAATGCATCTTCCTTAACAATACCACCGTCGGAGTTATCAATGTTATTATCAAATACTGCCACTACGTTTAACGATGGATATTGTTCCTTGAAAATTTTATAATAGGCGATTGCTTCAAGGATGTTTTTAGTTGCCAAAATACCATGGAACTTCCCATTTTTGCTAAGCCGATCACGCCCTTTGATTATATCAGCAGCTACGGCTTGATGATGAATTGGCTGTTGATACAGATCTTTGGGTAGGTAGTGTTCGATACCATGGCGAACTTCACCACCATCATTGTAAGTAGCCGGCATCTCAAGCTCGTTAATGAACTTGTTATAAATGGCCATTTTTTGCTCATCACCCTCAATATCTTCAATATGTTTGATACCTAATTGGGAAAAAGCAGCTTTCTCTCGCAGCTCATTATCATCGTATGTCTTAACCTGGTATGGGTCAAAACCTAATACATTCTTATCAGGTATTCCATTGGCGATAGTATATTTATGAAGCATATCGCCAAAGAGTGTTTCAGTTGTAATTTCATTCTTGGCATTCTCCTCAAACACAGGTGTACCCGTAAAACCAAATAAGAGGGCACGAGGAAAAGTATTTTTAATATCAATCAGCATATCACCAAAAACGCTTCTATGGCATTCGTCAATGATAAACACCAATCTTTTACGTCCAATACAATCTATCTCAGCTTGCAGTATTCCGTTCTTAACATTGACGTTAGACATCTTTTGTATAGACGTGACTATCAACTTGTCATCGTTATCAATACTCTTCAACTTGCTGACTAAGATAGCCGTATTCTGAGTGTCTTGAATTGCCTCATCTTCACCTGCAAAACCTCTGTACTCATCAAGAGATTGTGTGCTTAACTCAATTCTATCCATTAAGAACACAACCTTATCGGCATCTCCGGAATTAGCTATTAACTGAGCCGACTTGAAACTGGTCATAGTCTTGCCAGAGCCTGTTGTATGCCAAATATAGCCACCTCTATGCTGATGTGTATCCCAGTTTGTTTTATGAGTAACATCGCTTATCTTGCTTGCGGCAAAATACTGGTAGCTTCGGAGCACTTTTAAAGTCTTGTCCTTATCATCAGCAATCGTATAATATCCTATCATCTGGTGAGCCATCGGAATGCTCAACAGATCTGAGGTAACTTTGCGCCAATCACTTATCACCGTATTATTGAAATCTTGCCAATGGAAATAGAACTCAGGTTTGAAATTTTCTTCAAGTCCGGGATTTGCAAAATATAATGTCTCCTCAGGAGTCATCGCTACAAATATCTGAACCATTTTGAAAATACCATTGCTGAATATACCTTCATGCACATAACGTTTAATCTGGAATGTGGCTTGACTAACATCCACCTTTGATCGCTTCAATTCTATGTGAATCACGGGCATACCATTGATAAGCAGCATCACATCACCACGCCTTTCACCACCTAATGAATGAGACGCTTTGAAACGAGGTTGTCTTGCAATCTGATAACGGCTCTGACCAGCACTGATTTCACGCGCATCAAAAATCTTGAGATAGACCTCCTTACCAAAATTATTCTTATCAGCTGTATTATCTCGTTTGATACATACCTGACCGCCATTGATAAGCCTATTCATGGCATAAGGACTGTCACACATATTTATCTGGTCGATAATCTGCTTCATCTCACTATCAGTAAGAGCAGCATCGCCAAGTTTATTAATGTCACGGTTATTATCAAAGATAATCTTTGCCCAGTTCTTCACAAGATCCTCTTCGTAGGGCTGAACCAATACCTCTTTCTCCCAGCCATGATGTGGAAGAAGATCAACGAGAGCCTGTTCAAAGACAATCTCCTTAACGAAGAATTGCATATTATCAGTATTACTAGACATATCTTACAATATTATGTGGTTATACAAACATTTTATCTAAACATGCAGACTTGACTCGCTTTAGCTTTTTAAGGCACTTTAGTTCAAGAGATATTTGTTCTTCAAGTGAAGAAAAGAAATTTGCTATTGCCTGCTGCTCTTGAACAGAGTTTGGCACTAAAATAGGCATCAAAGTAAAAACGTCATCAGTGATAGATAAGCGGTCAAATCTTGCCCCGGTATTACCATTATCAAACATAAACCTATGCCACAAGGTGGTTTGAAAAAAATATGATAGATATTCTTTATTAACACCATGTGTCTTAAACACATAATACAAAGGAGACATAACGCCTGTATATCCTAATTTATTTCTATTAATAGGACCAACAGGTGCAGTAACTGATATTCGCGGATTATATACAAAATCATCGTTTTCAACCACATAATATCCAGAAATATTGCTGTTATTAGAAATTTCGTGGTCAAAAAAGTCTAATTGATTTATAACACCATGTTCAGCAGAATTGGTAAGTGTTATTTGATAGTTATTATTTGCATTTTTTAACGTTACTTTTTGGCTTATATCTTTTAATCGCACACAATTCCAGTCATCTTCAAAACCCTTAAATCTAACTTTAGGCATTGTCTCTCCCTTTTGTGGAAACATGGCAACAAAAGATGCTTCTTTCATTCGCTTAAGTTTCTCAATCTTTTTAGTCGTGGCAAGTATTATGGCATCCAATGATTGGAAGTAATTGACAATATCTTGTTGCTCATCAAAATCAGGAATACTTATATATCCTTTGAGCGCATTTTCATCGCTAATATTCATAGTGTTTTTTGCACCCTTACTTATAAGTGGCAAGAGATATCTATTAATCCTAAAATTAGGCTCAAAATATCTTTCAATATAGTTAGGACAAACACCCTCAACGGCATCGTATATTGCGTATAATACTGACACTATGCCGGAATCCCCTTTATTCACTTTAATTATTCCATAAGGTTTTTCTTTTAGAGGCGATTTAGTATAAACGACTTGATTAGGTTTAAGAATTTTGTAATTCTCAACTGAAAAGCCAGCATAGCTACGTCCTAGATGTTTTATTTGATTTACAACACCAAAGTCATCAGAAACAGATAACACGTGTTCTTTCCCATATTTGTTCCCTTTGTTTTTTGAAACATTTATGAGAAGACAATCTTGAAGAAGTGGATGTTTCCATCCTCTATCATATCCTTTTATTCTTATTTCCGGTACTTTCATGCCTAGTCATTGTTTTCATTCATACTCTCATTGTCTGCTGTTGCGATATACTTCTGGTCTGGATCGTTCGATTTTGGCTTTGTAGGACGCAGAAGTCCGGCAAAAATGAGTTGGGTAATATATTTCTCTCTTGAACGGCTTTGGTTAACAATACCAAGATGCTCAAATATCTCATTGCTTGATTTTGCATATACAGCACAAAACTCCAATACCATTTTTTGTTTTTTGTTGAGCTTGATGTTAGAGGTCGGTGCATTCCCATCAGAGGTTGGTGCATTTCCAAAGGGACTTGGTGCGTTTTTATCTGGGGTTAGTGCATTTTCAAGAGAACTTGGGTCATTTTCAGTTAAGGTTAGTGCATTTTTTCTCCAAAGAATTGCCCGAAAATTACTTTCTTGAATAAACTCAGGAGCTTTTAGGCCCATTGCTACGCACTCGTCAACCATATCACTTGTACCTGTTCCCAGACGTTCGATATAGCCGGCAAGGTAAAGCGGATTGGCAAGCACCGGATTGGCAGGGATTGATGTATGAGGTAATGACAGCTGAGCAGTAGTAATTCCAAATGGCAATCGTCCTGGATTCCACACCTCAAGCCTATCTGGGAAGAGCATCACTTGTACACTACCATTGCTTGTATAGTCGCGATGACATATGGAGTTCACAATACTCTCTGTTACAGACTTTATCGGAAGTTCAAAATCTATATCTACTTCGGCTCTTTTATCTCTTTCGCCTACACGAGCATCGATATGAGACATAACAAATGAAACAGCGTTGTCAATCATCTCGAACAATGAGCCGTTAAACACCTGGTAGGAAGCCAGCGGTTTACTAATGGTATTCGTGTAGAACTGGACACACTTTACTTCAGATGTCGGGAAGAATTTCTGAGGCTCTTTGCCAAAGAGTAATAATGCAGCATTGGTAATCTTGCCATTATCCATCAGATTCAGACTTTTCAGCACACGTTCCACACCTGCATCCATAGATAGTGGAAATGCACGTTTCTTACGAGCCCGCTCAACGAAAATGTCAACCTTATCTGCATCTATATCAGCAAGTGTAGCAGTAGAATGAAGAGTTGCATCAAAAGGTAACAGCCTTAGATATTCATTCTCCTCCAAGTAACGCACTAATGAAGCATAGATTGCAGAACGTAATTCTTCGTAATCACCGAAAGATTTACGGACAACACATTGTTCGGCTTTCTTGATAAACTCTATTTCCTTGGCATGACGCTTTTCTCGCTCCATTCGCTTAATAAAAATAAGGCGGTCCTTATGCAACTGGGTAGCCAAGTCAAATTCGCGTTCTGTAGGCGAAATACCTTCTGCATCTTCATAGCCATAGTTCGCACCCAATAACGCCAAATAGATATCAGCCTGTTCTACTTCGCCAAGATATACTTGTACAGCAGATTGTGATCTTGCAGGCATTTCTTCAAAGATGAAGACCTCGAAAAATCTGCCAAGCAAAGCATCGATACGGATATACTCTGCTAAAGCTCGCCTTTCATTTGCAAACTCTTGTTGCACACTGCTTATAAATATTCTTATTGGTCTCATACTCCTTATTCCTTTATTAAGTTTTGTAAACCCCTAATCGAAAATTCGTCACCAGTCAATTGCCCTATCAATTCTGCTAATTTATTCTGATTGTCAATAATTTGAACTTCAATATCGTTATATGATTCAGCATATTTCCCCTCAAGAGCTACAATTGCTTTCTCAAAGGTATTCAAAACTGCTGAGAGCGTATTTGAAATACCCTCACAAATTGGATCAATCCATTTCTTGTGCAAAAACATATTAATCTCTTCATCAGAAAGATGTTCTATGGTTTTGATGGTTTTAACTTCTAAGGAAACTTTATCAGCTTTGATTTCCTTGTTAAGCTTAGAGGCCTTATCCCATAATGCAACAATCTCTTTGAGCTTATCTTTTGTCTCAGGTTCAATACTGTTACCCTTGCCTTTCGCATCAGCTTTTATTGCATTCTTGTTGAATTTCGTATTATCATCTTCATCAAGATATACTTGTGACTCATCATCTGAGAAGTTATCGCGCAATTCATCCAATTTAGAAGCAATATCTTCAACCTGCATTTGCTTGGCAGCGATTGCATCAAGTTCCAGCTGAAATTTCTCCTTCTGTACCAAATCAAAAGGAATTATTCTGCCTTTCAATCCGTCGGACACCTCTATATCTTCTCCATCCTTCTTTACGATTTTATACGCAGGCTCAACCACACGCACAGCATCCAAGCCCTCTGATTGGATGGTTTCAATGTCGTTAACAATCTGTTGCCAATTATCGGAAAGTGCCTGATAAGCCGTGTATTTATCAATCAGAGGAATGACGTTAAGTCGTCTGAAAATATCATTTGCAATTTCATCCTGAGCATTCATTTCACGAACCTGAAGAACATTGGTAATCAGAAATTCGTGTAATTTGTCAGGGAAAGTAGTAAAGGCGTCGACAAACGACTTCTTCAATTCGACAACATCGACATTTTCGTTAATAGACTTTGCTACATCAGCCGATTTTACAGAAGCATATGGAGAACCATCTTCACTTGAAACAAAGATATCGGAACGTAATGATGGCAAAGCATCCCAATACTCGTGCAACAGGTCGATTTCATTCTCAGGGATACCGCCAAACATAGTCGCATAAATATCATATTGTTCAGCTATTTCAGACGAGTCAACATAACGAGGTATATTCAGGTTATAACCATTCTGTCGTATCTTGTCACGACTTACTTTACAAGAATAACCTTCTATATTTTCTCTGTTCCGTATAGTATCAGCTATGCGCTTAATATCACAAGCTCTGAGCTTGTTATTCTTACCGTCCTTCACAAAGCCTTTTGAGGCATCTATAATCAGCACATCGTCATTGTCACGATGTTGTTTAAGAACAAGAATAAGAGTAGGGATTCCTGTCCCGAAGAAGATATTCGCAGGTAATCCGATGATAGCATCCAAGTTGTTCTTTTCGATGAGATTCCTGCGGATTTTTCCTTCTCCGTCACTATTTTCATCGGCATCACCACGGAAAAGCACTCCATGCGGCAATACGATGGTAAGAATACCATCCGGTTTCAAGTGGTGCAACTCATGGAGCAGGAAGGCATAATCTGCCTTGCTCTGAGGTGCGACACCATAGTCTTTAAAACGGGAGTCAAACTCTTTATCCGATGAATCCCAGTGCTGAGAATAAGGAGGGTTAGAAACCACTGCGTCCACATATAAAGGCTTACCAATGTTACCCCCATCCCAATGTAGTGGCCAGTCTTCATCCAGTGAGTCAGCACATCGCGTATTAATATTGTCAGGTTTAATGCCTCTCATCACAAGGTTCATACGGGTCAGGTTATAAGTGTTCTCCTTCAGCTCCTGAGCGTAATATTTCACCTTGTTCTTATCTTCAATATGACGACCAACCGATTTGCCGATGGTAATAAGCAACGAACCGGAACCGCTTGTAGGGTCATAAATTTCAATCTGCTGTTTGTTCTTATGATGTTCGGCGACGATTTCTGACATCAGGATAGCAACTTCATGTGGTGTATAGAACTCACCAGCTTTTTTGCCTGCACTAGCAGCAAAGTTGCTAATAAGATATTCATATACATATCCCAAAACGTCATAATCCTGACTACCATCAATCGGAATGTCCTTAATAAGCTTGATCAAGTCTTTCAAAGCATGCGTCTGCGAAGCAGGATTCTCACCCAATTTGCTCAATCCTGCCTGCAAGGTCTTGAAGATATTGGCATATACATGCTTGTAGGTAGGACTAATCAGACGGTCGAAACTGCTCAACGCTGCTGAAAGGTCGGCAACGGTGAATGTGGAATTTGGCAACAACCAGGTACTGAAGAGGTATTTGTACTCGATGAAGTAGCCTATATTATTCTTACAATAATCAATCATCATGGCATTGTCGCTATCTTCATAATCTTCCACAAGCGATGGCAAGTCTTCATCTGTCCAACCATCTTTCTTGAGATAGCTTACCTCATTATCAGATAAAAACTTATAGAACACAAGTCCAAGTATATAGTCTTTGTATTCATTCGCCTCAATCTTTGAACGCATCTTATTTGCCGATGCCCATATCTTATTTGCCAACTGTTGCTTATTCATGTGTCATCAATTAATTATCTTGCTCTCGAATTAAGTCTTTAATTTCAACCTCTAGTACTTTGGCCACTTGCAATAACATCTCTAAACTAGGTTGTGCTGCATTTGTACACCATTTAGAGACAGTAGCGGGATCTTTACCAAGTTGTTCTGCAAGCCATTTGTTGGTTCTACCTTTCTCGGCAAGCATCACCTTAATTCGATTGATTTTTTTATTAGCCATATCTTTATGTATTAACCACCTCTGCAAATATAATGAATTATTCTGCAATAGAGTTATGATTAAGAGCATAAATTCGAATTAATAATAAATAATATTGCGAATAATTCATTTAACAATCACATACCATTCACCTTCTATATCCTTTTCTCTCAACCATCCCTATATTGAAAGCCTGCATCAAGCACCTCCTGCGATATACCTCTTCCTCTTCGTCAGGTCTTTTCTGTTTTGACGAGACTGCCCTATATCGAAATACCAAACAGCGCACATAATTCAGTATCAGGAAAAAGCTCCATTCCGAATTTCCAGTAAGTCTTTGTTTCCATTTTAATACACTCCGGATAGTCGCCACAATAAATCCGACCACACATATATGCTAAAAGCACTTTTGATTCTTTCCATTTATAATGGGAACCATGTTCTTCCATATAACCGGTTTCAATGGCTTTGCCGAAAACTTTCTTTGCGAGTTCCGTATTCAATGTCCCTGACAAAACAACGGCAGCGTCAATACCTGCTGTCTGTTCCTCCGAAACGGGAGTTACAATGATATTACCATTTTTATTTGTCTTTCCCTTATTTTTCTCTTTCAGTATTTCTGCACAAAAGGCGAGGGATGCGCCTGAAATCAATGTTATGATGGTGCCCAAAAATGTCGTAGAACCGGTCTTGTCTCCATCGATTGGATTTATTACACCAATTCCGACAAGTAATAGCATACCGGCAAACAAGACAATTGCACTTGACCAAAGAATCGGCCTTGCATATCTCTTGAATGCAAAGGATTAATCTTTTCGGTCTTCCCATACACTTTCCTCCTTTTAGTGATATTCCTGAGGTGAAGCAAAGATATGGAATTTTAGACAAACAAACCGCACCATCCCACACCATAAAACACCAGCGCGACAAACAAATTTTCATTGTTCATCGCGCTAACATTTAATTATTTAACCTATTAAGAGGCTGTTAATACTCATCCTCGTTAAAGAAGAAATCATCTTTACTCGGATAGTCCGGCCAAATATCTTCAATACTCTCGAAAATCTCCTCGTCATCTTCAATATCCTGAAGATTTTCAATCACTTCCATAGGCGCCCCAGAGCGAATGGCGTAGTCGATCAACTCATCTTTTGATGCAGGCCAAGGTGCATCTTCCAATTTTGAGGCTAATTCCAGTGTCCAATACATAGTTATATCGTTTATATAGTTTTTTCTATTTTGCCGCGAATATATACTTTATTTCTAATAATACAACCTCTTTACAATATAGAAGGAATTATTTAGAAACATTACAAGTAAAATATTTCACTCACTAATAACGGGAATACGGCTAAATAGTTACATATAAATTCTATTCATCATCGGAGAAGTGAATTAACACTTTACGGTAAGTATTGAATATCTTTGCTTTAGACACGAAACCGAGATATTGATGATCTTGTAAAACTGGCAAATTCCATGCCCCGGAATCCTCGAACTTTTTCATGACAACCTCCATCGAATCATTGATATCAATCACCACGGAAGGCGTCGTCATAAAATCCCTCACGTAAGTCTTGGAATACATATCCTGATTGAACATCACCTTACGGATATCGTCCAATAACACGATGCCCAATAATTGCTGTCGATCATTCAACACGGGGAACAAGTTCCGGCTCGACTTGGATACGACTTTTACCAGATCCCCCAACGTGGCATCTACCCCGATGGTTTTAAAATCCGTTTCCACGACCTTGTTCAACTTCATCAAGGTCAACACGGCCTTATCCTTGTTGTGAGTCAGTAAATCGCCTTGTATAGCCAACCGACGGGCATAAATAGAATAAGGTTCCATGCCTTGACTCGTCAGATAAGAGATAACTGACGTCAGCATCAACGGCAGGAACAAAGCGTATCCCCCCGAAATTTCAGCGATCAGGAACATCGCCGTCAAAGGTGCTTTCATTACTCCCGACATCGTGCCCGCCATACCCGCCAACACGAAATGACTCGGTTCCACGTGACGGATACCACTCAGGTTTATCAACATGGCAACCAAGAATCCGGCAACACCACCCGTGAACAAACTCGGTGCGAATACACCACCTACTCCACCGCTACCATTCGTCAGTGCCGTGGCGATCACCTTCACGAAAATTAAACCGACCACGAAAAGAATCAACATCAACGTACTATCCCGAAAACCGAAAAAATACGTGTTATTCAATAATTTATCGGAATGCCCAGCCATCAAATCATCCAACGCCGAGTAACCTTCACCGTATAGCGGGGGAAAAATAAAAATCACCACTCCCAATAACGCTCCACCGATAGCCACCCGTTTCCAGATATTTTTCACCCGCCCGATCAACTGCTCTATCCGGATATTCATCCGAACGAAATACACGGACAATACCCCGGCAAAAACACCCAAAATAACATAGTACGGGAAATTAGCCATCACGAACTTATCGGTAATCTGATACGAGAACACGAAACCGTCGCCCATCAGGAAGAAAGTCACGACATACGAGGTAATAGCGGTAAACATTAAAGGTACTAACGAAGCCATCGTCAAATCAAGCATCAGCACTTCCAGCGTGAACACAATTCCGGCAATAGGAGCCTTGAATATTCCGGCAATAGCACCGGCCGCACCACACCCGATCATCAATGTCATTACCTTATAGTTCATCCTGAACATACGCGCCAGATTCGAACCGATCGACGCCCCGGTCAATACAATAGTTGCCTCCGTTCCGACAGATCCACCGAACCCGATAGTCAATGTACTGGCAATCATAGAGGAGTAATTGTTGTGCGGTTTTATCATACTATTCCGACGAGAAATAGCGTACAAAACTTTCGTCACCCCGTGACTGATTCCCTCTTTCACGAAAAATTTCACGAACAACGTCGTGAGCAGAATACCGATAACAGGGTACACGAAGAAAAACAAGCTACCGCTATCCACCTGCATCCGTTCCGTGAAGAACACGTGAGTGTAATGTACCATATTTTTCAACACCACTCCCGCCAACCCGGTTACAATACCCACCAAGATACTCAAGATCACGATGAACTGTTTCTCCTTAATATTGCGAACACGCCACACCAAGAATCTCCCAAGTAACCCCTTATCGCTTACCTCCGCCATAAATAGAATTGTAAATACCTGAAATTATTTTTTTATCACACTTTTCAACGAACCGTATAGCGGATAAAATTCAAGGGCAATCCCCTCGTTATTGATCACATCCAACGGGAATTGCTTGATCACGCCTAACTGTGGAATAACACCGCTTACCGTCATCAGTACCTCTTTACCTTTCAAGAGGCAAATGTCAGCGATTGCCGGCTCTCGGTAAAACAACGAGGGAACCGGACGGGCAGACTCTTTTTGCGGCGCGTCTTGTTTCCGAACCAACAAATTACGAAGTTCCACGATATAAGGCTGTGCAGAAACATTATTCTTAGCCGTTATCCCGTCTTCCGCGGAAAAACGGAATAAAACAACAGCTTCGTCCGCTTTCTCGGGTACAAAGGTAAATGTACGAACAACTTTACTCCGCACCTTCTTACCCATGAAAAGACTCATATAATCCTGTTCCAGTTTATCCAACGCTTTTAGAGCCTCGGCAGTAGCCGTTCCGTTGGTTAAAAGTTCCAATCTCTTTTTCCGTATGGCAAATAAATCTTCCGTGATTTCGCTCACGTAATCTTTTTCTTCCTTCAGCACATGACGCTCGATCGGGTCCCACACTCTACGAATCTCTCCCTCTACTTCCATCTCCGTGAAATTGGAATCCAACACCTCTTTTTGCGTGGAACGCAACCCGAAACGCACGTAATCAATATCGGCATCCGTGGCTTCTTTATCCGGCGCATACACCATTTTCCCGTCGTGACTATTATTGGTAGCCCCGCTTCCCAATCCGGCCAAAAAACCTTCCGGGGTCACGTTGACCGTTATCGAATTATATTCACCCGCAGCATTCAGCGTGTACATCGCTTTGGTATCCGGCAACGCTTTCGGCACGAAACGGATATTCTTGATCGTCCATTCCTCTCCCGGCGTCACGATTTCCGGCTGCACCCCCAATTGCTGCATGGCATATTTACGGAAAGGTCCCGGCACAGCCTCCACACACTCCATCGTGACCACTATATCATAACCGATCTTCGGCAAGGCATAATTCACAGATACAGGAGTCGTTAATTCTCTCTTCTTCTGTCCTAAAACAGACAGGGATACTAATCCCATCAACCCGATAATCAATAAAAGTCGTTTCATTTCGTTTATCACTACTTAGCAATATTATATGTTTCCAACGTTTTCCACACCAACCCCAGCTTATCCGCGATGTCGCCCGCCCGGACTCCCCTCATTCCAAATTCCGCGGCTGCCAGATCACCCGCCTTACCGTGCGCGTAAACACCGATAACGGCTGCATCCAACGGCTCGTGTCCGCTTGCCAGCAACGCGGCAATGATTCCGGTCAACACATCTCCCGCCCCGCCTTTTGCCATTCCCGGGTTTCCTGTCATATTAAAATAACAATTACCGTCGGGAGAGGCTATCACCGTGCGCGCACCCTTCAATACAACATACAGTTGGTGTAGACCTGCAAAGGTGCTTAATTTATTTAATCTATCAAAATCATTTTCACTTTTTCCTGCCAATCTCTCGAATTCTTTCGGGTGAGGCGTCAACACGGCTCCCCGGGGTACCAGACTCAACAATTCCGCGTCGGCAGCAAGCAGATTCAAGGCATCGGCATCAATCACCATTTTCCCCCGCCATGCCTTCAGCAACCGACGCATCCCGTACCTCGTCACATCACTCGTCCCTAAACCGGGTCCGATCCCGACAGCCTGCACCCTAGACAAATCGTTCACGCCCGAGAAACAGTAGTCACTTGAGTCCATCTCCACCAATGCCTCGGGCACGGCAAAATGGATCATCTCTTTCACGGAACGAGGCACATGCACCGTCAACAATCCCGTTCCCGAACGAATGGCTCCTCTTGCCGCCAAAACGGCGGCTCCCGGCATCGCGGGAGTCCCCGCTATTAATAAGGTATTCCCCAAGGTCCCTTTATGCGAAAACTTCTCCGGCATCAGCAAACGGGAAGCCACCGCTTCCTCGGTCAAAAAATAATAAGAAGAATCCCGTTCCCGCAAAATACCCGGATGCAAATGAATATCCAACACCTCTACTTCCCCGACATACTTCCCGTTCTCCGGGAACATGAATGCCAGTTTAGGAAATTGAAATGTAAAAGTGTAATCAGCCTCCACGATAACCCCGTCATTCTCCCGGTTATCTTCACCGAGTAAACCGGAAGGAATATCTATTGCCACAACTGTATTAGGCAACTCGTTCACCTTTCGAATGACATCCCCCAAAAATCCGGTCACCGGACGATTCAACCCGGCACCGAAAATCGCGTCAATAATGACACTGTTTTCATCCGGCAGAAAATCTTCCGCTTTTTCCACCTCGATACACACTCCACCGTTTCGTACAAAACGCTCCCTGTTCACGGCACAGTCTGGCGATAATTGCTTCCCCGGACACAAATCGAACACCTTGGTTATCAACCCTTTTTCATTCAACAACCTAGCCACGACATACCCGTCGCCGGCATTATTCCCGCTCCCCGCCAGAATGTTAAAAATATGACCACGTGAAAAAAAAATCAATAATTTTTGTGTCAATAAACTAGCCGCCCTTTCCATCAGATTCAACGACGTTATCGGCTCATTCTCAATCGTATATTCATCCAATTCCCGCAGTTCGGATGTCTTGAAAATTTTTCTATATTCGTTCTTCATAACAGAGTTCAAACGTTTTCAAGGACTAAAGATAAAAAAATAAATTATATTTGCGTGCTGTTAGCGTGAATGAAATAATTTTAATATTAATCAATACGAATCAAAAACAAAAGTTATGTTTAAAAATCATCCTAAAGGGTTGCTTACCGCGGCTCTAAGTAATATGGGAGAACGTTTCGGCTACTACATCATGAATGCCGTACTCGTGTTGTTCCTATGTTCTAAATTTGGTTTGAGTGAAGCTGCCAGTGGTACTATCTACTCTTTCTTTTACGCCGGTATATACATTTTAAGCCTTGTCGGAGGTCTTATTGCTGACCGCACGCAAAACTACAAGGGTACCATTAAGACCGGTCTTGTAATTATGGCATTAGGATACATTATCCTGTCCATTCCAATCCTCGCTACCGCGGCAAACACGACTTGGTTGTTGACGCTCACTTGCGTTGCCCTGTTTCTCATTGCCTTCGGTAACGGTTTGTTCAAAGGTAACTTGCAAGCTATCGTGGGTCAAATGTACGATAACTTCGAGGCTGACGCCGCCAAACAAGGTCCGGAAGCTCTCAAAATCGCGAAAGACAAGCGGGATTCTGGATTCCAAATCTTCTACGTGTTCATCAACGTGGGTGGTTTGATAGCCCCGTTCATCGCTCCGGTTTTACGCCAATGGTGGTTGGGAACAAACGGATTCACTTACAACGCGCAACTCCCGGCACTTTGCCACGAGTATATTAACAACGCTGCCGCTATGGCACCGGAAGCTCTTGCCAACTTACAACAACTTATGGTTGCTGCCGGTGGAGCCGTTTCCGACCTGACCGCATCTTGCAGCCAATACCTGCAAATTTTCAATGAAGGTATTCACTATTCATTCATTGCATCTGTTGCAGCCATGCTTATCTCTCTTGTAATTTTCTTTATTTCACAAAAGACTTTCCCGAATCCCGCGAAAAAAGCTACAACTCAAAGCGTAGACTACACCCCGGAGGAGAAAGCTGCTATGGCTAAAGAAATTAAACAGAGAATGTACGCGTTATTTGCTGTTTTGGGTATAGTTATTTTCTTCTGGTTCTCATTCCACCAGAACGGTATGTCACTTTCATTCTTCGCCCGCGACTTCGTGGATTCCTCTGCAGTCGCTCCTGAAGTATGGCAAGCAATCAACCCCTTCTTCGTGATTGTCCTTACCCCCATTATCATGGCTATTTTCGGGGCTCTCGCGAGACGTGGTAAAGAAATTTCAACTCCTCGCAAAATCGCTATCGGTATGTTCATCGCGGGTATGGCCTTCTTGTTCCTTGCAATTTTCTCCTTGATGAAAGGTTATCCTTCAGCAGATTCATTCAAATTACTGCCTATCGCGGAGCAAATGGCAAGCAAGGCTCACTGGTGGGTTCTTATCGCCACTTACTTCTTCTTGACAGTTGCAGAGTTGTTTATCTCTCCTCTTGGATTATCCTTCGTGTCAAAAGTTGCTCCCAAGAGCATGCTCGGTTTATGTCAAGGTCTATGGTTAGCGGCTACAGCTCTCGGTAACCTTCTGCTTTGGATTGGTCCCCTTATGTACAACGCATGGCCAATCTGGCAATGCTGGACTGTATTCTTAATCGTATGCCTTGTATCCATGGGCGTTATGCTTGGCATGGTGAAATGGCTTGAAAGAGTTACAAAATAAGCAACAACTTTATTCATACAAAAAGAGGCTGCACGATGCAGCCTCTTTTTGTATCTTTATAACCGCCGTAACTGTTACGGCGGTTACAGAATAATAATTATCATTGTTGGCTTTCCGGTTCGCATGAACAAGTGTAATCCTATTGAAGAGCCACTGTAAAACCGCAGTAAAGTTACCTTTCTTACCAATATCGCTCCGTTCGTGCATTTATGTTGCTCCATGTAAGATAGGGGCAACATAGATGCACGAACACCTCAAGCACGGTAAAAACAGTAGCTTTAGGGTTATTTCTCTTCAGCTTTGCGGTTAAAGTAAGGATAATTAAACACAATTATTGGACTAATCAAGCCACTCCCTTGTATTTAGATTGCTCTAAAGGACAGACATATTTAATAAGAGTACATTATTGCCTTACTTCCCTATGATTATTCATTCAGTTCATATCGTCATTCTCGTATAGAATTAATAGGCTTTTTCGATGCGGCATATAATAAAATTCCTTCACCTACTGTTTCAATTGAAAGTCTGCAAGAAACAATTGAGCTATTGCAAGAAGAAAACAAAAAACTAAAAATAGATTTAGCAGCATCTAAAGCAAAATTGAAAAACATTTCAATGATTATAAATGATATAAAAGAAGACTAGAAAAAAACGTGGAATACGGTGCCTTGCAAGCATTCCGTATTCCACGTTTACACAAAATCTTGGTTAATCTTCCTAGAAATGAATCTGCAACCCCACTCCCAACACTTCTTTAAACTGAACCCGCGGTCCGGCGGTTCCGTCTTTCTGTGCGATCTTCACGTCATTATCATACAGCAAGTTGGTAGACAACGTGGTTGAAAACCATTTATTGATAGCCATATTCAACTGCACGTCCCAACGGACATCAATATTCTGCGGATCTTCCAAGTAATTGGAATACAATTCCAAACGGGAATAAATCGTCATGTTCTGCAAAAACTCGTAGTTTACTTCGGCCTTCAAGTTGGCACCGAACTCTGACAACAGATGTTTTCCCTTGTCCACGCCGAAAGCACCTTCATCCGACAGGCGTTTATTTGCCACGATAGTTCCCCGCCACGAAGCAGGAGTAATGGTCGCCGTAAATATTTTATTCGGACTCCACGTGGCACCGACTCCAATCACTAAATACCCGGGCGCCAAGAATTTAGATATAAAATCAGAATCCTCGATGTTATAATCATAACCCTTGGCAAACTGCGTGTTAAAGTTCAACAAGGCACTCCAGTACCAAGCTTTATACATCTGATAACCGTATGTAGAGGCGAAATAGATCTTATCGTTTGTCTTCCGGGCGCTTTTCCCGTCATTCTTGGTCAAACCGTATCCCAATTCCAAACGATTTTGCCATAATTGACGATCGCGTTTAAAATCGGCACTGTACGTTATCTGGCTATCGAATGCCATCGCAGACTCACCTCCGGCAGACCAACTACTCAAGCTAACCTGTGTCAATTTCAACCCGAAATATCCCGCTTTAGTCCAAGCCGTATCCCTTACGGGCTGCGCATCCAATTGCCCCCATCCCAACAGGAACAAGGCAATACATAAAAATCCTCTCATCATATTCTTTTTAAATAATTCGTGATATAATTCTACAAAGTAACTTTATCACATGAAACGTGAAACAATGAAAATTTGTTACACGTTAAGTTCATAAACTCAAACTTTAGCACAAAATTCGGATATCTTCACGATCAATTTAACCGCATTCTCCATGGACGACACGGGAATATACTCGTAACGCCCGTGAGAATTATGTGCCCCGTTAGACAAATTCGGGGTGGGCAATCCCATGAAAGACAATTTCGAGCCGTTAGTGCCTCCCCGGATAGGCACAAACAAAGGTTTGATGCCTAACTCCACCATGGCTTGTTTGGCGATATCCACGATGTACCGTACAGGTTCAAGTCGTTCTTTCATGTTCGCGTACTGATCCTTCATATCCAACAATACCGGCAAATCGTATTTTCTGGTAAACTCCCGAACACCGTTCTCGATTACCCCTTTGCGCCACTCGAAAGTTTCTCTATCAAAATCACGAATCAATATTTCAAGTACCGTTTCTTCCACGGTTCCTTTTATGGAATAAATATGGAAAAAGCCTTCGTAACCGGAAGTATACTCGGGAGCTTCCTTTTTCGGCAGACTTGCCATGAACTCGTTGGCTACCTTGATAGAATTAACCATCTTGTTTTTAGCGTAACCGGGGTGGAAATTCCTTCCCTTGAACGTCAAGCGAGCCAAAGCCGCATTAAAATTCTCGTATTCCAATTCCCCGATCTCACCCCCATCCAAGGTATAAGCGAACTTAGCCCCGAATTTCTTCAAGTCAAAATGATCTACTCCTTCTCCAATCTCCTCGTCCGGGGTAAAGCAAACGGCAATTCTCCCGTGTTTGATTTCCGGATGCTGAATCAAATACTCCATCGCCGTTAAAATCTCGGCAATACCCGCTTTATCATCCGCACCCAAAAGGGTATTCCCGTCCGTCACAATCAAATCCGTCCCCACGTAATTCTTCAACTCGGGGAAATCATCCGGCGACAAAGTAAACCCTTTTTCTTTATTTAAAAGAACATCTGTACCCTTGTAGTTCTCGATTATCTGTGGTTTCACGTGTTTACCCGTCATATCCGGGCTAGTATCCATGTGGGCGATAAACCCGATAGATGAACACTCCTTGTCCGTGTTCCCGGGCACAAATCCCATCACATACCCGTAATCATCTACTGACACGTCCTGCATACCCATTGCTTGCATCTCCTCTGAAAGGAGATAAGCAAATTCCAATTGTCCCGGTGTGCTCGGAATCAACCCGGTTTCCCGATCCGATTCCGTGTGTATCTTCGCATACCTGAGAAAACGCTCAACTACTGGCAACATAAAACAATTTTAAATTTTAGACTTTAAATTTTAAGTTTTAAATTATCCAATTTCGACTCAGACTGCCATTGCAATCTAAAATCTACAATTTAAAATTTAAAATTAATAAGCTCTCGCTATCAACACCCTCCTGCGCGACGGCTTCCCTGTCACCATGCACTTGCCTTCTTCCTCGGGAGCATCAAACGGGATACAACGAATCGTGGCTTTCGTCTCGTTCTTGATCTTCTCCTCCGTTTCCGGGGTTCCGTCCCAATGACACAAGAAGAACCCGCCTTTCGTGTCAATCAACGTTTTGAACTCCTCGTAAGAATCCACTTTCGTGATCCAATTGTTACGCCGATCCAGTGCCAATTTGTATATATTCTCCTGAATCTCGTCCAATAACTTCTCGATGTGTAATTCAATACCTTCCAAGGGTAACGTTTCCTTGGTCAAAGTATCGCGACGTGCCACTTCAATCGTTCCGTTTTCCAGATCACGCTCTCCCATGGCCAAACGCACGGGAACACCTTTCAACTCGTAGTCAGCAAATTTCCAACCCGGTTTCTGCGTGTCCCGATCATCGAACTTAACCGTGATTCCGGCTTTCTTCAGTTTCTCGATTAAACCGCTAACCGTTTGACGGATTTTCTCCAATCCCTCCATGCTCTTGTAAATCGGAACTATCGCCACTTGAAGCGGAGCCAGTTTCGGCGGCAACACCAAACCGTTATCATCGGAATGAGCCATAATCAACGCTCCCATCAAACGGGTAGAAACTCCCCAAGATGTGGCCCACACGTACTCTTGTTTCCCCTCTTTCGTGGTAAATTGCACGTCAAAAGCCTTGGCAAAATTCTGTCCCAAGAAATGAGAAGTACCCGATTGCAGAGCCTTCCCGTCCTGCATCATGGCCTCGATCGTCAGTGTATCCAAAGCCCCGGCGAAACGCTCCGTTTCACTCTTGTGTCCCATGATAACGGGCATTGCCATCCATTTCTCGGCAAACTCGGCATACACGCGTACCATCTTATGAGCCTCCTCGACAGCTTCTTCTTTCGTGGCGTGAGCCGTGTGACCTTCTTGCCACAAGAACTCGGCAGTACGCAGGAACATACGCGTACGCATCTCCCAGCGCATCACGTTAGCCCATTGGTTACACAAGATCGGAAGATCCCGGTACGACTGAATCCAATTCTTGTAAGTATTCCAGATAATCGTCTCGGAAGTCGGACGAATAATATATTCTTCTTCCAACTTGGCAGCCGGGTCAACAACTACCCCGCCCCCGTTGGGATCATTTTTCAATCGATAATGAGTTACAACCGCACACTCCTTGGCAAATCCCTCCACGTGGTCAGCTTCCTTGGAAAAGAAAGATTTGGGAATCAACAACGGGAAATAAGCATTGCTATGCCCGGTGTCTTTAAACATCTGGTCCAACTGACGTTGAATCTTCTCCCATATGGCATAACCGTAAGGTTTTATCACCATACATCCTCTTACTGCTGAATTCTCTGCTAATCCGGCTTTCACGACCAGATCATTGTACCATTGTGAATAATTCTCTTCTCTTGAAGTTAAAAACTTAGCCATCTCATTATTTTTTGATAAAACAAGCGCAAATTTACAACAAAAACTAGGATTTCCGATTTTTATTTTCTATTTTTATCATGATAATAGGCATTTTGCCTTTTATTCGTGCAAAATGCAACCGACAGATTGACAAGTTTATGACTTGTTAGCATGAAAGTAGGAGAAATAAACATAGCGTGGTACGCAATTTGTTATATTATAGAATAAACCAAGACACTCAAAAATTGTCATACAAGAAAGAAATAAATTTACAGCCATGAAGATAGCGTTATACATTTCAGCATTAGCAGTCATTTTCGGTGCCTGCTCTTCCTCGCAAAATTTCACACGAGCGCAGGAAGACGATATCTACTATGTTCCCGGGCAACGTTCTCTTTTCGCGCAGGAAATCAAGAAGAAAACGGGCGTGGACATCGTAGCGGACAAGAACTCATCTTCCAAAGAGAATACAGCAAACGATAAAGTCTATCCTAAAGAACAAGACAACAGCGTGAATCCTAAATCTCACGCCATAGGAATGGCACGTTACGCTACTGAAAAACAAGTACAGAAAGAAGAAGAAAGAACGGGACAACCCGTGACAAGAATTGAAGTTTCGGAAGGCGACGGGTATTGGATCGGGGGCTTCAGAGGCTCCGATAACGACTTGGAAGAATGCGTGCGCATCATGAACCGTTACCCGGAAGGCTTTGCTTATTTCGGCAACGGGTATGAAATCGCCCAAAACCTGTCATTCAGCTCCGACTGGAACGTTTTCACGTTAAACGGTCGTTACTGGTGGTTCCCCAGCAACTCGAATATTTCATTATATAACGAAATGATCTTCGGTAATTACCCGAAATACATTTGGACAGTAGCATGGAACGATCCCCGTTTCGACAGTTTCGCGTGGAGCAACCGCGTGGCATTCGGTTGGGATCGTTGGGGATGGAGAGGTTCTTTCGGATGGGGTAACTCGTGGGGATGGGATCCTTATTGGAATAACTACGGGTATTATCACGGGTATTACGACCCTTGGGGTTGGAATTCATGGGGCCCAAATTACGGTTACTACCCGGGATGGGGTTATCCGCACTGGGGACATCGCCCGGGATGGGGACACCACGGACCGAACTGGGGACATCATCGTCCGGGTTGGGGTGGTGGTGCAGTGGAAAGACCAACGGCTTCAACAACCCGTTATGCTCCTAAAAAACAGTACACGACAAATCGTAACGCCCGATCGTACAGCACGTACTCCCGCTCTTCGAGAAGTTCCGGCACAACCAGAAGCAGTAGCTTCGACCGCGGTAATTCAGGCTCAACCTACAATCCGTCATACAGTTCCGGAAGTTATTCCAGAGGCAATAGCAGCGGCGGATCATATGGTAGCAGTTCCAGTTCCCGCTCAAGCGGTGGCGGTAGCGGACCAGTTGAACGTACAAACACGGGCAGCAGAAGATAATTCTAAATTAATACTTTTGGATATGAAAATATTATATATACTCCCGGTTCTATTCCTCTTCACATTATCAGCTTCAGCACAAAACGAGGAAGATGCGCTTAGATTCTCCAGAATAGTCCCATTCGGTTCCGCAAGGGTTACTGCAATGGGTGGAGCTTTCACAGCACTGGGTGGTGATTTAACAACCTTATCAATGAATCCCGCCGGTATAGGGGTGTTCCGTAAATCCGAGTTTAGCTTTACTCCGATGATGGATTTCGCCCATGCCAAAACAAAAGGAATTGATAACGAAAAAAACATGTTTATCATGAGTAATGCCGGATTGGTATTATCCTTTAGTCCTAATAATAGAATATTAAAGAATTTCAATGTCGGTTTCAACTACTCGACCTTGAATAACTTCAACAGGAATATTTTCCAAGGATATTATGAAACAGACGGTAATTCATCCTTAGCAAACGTGTGGAAAGAAGAAGCAGACGGAAAATCGCCTCAACAGTTGAACGATTTCACTACAGGATTAGCTTATGACGCTTATATGCTTTATTTAAGCAAAGAAGCTATCGAAAACAAGGATTATAATTACGAGAATCCCATTCGGGAAACAGATCAACTGCAGCACTATAAATACACGAGGGAACGAGGATTCCAAGGTGAATATGCCATATCGCTCGGTGGTAATCTCAGTGATAAATTCTATTTTGGAGCAACGCTCGGAATTCAATCCCTGCACTATAAATCATATTCAGTTTATACAGAAGAGATAATTGGAAAAGACATAACAAATAAACTGGAAAAATTCAGTATGTATCAAGATTTCACATCAAGCGGTACTGGATTAAATTTCAAAGCAGGATTTATATTCCGTCCGATTCCGGCTATTCGTATCGGTGCGGCAATTCACACCCCGACATACTATAATTTAGATGCATTTGCGCAAAATAATGTATCGGCTAAATTCTCTGAACTACCAGTAGAAGATGCAGAACCAAAGCCCGGCTTTGAATATGGATGGACTGCCTATACAGATTATTCATACAAGCTGAAAACCCCATGGCGGGTAATGGCAGGCGTAGCTATCGTTCTCGGGCAACGGGCAATCATTAGTGGTGATTACGAGTACGTGGACTACACGGCAGCAAAATTCACAAATGATGATGCAAAAAATGAATACTTAGAAACCAACAACGCAATCAAAGACATCTACAAAGCCACCCATAATTTTAGAGCAGGTGCCGAGTTTAGACTCAACAGTGTTTTCTGCCTCCGTGGCGGATACGCTCTTTCGGCTTCTCCTTATAAAAAGGGTGAAATGAATGAAGATAATGACATTCAAATATATTCAGGCGGTTTAGGGGTAAATCTCGGTTCATTCTATGCCGATGCCTCTTACATGCACAAGAAGTCAGACATCAACGGGTTGTTCTATTACTATGAAGCACCTTCCGGTGTAATCGAATCCCCGGAATTCAACACGAAATTCAAAAACAACGAATTCAGACTTACATTAGGTTTCCGGTTCTAAATAAAGAGTTGTAATATAATAAAAATGCCGTCGCAAAAATTGTGACGGCATTCTTTTCATATTGTCAGTTCCTAGAACTTCCATCCGGCAGATAACTGGAATACACGGTTTTGGTTATTACCGTAAGTTTTATCCTTTTCAACCACGTTAGTCAATCCCAAATTGTAACGAGCCGATAAAACCAATCCCATATCGAAATCATAGGATAATCCCATTCCGAAACTCAAATCTACCGTATTCAAATGTTTTATAGTGGATTTCGTTTCAGTTCCTCCATGCTTTGTTTTATGCTTTCCATTCAAGGCAAATCCCAATTGCGGACCAAGATCAACACTCAAACCTTCCCACACGTAGAACTTCGCCAAAACGGGAATATTCAAATAATTCACCCTCATCCAATATTTAGTACCTCCCTCTTTCCCTTTATCACCTTGCCGGGAATAGCTCAACTCGGTTTGCAAACCAAATAAATCATTGAACTTGAATTCGGCAAAAGCTCCCACAAGGAAACTCAATTTACTTTTATTCGGGCCATCACTTATACCGGCCACGTTGAATCCGAATTTCGGACCGAAATAAAATTCCGTACCGGTTATACCTTCGACTTTGCTCTTGAACGCGGTCTGAGCATGAACACTTCCTAACGTGACCATAGCGATCACCACTAATAAAAACTTTTTCATTCCATCAAATTTTAGATTATTCAATTACAATAGCTCACAATGTATTAACACTACGTAACAACTCTATCAAAAAACAGACCAAAACAATACTTATTTTATTGTATTATTATAAGTCCCATCCTGTAAAGTCTTTACAGCCGCGTTTAACACTTTGTTCTGCTCATTGGAAATCTTGTATAACTCTGTCATATTCCACAAATCCCGAGCAATCAAGGATTTCACGAATAATTTTATTTCCGGAATAACCGGAGTCAACAGTTTCTCGTCCTTTTTCACACCCTGTTTCTCCCCTTTCTGCACAATCTCGTTCACCATGTCGTCGGTCACTTGAAAATCCTTCTTGAACATCTCAAACTTCGGGTATTTTTTCTTCAAAGCATCCCGGTTCTTATCCACGTAATTCAAAGTAAATTCACCGATAACACCCTTCGCCAACAAACGATTGAAATAACTGTAATTCACGTTCGTATCAATCGGCACGAACACGTCGGGAATAATACCCCCCCCGCCATAAACCAAACGATGCTCCTTCTTCGTGTAGTATTTCGTGGAATCCGTCAACGCGATACTGTCGGCATTCAGCAACTCCCCGTTAGCGTAACGTTCATACAATTCTATCTGATAATCTTTTCCCTTGTACGGTTTTTGGATACACCGTCCGGACGGTGTAAAATAATGGGATATCGTAAGACGAATAGCAGACTTATCTGCCAAAGGGTATTGACGTTGCACCAATCCTTTACCGAAAGAACGGCGTCCGACGATTAACCCGCGGTCCCAGTCCTGCACGGCACCTGCCAAAATTTCACTGGCAGAAGCGGAGTTGCCGTCAAGAAGCACGACAACCCGACCATCTTGGAATAATCCAGCGGGAGTAGAAAACTCTTCAGCCCTGCCATAAGCGGGACTATCCGTGTACACGATCATTTTTCGCCCGTCCAACAAGTGATCGGCAAGACCGATAGCCGCCCCCATGTAACCACCGCCATTACCTTGCAAATCTATAATCAAATCTTTCATCCCTTCTGCCTGCAATTGCTTCACGGCCTTTTCAAACTCCTCGACAGTCGTGGCAGCAAAACGGGCAATCTTGATATACCCGATATTCTTGTCAATCATGTATGCGGCATCGACACTGTAAATCGGAATCATGTCCCGCACGATATTGAAATCAATCCATTCATTCCCTCTCTTCACCTTAACTTTCACCACGGTTCCTTTCTCCCCTTTCAAACGCTTCCTCACGTCCGTGTTACTGATACCGATTCCCGCTATATTCTCCCCGTCAACCTCCGTAATCCGATCACCGGCGAGCAACCCGACCTTTTCAGAAGGTCCTCCCGCGACCACGTCAACCACGGTTAAGGTATCATGAAGCACGTTAAACTGTATCCCTATACCGAAAAAACCTCCTTCCAAAGGTTCATTTGCCTCTTCCAATTCCTCCCGAGGTATATACACGGAATGGGGATCAAGGTCAGCCAACACTTTCACGATAGCATCCTCCGTAATCTTTTTCAAATTAACCGTATCCACGTAATATCCGGCTATCAATTGCATTAATTGTTGATACTTGATAGACTGTTCCCGCACGGCTTGCATATCCCGTTGCGCCGAAACACTTTGCCAACTCAAACAAGCGATTAACAGAGCAACCGCCGATAGTAAAACTCTTTTCATATAATATATATTTAGTATTCTCTCTTTTCTACGAGTAACATTTGCAAATGTAACACTCCGAAAGCATTAATTCTATTAACAGAGTCTTAAATTAATTATTTTTCCAACTCTATCAATTCCAAATTCTCAATCCGATCCCCGTTGATTTCAAAGCGTGCGGCTGTTCTCACGGTATGAAAACCGAATTTTCCCGCCGCACCGGGGTTTATATGCAAACAATCCAATAATTGATCGTATTTCACTTTCGCGATATGCGAATGACCGCAAACAAATAATTTAGGTCGTTCCCGTCGTAAAACATCCGCCGCCTTCTTGTCATAATGACCGGGATATCCCCCGATATGAGTCATCATCACCTTCACCCCCTCGCATTGGAAAACCTCCGTCCCCGGAAACATTCTACGCAACAATTCCCCATCAATATTCCCGTACACGGCACGCAACTTAAACCGTTTCGCTAAAGCATCCGCCACCGCCACATCCCCGATATCCCCACAATGCCACACTTCATCACACGCTTTAAAAAACTCCACAATCTTCGGGTCTAACCACCCGTGGGTATCTGATAATAAACCGACTTTCATATTTTTAAATTTATGATTTATGATTTATGATTTATGATTTTAAACTTCCTCCCCCCTTCGGGGTATTGAGCCCGGAAACCGGTCTCGAACTGGCTCTCGTTCGACAGACAACGAGCAAGCTCTCTGTCTGTTCTCTCTTACTCGCCAGTTTCCCTCTATAAACAGAGGGAGAGCTGAATTACTCACTGTCTTCGGTGAGAGTCACCAACTCCTCCTCTGTTTATAGAGGAGGTGGCAGCCAAAGGCTGACGGAGGAGTTCTTTTCATTTTCAATTTTCAATTCTCCATTTTCAATTGTCAATTGTCACAACGCTTCCCCGTTCCGTCGTGTTCTCCACGAACACGCATACCGGTAATTCCTGCTGCATCTCTTCCACGTGAGAAATCAGACCGACAACCCGATTCTCTTCCCGCAACGACTTGAGTGTTTCAAAAACGACACGCAAAGACTCTTTATCAAGAGAACCGAATCCCTCGTCCAAGAAAAAGAAATTCTGGTCACTCCCCGTCAAATGCCGGATATTATCGGTCAACGCCAACGCTAACGAAAGAGAAGCTTGAAATATCTGTCCCCCGGAAAGCGTGCGGGCGCTACGGGTTCGTCCCTCGTTCATGTAATCCCGGATCACGAAATCATTATCCTCGTCCAACTCCAACTTCAAACGCTGGCGAGTCATCCGATAAAAACGCTCGTTCGCCGCGTTACACAAATTCTGCAAATAAATCGACGACACGAATTTCACGAAATCATTCCCGCGGAACAAACTTTTCAACACCAGCAAATTCCGAAGCCTTGCGTCCAGAACATCCAACTCCTTCCCGATCTTCACCCGTGCCGCAGCACGGTTTTCCATATCTTTGACTTGATTTGCCAACGCGCCATGTTCTGCCAACACTTCTCTCTCCCGTCGCCGATTCTCTTCCAGTTGACGAACCAATGCCTCGTGCTCCTCTGCCCGGTATTCCACCCCGGCAAGCAACTTCTCCAATTCCAATTTTCTTACCTGCACGACGTGCAATTGTTGATTAAATTGATTTATCCTACTTCGGCTGGCAGGTAAATCCAGTTTCTTATTCAGTATTTCCCGCACCGCCGCTATATCTTTATAAACACTCTCCCTTAACAACACGTTCAATTTCTCTTCTCCGCTCTTTTTTTCCTCTTTGAGCAACACGATTTCTTTCTCTTTTTCTTCCGCACCACCTTCCCATTTTCGATACTCGTTCTCCATAAGCTGCAATCGCTCGGTAGCCTCCCGGTAATCTTTTCCCAATTTTTCAAAAACAGTAAGGCATTTCTCTTTCTCTTCCTTCAAACTCTCAAGTCCGGTTTCCATGTACACGGTTACATCAAAGCCTTTCAACTGTTCCCGCACCAATTCCATCTGCGTTTCACGCTGCACCACTTCCCGGTCAATCTCCTCCAACCGTTTACTGTATTTTTCCAGATGACCTCTCTTCAATTCAATCTCCGACTCCGTCTGCTTCACCTCCGCCTCCAACTGTTTCCGTTCATTCCCTAAAGACGCCGCCCTGTCGATCTCTTCCTTGAGATGTCGTGCGTCATCCGGGGCGAAACCCTCCCATACAAAACGGGACAAATGCTCCTGCAATTTATGTTGTATTTCTTCTTGCTTTATCTTCGCCTGTACCTGTCTGTTCAAATTCAAGCGCTTTCGTTCACCCGCGATGGCTAAAACGGAACTCCACCGGTTCAATTCCTCCCGCTCGCGCTCCAACGCCTTGATTCTCTCCGCGGTCAAACGCATCACGCCCTCCATCTCCTCCGCGTGCAAAGGTGCGGGATGTGACAACGCACCACACAACGGGCAAGGTTCCCCCTCGCTCAATTCTTTGGCAAAATCGACTAAACGCTGACGAGTATTCAGATGCATCAATTCATCCCGACAACCCTTTAATTCCCGCTCTATCTGTTGGCTCCTTTTTTCAGATACTTCCAACAACTCTTCTGACGTATCGCTTTCCGCGTCAGCGAAGAAGGAATATTTTTGCTTATGGGACAGAACAACTTCCTTATCTTTCAACAGCTCATTTTCAACCTGCTTCAACTCCTCCCGCACCCGTGTTTCTTCCTCCCGCGCATGATGATACTGGCTATACCACTCCCGAATGTCAGACAATAACTTCATATCCGGGATAGACTGCACCAATTTCTCCAGTCTATCTTTCCGCTCCGCCAATTGACGTTTCAAAACCTCGACTTCCTCTCGTGTGGTAGCCACCATAGCCTCCCCTTTGGCATGCCGTTCCCGTAAATCCTTCTGTTCCACCGTCAAACTTCGCAAGCGAATCACCCCTTCCAACCGCTCCGCCCGCACTTTCAACTGATCCCGCTCCTCGTATCTCAACTTCAATTCATTATATTGTTCTTTAAAACAAGTCAACTCCTGTTGTTTGCCAACCAACCGTTCCCGATACCCGGACAAAGCTTTTTCAGATTCCGCCAAACGGCGGGAACTATCTTCCCAGCGATTGATCGGTTGTTGAAAATATTGCAAACAATACTCGTACTTCTCGACCTGTTTCAATAATTCGGCGATACTCTCTTTTTGTCCCAACAAACCTTTTTCCTCCTCTTCCCGAACACCCCGTTCCTCCACCAGCTGTTTCACTTTTTTCAATTGATTTTCCCGTTCCGTCCCCTCTTGCAACGCCTTTTTCAATCGTTCCGCATCTTCCCGCAATCCCACCAATCGTTTCTTGCTCTCTGCCAATGCATCCTCGCTAACCTCTCCCAATCCGGTCAACTGTCCTTTCAGATCAATCATTTTCTTGTTGGTTTCCCCCTCCAGATAAGCCACCTTACCGCCCAAATCATAACGGCGCAACTCCCCGAAAAGCTCCATCATCATCTCCGTGCGCTCCTTATCCCGAAGCATAAGAAAATCTTGAAACTTACCTTGAGGAATAATCACAACCCGCTTGAAATTTTGCGCGTTAAGCCCTATCGCCGCGATAACATCTTCCCGGGTACACGGCATCCATTCCCCGTCCTTCCGCGCGTGATATAAAAATTTCGGAACAGAGATATCGGTAAACCTTTTCTTGTTCCGCTTACTCTCGACCGTGGCTCTAAAATCCCGTCCCTGTTCGCCCGCCTTGAATTCAAAATCCACGAACAAGCGATCGGACTGAAGATTCATCAAATTATACTTCACCTCGTTGTTCAACCGATCGATCACCCCGTAAATCACGTAAATCATCGCCTCCAAAATCGTCGATTTCCCACTTCCCACCGGACCGAAAATACCGAACAACTTAGCCTCCGTCAGCCGATTGAATTCTATCGTCTGCGCTTCTCTATACGAATATATACCTTCTAATGTCAATCTAACCGGAACCATAATATAATTGAAAATTAAGAATTGAAAATTGAAAATGAGAACTCTTGATTTCGATTTGATAGCTTTTTATAATTTTCCATTTTCAACTTTCAATTTTCAATTGATAAAGTTTCTTTAAACAACGCCATAATCTCGTCATTCGGTTCCTGCCCTTTACGACGACGAAAATACTCGGCGAAAAGAGCGTTCACGTCAGAACGCAAATCATGTATCGACGCCACCCGTTCATCGGAAACCGACGCTTCTTTCACCTCCGGAATCAAACACACGATACCGTCATGCGCCTCGTGTATCGACTTCGTTTCAGCGGCAGTCAGGTAAGTATCGGTCGCTACCGTCAATTCCACCCACGCCTCGGGATGCCCCGCCAACCAAGCCACAGCCTGCTCCACCCCCTCGAAACGCACCCGCACCAACGGACGCCCGCTTGTCAAACGCCGCTTCTCGAAACGCACCTCTTGTCCCGGCTCCGCCTCCACGAGCGTGACATATTTATTCTGCTCCGCCTCGCTAAAACTATATCCCAGAGGACTACCGCTGTACACCGCCGGACAAGGCACCGTGTCCACCACTTGCCAGCGATGCAAATGCCCCAACGCCGCATATTGTATCCCGTCGGGTATCAATGACGTGTACACCGCATCCGCCCCGCCGATATTAATCGGACGTTCATCCTCGGGTTCCTCCGGCATATCTCCCCCTTCCCGCGCCACGTAAAGATGCGTCACCAACAAATTCACTCCCGCGTTATCACAATACTTCGCGGCTAACGCTCCCCAATGCTCCCGAAGCACGGCACGCAATCCCTCCTCCTGCTCCTCGACTCCAAGAAATCGACACAAGCGTAGACTATTGGCATAAGGGGTATGCATCACCCGCAAAGGATACTCGTATCCCGGCAACCGAAATTCGGAAATTCCCTCTTCCGAACGCGATAACTCAATCCCCCCGTCCGTCACCGTGGAATTAAAATGAACCTTCGGGCTACCCACGAAAAAGATTCCATGCTGACGAGCCAACACGTCGGGCGAATCCACCCGATCGGGCGAATCATGATTCCCCGCGATTGCCACCACCAACCGCTTGCCCCCGTTCGCCAAGCGATGCAACGCGCGATACAACAATTCTATCGCCTCCACCGACGGGTTAAACGTATCGAACAAATCCCCGGCAACAACAACAACATCCACGTTCTCCTCTTCCGTGATTCGCACAATTTCATCCATTACTTCTACCTGCTCCTGTATCCTTTCCCGCTCGTTCAAGCGTTTTCCCAAATGCCAGTCCGAAGTATGTAATATTTTCATTTTACAAATCCTTTCAACATCTTGATTTCCTCCGGCCATAACGATTCATCCGGTGTTTCCAGAATCAAAGGAATCCCGTCAAACCGCCCGTCTTGCATGATCCATTTGAACGGCTCGATACCTAACGTTCCCTTACCCAAACTATCGTGACGATCGACACGGGAACCCAACTCTTTCTTGGCATCGTTCAAGTGCATTCCCCGCAAATATTTAAACCCGATCACGTTATCGAAATGCTCGAATGTTTCCGTGAAACCGGAAGAAGTTGCCAAATCATACCCCGCCGCGAACGAGTGACAAGTATCAATACAAACCCCGACACGGGTTTTATCTTCCACCTTATCGATTATATAGGCAATCTGCTCGAATTTGTAGCCCAAGTTAGAACCTTGTCCTGCCGTATTCTCGATCACGGCAGTAACCCCGCGCGTCCGTTCCAATGCCATATTAATCGACTCCGCTATCAATGTCAAGCAAGCCTCATCGCTAATCTCCTTCAACGTGCTTCCCGGGTGAAAATTCAACCTGTCCAAACCCAACTCCTCGCAACGCTTCATTTCATCGAAAAATGCCTCTCTGGACTTCTCCAAACTCGCGGCTTCCGGATGCCCGAGATTAATCAAGTAACTGTCGTGCGGCAATATCTGTTTAGCCGTGTAACCATACTGCTCGCAACGCTCCCGAAACAGCCTTATACTATCTGCCGACAGGGGGGCAGCCTTCCATTGTCTTTGATTTTTCGTGAACAGGGCAAAAGCCGTTGCCCCAATCTCGTGCGCGTTAACCGGTGCGTTTTCAACTCCTCCCGATGCACTCACGTGTGCTCCTATATACTTTTCCATATCTTCCATTTTAGTTTTACAAAACTACGATTTTAAAAGACAAAAGTTAAATTTCACGACAAAAAGTTCGTCCCTTCAAGAGCACCCTATCTCTTCCCGAGACAAACGAGTGAATGCAAGTATCCTTTTTCTCCGGTATTTAAGTTAAAATAAGCCATATAATATATACAAAATATAAATATTATTTGTAGTTGGTTTATACCATCTCCTATTCAACTCCCATTCAACTCCTATTCATCCCCTATTCTAAAGGTAGAATAACAGAAAATTAATTGAAATTGAATAAAATTTGATAATTAAGAGATACATTATATCAATACAAATAATAACAAGAAGATTATTGAACACGCCAGAAACTTACCTCATCTCCCCACGCACCCCGGGTATAAATTTAAAATTTATTTCTATCTTTGCACCCGCGAAAATAAAATCTAAAATCATCAAGACAAATGGGTTTCAAGGAAGAGATTTTGAAAAGACGGACATTCGGTATTGTCAGCCACCCGGACGCGGGTAAAACTACATTAACGGAAAAACTATTGTTATTCGGGGGTGCTATCCATATAGCAGGTGCCGTAAAATCAAACAAAATTAAGAAAACGGCAACTTCCGACTTCATGGAAATAGAACGCCAGAGAGGAATCTCGGTTGCCACATCCGTTATGGGTTTTGAATACAAAGACGTTAAAATCAATATTCTTGACACTCCCGGCCATCAAGATTTCGCCGAAGATACTTTCCGGGTACTGACGGCTTGCGACAGCGTAATTATCGTGATTGACTCCGCCAAAGGTGTCGAGAGCCAAACCCGCAAACTCATGCAAGTATGCCGGATGCGCAAAACCCCGGTCATCGTGTTCATCAACAAACTCGACCGCCCGGGACAGGACCCGTTCGACCTGTTGGATGAAATAGAAAAAGAACTTCAAATTCAGGTAACCCCTCTGAGCTGGCCTATCGGCAACGGAGACGTCTTCAAGGGTATATACAATATACATAAAGAAAACTTGTGCCTTTACTCCGCCAGCGTGCAGACCATACAAGACGGGATTGAAATTAACGATATAGATTCCGATGAACTGGATAACCATATCGGTGAAAGATCAGCCTCCAAACTGCGTGAAGATTTGGAACTCGTGCGTGAAGTCTACCTCGCCGCAGACAGGGAAGCCTACCTGCAGGGGCAACTGGCACCCGTGTTTTTCGGTTCTGCCTTGAACAATTTCGGTATCCGGGAAATGCTGGATTGTTTTATCGAAATAGCACCTACACCCCTCCCGCGTGAAACAGAGGAACGTATCGTGTCGCCGGAAGAAGAGAAATTTACCGGTTTCGTCTTTAAAATACACGCCAACATGGACCCGAACCACCGTGACCGTATCGCTTTCGTGAAAGTTTGTTCCGGTACATTCAAACGTAACACGAATTACCTCCACGTGGGATTAGGTAAAAACCTTAAATTCTCGACTCCGACTGCATTCATGGCTTCCAAGAAATCTATTATCGACGAGGCTTATCCCGGTGACATCGTCGGGCTGCATGACACGGGAAACTTCAAAATCGGCGATACCCTCACGGAAGGAGAAAAACTACATTTCAAGGGAATACCCAGTTTCTCGCCGGAATTATTCAAGTATATCGAGAATGCAGATCCCATGAAATCAAAACAACTGGCAAAAGGCATCGACCAACTAATGGATGAAGGTGTCGCCCAGCTTTTTGTCAACCAGTTCAACAACCGGAAGATCATCGGAACAGTGGGTGCCCTTCAGTTTGAAGTCATCGAATATCGTTTGCTTCACGAGTATAGTGCGGCTTGTCGCTGGGAACCGATCAACCTCTACAAGGCTTGCTGGATTGAAGCATTGGACGACAAGGAACTGGAAGATTTCAAGCTTCATAAAGCACAGTATCTTGCCAAGGACAAATGGGGACGGGACGTGTTTCTTGCCGAATCGCAATACATGCTCCAAATGGCACAAAGCAATTATAAAAAGTTAATATTCCACTTTACCTCTGAATTTTAAAACAAGAAAACATGATTGTTTTGATTTGTGTTATTGCCATTTTTTTAGTTCTCGCCATTTTACTGTTACGCGGTAAAGGAGCGTCCCTTATCGCTGGGTATAACACAATGACAAAAGAAGAAAAGGAAAAGTATGATTCCAAAGCGCTTTGTAAAAGTACAGGAAAACTCATGCTTTCCCTTGTTTTTTGTATATCACTTATGCTTGCCTCCGAAATCTTTTCGCTATCTTTTTTACGCGTCATCGGGGGCATCGGAATACCCGTGTGTATAATTTTTTACCTTATTCACGCTCGAAACGGGGAAAAGTACCGTAAATCAAACTAAAAATTTAAAATTATATAGCCCATCTCATTGTCCCCGAAGAGGGGATTAATACCTCTCATTTTTATACAAAACTTAAAAGGGGGAAATATTATTAAATCATCGTTTATTAATGCGCAAATATATCAACATTTTTCGAAAACACAACTATATAGATAGCTTTTCGTTAATTTTAATATACAATTAATTGCGAAAATGACATCACTCGTGACAAATTTTCGATTTACAGTATCATTAAACGATCGTTTAATGATACTATATCGACATGAGAAACGTAAAGAGAAACAAAACTTGGCAACATTCCGGATACCGCATGGTTTACGGGAAGACACGAACACGCCAATACCAGAAATGCGCCTTACAGATGGCTTATTACTCACTTGCGCTTTTCGCGTTATTGTTAGTCCAAACGCCCTCTTTCGCCTACAATACCCACATGCGAGACAGTTTGGCACAAGATACGGTCATATTCCACTTCTCCCCGGGCGAAAAACTATTCCTCAAAAACTATAAAAGAAATAAAACAGCCATCGAACTCCTCGGTCTGTCTATCCGCAAGCATCGTCAAGAGATTGAAAATGGGGACATCAAAGTGCGGGTGCTCAGTTTTTGCGACTCGTTCGGCTCACCTGATATCAACCTACAAAAGACTAGGAATCAAAGCAATCAAGTAAAAAGTTATTTTATCATCCACGAGAGAATGAAGGAGCATCATTTCCAAACCACTAACACTCCCAACCGGTGGCATAACGTGGCGGACTTGGTTACCGTCAGTTACTTGTTTCGGGTGAAACAAAATGAAGTGGTAGCACTATCTATCCCCCCGAAAGAGGAACTTATCGCGAAAAAAGAATCTACCGATACGATTATACCGGAACCGACCTCACAGGTTGAAGTCAAAGACGTTCCCCAACCGGATACGACAACTCTCCTCGTGCCGAAACCCGCGAAGGTAGCCTCGCTCGAACGGCACCCGTGTTACCAATGGGCAATAAAGACGAACGTTGTCTACTTGGCAGCCACGGTCGCCAACATCGGCACAGAGATGGCTTTCAACAAACATTACTCAATGGATCTCTCTTTTATTTACAGCCCCTACGCCGTGGCACGGAATTACAGTTTGCGTTTTCTCGCCATTCAACCGGAATTCCGTTACTGGCCAAACTCGCCGATGAAAGGGCATTTCTTCGGTATCCACCTCAACATAGGGGCGTTTAACATTTCTGTAGACAGAGAGAACCGCTACCAATCACCCGATGGTTTCTACGGGGCAGGAATCAGTTATGGCTATGCACTCCCCTTCACCCGTCGCTGGGCAGCCGAGTTCACGATTGGCGCAGGTTACATTCACACGAAATACGATACATTCTATAATATCCCGAACGGCGCCCGCTACAAGAAAGACACGCCATACAACTACTGGAGATTGACGAAAGCCGGCATCAACATGGTTTATAAATTCGGTAAATAAAGGAGGCATGGACATGAAGAAACTAGCTATCTATATCGTTTGCCTACTCGTTCTCGCCATGACAGGGTGCGGCAAGACAATTCTGGAGTCCCCGAAAGACGGGGGTGTCGACCCCACGCTGGTGAACGTAGACCTGACGTTTGAAACCGACCCGAGCATAGAACCCTACACGTCGTCGCGTTCCGAAACCGCAAATGCCGGTGAACACGACACACGCTGGATCATCGAGGTGTTCCGTGACGAGATCAACGGCACTCCCGCTGCACGTCGCGTACTCTGTTGCAACCCGACGGTCGACGGCAAACATACCATCAGCACCTCGCTGCCGTTGCACGCCGCAAAATATTACATCGTGACATGGATGGATTACGTGCAGGACGGAACGTTAAAAGACAAATACTATACCGTTAACTCGCTCGCGTCCATCAGCATCCCCGAAACCAAGGCATATACCGGCAACAACGACTACAAAGACACGTACGTCGCTCGCCAAGAACTAGACTTGACGGGGTACCGCAAACAATGGAACGCGACAGTGAAACAGACCGTCACGCTCCAACGCCCGATGGCAAAGATCGAGTTTATCACCACCGATCTCGACAAGTTTCTCGACAAACTTTCCGAACGACTGTCGAAAACCGGAACCACGGCGGACAACAAACTCTCCCGAACGCCCGATCTTTCCACGATTCGGGTAGAAGTGGAATACACCTGCTACTTCCCGTGCGGTTTTAACGCCTATACCAACAAACCAAACGACGCCCGGTTAGGAGTGGCGTTCAGCAGCAATATAATCCGGCTCTCGGAGAAAGAAGGACACCTTGCCAGTGACTATATCTTCGTGAACGGCACGGAATCGGCGGTAACGGTCAAACTAACCATCCGCGACAGCGAAGGCGTCGTGCTCAACGAAATAGGCGGAATCAACGTACCCATCACACGCGGCAAACTGACAACAATACGCGACAAGTTCCTGACACGCAGCTACTCCCCCGGTATCGGCATCGATCCCGACTTCGACGGCGAAATAGACATTGTTATACCAGACTAAAAAAGATACACTAATGAGGTTGATAAACAACAAAATTTGAAGAATATATATATAAACCGTTGAGTTACCATCTTCCATGAATTTCCATGGGATAGTAATTCACTAAAAACTCAATACATTATGAAAAAATTATTCTTAATCATTGCAAGCCTTGCATTTACACTTGTAGCTTGCCAGAAAGAAAAGATCGAAGGACTTGATGCCGCGAACTCGCAAACGATCAGCGTGACCATCCCGCAAGCGGGTACCATGAGCCGTGCAGCCGGTGACGGAACACAAATAAACCGCTGTATCTTGGAAATTTACCGGAACGGGGAATTGTACGGGGAACGGAAGATTGCAACCGTATCCCAAAACCAAGCCACTTTCTCCGATTTACGCTTGGTGACCTCGCAAACCTACGACTTCGTGTTCTGGGCAGATGTCGCGGGGGAGAGTAATGCGGATAAGCACTACACCACGGCAAATGGCCTTACAGCTATCAAGGCAAAAGAGTACGCCGGGAACAATGACGAATTCGACGCATTCTTTGCCAAAAAAACGCTCAAAGTGACCGAGGCTTTCGCGGAAGAAGTTACACTCACCCGTCCTTTCGGGCAATTGAACGTGACAACAAATGACTTGAGCGAGATCAAAGACGCAAGCTTGAAGCCGACCCATGTAAAAGTAAATTTCAAAGCCGTACCCACCGAGTTCAACGCACTGACGGGAGTGGCGAGCGCTGAAACTGCATTAGAGTACACCGCGACCGTATCCAATGGCAACACCGGTCTGTTGACCATCGACTACATCTGGGCAACACCGGAGGAGGGAAGCACTTTGGCTGACTTCTCGATGACGTTTATCAACAACAAGACCAATATCACCACCAACGACGCATTTCACAACATCCCCATCCGCCGCAACTACAAGACCAACGTGTCCGGTAACCTGTTGACGAAGAAGGGAAGCATGAGCGTGACCATCAACCCGGAATTTAATACCCCCGATATCGAGAGTAAGATTGTCGAAGTGGGTACCACGGCTGAGGTGGCACAAGCCCTCAAGGATGGCGCCACCAACATCGTGGTAAAAGAAGCACCCGCCACGGATGCAGTCACAATCAGTATTCCGAAGATATACGAGGAAAACAACGCCGTACAACTCGCCATCTCTATACCTGCCACGGAACAGGAAATAACCCTCAATTCCGGTGAAGAAGAAACCAAAGCTCCTGCCGCCGTAACACTCGCCATTCCATCCGCCAAAAAGGTGACCATCAACCTTCCCGAGTCAACCGTAACCTTAAGCGGAAGTTACGAGGAAATAGACGCCACCACGGCTGATAACACATTGGTTATCCCGGAAGGAGTCACAGTAAATAAATTGAACGTGAAAAAAGGTAACGTCGAGATTCTCGGCACGGTAGGCGAAATCTCTTTCGAGGAAAGCGCCGGCATAGTAACAACATACGCCGTAGGTGATGTAGCCACCCTGAAGAAAGCCGTTGACCTAATCGGCACGAAAAAATGTACACGCATCGTGCTGACAGCCGATTTGGATATGCAAGGCAACACATCCAACCCGTGGGTACCGATTGACACAGAAGGCAAAGCCTTCAAAGAATTGGATGGAGCGGGATATACCATCAGTAACCTCTACGTGGACAATTACACGGGAAACAGCAATGACAAGGGGTACTACTATGGCGGACTGTTCTACGTGCTCCAAGGTACGGTGAAAAACCTGACCATCGACAAAGCTACCGTAACTTGCCATCGCGGAGGTGCCTTAGTCGGACGCATGGACCACGGTACGATAGAAAACTGCCACATTAAGAACGCTACTATCACCAGCTACCAAAAGGTAGCCGGCTTGGTCGGATTCATCTGTAACTCCGATAAAGACATCACCATACGCAACTGCTCGGTAAACGGTTGCGCCCTAAAAACCACAGCCCCGGCAGAAGGACTTTACCAAACGGGCGGTTTGATAGGTTACATCCAGTCATTCGAACGCAACGTGACGGTTGAAGGCTGCTCGGTAAGCAACATCTCGTTCGACAAAGTGTACGAATGTGCAGAGGATGTAAACGACCGTGTCTATGAGATGGAACAATGCTATTCCCATGCCTTTATCGGCACGATAGCTAACTGTTCATCCCAACCGGAGGCTTACAGTAAGTACACAATCGAATTGAAGAACAATACCGTGGCACAACAAGCCGATAATATTCCCACCTGCGACCGCACTGATAACTACATCGGTTGGTGGGCTGGTGACTACAATATCGGCAGTCGTCCTTATGCCCCGAAAGTGATTGTCGACGGCGTTGCCAAAGACCGGTACATCGAAGTGAACCGCTTGGTTAAACAAATCGAAGCGGGCGGCGAAGTGACCATTCGGCGCTATTACGACCTGTCGTCTATTGCAAGAGCTATTAATATTACAAAACCGACAACCATCACGCTTCACCAGAGCAATTCCAATTACGCAGTAGAATCAAGCCACGAGGATGTTTGTTTCATCAACACCAGCGAACTGACCATCAAAGGCAACGACAAGAGTGCTATCAACTTCAAAAAACGCGTGGTGGAAAACAAAGGAACCTTAACTGTCGAAGGCGGTCATTACACGACGAACACCATCGGTTCGGGTACCCTGTTCTGGAACAATGATGCCAAGGCTGTGATGACCGTAAAGAACGTGCAGGCTGTTGCCTCAAACTTTGCCATTGCCGGTGGCGGAGAGATTCATATTGAAGGCGGATACATCCGCTCCACATCCACGAACTTGAATGGACCAAACACGTGGGCGTATTGCGTGCGTGCTCAAGATGGTGGTAAAATGACTATCAAGGACGCTACTGTCGAGGGCGTACAGGGAGCCATTGCCTGTAACGGAGGCTCACATATTCTACTCACGAAGGTGAAAGCATTAGCAAAGAAGACACCTAATCAACCCCAAAATGATGCATTCTATGCACTTTACGCGGCATGGAACGGCATCATCGAGGTTGAAAGCGGCGAGTTCTACTCCGACCGCACGCCTTGCTGCCTCGCTTCGGATGAAGACCAACCCGGCACACCTATCGGAGGTTTTATTTTGAAAGGAGGAAAATACAGCTCGAAACCCTATACCAACAAACCTTCCAATATGGAATGGAGTCCTGCCGAAGGGTACAAATATAATGAAACCGGCGACGTGACTTATCCTTGGGAAATTATCGCAGAATAACCACTCCACCCGGGTACAGAATTAAATTCCGGAGTTTAAATATTTAATAAATCGAAAGGGGAAGGTTTTTTGCACCTTCCCCTTCACTTTTTCCTATATAAAAACAAGTGCTATTTCTTCATCTCGAACCCGAGAAGCATTCCGTCATACCCATTTAACAGAGAAGTTAAAGTAGACGATGTGTCAGATTTCTTCACCATTGACGACAGCACCTTGACAAACTTCATCAACCCGTCGACATTAAAAAGCATCGAAATCTGATCTCCCGATTTTGTCAGTTGTACTTCTGTCCTCTTCACGGTGAAAGCATTTCCCAGCGTGTAATTCAACACAAGTACCCTATTTTTCTCGTCTAAAGAATAAGTTCCCTTCAACGTCTTCTTCCCGATAACATTCGTAAAAGTACTGTCACTGTTAAACGTGTACGAAAACTTACCGGGAACGATACCCGCTTTCGTGTAAACAGCCGTGATCTTCTTCTCCAAAGTGGAAGACATAAGCGTCCCTCCCACCTCTTTCAATTTGTCATCGCTCGTCATCTTACACGCGGGTTCCACGTAATTCCAATTCCCTTGCAAATCAGAAAACTTGATCACATTTCCCGTAAGTGTATTCACCACATCCTTTACCGTGGAAGAATTCAAAATATCTTTCCACGACTGGGCATTTCCATTCTTTGCCCCCAACAAAACACAACAAGTCAATAGACTCAAAAATAATCTTCCTTTTTTCATAAACACAAGTAAATACGTATAAATTAGTATATTCAGACCTAAAAATCCATATAATTCTCAGATACAAATGTAATAAATTTACTTGTCACACGAAAATACACCAGTATTTGGATTATTCCAAAGTAAGAATTAATACAAAAATAAAAGAGAGATTGCTTTCAACATAAACAATCTCTCTTTCATGAGCCAATTTGGGGACTCGAACCCCAGACCTACGCATTACGAATGCGTTGCTCTACCAGCTGAGCTAAATTGGCGATAACGGCTGCAAATGTACGACTATTTTTGAAATTTGGAAATGATAAATCATTTTTTTTCGACTTCTTGTCGCACATTTTTTTATACATTCGCGGTGAGTTTTTAATAATCAACAAGATGAAACAACAGCCTTTCGCGAAAAAAAAATCACTCTGTCTATTTTGTAGCCTATTTTTTCTCTTGAATATAATATTCATCCCCCGTCTATCAGCCCAAAAGAAAGCGATAGAAACTTCCGGTGATATCATTTACTACGCGACTCCTGTCGCTTGCCTAGCAACAACATTATTGAAAAAAGACTACCAAGGCACTAAACAATTCGTCTTTTCCGCCGTGACCGCCGTGGGAGTAAGTTATATTCTAAAACATACCATTCGGAAAAAACGCCCTGACGGTAGCAATCATCACGCTTTTCCGTCAGGACACGCGACAGTTACTTTTCAAGGAGCCTCATTTATACAACGGCGTTACGGCTGGAAATTCGGAATCCCCGCCTATCTCCTTTCGGGATACGTGGCTTGGACCAGAACTCATTGTGACCGACATGACTGGTGGGACATTCTATGCGGGGCTGCCATCGGTGTCGGAAGTAGCTATATATTCACTAAGCCATACGGAAGGAGCAGCATCTCCCTCTCTCCCACGATTATCGAAAAACGACCGGGAATACACGCTTGTATCACTTTCTAACAAACTTCTAAATTATTTGTTAAAACAGTATTTAAAGAAATCATAAACCCGCCTTTTATTATGGCTGTTCCATAATATTATATCTATTTTTGTTTAAAATAGAAAAGAAAAATCATGCTACACCATATTTTCAAAATAGCCTTTATTTTACTGATGACCGTTAGTCCCGTGTCACTACTGGCTCAAACGCAGGTAAGGGATACGGTAAGAAAAGATACTGTCAAACAACAGGAAAAGAAAACCGTCGTACACACGATTAAAGGTGTTATCGTCGGGGATTCGGATGACGATACATTACCGGGAGCCCATATATACTTGGGAGCCGAAAAGAAACCTACCACGGTAACGGACGCCATGGGCGAATTCACGCTAAAGGATATACCGGCAGGGGAAGTAATCGTTACCGCCTCTTATGTCGGATTCAGACCCACGACCAAAAAATATCTGGTAAAAGCGGATACAAACGTGGGGATTATTAAACTTTTACCGGAAGAACTGGATGAAGTTGTTATCACGGCAAAACCGCCTCTTATCATCCAAAGAGGCGATACAACCGAATTTAACGCGGCAGCCGTGAAAGTCCCGGAAGACGCGGAACTGGAAGATTTATTAAAAAAATTACCGGGGTTTGAACTCGTGGACGGCAAACTCATGGCAAACGGAGAAGAAGTCAAACGCATCTATATTGACGGCACGGAATATTTCCTTGATAACCCGATGGCAGCCCTACAAACCTTACCGGCAAATATCGTTTCTAAAATCAAGATGTTTGACGGGAAAAGTGAGGAAGCGAATTTCTCCGGTTACAATGACGGTAAGAAATTCCGCTCTTTGAATATTGAAACCAAGAATCCGGATCAATTAAAAATATTCGGTAAAGCCGGATTAGGTTACGGCATATCGGATGATGTCGAAGATTCTTTCAAAAACAACAACTACAATCTGGACGCGAACGCAAACGCGTTCAATCGTAAACGCAGATTCTCTATCCGGGGAAGTTTGCGTAACACGAATCAAGGTTCGGATTTACCTAACGCCTCTTACAAGGGAAAAGGGGGACATAACAGGGGTAAAAACTTCGGCATGGACTTTTTCAATACTTTCAAAAAAGGTCTGGAACTAACCGGCGGTTATAGTGGTAGCGATAACGAATCCTACTCTGCCAGTTCTACCCGACAGGATTATTTCCCATCAGAAAGTTACCAAAGTAAAATTTACGAGAACGAGAATCACTCTTGGTCCGAGAGTTCCAGCCATAGCGTCAATACCCGCTTCAGTTATGAAATCAGTGAAAAAGACAGGATCAGCTTCTCCCCGTCATTCTCGTTACGCAAATCGGATAGCCGCTCCATCAGATTGGGAAATAGTATTCAAGACGGTGATACATTAAATATCACAAATGCCAAAAGCCAAAACCATAACGATTCTTATTCTTTCGGTGGAAATTTCTCGTGGATGCATGGGTTTGCCAAAAGAGGACGGACATTAACGATAAACGGAAATATAAATGTCAGTGACACGAAAAGCGACGGGATACAACAAGACAGTAGTATTATCAACAAAAGAGATACTTTGCGTAACCTGATCAACAGTACAAAAAGCTTTTCAAATTCATTAACAGGTTCCGTATCCTATTCCGAACCTTTGACCGAACACGCCCGTTTATCTTTCAATTACTCGTTAAGTTACAGTCAGGACGAATCGGATAAAGAGAGTATATCTTATAAAGACGCTCTTTTTACCGAAATCATAGGTATTGACACCTCTCTCACGAACAAAATCAGTAATACCAGAATAAATAATAGTATCGGGGTCAATTACAATTATTACAAAGAAAAATTCTCGTTCAACGGGGGTGGTTCCATTAATTTATCCAGTGAAAAAAACAAATACGAGTATTTAAACGCCCCGGATTCACTCGTGAAAAATAATTACTTGAATCTTTCTCCTCAATTCAATTTCAACTATTCTCTGACAGAAAGAAGCAATTTAAACTTTAGCTATAATGGAAATACAAGTTCACCCAGTGCAAGTCAACTGCAAGATGTATTGGACGTCAGTGATCAGTTAAGTGTATCCAAAGGTAATCCCGATTTGAAAAAAACATTTTCACAATCAGCCTCTCTCAGTTTCAGCAGTTCAAAAATTTCAGAAGAAAAATTCAACTTTCTAAATATAGGGCTTAATTTCAATAACTCGTTCAATAATATAGCCACCGCTACCCAATTTATCGAAAACGATACGGTTATCAATGGTTACGAGATATTGCGCGGAGCCCGGCTTTCCACGCCTATAAACTTAAATGGTCAATGGAGTATCTCCATGAATTCCAGTTACTCGTTCGGGATCAACGCTCTCAAATTAAGATTAAGCCCCTCCTTATCTTACAGTTATTCCAGAAGCCCGTCGATCTACGATAATATCAAGAATATTACCAATTCACACAGGGCCTCATTCAATCTAGGGATCACGAGTAATGTTTCAGAAAACTTGGATTACAATATTCGCTCTTCAACCTCTTACACTTCTTCAACAAGCACGACAACGGAAGGGTCCAGTTCTTTCAGTCAATCCGTCAACGCTAACGTCAAATGGGTATTCTGGAAAGAATTCATTCTCGCCGGAGATTATTCTTATAGCTACACGCTAAGTAAAAAAGGCGGGAATATCAACCAATCCAATAGCATGTTAAACATGGAGATCGGGAAGAAATTCTTAAAACGGAAACAACTTCAAGTAAGATTCAAAGCAATGGATTTATTGCGCCAAAGGAATTTATTGAATTACAGCATCCAAGACCTTTACACGCAAACCAGATACAGTACAAATACCCAGAATTATTACATGCTGACGATATCTTACCGCTTTAACACGATGGGAAGTAAAAAAGCTGATAGAAAAAGAGCAGGAGAAAACTCTCCCCCGGGATATTTCGGAGAATTTTAATAAAAAACAAGAGCCATGTTCAAAAATATACACGGCTCTTATTTTTTATCGTAGATAACGGTACTGTATCCGTCTTTCAATCTCCGCAAGAGGAATATCTGTCTTCACGTTTATTTTATACGTCCGTCCCGGCAGTATATCGATATAATTATCCGAAAAGAAAGCCGTACTATCCGGCAAAACAAACATCACGTTACATGCCAATTTATCTGCCGTTACCAAAATATACTTTTGCTTCCCCTCTTCCCGAGCCAGAATCGACAATTCCGGTTCTTGGGGCAAATTCAAATCTTTATGATACTCGAAATACACGTTTTTCTCATCCACGTTCTTTCCTCCCGCTGTCAAACGAACCACGGCAAAGACATCCTTTCCACTAGCCCCCCGAAGTAAAAAAGAACGCTTCATACCCGTTAAAACAATTGATGTATTAGCCGGAATTTCAACATTGGACTTCTCCGAATAGATAATTTTCCCCGAGAAATCCATCACATCAACACTCAATTCAGCTTCCACGGGTTGCAAACGGTCGCTGACAACATACACGAGCATACTGTCATTCCGCCACTTCGGGGCAACAATGAGCTCTTTAAAACAATCACGCATCACGTAATGCGCCGCTTTCCACTTGTGGTAATAATCCGTGGTCGACCAACTGGCGACAGGCCAACAATCATTCAATTGCCAAACAAGCGAACCCATGCAGTAAGGCATATTCCGGCGATGCGCCTCGATAGCCATTTTCGTCGAAAGCCCTTGCAAGACGTGCGTCATATAAATAAACTGTTCGAAATCAGTCGGAACCCGGTAATACATTTTCATGTAATCCGAAATACGCCCGTTACCGATATAACTCCGCTGATGTGATTTCATCACGTCCGAGTTAATATCATAATCCTCCGGTAAAGCATAGGTACGTATAGTACTCATTTCCGGGAAAGACTGGAACCCGTATTCACTACAAAAACGAGTAGTCACCTCGTCATAACTCTCCAATGGACGGAAACCGTGCCAAACACCCCAATAATGCTGGTCGCCGGAAGTCGTTCCGTCCAACCCGTGCTGAGTCGGTTCCGGTCCCGCCATAGGGGAAGAAGGCCAGTAATCGCACCCGGGCATATATTCACTCACCACGTGCGGTAATAAATCGTGAAACACGTCATAATAAGCCTTAAACACTGTATCCTGTTGTTCTTTCGTGAATTGCTGTTTCCAACCCCACCCGCCGGGAGAACCGTGACGCCATGCCAACGCATTTTCATTATTACCACACCACAGGGCTATACACGGGTGATTACGTGTCCGCACCACGTTATCAATAGCTTCTTCCCGAACATTATCCAAAAACTCCTTGTTCCCCGGATACATCGCGCAAGCAAACATAAAATCATGCCACACCATAATCCCATACTTGTCACACAATTCAAAGAAAACATCATCCTCGTATATTCCGCCACCCCATATCCGCAACATATTCATGTTAGCATTCGCGGCATCGGAAACCATTTTCTCGTACACCTCTCGATTCGCGCGAGGCAGAAAAACATCATTCGGTATAATATTCGCCCCTTTGGCAAAAACGGGTACACCATTCAATTCAAAACCGAACGATTCGCCCCATTGATCCTTCTTCCGTACCAATTTCAATGATCGCAATCCGGTCGTCACCTCTTTCTCGGCAACAACACCTTCGACACCCGTCACCCGCACTTTAAAAGAATACAAGTTTTGCTCCCCCAAACCGTTACTCCACCACAACCGGGGACTCTCCACCTCAAAAGGCACGGAAACGTTGTTTTCTCCCCGTTCCAAGCTCTTCTTACCGGAAGCCAAGACTCTCCCGTCACTCGTAATCTCAATTTCGACCTCTTGTCCGACATCCGCCTTCACGCGAATATCCGCACTTAAAGTTGCCAACTCCCTCGTGACCTCCGTTTGTTTTATATACACGTCCTCCACTTTCATACCACTCCACGCCTCGATGATAACCGGACGCCATATCCCCGAAGCCACCAAACGAGGTCCCCAATCCCAACCATAATGATAAGGAGCCTTACGGGTGTACACGCTTACCCGATCCTGTCCCATTCCCCCTCTTTCACTTTGATCATTATCTGCCGGCAATCTCAAACCGTAACGCTTCATCTCTTCCAACCCTCTCGCAGTGGGAGAAGCGAGTACAACACGCAATTCATTATCCCCGGCTTTCAATTTACCGGAAACATCAAATTTCCACGTACGGAACATATTATCCGCGGAACCGATACACTCACCGTTCAAGTAAATATCAGCGTACGTATCCAATCCTTTAAAAACAAGATATTGATTTTTCTTGTTTATCAGCTCATCATCAACCGAAAGCTCGGTTCTATATTCCCAATCCTTCTTATCAATCCACTGCAATCCGAGTTCATTCATCCGATAAAAAGGATCTTCTATTCTCCCGTTTGCCAGCAAATCCGTATGCACTGTCCCCGGAACAGTTGCCGGAAGCCAGTCGCCACTATCCTTTTGACGGAATTGCCAACCGGAAGAAACCTCCGTTCTTATCTCCTTCTCCGAAGAGCATCCGAGAATCCCCCCGATGCTACAACAGAAAAAGGCAAACCATAATATCTTATTCATTCGTTTTCGGCTCCTGCAAAATATGTTTGGCAAAATTATATCCCAAGGCGTCATAACGTTGCGTTAACAACTTGGCTCTATTCAAGAAACCTGAATAATCTCTTCGCGCTTGCGAAGTCCAAGCCACCTCTGACAACGCCGCCATACGAGGCAACAACATGTATTGAGCGTGACTGAAAGTCGTGATATACTCTGCCCACAAATTAGCCTGCACACCAATGATTTTTGCTGCCTCCTCGGGAGTCAACCCTTCCGTGGGATCCAAGCTATACACTTTCTCCACGGGTACGTAGCCACCGATACCGAAAGGCTCATCCTCCACCGGTTTCGCTTGGTAATAATCAAAATAAGCGTAATCATTCGGTACCATAATCACCTCGTTCCCCCTCTTCGCTCCGGCTATACCACCGCTCTTACCTCTCCACGACATAACAATAGCTGTCTTGGAAACATCGCCTTCCAAAATTTCATCCCAACCGATAATCCTCTTCCCTTTCGTCTTCAAAAAAGCTTCAATCCGGTGAACCACGTAATTCTGCAACTCGTACTCCTCCTTCATATTCTCCTTTTTCATTCGAGCCTGACATTTCTTACATTTTTTCCACTCGTCCCGCGGGCACTCGTCTCCCCCGATATGAATGATATCAGACGGGAATAACTCGGCAACCTCGGTCAACACCCCTTCCCAAAACTCAAATGTCTTCTCGTTTCCGGGACAAAAAACTTCCGGGAAAACACCCCACATCTGGCAAACCTCGTAAGGACCACCCGTGCATCCCAATTCCGGATAGGTTGCTAACGCAGCCAAAGCATGCCCGGGAAGTTCGATTTCCGGGATAATTGTAATATAGCGGTCAGCCGCGTATTGAATGACATCTTTTATCTCCTCTTGCGTGAAGAAATACGGCCCGTAAGGCTTCCCGTCATATTTTCCGGTATTTTTACCTATCACGGTTTGTTTACGTTGACTGCCTATCCGGGTTAATTCCGGGTATTTTTTAATCTCGATACGCCACCCTTGGTCATCCGTCAAATGCCAATGGAACACGCTCAATTTATGTAACGCCAGCATATCGATAAAAGTCTTCACTTCATCCACCGTGAAAAAATGTCTACAAACATCCAACATCGTACCCCGGTATCCCAAGCGAGGTTCATCTTGAATCCGTACATTCTGGATTCTTATTTTGTTCATTTTTTCCCCTTTCTCTATCCCGACAGGCATCATCTGCCGCAAACTCTGCATGGCGTAAAATACTGCCTTTGAGCTTCCACCTTGAATATGAATAGCATTCTCACTCACGGTCAACTCATAAGCATCAGCTTTCATGGAAGGATCAACAGTAATGTTCACTGCATTACTCTTGGCAGCACCTTTCTCGATCTTTAAAGGTGTCCCGAAAGATTTTTCAGTCAATGTACTAAGGAAAGTACAAGCGGGAGTCAAATCCTCCGCTCCTTGCACAACGTTAATCACCGTTTTCGGGGATAGTTTGAAACCACCATCCTCAACAGCCACACTCTGGGGTTGAGGAATAATATTCACCTCTTGATTAGGTTCTCCGGCACATCCGGCAAGCAAAATAATACACAATACTACGATTGAAACTAAATTGATCTTTTTCATAAACGTATTTTTTAAACACAACAGCCAAGATAGCCTAAAATTTACAAATACGCAATTCTTTTTAAGACTCTATGATCAAATTTGTAAAATCATCCGTGATACCCGTGTATTGCTCCGGATACTCGAACAAAGCAAAGCGGGATTCCGTGTGCCCTTCCGAGTAATGCCATATAGAAAAATAGTCTTCAACATTCTCTCCTAATTCTTCCAACTGGCGTAAATATGCCGCGATAGATTTATTCTCCACGATGTAAATATCCCCGATATTATCCACACCGGGACTATGTCGACGATTCGCGTCCAAGGAAAAACGTAAAATTCGCTTCCCTTGTTTAGTCAAACCGGCTGTCACAAAAGTCATACTTTTTCCTATCCCCGGCAGATTCATCACGTTCCGGTCGGTAGCCAAGAAGGGTTGACCATATTTCTCTAATAAACGAACCAAACCGGGATTCAGTAATTCCGGACGCTTCAATATATCCAACACCTCTTTCTCCAATTCCGGGGACAAACGACCGTATATTTTTTCTTCCTTTACCTCTTGCATAGAGCGACTGTTCGGGGCAAACAGAGCATAGTTCTCACCAAAGCCTTTCACTGAAAAAGTATAATAAGTCAAAATTCCTATTTTGTTCAATTCCTCCCTCAACCTTGCCGTGTGTCCCCGGCGGGATGCCGCCACGGTAAACACGAGTTGATTCGTTATAATCCATCCGGCATCCAGCAAGCGTCGTACCGCACGTACCACATCTTCCGTGATCTCCAACGGCGATTCAAAATGCGTTTGCACAAAAAATTGTTGTATCCCCGCACGAGTGGCTTTCTCCCGAAAACGTTTCAAGACATCAATCAATCCATCATCAATCCGACTCGGCAAATACGCCAATAAACGAGAACCCAATCTCACCCGCCGGATTTCGGCATATTTCTCTCCTTTAGTCCGCTCCCTGTTAGCCTCCCGTTTATGAACCGCCATCCGGTAAACGGCATCCAGAATTTTCTCCAACGTCGAATTCTGACTCATCAATGCATCACCTCCCGTGATCAAAATATCCCGTAATTGAGAATCATACTCGTAATAAGTCATCAACCGCTCCATCTTTCTCTCCCATCCTTCTATCGGCTTCAAGCGATCCAAGTTAAAATTCAGATGCCCTTTTTGAAAATCATACATCCGTTGGCAAAGAGCGCACAATCCTCCACAAGCACGCCCCATCGAATCCGGAATAAAAATAGCCACTTCCGGGTAACGACGGTGAATATTTGTCGAATTTGGCAATAACCAACCTGCCGCGTTGGGCTTACCGGCTTCCACGACATCCTCTTTCTCCCAAGCCTGAATATGTCCGAAATTCTCTACCAGTTCCCGAGAATAAATCACGTAACTCCGAATCGTGGAATCATCATACCCGTTCTCTTTCACGCTCAACAGGGATAAATAATAAGGCGTCACGAAAAAAGGTATTCCTTTCCGCTTTGCATCATGCAGGATTTGCATCGTTTTGTCAGATAACGTATGATTCAAAAACAGATTCAATTCATCCGGTTCCCGTATTGCCATCGTCAAATGAAATTTATAGTCTTTCCACCATTCGTCTATCAGCCTCATTTTGTCCTCTTCACTCGTTTCCGCGGCAAAACGATAACGGGAATTCATTTTATCCCGTTGCTCTATTTTACGAATTAACAAATAAGATATTCGCTTTCTATTCTCCCGGCGTTCCTCGGCAACATCTTCATCCGTACCCACTTCCCAACGTTCTCTCCAATTCTTGCATTGCTCTTGATCTGACAATACATCAAAGCTATTTTGAAACTGTTTAAACAAAAAATACCTGTCGATCAAAAAGTCCTGATGCACATCATTATCTTCCCCCCGCAAAGCCTCCCATAACCATTTTATCGGCTCGTACCGGATTTTCTCACCCGTCGAGAAATCATGAATATAACGGGAACGATTCACGAACATGCGAAAAAAACGCCGTATAGAAAGAGGCGAAGGACGTCTGATTAGAGTCGCTCGAATATATTCTTTCAAAAATTGCTCGAAGACTCTCCAATCATCGCTTATCCTTGCGTTATGCAATATACTCGGGAAGTCCTTTTCAAATAAATCTATTAATTCGGTATACGAATATTTCAGTACATTTTTCAGCTCCACGTTCCTCCTATTTCAAAAGTTAAACAAAAACACAACATAAAATGTTGTAGCGTCCGAAAACGCCCTCGAATGCCAAGAAGTGACATGTATTTATACAGAAAGCAAATACCTGAGGTTTACAAATTTAATAAAAAAAGAGAAAAACAGCAAGAAATATTTGGAAATAGGACATAAAAATAGGGCGTATCCTTCTCAAAACACGCCCTATTCATAACTTTATAGAACAGAGATTCTAATACTTGACTTTGTTCTTTTCCTCACGCCAAAGCTCAAATTCCTCCCCGGCACCCTCTTCTTTCTCGTTCACGAACGGGATAAAACGTCGCGAACCATCCAACATGATTTCCTTATAGATAAAAGAATCATCAAATCCGCCTTCAGCCGCATCCTCTTTCGTACAAGCATAATAAACAGCTTTCGGACGAGCCCAATAAATTGCCCCCAAACACATCGGACAAGGCTCACAACTGGAATAGATCTCACATCCTTCCAGTTGAAAGGAATCCAAATTTCTACATGCCTTACGAATAGCATTCACTTCGGCATGAGCTGTCGGATCATTATCCGGTACTACCGTATTCCCGGAAGATGCAATAATCTCCCCGCCTTTCACAACAACAGCCCCGAAAGGACCTCCCGTCCCATTCTTCACATTCTCCACGGCAATTCGAATTGCCTCTTTCATGAATCTTTTATCGTAACCCATATTCACCTAGTCATAAATTACTTCGCTTTCAACGGCATTTTATTTCTCCATACCATATAGATACCCACAAGGACAAAAGGAATACTCAGCCATTGCCCCATATTCAATGTCATCGAAGCCTCGAAAGCCTCTTGATCCTCTTTCACGAACTCGATAAAGAAACGTGCTGCGAAAATCAAGATCAAAAACATGCCGAATAAAAAACCCTGTTTATCTTTCGCGTTCGTTCTCCAATACAAATGCATTAACACGGCAAAACTGATTAAATAACAAATTGCCTCGTACAACTGAGCCGGATGACGAGGTAATTCCGGATTCTCAATCCTATGCCCGTGGATAAAAATAAAACCCCACGGCAAAGTGGTCGGAAGTCCGACTATTTCCGAATTCATCAAATTCCCCATCCGGATAAAAAAACCGGCAAGAGCAATAGGAATCACGGCACGATCCAATATCCAAAAGATTGATTTTTTACTCACTTTCTTGGAATAATACCATAATCCCGCGATAATACCTATCGCGGCACCATGACTCGCCAACCCTTGGAAACCCGTGAATTTAAACGGACTGATCTGAAATGGCAAAACAATTTCCAATAAATGGTTCTGATAATATTCCCACCCGTAAAAGAAACAATGTCCCAATCGAGCACCGATCACGGTTGCCACGGCAACATATATCCATAATTTGTCCAACCATTGCTGACTTAATCCCTCTGATTTGAACATCTTCTCTTCTACCTTGTATCCGCAAACAAACGCCAACGCAAACAACAAACCGTAATACCGGATAGAGAAGCCTCCTAAATTAAAAATCTCGGGACTGACATCCCAGTTGATAAATAATGAAACCATAATAATTTTAAATTTTTAAATTGTAGATTTTAAATTATTTATCAACAACCTAAAACCTACAATTATATTTTATTCTAAATCTCAATTTTAAACTCAATGCGTCAAAGCAATCTAAAATTTAAAATTTAAAATCTAAAATTAATTTTCTTCTCTACCGTGGCAATTCTTGTATTTCTTACCACTTCCGCAAGGACAAGGATCATTACGTCCCACCTTAGGACCGACTTTCACCGGCTCCACTTTACGAGGTCCTTGATTTGTCTGTGCTGCGGGAGCATCCGTACGTCCCGTGCGCATTTTGCTCATATCCGTACGTCTTTCCTCGGCTTGTCTTACTTCCTCCGGAGCCTCGAACGGAATTTGTCCTTTCATCAAAGTAGAAACCACACTCTTGTTGATCTTATCCACCATCGTCTTGAACAAATTGAACGATTCGAATTTATAGATCAATAACGGGTCTTTTTGCTCGTACGTGGCATTCTGAACCGATTGTTTCAAATCGTCCATTTCCCGCAAATGCTCTTTCCATGCATCATCAATATGGGCAAGCATAATCGATTTCTCGTAGGCACGTACTAATTCTTCCCCCTCTGTCTTATATGCTTTTTCCAAATTCGTGACCACATTATACATTTTCTTGCCATCCGTGAAAGGAACCACGATATTCTTAAACATTTCACCCCTTTGCTCGAATACATTCTTAATCACCGGGAATGCCTGTTTCGAAATTCCTTCTACTTTGCGGGTAAAGGTTTCTCTCACTTCTTTATACAATCTCTCGGTCAATTCCGAAGCGGAAGTCTTTTGGAATTCTTCTTCCTTTATATCAAAATTCACGGACAGATATTTCAATACATCCAGTCGGAAATCCTCTACTTCGTTGCTATCTTTATGTACTTCTACCAACGTTTCACAAACATCGTACATGTTATTAGCAATATCCACCCCGATTCTCTCCCCGAGTAATGCATGACGTCTTTTCTTGTAAATAACCTCACGTTGCGAATTCATCACGTCGTCATATTCCAGCAAACGCTTACGAATACCGAAGTTATTTTCTTCCACCTTACGTTGCGCACGCTCGATAGATTTCGTGATCATCGAGTGTTGGATCACATCCCCCTCCTCGTGTCCCAAACGGTCCATAACACGAATAATTCTTTCGGAACTGAAAAGACGCATCAAATCATCTTCCAATGACACGAAGAATTGTGATGAACCCGGATCCCCTTGACGTCCGGCACGACCTCTTAACTGACGGTCAACACGACGGGAATCATGACGCTCCGTACCGATAATTGCCAAACCACCCGCGGCACGAACCTCCGGACTCAACTTGATATCCGTTCCACGACCGGCCATGTTGGTAGCGATAGTAACAACTTGCGATTTACCGGCTTCAGCCACGATATCAGCTTCCCGCTGATGTAACTTAGCGTTCAACACGTTATGCTTGATACCGCGCATTTTCAACATACGGCTCAGTAACTCGGATACCTCAACCGAAGTCGTACCCACCAGAACGGGACGTCCCAATTCCACTAATCGGCTAATCTCCTCTATTACCGCGTTATACTTCTCGCGTTTCGTCTTGTACACGTAGTCGTTCGCATCTTTCCGGATAATCGGTTTATTCGTCGGGATAACCACGACATCCAATTTATAAATATCCCAGAACTCTCCCGCTTCCGTTTCCGCCGTACCGGTCATACCCGCCAACTTGTGGTACATACGGAAATAATTCTGTAAAGTAATTGTAGCAAATGTCTGGGTGGCAGCCTCCACCTTCACGTTCTCCTTCGCCTCGATAGCTTGGTGCAAACCGTCGGAATAACGGCGACCTTCCATGATACGTCCGGTCTGCTCGTCCACGATTTTCACTTTATTATCCATCACCACGTATTCCACATCCAACTCGAACAAAGTATACGCTTTCAACAACTGGTTCACCGTGTGTACCCGCTCCGATTTGGTGGCATAATTCTGTACCAACTGGTCTTTTTTCTCGACCTTTTCCTCGTCAGACAAATTCATCTTGTCTATTTCAGCCAACTCGGAACCGATATCCGGCAATATAAAGAAGTTCGGGTCCTCTCCCGCCGCTGTAATCGTATCATGCCCTTTATCCGTCAAATCTATTGAATTCAACTTCTCGTCGATCACGAAATACAACTCGTCCGTGATCTCTGGCATACGACGGTTGTTTTCCTGCATGTATATATTCTCGGTCTTTACCAAAGTCGCCTTATTTCCCTGTTCACTCAAGAACTTGATTAATGGCTTGTACTTGGGCAACCCCTTAAACGCTCTCAATAACAGAATAGCCCCCTGTTCCTCCTGTTTCCGGTCACCGCTGGCAAGCAAAGTCTTCGCCTCGTTAAAAATCCGTGAAACCAACTCACGCTGCATACGAACCAATTTCTCCACACGGGGTTTATACTCGTCAAACATCTGGATATCCCCCTTGGGTACAGGACCGGAAATAATCAACGGAGTACGGGCATCATCGATCAACACGGAGTCCACCTCATCCACGATAGCATAATTATGCTTCCGTTGCACAAGGTCTTCCGGGTGTATCGCCATATTATCTCTCAAATAGTCGAAACCGAACTCGTTATTCGTACCGAAAGTGATATCCGCTTGATAAGCCTTTCTTCTCTCGGGAGAATTAGGCTCCGTTTTATCAATACAATCTACTGACAAACCGTGGAACATATACAACGGTCCCATCCATTCGGAGTCACGCTTGGCAAGGTAATCATTGACCGTTACCACATGTACGCCTCGCCCTGTCAAAGCATTCAAGAAAACAGGCAAAGTTGCCACCAACGTTTTACCTTCACCGGTAGCCATCTCGGCAATCTTCCCTTGATGTAACACGGAACCTCCGATCAACTGCACATCGTAATGTACCATATCCCAAGTTATCTCCGTACCTCCGGCAAGCCATGAATTAAAATAAACGGCATCGTCCCCGTCTATTTCCACGAAATCTTTACTAACCGCTAAATCCCTATCAAAATCCGTGGCCTTTACCACGATTTCCTTGTTCTCGGTAAATCGTCGTGCAGTATCCTTAATCACCGCGAAAGCTACTGGCAATATTTCATTCAAAATATCCTCCAGTTTCTTGTCAATCTGCTCTTCCAGCTTATCAATCCGGTTATATATTTCCTCCCTCTCCTCGATAGAGGGTTTCTCGTTTTCCACTTTTGCTTTCAACGCGGCGATCTCATCCTCCTCTGATTTTACATGAGCGTGTATCTTCGCCTTCAGATCAGCAGACACCTTTCTCAAATCATCATGGCTCAATCCTTTAATCTTCTCCCACTCCGCGTTCACCTTCTTAACCACCGGTAACAACTCCTTCATATCCCGATCTGCCTTGTTACCGAACATACTTTTTAATATATCATTAAATCCCATACTTTTTTATAATTGAAAAATTGAAAAATGAAAATCGAAAATGATAAAACATAGTTTACCTCTTCAATCGTAAATCTAAAATCATAAATCTAAAATTATCAGCATCTCCCCGGCGCTCGTATGGGATTAGCTGTTACTTCGGGTACTTTCCAACCCGGAAGCACTAAAGGTGAGTAAGTATAATAAACCTTTACACTATCAATAGAGGCTAAATAATTCTGATGACTAAAAACACCATAGTCCAAATCATCCGCGGTCCTCTTATCCGTGCAAACGGTTATAATTTTTTCAGTGGGAGAAGAAATCAACAAACGGTAGCTGTCATTGGCAACAGGGACATTCCCGGCACGCACCCCAATCGGGAGTGTTGCCACACAACCGGCAAACACATATAAGGCAGCTATTAAATATTTGTTCATTTCCATGACGCCAAAGATAATGCTTTAATCTGAACCTTCAACTTTTAGCTTTTAGTTTTTATCTTTAAGTTTTCACAATTTCTCTCCAAATGCCAAATCACCGGCATCACCGATTCCCGGATCAATATAACAACTCTCCGTCAATCTCTCGTCCACAGCACCTGTCCATATCGTAACCGGCTCATCTTTCAACGCCTCGGTAATCTTATCCACACCTTGACGACTGGACACGATAGCTGCAATATGCGTGTGCAGCGGTCTTCCACCTTGCTTCAACAACTCATGATAAGCAACCACGATAGACGCTCCGGTTGCCAGCATCGGATCTACCAGCAACAATTGCTTTCCTTCCAGACTAGGCGTGTAAATTGAATCGAAACGAATCTCAAAATCTATATGATTCTCTTTATATTTTCTTCTCGCAGAAATAAAAGCACTCCCCGAACGGTCAAAGTAATTTAGAAACCCTTGATGAAAAGGAAGCCCTGCACGCAAAACAGAAGCCACCACCACTTCATCATCTGCCAACCTCACGTCCGCCACATCTATCGGGGTTTGCACCTTTCGCGACGAATAGTGAAAAGTCTTGCTGATCTCGTAAGCCATAATCTCACCGACTCTCTCCAAATTCCGTCGAAAGCGCAAAGGATCCTTTTGTATTTCTTTATCTCTGAGCTCTGCTAAAAAACGATTATAAACCGAATCCTCCTTGTTAATAATATACACCATTATATCTATTCTTAAATAATACTATCCTAAGCCCACAAACTCTTCCTCAATCATAAATCGTAAATCCGAAATTAAAAAGGTTATTCAACTTCCTCATACTCCGTGTCCTCAATCTCACCCCCACCCAACTTCTGTTGTTGTTCCGCCTCATGCGCCTCTTTTCTCAACTGATTAATCCGGCGTTGATTAATCAAATCGGTAATCCCGTAAAATATAGAAATCGCCCCGAAAAAAGTGATTATTCCTTCTTTCGCGGAAAACGGATTCGCAAAAATAACAATACCCGCCAAAAGTACGATTATCGGGAACAAATAACTCATCCCGCTAATCTGCCCGAATCTCCTCGCAGAAATAAGAACAACCAATTGACCGATACCCGCAACAACCAAAATAAAACCAAGCAGGTACATCAATATATTGGTAAAAGTATCCGCCATCACCCACAACAGAATACCCAGAATAATACTTCCGATCCCGTTAAAAGAAGTCAAACCTCTCGGCGAGTTCCCATCCTGATCCCGCAAAGACACGAGGAAAGACACGATTCCGGCAAGACAGAACACCGCCCCGATAATCTTAACCGTGTAATTCAACACCTCTGTCGGCCAAAGCACCAAAACGATACCTGTCACGATTGCCACGATAGACCTTACCATCGTTCTCTTATATGTCCCGGAAGAAAAAATAACCTGCATAATTTTATATTTTTAAGTAACTTCAATCAAATTCATCCAACGAAAGTAATGATTTTTTCTGAAATAAATAAGCCGGACGTTTGTCCGGCTTAACTTTTTTATTTTATCAACTCCACGCTTCGCTTGACAAACCTGTTTAAAGCCTCTCCTTTCAACAACCCGTTTGCCAACAAAGCCAAGTCAATCAACTGACCTACAACCTTATTACCTTTTCCATATTCTTCCAACAACTCGTTCTTCTGCTTCTGTAAATCGGAAACAGTTTTATTGTACTCAGTCTTTCTATCTTTATCTACCTGCGGAATTTCCTCGTCTTTCTTGCCCTTGTTCAATTCATCCAACTCCGCCTGCTTCTTCTCGGTTTCCTTAATCTCGAAGTAAATCGGTTCCAACTTGGCTTGCATCTCGCTCTTCTCGTTCTCCAGAATATCATTCACCAACTTGTGATCCGTGTTCACGACCAAAGTATACTGATCTCCCATAGCTCCATAGAATCCCATACCCGGATTCATTGCCGCCATGTCTTTCATACGACGCATAAACTCGGAACGCGTAACGATCACCGGATCACCATTCTCACCCATCGCCTCGAAATTCACCATGAACATCCCCCCGTCTTTAGGCAATTGGGACGAGAACACGGCACGCAATTCCTCCTGCTCCTCGTGACTCAAAGCCACTTCCTTAGCGTCCTCCTTCGGTATCAACTTATCAATAACATCCGAGTCTACCCGCACGAAACGATGTTCCGCATTCTTCTGCTCCAAATGATTGATAAAGTGCGTATCCAACTGACCGTCCATCAACAACACATCGTAACCTTTCCCCTTCGCGGCTTCAATATACGTGTATTGCTCTTTTTCGTCCGTGGCGTACAAGAATACCACTTTATTATCCTTATCCGTCTGGTTAGCTTTAATCAAATTCTCGTACTCCTCGTACGTGAAATACTTCCCTTCGGTATTTTTGAACAAGAAAATACTCTTTGCCCTCTCGTCAAATTTCTCGTCCGTCAGCATACCGTATTGGATAAATATCTTCAAATCATCCCACTTCTTCTCGTAATCCTCACGCTTGTTCGTGAATATATCGGTCAAACTATCGGCAACCTTCTTCGTGATATGACTGGAAATCTTTTTCACGTTACGGTCACTTTGTAAATAAGAACGCGACACGTTCAAAGGAATATCCGGAGAATCGATCACCCCGTGCAGTAATGTCAGATATTCCGGTACGATTCCTTCCACCGAATCCGTCACGTACACTTGATTGCTGTATAACTGTATCTTATTCTTCTGAATCTCGAACTTATTATCAATCTTCGGGAAATACAAAATACCGGTCAGGTTGAACGGGTAATCCACGTTCAAATGAATATGGAACAACGGCTCCTGAGCCATCGGGTATAACTCGCGATAGAACTTCTCGTAATCCTCCTCATTCAAGTCCGCGGGCTTACGCGTCCACGCCGGATTCGTGTCATTGATCACGTTATCCTCGTCCGTATCCCTATACTCACCGTCTTTCCACTCTTTCTTCTTCCCGGAAATAATCTCGATAGGCAAGAACTTACAATATTTCGTCAGCAACTCGTTTACCTTCGAATCCTCCAAGAAATCCTTCTCTTCCTCGTTGATATACATGATAATGTCCGTACCTCTCTCGGCTTTCTCCGTTTCTTCCAACGTGTACTCCGGATTCCCCTCGCACGACCATTTCACCGCTTTCGCCCCCTCTTTATAAGATTTCGTCACGATTTCCACCTTGTCACTCACCATGAACGAAGAATAAAAGCCTAACCCGAAATGACCGATAATAGCCGCCGCGTTATCTTTGTACTTGTTCATGAACTCTTCCGCGCCGGAAAAAGCGATCTGATTGATATATTTCTCCACTTCTTCCTGCGTCATTCCGATACCGTTATCCGATACCGTCAACGTACCTGCCGCTTTGTCAGCCTTCACTCTTACCTTCAACTCACCAAGTTCACCCTTAAACTCCCCGTTCGAAGCCAGCACCTTCATCTTTTGTGAAGCATCCACGGCATTCGATACAATTTCTCTCAAAAAGATATCATGATCCGAGTATAAAAACTTCTTGATAATCGGGAATAAATTCCCTGTTGAAACTCCAATCTTTCCTGTTGACATAACTCTATATTTTTAATTTAATTATACTTCAATTTTTTACGACAACTAAATGACAATAGTTATGCCAAAAAATGTTCTCTGCCGATTTGACAGTTTCATTTTTGACTAATCCCCCGGTAATACCACCGTATTACTACCTCCCGCCCCTTACCGACCACTCGCAACACGCTTACCCCACCGTTTCCCCACGATGCTAGAAGTGCCACACACTTGGGTTGCAAGCAAGGAGAGATATTATTACCCTAGGATTACCTTGGGAATACGGTAGGATTTTGAATGAAATTCACTACCTTTGCACCTCGGAAATGAAATTTGAGAATGGAGATACGGAATTTTTACATAGAAACTTATGGTTGCCAGATGAACGTGGCGGATAGCGAAGTGGTGGCAGCCATACTAGAAGATAAAGGATACAAACGAACCGAAGACAAAAACGAGGCGGATTTAATTCTGGTCAACACTTGTTCTGTCCGTGAAAACGCCGAACAACGGGTACGCGGGCGAGTACAAGGCTTCACCGAGGTGAAAAAGAAAAAACCGCACGTGTTGGTTGCCATCATGGGATGTATGGCGGAACGATTGGGCGACGCTCTCTTCGAACAGGAAAAAAACGTGAATATCGTCGTGGGACCGGATGCCTACATGGACCTTCCCTTGTTGATAGAAAAAGCGGCAAAAGGAGAAAAAGCCATCAATATCGAATTATCGACAACCGAAACCTATAAAGACATTTGCCCTTCCCGCATAGACGAAACGGCCATCTCCGGATTCGTGTCTATCATGCGGGGATGCAACAACTTCTGTACCTACTGCATCGTGCCCTACACGCGGGGACGCGAACGCAGCCGCAGCCCGAAAAGTATCATCAACGAAGTACTCGACCTCCATTCAAAAGGATATAAAGAAGTTACCCTACTCGGACAAAACGTGAACTCGTACTTGTGGCGGGGAGATAACACGGAAATGAACTTCCCGGCGTTGCTTGCCATGGTTGCAAAAACGGTACCGGACATGCGTATCCGTTTCGCCACATCACACCCGAAAGACATGAATGATGACATACTTCGGGCAATCGCCACTTATCCCAATATCTGCAAACACATCCACCTGCCTTTCCAATCCGGCAGTAACTCCGTGTTGAAAGACATGAACCGGAAATACACCCGTGAATGGTATCTGGACCGTATCCGTGCCATCCGTGAGATTGTCCCGGATTGCGGAATATCTACCGACGTGTTCGTGGGCTTCCACAACGAGAGCGAGGAAGATTACCGGCAAACTCTCGATTTGATGAAAGAAGTGATGTTCGATTCCGCTTTCATGTTCAAGTACTCCGAACGCCCCGGCACCATGGCATCCCGTAACTTACCGGATAACGTGGACGAGGAAGTCAAGGGCAGACGCCTGCAAGAACTGATTGACATGCAAGTAGAAATATCTCATCAAAGTAACTTGAAAGACGTGGGTAAAGTCTTCGAAGTTATGGTCGAAGGTGTTTCCAAAAAGAAATCGGACGAACTTTTCGGGCGTAGCAGCCAAAATAAAGTAATCGTGTTCCCGGATAACGGCGCTAAAGTCGGCGACCTCGTTCAAGTTCGAGTAACCGAATGCACGGCAGCCACCTTACTCGGCAAAACAATTGAAAATTGAAAATGCAAAATTGAAAATTAAAACTCAAAAAACATATTCAATCTTCAAATAAACTAAAAACTATCATTAATAACCCCAAATTGAAAATCGAAATGACTCACCCTCATTTTCAATTTTCAATTTTCAATTTTCAATTTCATGTCCCATCGCAAACTCCTCAACGAAGAACTGAACCGCCTCTCCGCGGAAGAATACAAAGAGGCTGAAAAACTCCCGCTTGTAGTAGTTCTTGACAACGTGCGCAGCCTGAACAACATCGGTTCGGTATTCCGCACGTCGGACGCCTTCCGGTTGTCGAAAATATACCTTTGCGGTATCACCGCCACCCCACCCCACCGGGAAATACACAAAACAGCCCTCGGCGCGGAAGAAAGCGTCGACTGGGCATATTTCGAGGAAACTACCGATGCCGTGAAAGAATTGAAAAACGAGGGGTACACCATTCTATCCGTGGAGCAAGCGGAGAACAGCATCTCTCTCGAAACCTTTACCATCACTCCCGGACAAAAATACGCCTTCGTGTTCGGCAACGAAGTGAAAGGCGTGCAGCAGGAAGTCATCGACCTCTCGGACAACTGCATTGAAATACCCCAATTCGGGACAAAACACTCCTTCAATATCTCCGTCACTGCCGGAATCGTGCTATGGCAAGTGATTCACCCTCTCATCGCCTCCACGATCTTCACTGCCTCCACGGCTTCACGAACATCGTGAACCCTAAGGATGTGAGCACCTTTAATTAGCGATATCGTGTTGAGCACGGTAGTACCGTTCAGTGCCTCTTTCGGGGTAATATCCAATAAACGCCATATCATCGTTTTGCGAGAAATGCCCACGAGTAAAGGATATCCAAAATCGAGAAAAGACTCCATTTTATCCATCAATTGATAATTATGTGCCACGGTCTTCCCGAAACCGAAACCTTGATCCAGTATGATATTATTAAATCCCAAGGCATTCAGACGGGCTATACGCTCCGTGAAGAACTCCCCAACCTCACGTACCACGTCATCATAACGTGGGTTTACTTGCATATCTTGCGGCGTACCTTGAATGTGCATCAATATATAGGGTACCCCCATCCCGGCAACCGTTTCGAACATCCTGTCATCCATCGTGCCACCGGAAATATCATTCACGATAACCGGTCCCAGACAGTGATTAATCTCCTTTGCCACTCCCGACCGGAACGTATCTATCGAAACCGAAACCTCGGGATGGTATTTACGCACTAGCTCGACGGCAAAACTCAACCGTGAAAGTTCCTCTTCCTCGCTCACGAAAGCAGCCCCGGGACGAGTGGAATAAGCTCCCACGTCAATAATCCCCGCCCCTTGCTCCACGATCTCGTCGATGCGCTTGATTACCCCGATTTCACTCAAGTACTTTCCCCCGTCATAAAAAGAGTCGGGTGTCACGTTCAAAATACCCATCACGACAGGTCGCTCCAAACTAACTTTTTTATCTCCTAAAACGATCTCCATCATAATTTTCCAATTTCAATTTCCGGTTTTGAATTATTTGACTAATTTTACACTTCAAAGAAACAACTTATTTTTCAAATTCTGTTACTAAAAAACGATAGAATTATGCCAAACACAGCGCAAGAATATGATAAAGTGATAGATATATGTCAGGATATTTTCGTGAAAAAAATGCAGGATTACGGGACAGCGTGGAGAATACTCCGCCCGACGTCGATCACTGACCAGATATATATCAAAGCGAACCGAATCCGGAGTATCGAAGAGAAAGGAGTCACGAAAGTAGGAGAAGGTATCGTTCCCGAATTTATCGGCATCATCAACTACTCCATCATGGGATTGATTCAATTGCAACTCGGTCCGGGCAACGACACCCCGCGAGAAGAAATATTGCATCTCTACCAGAACTATTTCCTGCAAGCGAAAGAACTCATGCTTGCCAAAAACCACGATTACGACGAGGCGTGGCGGGAAATGCGTGTCAGCTCGTACACGGACTTAATCCTGATGAAAATCAACCGGACCAAACAGATCGAAGATCATCAAGGAGCGACAATCATATCGGAAGGTATTGACGCGAACTACTTCGACATGGTGAATTACGCCGTGTTCGGGTTAATTCGCCTGGTCGTGGAGAATTAAAGACTGAAAACTAGAAAAGTAAACATGATAAGCAAATTCATTCAAAATCTTTGCAGGATCGTGGTCGGTATCGTATTTATCTACTCCGGCTTCGTGAAAGGGATAGATCCGCTAGGGTCGGATTATAAATTCACCGACTACTTCAACGCGTTCGGCATGAGTTGGATGAATGCCACGACACTATTTTTCTCCTTTGCCCTCTCGTTGGCAGAATTTCTGATCGGGATAGCGTTACTGTTCAACCTGTGGGTATCCCGCCTCGCTTGGGGAGCTTTACTATTCATGGCATTTTTCACGCCGTTGACGTTAGCGCTCGCCTTGACGAATCCTGTCAGTGATTGCGGGTGCTTCGGGGATGCCCTCGTACTGACCAATTGGCAAACGTTCTGGAAGAATATCGTCTTGTTATTATTTGCCATCGTGGTCTTTGTTTATCGCGAAAAGTACAAACCCCAACTTACCCCGCTGGGGCAATTCTCGATGCTCGTGCTCGCGGGAGCCGGAATGTTGTGTCTGTCCGTCTATTGTTACCGTCATTTACCCTTGATAGATTTCCGCCCCTACGCGATCGGTAAAAATATTGCCGAGGGAATGCGACTACCGGAGGGAGCCGAACCCGACCAGTACGAGGTGACTCTAAAATACAAGAACAGGCAGACCGGAGAAATACAATCATTCACAGAGGAGAACTACCCTTGGCAGGATACCGTAAACTGGGAATACGAGAGTAGTTCGGAACGCTTGGTAAAGCAAGGATACATCACCCCGATACACGATCTCGTGATCGAACACCCGGAATTGGGCAACATCACGGAAGAAATACTTGAAGATGACAATTACACGATACTTGCAGTTGCCTATAATATCAACAAAAGCGACGCCGATGTACAACCCGCTTTGAACCGATTGGCAAATCTGGCGCGGGAAAAAGGATACAGGTTCTACGGTTTAACTTCTTCCTCGCAAAAGGATATCCAAGCCTACCGAACCCGCCATCACGTGCCGTACGAGTTCTGCGCGGCAGACGAGATACAGTTGAAAACCATGATCCGTTCCAATCCCGGCGTGATTATTTTACGGCAGGGAACCATTCTGGACAAACGCGCGGGGAAAGATATCCCGGATATCAAAGATTTAAAAGACACGGACTTGGCAGCCTATTGCTTGCAGAGTCAACAAGAAATGCAACGGAATTATTTGGTTTACTCCTTTATCCTTCTTTTCTTTGTAGCATATTTACTTTTTCCCCGTATAAAGAAAAGAAGAAACTAAATAAAACACAACGATTTAAATCTATAGACATGAGAAAAAAGATTGTAGCAGGTAACTGGAAAATGAACAAAACCTTCGCTGAAGGTGTCGAATTGGCAAGAGAAGTGAACGACTACGTGAGATACAAGGAAGGTGCAGAAGGCGTGTTGGTTGTTCTTGGAACCCCTTTCATCCATTTGGCAAAGGTGGCTCACAATATCACGGAACCCTCGATCATGGTTTCCTCGCAAAATTGCGCAACCGAAAAATCCGGGGCTTACACGGGTGAAGTATCAGCCGAAATGGTTGCTTCCACCGGGGCAAAATGCGTGATTCTAGGACACTCCGAGAGAAGAAGTTATTACGGGGAAACAAGCCCTATTCTCGTGAAGAAAGTAGCACAAGCATTGGACAGCAAACTGGAAATCATCTTCTGCGTGGGTGAAGTACTGGAAGAGAGAGAAGCGGGTAAACATTTTGAAGTGGTAAAACAACAACTCGTTGACGGTCTTTTCAACTTAACCCCGGAGCAATTCGCTCACGTGGTTATCGCTTATGAACCTGTTTGGGCTATCGGAACCGGCAAAACCGCCACTCCCGACCAAGCTCAAGAAATGCACGCTTTCATCCGTTCCGTGGTAGCCGAGAAATACGGGCAAACCGTTGCCGACGATACCTCTATCCTTTACGGGGGGAGCTGCAATCCCGGCAATGCCGACGCGATATTCTCCAACCCTGACGTGGACGGCGGATTAATCGGGGGTGCTTCACTGAAAGCAGCCGATTTCTTCGAAATCATCAAAGCACGGGCAAGACACTAATAACCTCTAAATAAACAATCAAGGGTTGTCAAAAAAGTAATTGACAACCCCTGATAAGGATATCCCAAAATAAGGCTTTATCACTGAAATTCAACTGATAAAGCCTTATTTATATATTACCCCAATATTCCCAGCGTCCCCGATGCCTTTCGCCCGTTGGCGCTGGCGGCAAACCCGTAAACGACCAGTTGCCCCGCATCCCACTCCTCGGGCAGCATCCATGCCAATTCGCCACTCTCTCCCCTCGTTCCCAACTCCACGAGCCGACTTCGTTGCAACACCCGCTCGTACACCACGCCGAACAAACGATCGTCTTTCGCGGCACGAGGCATCAACGGTTGCCGTTCCCACCGGAACAGCACTTGCCGTTCGTTCGCTTCTATTTCTGCCCCTACCCGGGGAATGTTGAGTTCTCCACCCGACAGGGAAAGCGACAACAAATCCAAGGTCACGTTCATATCATCGTCCACCTCGACTTTCCCGACATTATCCTTCATGAAACAATTCAGGCAAACCTTCTTCGAGGAAGAACAATACCCTGTCTCCAAAGCGGCGTTAAAACTACGCCGCAGTTTCGTGATCACGCTCACCCGGGTACGCTGTTTCAACTGCGCCGGCGTCTTCGCGTCCTTCACCTCGAACGCCTTCGCCCGCGCCACGTGCTTGTCGCCCAACTTATACGTCGTCACGTTCCCCACGGAACCCGAGATATCTTGAAATATAGTAGGATTGAATGTAGCCATTACCGTGATGATTTAAGATTTACAAACAGAGAAATACATGCACGGGGAATAACGCCGTCCGTCAGCCGCCCCGAAGAAACAGTACAGGTGAACCTCGTTCCATTCCCCTCCCGGGATACTCGCAACACCCCGCCCGTCAGCGCGACATCCCGTCACGTTCTCCAACACCACGGGTTGATATGGCTCGTTGTCAAAAATAGCTGCCACCATCAACCGGTCTGTCGATTGTGCCGTGACAGTCGAGGTATTATCCAGCCACTCCATCTCCACCTTCCCCGCATCCCCTTTCACCATTCGCATCCCGAACGGCAATTGTAAACTACCGTCCGCCAGAACCAGACGGGGGTAATCGACGTAATCATTCACCCCGAACACTTTCATGTTCGCGTGCAGGAACCAATGGTAGCCCGAACGCCGTTCCTCTTCCCGTGCCACGATCGTGTACACCCGTTCCAGCACGCTTCCCCTCGTCGCCCGGTGCATCGTCTGCGCTCCCGGTAACTTGGAGCGTTGCGCCGTCTGCCCCTCTGTCCGGGGATTCGCTATGGTCTTGGGTGCCTTGCGCGCGTGCGTTTTCTTCCCGACCTTGTAAATCACGTAACCATCAAGTTTACCTGAAGCACCATCTAAAATAGAGCCGTCCAATGTCGCCATTCTTTCTTTTATTTCGTTAAACATGCTGCCGTACACCTCAAGTATTCCTGCGATACACGGCAATTATACTATTATCCTAGTTTAAAATAACAGGCAACAAATATATAACAAATTTTATTCAATTCCTAATAAAATACTATATTTTTATAATTGGAATAGGGGATGAATGGGAGTTGAATGGGAGTTGAATAGGAGATGCTATAAAGAAACTATAAATATGAATAATATATAATTTATATCATATAGCTTATTTTAACAGAAACTATTTAGGAATCGAGCGTGAAATTTCTCTTTGTTATGTTTCAAAAAAAAGTCTTGCATCTTAAAAATTTGCACGGGAAAACAAAGATATCACCCGTGTTTGCAATGAAACTCTCCGGTACAAAAGTCCATAAAACCTATAAAATCATCATATTCTTTTCCGAAGATCCCGAATAAACGGGGGAATCAGACAGACTATCAACTGTGCCCTAGGCCAAGCCAAACATCTTTGGAAACATATCATCGCCAACCCGATAAATATTGCAGCCCCTACAATTACCTGCAAAGGCAACCACAACAGCCCCTCCCGGGGAATAATCATCGGAATCAGAGCCACCGCTCCGGCGGGAGCAAAGAACTTTCCAAGGAACTCGAAAAGCGTGAACAGGCAAACAAATATCATAAAAGCAACTATAAATTCCGGGATACCGAAATAATAATGCCCGATAAACTGGAATGTCACGCCGAGTATTGCCGCCATAAACAGAACTAATAACACTTGCACCGGTCTGTCGCGAAACCCCGCTTTAGAATTGGCAAATTCCACGTAGGTAACAATCAACGGTGGAAGAATAAAGTAAAGATTCGTCGTGTAAATCGCTAACCAAGCAACGGCGAGCATGCTGACAAGCAAAAGCGACCAACGTTGCAACCGCTCCCCCCGCCCCCTCTCCGCGGGAACAAACTCTACCATTGTCCTCAATTCTTTTCTTTCCATCCACCATTGCCCGCAAATCACGATCAAAGACATCACGAGTACCGCCAATGGATACACCCAACTCTCCGTTCCCAACAACACGGGCAACATACAGGCAGACACCAAAGGGACAAGCGTGGAACGGGTCAAAGTCAACCCGATTGCCGCGCAAGAAAACGCTAAAGCAAGGTTTCCGATCAACGGCAACGGCGAATAACGCACGATACAAACTCCGGCCGCGGCACCAAGCGTCATTAACACGACAACAAGCAAACGACGCACCTGCCATACCCGCTTATCCACGATCCACATACCGATTGTCAGTGCCGCCATTTCCGGAAATATAATTTCCTTCTCTCCCAACCATTCTGCCACACCGATCATCAGCAATATCATCAACATAGCATAAAAATAACGCTTACGCTGTATAACATCTCCAAACAAAGGTTTTCCGGCAGCACTTCTAATTACCATGAATGAAATAGTTTATAAAGTTCATAAAGTTTATAAGGTTTATAAAGTTACCAAACATCCTGAATACAGGTATCGGGACTTTATAAACCTTATTCCTCTTATTCTTTATCCTTTAGTTACTCTAACCCGGTGAGCGGTTTCCCCGGTTTCCTCTACCGCCGCCACGACATTGCGGGCTAAATCCCGGAATGCCTCGCCGGTAACCGTGTTCTCGTCCAAGGCGACGGGCGTACCTGCCTCTCCCCCTTCCATGATACTCTGCACGATAGGAATTTGTCCCAACAGACGCAATCCTTTCTCGTCAGCCAGTTTCTTCGCGCCCTCTTTACCGAAAATATAGTATTTATTATCCGGCAATTCGGCAGGAGTAAACCACGACATATTTTCAACCACTCCCAACACGGGAACTTGTATCCCGGGGGATTCGAACATATTAATACCTTTTACGGCATCCGCCAGTGCCACTTGCTGCGGGGTACTTACCACGATCGCCCCGCTCAAGGCTACCGTCTGTACCAGCGTCAAGTGAATATCACTCGTCCCCGGGGGAAGGTCTATCAACATGAAGTCCAATTCATCCCAGAAACCACCCTCAACCATCTGTTTCAAGGCATTGGAAGCCATCGGACCTCTCCACACGGTAGCGGAATTAGGGTCAACGAAGAAACCGATAGAAAGTAATTTCACCCCGTATTTAACCACGGGATCAATCAACTCTTTCCCGCCGACTTCAACCATATAAGGACTGGCATCTTCACAATCGAACATCTTCGGAATGGAAGGACCGAAGATATCCGCGTCCACTAGTCCCACTTTATAACCCAATTTAGCCAGAGCAACCGCCAGATTGGAAGCGACGGTAGATTTACCGACTCCCCCTTTGCCGGAAGAAACGGCCAAGATATGTTTCACTTTTTCCAACGCTAAAGGTTTCTCCAAGTCATGCACGAAAACCGTTTCAACCCGTACCCCCGTGTAATTCAATTTTTCCTTCAGCAAAGCCTCGCATTTCTTGCTTACCGCACCCACGAACGGGTCGTTCGCTTTCTGGAATACCAGACGGAAGCTCACTTGCCCGTCTTCTACCTTAATATTCTGCACCATATCCAGTGCCACGATACTTTTCGACGTTCCGGGGTATTTCACCTCCGCCAACACGTCACGTATTTCTTTTACAAGTTCTTGCATAATATCCAGTATGTTATTGTAAGATTTTAAATTTGCATGTTCATTTTCGCGCTTTCCACGATTTCACGTGCCCGATGATTGTAACAAGCCACGACGACCTGTTCAAAATCGGGATGTGCTATCAGGAAAGTCATTATTTCCCGAAGTGCTATCCGGGCGGCATCCTCCATCGGGTAACCGTAAACACCCGTGCTAATCAAGGGGAATGCTATCGTTTTCAACCCGTTCTTCGCCGCCAACTCAAGACTGTTGCGATAACAAGCAGCCAGAAGTTGCGGTTCCCCGTGTTGCCCATCCGAATAAACCGGTCCCACGGTATGAATCACGTGCCGGGCTTTCAAGTTATACCCTTTCGTGATTTTCGCCTCCCCGGTCTTGCACCCGCCTAAAGTCCGGCATTCAGCCAGCAACTCTTTTCCCGCCGCCCGATGAATGGCTCCATCGACACCTCCACCGCCTAACAACGAAGAATTGGCAGCGTTCACGATAGCGTCCGTGTCTAACACGGTAATATCCGCTTCTATAATTTTCAATCTCTCCATAGGATTATATTTTATCAGGAATCAACGTTTGTACCCGTTTCAAATCGAACGCGGCGAAACGCTTGTCCGGTTGTTCAAAACCACTTAATTGCAAATAAACTTTCACTTTCAATTGTTGCAGCGCTTTCCGGAACATATCCTCGTGGTCAAAAGCCAAAGAAGGCATCTCGAGGATATCATACCAGCGGGCATCCGCCGCGTCATCCTGCCCCGAAACTTTCATACCGCGGGGATCTACCAAAGCGTAAAAAGCGACCGTGATCGTTCTTCCCCGGGGATCCCTGTCTATCGCCGAAAAAGCATGGAACTGTTCCGCGAAAACATCTTTCATCCCGGTTTCCTCTTCCAGTTCGCGGGCAGCACACTCTTCAACCGTTTCGTCCATGTTCAGGAAGCCTCCCGGGAAAGCCCACCTTCCCTTGAACGGTTCGCCTCCCCGTTCGATAAGCAACACCTGCAACTTTTGCCCGTCAAAACCGAAAATAACGCAATCGGTGGTCACCGCCGGACGAGGATATTGATAACAATATTTTTCTTCCATAATCAAATTCATTTATACCCGTGTATTATACTCCCTCAACCGCCCGCGAAGTTTCATGCAATCGGGACAAACTTTCTTCATTAACGACCAAAAGTCGGCGGAATGATTCTTCTCCACCGTGTGGCAAAGCTCGTGCAGGATGACATAATCGATAATCTCGTCGGGTAACTTCATGAGTTTCACGTTCAGACTGATGTTATCCTCGGCGGAACAGCTTCCCCAGTTCGATATATTGTTCCGGAAAGATAAATCCCTGTACCGGAAACCGAAGCGCTCCGCCAATTCCTTCACCCTGCCCGGCAAATATCGTTTGCTTTCCATGCGGTATACCTCCACGAGGAAACTCTCCACGTAAGGGGCTATTTTCGCGTAATCGGTATCGCGGGGAATATACAACCGAATTTCTGTGCCTTCTATCTTGTAACGGGGACGCGGCTCGTCACAAGCGAGTACCTTCAAAACGTGGAATTTAGTCTTCACCTCGGAATCCATTCCCAGTCCCACTCCCGTGTCTTTCTCGTAAGTTTTGATCTTCGCGAGATTGGTCTTGATCCATTCCTGTTGCGAAAAGACAAATTCTTCCACTTTCCGCCCGCTCACCCCGTAAGGGACATTCACCCACACGCCTCTGCCCGGTGCCATACGCACCGAGAGGAAACGGATATTCATACCCCGCCTCACTTTCACTTTCGCTATTCCCGGTAAAATAATCTCGTCCTGCATCATTTAAAAAAAGAGGCCGTTTAAAAGCCTCTTTTCAGTCCTTAAAGTCTATAAGGTCTTCCCGATTAGTTAAGCATTCTTCTTGATAAGCTCGCTCAAACGAGTAAATTCACCATCTATCGTTTTCAACAAATCGATAGAAATCCCTTTATAGTATGCTTTCGCTTCTTTCTTGTCGTTAAAAGACTTACGACCGGAAATCTTGCTTCTCACTTCATTTCTATATTCAACCATGTCCTTCACGATATTGACAACCTCAGGGTCATTCTTCTCCGTGGTAGAATTGTAGTTCATACAATCAGCGATTACCGCGAAAGTCAAGTAATCAACATCTTTCTTCAATCTTCTTATACTTGCCATAACAAATGATATTTAATTTCTACAAAAGTAATAAAGATTATATCCAAATCAAACAAACGGACGACTAAAAATTACGTGGCAAAAGCGTCAAAATGCTTTTGCCACGGTTCATAAGGTTTATAAAGTTCATAAAGTTTATAAAGTAACGGGTGTCCTTCGGACAATATTTATCGGCAGCTTTGCTGCCGTAGACCAAGCGCCCGCGGGGTCTATAAACCTTATGAACTTTATGAACCTTATGAACTAACTAAAACCGCCCCGCCTCCAGCAACATATCCAGCACCACCATAGCCGCCATGGATTCGACCACCGGAACCGCACGAGGCACAACGCAAGGATCATGCCGCCCGTGAGCGGAAAACCGGATTTCCTCGCCCGAACGGTTCACGGTTTGCTGTTCCTTCCCGATTGTCGCTACCGGTTTGAAAGCTACCCGGAAATAGACGTCCGCCCCGCTAGTGATACCGCCTAATATTCCCCCGGCATGATTGGTCAGCGGTTTAATCTGCCCGTTCTCGGTCACGAACACGTCATTATGCTCGCTTCCCCGCATCGCGGCGGCATGAAAACCTTCCCCGTACTCGAATCCTTTAGCAGCATTTATTCCCATCATGTAATACCCCAGACGAGCTTGAAAACGATCAAACACGGGTTCACCGACTCCCGCCGGAAGTCCCCGGATCACGCAACTCACCACGCCCCCGACGCTATCCCCATCCGCCTTCACTTCCCGTATTAAAGTTTCCATCTCCCGGGCAATCCGCTCGTCGGGGCAACGTACCGCACTCTCGTCTACCCGGTTCAGTTCCAATTCCGTGTACGATTTATCCACTTCCACGCGACCGATTCGAGAGGTGTAAGCCTGAATCGAAATACCGCGAGTCCGCAGTACCTGTTTCGCTATGGCACCAGCCACGACACGAGCCACGTGTTCACGGGCAGAAGAACGTCCTCCTCCCCGGTAATCCCGAATCCCGTATTTTGCCTCCACGGTATAGTCCGCGTGAGAAGGGCGATACACCTCTTTCAGCGCCTCGTAATCCCGGCTTCGCTGGTCTTGATTACGCACGATAAAACCTATCGGCATCCCCGTGCTCTTGCCCTCGAATATGCCGGAGAGAAACTCTACACGGTCTTGCTCCGCCCGTGCCGTTGTCAAATCCGATTGTCCGGGTCTGCGCCTGTCCAGTTCTCGCTGCACTTCCTCCGGCGACAGGATATACCCTGCCGGACAACCGTCAACGATACCTCCCATCGCCTCCCCGTGCGATTCCCCGAATGATGTCAGCGTGTATAACTTCCCGATCGTGTTCATTGAATGCAATTGAAAATTGAAAATTGAAAATTGAAAATGAACGAATCACTGTCAATAATACAATCTCCAAGGGTTAATAAGGGAATCAAATGTATGAAAAAAAATGGAAAATCAAGATCACGTGAATCTTAATTTTCCATTTTCAATTTTCCATTTTCAATTGTATCAGTGGCAGCAACCGTCACTGCAACCTGAACCGCATCCGCCGTCGTCAGAGCCACAACCGTGACACCCGCCGCATTTGTGTGAATGCAAGGCTTCCAGTTCCTCGTCGGTCGCATCTCTTACCGCTAATACTTTACCCTTGAAATATAAATCTTTACCTGCCATCGGGTGGTTGAAGTCCATTTTCACGAAATCATCGCCCACCTCGGCAATCGTACCGTTCAAGTGACGTCCCAGACTATCCTGCATCGGTAACGTGTTACCGGGTTGCAATTCGTCAGCCTCTACCTCGGCAAATATATCTTTAGGCAATTCTACAATCATGTCCTCGTTTACCTCCCCGTACCCGTTAGCCGCCGGAATCTTGAAATCAAAAGAATTTCCGGTATTCAAGTTCAACAGGTTCATCTCGAAATATTCGAGTGTCTGTCCTTGTCCGCAAATAAATTCCAACGGAGTACTTGCATCCGCGATCTCGATTGGTTCTGCATCCGCTGCTGTTCTCAACTCATAGCTCACGGTCACATGCTTATTTTTTGTTATCATTTCTCAGTTATTTAATTATTCAAGTTGCAAAGATACAATTAAAAGCCGAAAGCGGAAAGTTAAAAAACAGGTAAAAAAATATCGGGATGTCAAGACACCCCGATATTTTTGCCCGTTTTTACCCGATACCCTACTAATCCACTATTACAACTCGGTTCATTGCTTTGTCCGAGAAATCGCTGACTCCGCCTTTGCCGACAACCTGAAGTTGGTTTGCATTCACTCCAAATTTCTTGACGAGAATATCGGCAACGTTACGAGCCCGTTTTTCACTCAATGCCTGATTGAATGCAGCCGAACCCGTGGCTTTATCCGCGTAACCGAATACTTTGTATTTCTTGTCCGGAGATTTCTTGATGATCTCGGCGTAAGATTTCAAATTCTCCATTTGACGTTTGTCGATATTTGCTTTATTGATAGCAAAGAATACATACAAAGCGGGGGCTTCCACCTCTTGTTTTACCACGGGGGTCTGTTCTTTCCGGCGAGCTTGTGCCAATTCATCCTCCAATTGTCCTATTCTACTGATAGCATCAGCCAAACGAGATTCAGCCGCGGTCAACATCGCGGGAGAAACACCCGTGTTAACGATTTCCTTTCTTTCTTTTCTGAAGAAACGATCCTTGAATTTATAAGTAAACCCGACGGTCACACTCACGAATCCCTCAGCCCGATGATTATCCACCTGACCATCAAACTCCTGCGGCACCAGATGCCCGTTGATATCCAAGTTAAAATCGAAAGCATCCGAAATACGGAATTTATTATTAATGCCACTCACGAACATAAATTTGGTACTACCGCCTCCCGTGTAAGCGTGCGCCATACCAAAACCGGCCAAAAATACAGTTTCATAAAAACGATCCGTACGATAACCGCCTATCCAGTTGGCTAAATTCACCATACCGTCAACATGTATGTTAAATTGATCCCATTCCTGTTTGTACAACCCGCGATTATCCGGCGCACCTTTGGCATAAATATTATTGGGATCATCCGTTAATCCCTTTAAAGTAAATCCCCCGGCTTGCAATCTCACACCGAAAGTTGGCATGAACCATTTCCCCACGGCTATATTAAACGCCGGAGTGATACGTCTTCCAAAACGGCTATGGTGATCACGTTCCCCAAAGTAAACCTGTCCCCCGGCACCTGCCGAAATAAACCAATTATCCCAGAAGCGATTAGTAACGAATCCTCGCCATGAACCGGCTTCTTCTTCTACTATAACAGTCTCTTTCACTTGTTGTGCTGAAGCGATTAAAGGCAAAACCACTACCAGCAGCATAAAAAATGTCTTTTTCATACTCTCTACATTATTTATAATTTTGTCGATTATTTGCTAATATATAGCTTGTTTATCATACCTCAAAATACGGTAACTCCTGTAAAAACGTTACACAAAACACAAATAAAAATTGTGTTAAAGTATATTTTAACATATTCATGCCCTTTACCTCCTAAAGCCAAAAACAAAAATAAACAATCCAACAACTTATTAATCATATAATAACACATGATATTCCCACACGAATCCTGAAAACTTCACGAGTCACACGATCTTCATTTTTTTTCTACTCACCATTGCAGAATCAAAAACATGCATTATATTTGCAACCGCAAAAGAAAATAACAGAGGTTGTTTTCACGCATTCAAAATTAGGTCTGGTAGTTCAGCTGGTTAGAATACATGCCTGTCACGCATGGGGTCGCGGGTTCGAGTCCCGTCCAGACCGCAAAAAAACTTCGGAAATTAATTCCGAAGTTTTTTTATGCCTTTTCACGAAAGTAACTAATTCATCGACTCGCTAATGACACGACTACACCTAAAGATAGTGTATCAAAAAGTGTGTAAATCCCAATAATTTTTATTTTTGTAATGCTCAATATCAAAAATGAATTATTATGGAATTTACACACTTTTGGGGACACTATCTAAAATCTACAACGTTCACAATAAACGCCGAATTCTGCTATCGAAAGCGTCCCGTTAGACTTCAATACTGTTATCCGCACGGCATCTCCCCACACCGTGTCAAAACGATGGATTTTCACTCGTGAGCTCACGAGAGCCTTTCCCTCGTAAATTGTTTTCCACACGCCATTTACGCGATACTCCACACGATACTCCTGCATACAGTCATTATTCCGTTCTGTGACAACCACCATATTGAAAGGTTGTTCCCGTTCAAAAGCCACTGTAAACCACGGAGTTTTCACCTCCGGATTGGAATTCCAACATGTACCGAAATTATCATCATTGGCAAAATCCATAATAGCATAATCACTACTCCACGACCCTTCGGCAGGTTTGAATTTAGCTATATTAGAAGAAATAATCGGCTCCTCTGTCTCGGGAAGTATAGCAACTTGACCATCATTCTTCCAAAGTTTACCGATTTCTTTCAACGCTTTCAACGCATTGGCATCCATAAGCCCATCCCTATTGGGTGCCACATTTAAAATAAAATTACAATACACCTTCCCCATCGGAATAATATTCTCGTTCACCATTCTTTCCGGATTCTTCACTGCCGTGGAAGGAAAACCCTCTTTCCAAAACCAATTTGCTTGCAACGGCAAACAAGATAATGCCGGCAAACGATTGGTTTCTTTAGAAATATGTTGCCCCGCCCCCTGCTCGTAAGATTTTATATCCGTGTAGAACAACACCTCTGCCGGATACTTAGCGGCATTCAAATCCATCACCAGACAATGGGGTTGAAGCGATTTAACCAAACAATAAATATCCTCAAAAGGAACTTCATCATACGAGATTCGGGACCATGGAGCATCCCACCCATCAATAATCAAAGCGGTAATTTCCCCGTAATTCGTGAGTAATTCACGAATCTGTTCTTTGATCATCTCCACATGCTCCGGAGTGATACAATGTGGACGCAACCGGGCATGCATATCCAATATAGAATAGTAAAGCATCACTTTCAAACCTTCTGCCCGGAATGCATCGGCATATTCTTTCACCACATCACGCTTAAACGGACTATTCGTGACACTATAATCTGTCGTTTTGGTTTCCCAAATACAGAATCCGCTATGATGCTTCGTTGTCAAGCATCCGTAAGTCATATTCGCGGATCTCGCCGCTTTCGCCCATTGCTTACAATCCAACTTGGTCGGATTGAAAAGTGCTGGCGAGGCATCCGGGTCAGGCCAATCCTCGTTAAAATAGGTCGGCATATTAAAATGAATAAACATACCGAAACGCAAATCCACAAATTCCTGTTGCAACTGATAAAGCGATTTATCTTGAGCATACATGAATTGTATAGAAATCATCCCTAGAAATAAAATTATAAGCAACCTCTTCATCTCTCTATAATTATTAAAATAATTATCTATTTTTATCTGCTATTCAATAAAATCTTCCATTTGCGGTACTCAACCTATCTTCCTTTCCTACGAATCCAAATGAAAATACCCCCGAAAGCCAAAAGCATAGGTACAATAGCTACAAATAACCATTTAATTACCTCATACCCTGTCTTATTCACGTACACTTTATCATCCGGCAAATCGGGACGTCTTATATCAATCGGCACCTCCCCATTTGACAACCAATAAAACCCACCCGCGATCAACGTGTAATTCGATGCTTGCTTCCCGGGGATTCTCCGTCCGAACTCACCATTACTGATACAATCCGCATCACCCGTTAAAATAATTTTTTGTACTTTATCCCCAATATTCTTGGATAATGCTACTACCGTTGAAAAATGCTTTTCAATCTCTCCTATCGAGGGATTCAAACGAACCGCATCATCAATAAAATCAGTTGTTTCCAATTCATTCCAAACTCCCGTTGTATCCGTCTTGAACATAGGAATTACCTTGTATCCCTTATCGGCAACTTGTTCCAATCCCGCAACACTCGGTGTCGACAACACGAATTTACGCGTATACATCCGCTCGAATTCATAAGAAATACTATCAACGGCTGCTTTCGTCGGATAAGAAAGAATAACATCCGCTTGAAGACTTGAATCTTGTTTAACCAACACGCCCTCAGTCATCTCGAAACCGAACTTAGCAAAAAGGGGGTTCATGATCTCCCGACGTTTTGGTTCTCCTAAAATAAATAAATTCCCGCCACGATCAATATATTGCTGCAAATTAACCTCTTCTTCCGGAGTCAGCCATTCACGCATATCAGAAATCACAATAATATTGATATTTTCCGGAATTTGCCCGCTCAAAGAAACACTCTCCACGTCAAACCCTTGATTCATCAAAGCGTTGCGAAATGTTTTTTCGCTCGCGAACAAACTATAATCCCGATCCTTTCCCCCGGTGAAACTCCGTTCCCCGTGTCCTTCGACCATTCCCACGATCGGAAGTTTCATTACCATCCGTTTAAAGGCGGCTGAAATCTCCCGTTCCGTCGGGAAACGCTGCATATCATTGTATATCCTTAACCATGCTTTCTCTCCATTGTCTCGTGCTATTTGACGGACAAAAGTATTTTTTTCTCCCGACAGATCTATTTTTGCACGAATTTCTTTCGGACTCATGAATCTATTTGAATCCAACCCATACACCTTACATATTTCACACATCTTTTCTCGCAACGTTTTATCCGGGAAACGTCTATCCAGATCGGGATTCGGGGTTTCGTCATAATAATACACGTATTTCAATTTCATATCCGGCTTGAAACGCAAATATTGATCAAAACGCTCCATATCCGGCTTTAAAAAATTGTATGCGGCAAACCATGCCCCACCGGGTTCTAGAACATTTATATAAGTAGTAATAGTCACCCCTCCGTCCAATTTCGCCACAATTTCTTGGCTATTAGGTGTCAATGTATTATGCTTAGTTTCCGTTACATCATAATACACTCTCATTAAAGGAAGCGAGGAAAGATAACCTAAAAAACAACTCAAAAAAATCACACCAAGATTCTTCCCTACCGTGATCGAAAAGCGAATTTTTTGCCGTACGGCATTTAAACGAATAATCGTTAATGCCAAGAATAAACATATAACTATGATAAAATAAAGTAAATCTTCACTACAAATTAACCCGCTCACGAATTTACCACATCGTCCGGATATCGCCAACCAATAGGTTACATCCCGTACAAAATCGTACTCCTGCCACCATCCGCCAACCATATTCAATATCATCAACACTGCCAAAGTACCGATTGCCGCAACAATTTGATACGATGTCAATGAAGACATAAAAATACCGATTGCCGCATAAGCGCAAATCAACAAATACAAACCCAACAAACCGGTCAACACCAAAGGCAAGTCAAAATCTTTGACAAATCCCCAGCTACACAAAACAAGTAAAAAAAGCACACCAATCATAACGAGGGCATAAATCATCATAGAGAAAAACTTACCCACGATAATCTGGAAATTGGTGATCGGGGAAGAATACAATAAACGAATAGCCCCACTACTCAAATCCTTGCTAACCAAACTCATGGTCAGAAGAGGAATATAATAATACAAATATTTCTGCATCGTCACGAAAACGCCCCCCCAGTAAACAGAGAAAAGGCGTTGCGTACATCCATAAGGGATATATCCCATTTCTTGAGAATACACGGTATTTTGAAGTTGACCGGCAAACGACATTCCGGCTTGTATACCAAAAGCAACCAATATAAACCACGCGACAGGAGAATAAAACAGCATCTGTAACTCCGTTTTCGCTATATTAAATATCATTTTAAACATAACCCTATTCTTTTATTGCACTTTTTTAGACAATTCTGAAAATACTTTATCCAAAGAACTTTTCTCCACTCTAATTTCCGATAAATGCCAATCATGAATTGCACATTGCTTTACAATATCATCAATAGCTCCTTGAGCATCATTAAAACGAACACGGAATTTCCTTTCCCCTAATTCTTCCACACCCAGCACGTTTTCTAAATTATTCAATTCTTCCATGGCAGGAGGATCCATCATAGAAAGATAGAGCGTATTAGGAACTATATAGTTATCAAATTCATCCACGGTACCCATGAAAACAAGCTTTCCCTGCTCGATCATCATGATGTGATCGCAAGTTGCTTGCACCTCTGGTAAAATATGAGTGGAGAGAATAACCGTGCGCTCTTGCGCAATGTCCTTTATCAAATGGCGAACCTCCATAATTTGATTAGGGTCTAATCCGTTAGTCGGTTCATCAAATATCACAATATCGGGTTTATGGATTATGGCTTGTGCAATCCCCACACGTTGTTGGTATCCCCCGGAAAGATTTTTTATTAAACGTTTTCGGAAATGGGTAATACCACAACGGGATAAGACCTCTTCCACGGATGACTTTAGTTCTTGATTTGAAACCCAACGCAAGCGGGCTGAATAACGTAAAAACTCCTCCACGGTCAAATCCCCGTATAAAGGAGGCTTTTGAGGTAGAAAACCGATATGACGCTTTGCATCAATCGATGATTTTCGAGCATCAACACCTTTAATAAAAATACTTCCCTCCGTTTGCTTGATTACCCCACTGATAATATTCATCGTGGTCGATTTACCCGCCCCATTTGAGCCTAATAACCCGTAAATTCCTCGTTTGGGTATTTCAAAACTAATATCCCTTACCGCCCATTGAATATTATAGCGATGAGACAAGTGTTCAATCTTTAAAATAGATTCTTGCATAAATTTATTATCAATATTCATAATTTCTTATCATACGTATATACTGATTTCTTGAAAATCTCGTCTAACCACCTTACTCTCGCAACGAGCACCCCATATTCACTGTATAGTACAAATATTTATCACACACATTCCACATACAACAGATATACATAAAAAACACAACATTCCCAGCCAGAATATTTTTCTGGCTTCATATCTTTAACCTTAAAAAATAGAATTTTAAGAGTAGGGGAAATCCCCTACTCAAAATATACTACCACGGGGCACTCCCACCACTGCTATTCGAAAAATTCCCGTACTTGAATATCACCTGTTTGATCTCACCCAAGTCAACGTTATCGGGTGATTCATACATATTTCCCGCGGCCCACGGATCCGGGGAACCCAACACTTGATCTATCGTGTAGAATATAAATAACTTACCTCCTTCCAAAGTTATCAACAACCGTTCGCCACTATAATCCGGGGTTAAATGTATAACATTCCTATCAAAATCATGTATTTTCTTCACGATCTGTCGCATTCCCTCGGCTTCAGCACGAAACTCGCAATAATACAAAGACTTTCCTTCCGCGAAGTACATGTAATTTCCATTTCTCAACATAGCGTACACCGTGCGATCGGATACAATATCAGAACCGGCAAACAACCACTTACCTTTATTCGATACGTTCATTGTCACGTAAGAATACTCTTTAGTCAACGAAAATTTTTGAACATAATACTCGTCATCCTTTTTGAATATACACCGGTAATGTCCTGTACTATAATCACCCCTCTCACAGGTCGCCCAAATCAAAGAATACTCGCCAAAATTCGTCAAATTCACAAACTCATCTGGATTTGTCGAATTATCCCGAATGACTCCCTGTGACCCTGCCGACGGATCACTATTAGCAGCAATAGCCACAAACCGATTATTCGCTTTATCATGCATCAACTGTAACCCTACCCAAAAATAAGTAGCGGGAATAATCCTGTCAATATAAGTATTTGCCTTGTCAAAATCAAAGGGTATATTCATAAAACGAGTCAGATGAAAACCCGTCGGCTGAGTTGATTGTGGATAAATATACCGGGAATAAGCTTTCCCGTCATCACCTATCATCAAGTCAACTACATTACCGAACAACAAAAGCTTCGGATTCACCCCTTTCGGGTAACCACCGTAAAATTCTTCCTCCAAGGCAACCTCTTTATTCAACAACGCCCCGTTCAAAGAAACGCATCCCCCTCCTTCTTGAAGTATCGTTAACTCGTCTCCTCCGTTATTAGGACTTGTGAAATTCTCCGCGATGTAATAAGGTTTCCGTCCTAAAGGTTCCCCCGGGTACAAGGAAGTGTAAAGATTGTAAAAAGGAGTATAATAAAAAGGCTTATCCGTAGGCTTTTCCAATCGCAAAAAATGAAGCTCCGTCGTCCCGTCGCTCTTTTCCGCCAAAAGCACGAAACCGTATTTATACGGGGAATCTATCTGCAAAGCCACCCCGTTACGGTCATAATATACTTGCCCGGATTTCCGATCCGTCACGAATAGATTAAGCGAATAAATCGCACATTTCCCCTCATGCGTGTACTTCAACACACGTTCACGCGAAATAACCGTTGTATCAAGTTTCCAAGCATAATCGAATTCCAGTGTATCCGACGGATTTTGAAATGTCAACTCAGGGACAACCGTAAGTTCTTCCCCGAGATAACCGTAAATCGTGTACGTGTTCGCCGGTTTCACGGTAACAGTCACCTCGTTTACTTCAATATAATCATAATTACCCTTGTCCTCGTAGCATCCGCTTAATAACCACGAGCACACTATTCCCCAAAATATAATCGTTTTTCTCATCATATATTCCATTTAATCAACCCCCTATTACTGTAACAGTCATTTTCGTGTGTCCGTCTTTCTCGTACACGGTTTCATCGTTTGCCTCTTTTTCATTCAAATACTTTTTCAAAAGCAACGCGTTGTAACGACACTCCACGGCATCATCCGGATCCAAGTACCCTATCCCGGTAACCTTGATAAACAATCGATACTTTTCATCGGAATAAGTCCCCAAATAACTATTTATGATCGTGTTATTCCACCAACTCGGTTGAGAAATCTTATCATTTATCCAAAGGATTCGAGCGGAATGAGATGTCTCCCCAAGCATAAAATCCCGGGTCGGTTCCAGACGCACGGTCAACCTTACCGGTGTCGTTTGCAAATCCGGAGTTTTAATAATCTTTACCACCAACTCGGTTTGTTCCTCGTTCTTTCCCAACACGCAACGTTCCGGTAATATATAATTCCCCGGGGCGGCAGTCGTGTAATCATCCACGACAACGACCTTGTACTCTCTCTCCCGTTCTTCCGGATGCCCAACTAATTTCACGCCTAAAGCGTAATCTATCGTATCTTGGTTCGGGTAAAAAGTAAAAGACACCTCTAAAGAATCCGCCATCCTATCCGTGAACTGAATATAAGCATCATTACCGTAAGTCATGATATGCTCTCGTTCACAACCCGAAAAGAGATACAACATTCCTAATATCAATAGTATTCGTTTCATAAATTCTTCCATTAAATTAATAAGACGTTTCATTATTAGGATATTCGGCAATAAACTTATCTGCTGTCATCGGAATATCCCTATCCCCGTTAAAAATATCATGATTCAATCGCTTGTACATGAAAAACGTTTGTCCCTCTGTCAACCCTTCGCGAATCATATCGTACACCAACTTTTCCTTCAAGTCATCCGGATCATCCGGCAAAGCATACTCCTTCACCCCCCGCTGGATTCTCAACGTGGCAAACAACTCTTTCGCCTCCACGATCTGTCCCTTGTTAATCAGACACTCGATCATGATGTGATACATCTCCGGGAAACGAACTATCGGGATAAGCGGACACTGATGGGTAATATTCGTGGTTACGGTACCACTCATATTAGTTATGGACGCAATCGGACGCTCCCACACCAGATAGCGGTGATTATCATTATACCGGTTATAAAATTTATAACGATAATCATCCGTTTCCAACCCGAAAAGTTTCTCCATTTCATTCATTCTAAAATAATGAGCATACGAAGCTACCTTCTCGAAATTCTCCAGATTATCTTTATTATAGAATCCCAACAGAAGCTCTTCCCAGCGTTTGGGATCGGACATTTCCGGATATGCATCGTAATTCCCGTGATTATTGGCAGGTGTCCACTTAAACCATCCCGTATCCACGAATCGTTTGATAGCCGCCGCATTTTTATAAGCCATCTCCTCGTTACCCATCCACATGTATATCCGTGCCAACAATGCGGTTGCACCCCAATAATTCATTCGTACCCCCCGGTAATTCAGGAAATCATCTCCACCTAACGGGGTTGCATGAGCTCCCGACGTGAAACGATGCTGCCTCCCTTTCGTCCATGCCGCGAATTTCAAGGTATCCAAAGGTCCCAACTTCTCCTGTGCGAACTCCATATCCGAAACGATATTCTCAAGCACTTGCTCCATAGTCATACGCTCGGGCTGATGATCCGGATATCTCGTCACGTAAGGAATAGCCGGACTGCCTTGATTCGTTCCCGAGGGCATCGGGCAAAACAAGCGTAACATATCAAAATGCAACAACGCCCGCAAGCCACGCATCTCGGCAAGAATCAACTGTTTCTCTATATCCTTGTTATTAAAAAAAGAACTATCCTTCTTCTCCACCTGCTGTATGATATTATTACAACTGGCTATCACATTATAGGCTTTCGCCCATGTACTTTCCGTCACCTCCTGTACACTCGAATTTTTCCAATTATAATTAGAAGCCTCCACCAACTCCGTGGGCAACCCGGAAGTAAGGTAATTTCGGGCTAAAGCACTGGTAAATCCCCAGCTCAAGTTCTTCCCGTACAAATTCGTGACACTAATTTCCCGGTACACACCGTTCACGGCCATTTGCACCCCGGTATAATCACCGAAAATCTCCTCTTCCAGTAACACACTGTCGGACTTTATATCCAGCCAATCATTGCACGATGTCAACGCCATCGCTACCAACAACCACTGTATCAATCTCTTCATTTTCATTTCACTCTATTTTTTAGATTAGAAACTTGCATTTAAAGTAAAAGTAAAGGTTCTGGCAAAAGGATAACTTAACCCCATCTCCCGCTTGATAGAAGAAACCGTGGCTATATCATTCATGCTAAACTGAAGCCTTAACATATCCAGACCGATACGTTGAATTAAACCACGATTAAAATCATATCCCACGTTCAACGAATTGAACGTCAACGTCCGGTCTTTTTGCACGAACCGGGAAGTCGGACGGGTAATATAATAACGATCCTTCAAAGACTTCAAAGAAGTCACATCCCCCGGCTTTTGCCAACGTTGGGAAAGCACCCGGCGATCCGCGTTATTCCGCCACAAGTTGACATTTTCCACGTTATCCACCAACGTCTGGTTATACTTGTCACCCCCGAATTCAAACATAAATGTAGTATAGAAAGTAAAATTCATAAACCGTACATTAATACCCAACGAACCATTTCCCCAAGGTTCGGTATCCCCTATCTTCTGTTGTTCGTAAGTTGACCACTCGTAACTGATAGTTCCGTCACGCTTGAGATAGATTTCCTGCCCGTCAGCCGGGTTTATCCCTTTCGACTTCATCCCGTAAATCGAGGTCGTTGAATTACCCGCCTCGTACTTCATCACCGGCTTCGAGTACACCCGGTTATCATCCGCTGTCCACAAAATAGAAGTCAACGGGGAATTGGCATTGGCATTAGCATATTTCTTAAAATGCTCGTCTACCCGGTCATTATATTCCTCCAGAGCCTTAGACAACTTCAGAATCTTATTTTCATTGTGTGACAGAGAACCGTATATCACGATATCCAACTTCTTGGAAGTATAAGGTTTCACGTTCAGATAAAACTCCATTCCCCTGTTCTGTATCTCTCCCGCGTTACTCTTGTAACTGGAAAAACCCGCGGAAGCCGGTAAAGAAACATCCGTGATCCCGTCAATCGTCTTCCGGTTATACCAGTTAAACCGACCGAACAAAATTCCATGAAAAACACCGACTTCCATCCCCAGATCCCAAGAAAGCGTTTTCTCCCACGTCAGCTTATCATTTCCCATGGCAATCAAAGTTGCCCCTATTCCGGTTGGATACCATTGATCCAACTTGGTTTCGAAAGAATGTCGGGCGGCATAAGGCGGGAAATTCAACTTACCCGTCTGTCCGTAAGTAGCCTTTACCTTCAATTGATCCAAGAAACTCCATTGTTCGGCGAACGCGTACTTGTGGATATTCACCCCGGCACCGGAAGACCAGAAAGGTCCCCATTTCTTGTCGCTCCCGAATTCGGATGAACCGTCACCACGGAAAGAAAAATCGAATAAATAAATATCATTATAACTATAATTCAACGTGGTAAAGAAACCGAACAAACGTGTTTTATTATCCGTTACCGTGGGTTTCTTCACGATCTCGTAGGCATAAGAAATCGCGTGACGTTTGGCATTGGGAAAACCTTTGTATGCAGACTCCTCGAATCCTCTCTGATCCTCCTTCACGTTAATACCCACCGACAAATTGATATTGTGCTTCCCCAAACTACGGTTATACGATGTAAACAAGTTCACGTTCCATCCAAAACTCTTTGTTTCAGTCAAGTTCCTCTCTCCTTTGGTAAAAGCGGAAGCTGTCACGCTGTAAGTGGAAGAAGCCGGATCCGTGAACTTGTCCGTATCCGAAATATTATAATTCAGAGCCAATTGCCCCTTAATCTGCCAATAATTATTGATATACCAATTTACCGTCAAATTATTCGTCCAATCCTTATATCCCGATTTAGAGTAGTTTTCTAACTGTGCCTCATACAAGGGATTTTTCTCTATCGTTCCGGTCAATCCATAACCAGGTAACGTTTGTACATAATTCCCGTCTTTATCCACCCACTCGTCATACGGGTGACGCCGGGTATAATCGGCAAAAGTGCCGTAAGGAGAATCCTTTGTACGCGTAATATCAAAAGTCGTTTGATTCCTCACCTGCAACCCTTTATACCGGTAATCCAATGCAACCCCGGCACCCAATCGATTCCGGTAAGATCCCTTCATCACACCATTTTGATTATTATAGCGCAAATCTATCCCAAAACGTATACTTTCGCTTCCACCCTCTACATAAACGCTATGATTAGCATTAACCTCCGTCCGCAAAGGCTGCGACAACCAATAATTATCCACCCCTTTGGAAACCTTATTAAGTTTCTCTATGTAATATTGATTCTTATACTTTATTTGTGACAAAGGGTCCGTCGTTGTATCTCCCGGATCATAATCAAACAACCCGGCAGCCACCTCCGCCTCCAAAGCTTCCTTGGCATTCATCATATTGTAAGACGACAAATCCGGGGCGGTAATACTCAAATTCCCGCTATAACTAATCCGTAACTCTCCCGGGGCAGGAGCCACCGATTCAATCACGATCACCCCGTTGGAAGCCCGGGAACCATACATGGCTGTTGCCGCCGCATCTTTCAGAATTGTAATATTGGCAATCCTGTTAATATCAAAATCATACACCTTCTCAACACTCACCTCGAAACCATCCAAAATAAAAATAGGAATATTCGGATTGCTCGTCAAAGCGAATTTCGCAACACTGGAAGAACTTCCCATCTCATCCAACTCCTTCACGCTGGCTATTCCCGAACGCCCCCGCACGTAAAACTCCGGCAAGGTATTCGGGTCGGAACCCATCTCGTTATTTTTGACCAACCGCAACGAAGGATCGAATACCGCCAAGGCACTTATCAAATTAAAAGAGGACACTTTCAATATCTCCTCCCGGCTCACTTGCGTGGCAGAACCCGTGAAACTGGATTTCTTGATATTGGCATATCCTGTCACGACCACCTCTTCCACGCTTTTCACATCCTCCCGCATCACCACGTTGATCGTGTCTTTTCCCGAGTATTTCACCTCTTGAGTCTCCATACCCAAAAACGAGAAAAGTAAAGAAAAACCCTCCATCCGGGGTAACGTCAAAGCGTATTTACCATCCATATCCGTGGCGGTACCCACGGTTAATCCTTTCACCAAAACGGTCACGCCCGCCAGTGGCAGTTTCTTCTCGTCGGTCACCTTCCCCACGATCCTTATCTCCTTCTTCTCGTCCGTTATCGGTTTGAAAGTCACCACGATCAAATTATTCATGATCTCCCACCGGTAATCTTTTCCCAGTAACTTTCCCAAAACTTCTCCCAACTCCTTGTCCTCCACGGAAAGCGAAACCTTACGTTCCACGTCCAACGCCTTGTCATTGAAAAAGAAATACAAACTCGTCTGCTTCTCCAATTCTTTCAGTACTTTCGAAAGTACCTCGTTCTCGCATTTTAGCGACACTTTCTGCTGTTGAGAGTAAGTTGCCGCACTCACGTGTATAAAACACACGCACAGAATAAAAAATGTTAATTTCATAACACGAAGCATTTTTTTTAATAAAAAACTTGACCTAGCAACGTGTAATTGCTTTTTTTTCATAAATTTGAACTTTAAAGTTAGACAATATCCGGGTTTGCTACCAACAAATTACCGGAACATTAAACTTACCGATAGACGCTACCAACAACTATCGGTAATTTTTTATATTACAATCTGGTGACGACTACATTCCCGTCTTTCAGAGAAAAACGGACATCTACCACCTTTTCGATCACCTTAAATGTTTCCGCTGCCGGCAGATTCTTATCAATCATCCCCGTAAAAGTGTACTCCTCGATTCCACTACCGAAAAAAGTAACCTTTAAACCATACCAACGCTCCATTTGAATCATAATATCCCGTAGCGACATTTTGTTGAAAATAAACATACCGTCTTTCCAACTGGTATACTCCCGCACATCGACTTCCCTCACGTGAATATCACCATTCACGCACGCGGCCTGTTCCCCGGGCGACAATACCACCCGTTTCGTCCCGCTCGTCACTTGTACCTTACCGCTCGCCAACGTGGTTTGTACATCCGGTTTTTCCGGGTAAGCATTTATATTGAAACTCGTCCCCAACACCTCCACTTCCATATTCCGGACTTCCACCTTAAAAGGATGAGCCTCATCTCTGACCACTTCAAAGTAACCTTCTCCCTCCAAGTACACTTTCCGTTCCGCTCCCCCGAAAGTCACCGGGTACCTCAACTTACTACCGGAATTCAAATACACCACGCTCCCGTCGGAAAGCTGCAAACGAAAATCGGCAGCTACCGGAATTTCAAGAGTATGATATCGCTGAACCGTGTCATCCTCGGCTTTTGTTTCATAAACCAATCCCTTCGTACTATCCTGCCGTATCTCCACCGTACTCTCTCTAGTCAGATACTTCTGTTGCATTTCCCTCAGATTCAACTCCGAACCGTCGGACAATGTCAGAAGAATAGCATTCTTGGGACGCTCAAACGACACTGCCATTTCACCGGACGGCTTATCCCGATTTAACAGGAACACCCCGCTTAAAAGTAATATAAACGGCAAAATAATCACGGCAGCATACCTTAATACCCGCCGTATCTTGTGACGCCGCACGATAACCGGGTCTTTCACCACCCGATTCCATATCCCGTCATAATCGGGTTCCGGCATAGACGTCAAATCATACAGCTTCTCTATCGCCTCCCGCACATCCGAATCTATCTTCTTTTCCGGGGAATACTCATTGGGATACAATACATTCCATAATCTCTCGAACAATTCATCTTTCGTTTTCATGAATACATTCATTTATCATTACACTATAAATGCACTCGAACTATCGAAAAGGGTGAAAAGATTATAACATTTTTTTCAAGGAAAGTAAAAATAATATAGTAAGCGCCATATTGTCGGGATTATTCTGCACCGACTCCTTTATTTTCTTATAGGCTATCCTGACCTGAGATTTCACTGTATTCACGGCAACTCCCATGGATTCCGCCGTTTCGGCATAACTCACTCCCTCGATTACCGCCATCACGAATATCTTGCGGCATCCCTCCGGCAAAGAATCAACCATCGAGCGAATAGCCTCGATCTTTGGCGTTATATCCTCCTCCTCTTCGTTCAGGAACACCTGTTCCCGAATAATATCCGCTTCCTTTTCCGCCCGCACCTTCTGGTGACGCATATAATTCAACACGTAATTCCTAACCATTTTCCGCAAGTAATTCACGAGCGAATGTTTCACGTTTATCTGTTCCCGGTGACTCCACAAATAAACAAAACTCTCCTGCACGGCATCTTCCGCCACCGCTTGATCACGACTTAATCCCAACGCGACAAAATACAACTCCCGGGAATAATCACGAAACACTTTTTCGAAAGCCTTCACATCCCCGGCAATTAGTCGCTGCACCGTATTTTGTTCATCTGTCATATCCAACATCCTTTGGAAAAGCAAAGATAAAATTAAATTTTAAATATCAATAACCAACATCTGTTAAACAGAAAATTCTTGTCTACATTCAATAAATCTACCTGTTGAATTTCCAAGGCAATCCTACCGTAATACAACCCCTACCCCGTCACAAAATACTTCTACCCCTCTTATCCCCCCGTTGGCAAAGGACGCGATAACCGCGTGACATCCGGCTTATAAGCAAGTTAAGGTAGTATTACCTTAGGATAACGAGAGAATTTCCGTGAAAAAAGATAAATTTACAGAAAGCAAATCGACAACATTGCACAAAAAAATATACTTTTGACGTGAAATTAAAATAACACTAAAGATAAAACACATGGGGCTATTTAGTAAACTTAGAGGCGAGTTTATTGACATCATCGAATTCTTGGACAACACCCAAGACACCATCGTGTACCGTTTCGAAAGACATGGCAACGAGATAAAAAACAACGCTAAACTTATCGTCCGGGAAGGACAAACGGCTGTTTTTGTCAACGAGGGACAAGTAGCGGATATATTCACCCCGGGAACTTATACCCTTAACACCGAGAACCTCCCGATATTAAGCACGTTGAAGGGCTGGAAATACGGTTTCAACAGTCCGTTCAAGGCTGAAGTTTACTTCGTGAGCACGAAAAACTTCTTGGACCAGAAATGGGGAACAAAAAACGCCATTATCCTAAGCGATAATCGATTCGGGATGGTTGAAATACGGGCATTCGGAATATACTCGTTCAAGATTACCGATGCTCCCGTTTTTATCCGGGAGATCGTGGGCACAAACCAATCGTTTACCACCCGGCATATCAGCGAACAATTGAAGAGTATCATCGTCACTCGTTTCTCCGATGCCACGGGAGAGTCAAATTTACCGATCGAGAGTTACGCTTCCAACTTGAACGAATTATCGGAAGCCATCTTCGGTTACATGCAAAGTGACTTTGCCGCCTACGGCATGGAAGTAACGAAATTCCTGATTGAAAACATCTCTATGCCCGAAGATGTGAAAAAAGAAATATTCGAACTCAGCCGTCTGGAAAAAATCGACTTAGATAAATTGACTAAACTAAAAGCCGCCAAAGCCATGGAAGCTGCCGCGGAGAATCCGTCGGGCACAGCCGGAATGGGCGTCGGTCTGGGAGCGGGTATAGCAATGGCCCAACAGATGACTCAAAACATGATGAACCCGTCGGACAGACAAAACGGGCAGAATACCCCTGCCACTCCCCCGCCGTTACCGGGAGAAACACTGTACTACGTCGCCATCAACGGTCAACAGTCCGGTCCCTATAACCTCGCGCGATTACTCGAACTGGTAAAGCAACAAGTTCTGAACCGGGAGTCTCTGGTATGGAAAAACGGATTACCGGAGTGGGTTCCGGCCGGAGAGCAAGCTGACTTACAGAGTTTATGGACAACAACACCCCCGCCGCTTCCAAAACAGAAATAAAGTATGACGGAAGAAACCGAGGACAACCGGACGATCGGTGACACATTCCCGTGTGAATGTTGCGGAGCCGTGCTAAAATACAAACCGGGAACAACATTCCTGCATTGTGAATATTGCGGGGCGGACACCCCAATCCAAACGAAAGTGGTGGTCAATATCAACGAACTGGACTACATGCAACACATCCGGCACGTTGAAGAGCTCAACACGCGCAACACAAACATCATCAAATGCCGGAAATGTGGCGCCGAATCGACATTCGACGAAAACATGAAATCCATGGAGTGCCCCTACTGCGGTACTCCCTTGATTGAAGCCGACGCGCATTATGAACGACTGTTCAAACCATCCTACCTGCTACCGTTCCAAATCTCCGGCAAGGAAATTGACGACTGCCTCCACAAATGGTTACGGAAATTATGGTTCGCACCCGGTAACTTGAAACAACAAGCCCGTTGCTCCGAAAAAATGCAAGGCGTGTATATCCCTTGTTGGACATACGACGCGCAAACGGAAACCCAATACACGGGACAACGGGGTGTTACCTACACGACCTCGGTAGGAACAGGCAAAAACCGACGCACGGTAATCCGCACGGCGTGGAGTTACCGCGACGGAAACATATCCCTCTTTTTCGACGATGTAATGGTTCCGGCGTCCAAATTAATCGCCTCGGGAACCGTGGCAAAAATCGAAGACTGGGACACGGAAAACCTCGTGGAAATGGACAACCGTTTCCTAAGCGGGTTCATCACGGAAAAATACATCATCAACCTCACCCAAGGATTCGAGATTGCCCAAGGCAAAATGGCAACACAAATAGACTCTGCCATCCGACGGGACATCGGTGGCGACAAACAGCGGATTTTATCAAAAAACACACGGTACGACAACATCAAATTCAAATTGATATTACTGCCTGTTTACATGTCGTCTTACTTGTATGGCAAAAAAGTATACCACTTCTTCGTGAACGGAAGAACGGGAGAAGTCACGGGGGATCGCCCCTACAGTACCCTGAAAATCGTGTTCACGATCATCTTGGGACTTTTACTAATCGGGGGAATAATATACTACAACCGGTAAGTAAATGACACATACTATTGGAAATAACCCAAAAAGCACTATCTTTACTCCCGAAAATAATACAATTGCTTTTTGAAAACAACAAATTCTAAGAAGATAAATGCGTAATTAACAGTCTGTAATCTTTTCAGACTGGGCTTTTCGATTCGGGTATTCCACCCGGAATGATTTCTTATTGAAAACAATTTTAAGGTTTTGAAGCACATCCACGGGTGCCTCGAAAATCATCATTTGAATCCTTGTGCCCGAAAAGCACGTGATTCAAAACATATTATTCATTATTCAAAAAACAAGTACATCATGAAAGAAGAATTGAAATTAATCGCGGACTTCGACATGAACATGATCGAAGACTTTTTCTCACCATTGGATCGTCAAGGTCCCGGAAGTGAAGAGGTAACAAAACTGGCGTTAAGCTTCGTCGGGAATCTATCCCCGGAATCAAAAATCGCCGATATCGGTTGCGGGGCGGGAGGACAAACCCTAACCCTCGCGGCGAATACGCGAGGGAAAATCACGGCTATTGATTTACTACCCAAGATGATTGCCAGAGTAAACGATCGCATGAAACAACATGGATTCAGCGACCGGGTATCCGGAATCACGGGTTCTATGGCAGAATTACCGTTTAAAGAAAACGAACTGGACTTGATTTGGGCGGAGGGTTCAATTTACAACATCGGGTACGAGAGAGGATTGAACGAGTGGAAAAAATTTCTAAAACCGGGAGGAATAATTGCCGTTTCGGAAGCATCATGGTTCACGCCGACACGTCCCGAAGAAATAGACCGTTTCTGGACATTCCATTACAGTGAAATCGATTTGATCTCGACCAAAGTAAAACAAATGGAACAGGCGGGATATACTCCCGCGGCACATTTCGTGTTACCCGAAAATTGTTGGACAGAAAACTTCTTCCGTCCCGCGCAAGAACACGCGGAATCATTCCTGCAAAAATACAAGTACAGCGATGACGCCAAAACCTTCGTGACCGGACAATTGAACGAGAGCAATCTCTATCAACGATACAAATCGTATTACGGTTATGTATTCTACATCGGAATAAAAAATTAAAATACATGAAAATATCTATCAGACAAGAAAAAGAGCAAGACCACGCGTACGTGGAGAACATGACACGGGAGGCTTTTGGGGACGTGTATCAACCGGGAGCGTCAGAACACCTGTTATTACACAAAATCAGAAAAGCGGATTGTTTCATTCCCGAACTTAACTTTGTTGCCGAACACGAAGGGAAGATCGTCGGGCATGTCGTGTGTACCCGGGCAAAAGTCGTGGATAAAGAAGAGAAGGAACATACAATCCTTTACCTTGGACCGATTTGTGCCGCACCGGAAGTACAGAAACAGGGAATCGGCACCCGGTTAATAGGACACACGAAAAACGTTGCCGGACAAATGGGATATAAAGCCATCGTTCTCTGGGGAAACCCGGCATATTACCATAGATTCGGTTTCGTGAATGCAGCCCAATTCAATATTACCACGCACGAGGGTAAGAATTTCGAGCCATTCATGGTCTATGAATTGGCAAAAGGAAGTCTGAGCGAAATATCCGGCAAATTCTATGAAGACGTCGTGTTCAATATGACCGAAGAAGAAATAGAAGAATATGACAAAGCTTTTCCGTACAAAGAGAAACACGTCACAGACACTCAGTTGAAGTAAATAAGAAAATAGGGCTGGTTAGCCCTATTTTCTCATCTCTCTCCACCACAAAACATACACGCTTTCAAATGTACGGACAGGACATTCCCACACGCTTTACATCTCCATTTTTCCCGTTCCTCTTCCAAGAAACGAACTTCACCAACTTCTTGCACCCGTCTAAGATTATCGATAAGACTTATCCCGTAATTAGTCCGGTATCGTTTATCCAATCCTTTCACCGACAAGCAAGGGAACTTCTCACATTCGTGGCAATAATGCCCCCCGGATTCCCGCGAAAGAAGACAATTCTTAATACGACAGGAGGTACAATGTTTCATCTTCACACCATCAGACCAACATCCCCTACATGGCTTTTTCTTTCTCAAATAAGCCATACACACCCCACAATTCACCCCACACGGGGCAACCGAATTTTCCTTGAAAAAATTATCTATTTCCACCGCGAATTTCTTCAATAACCAACTCTATCGCTTTCACGGTAGCTTTGCCGATATTCCTTTCCCGCGTAAAAGAAAAGGTGAACTTACGGGCGACCGTCCTTCCCGGTCCGGCAACACCGATCCAGACCGTACCGATCGGTTTCTCCGGCGTACCACCCGTGGGTCCCGCAATGCCGGACGTGGACACCCCGTAGTCGGTTCCAATCAGGCGGCGTACACCTTCTGCCATTTGTCGCACCACGGGTTCGCTAACGGCACCGAATTGTTCCAGATCCTCCCGGCTCACTCCAAGCACCCGTTCCTTCACGTCATTAGCATAAGCGACCACGCTTCCCCTGAAATAAGCCGAAGCCCCGGCAATGGAAGTCAATTGGGCGGCAATATTCCCACCCGTGCAACTCTCGGCGGTAGCGATCGTCCTTCCTTTCATCAACAGCAACTCTCCCAATTCCCGCTCCGTCCCCCCGTTCTCTCCTTCCGTGTAATGCAATCCCTCCAGTGTTTCTTTCAACCCGTCGAAACGGGCATCCAAATTATACACCTGCTTTCCTTTCGCCGTCAATCGCAACATAACAAATCCCGGGGAAGGCAGATAAGCCAGACTGAATCCCTCGGGAAGCGTTTCTTCCCATTGACTCAATCGGATAGCCAATTCCGACTCCGGGATATCATACACCTTCAGCATCCTGTAATCCAGTTGCAGGTGCGGGAACAAGTGTTGCAACCCGGGAACCACACTTTGCATCATCAAATCCTCCATCTCGAAAGGCACGCCCGGCAAAGAAACCAATACTTTCCCGTCCCGTTCGAACCACATGCCGGAAGCCGTCCCCTTGCGGTTGAACAGAATCTTTGCCGATTCGGGTTGAAGAGCCTGACCGCGATTCGCCTCGTTCATACTCATTCCCCCGTTCTCCAACAACTTCTCGATCCACTTCAACACCTCCTCGTTCATCACCAAGCGGGTATTGAAATAATCCGCCAATACCTTCTTCGTCACGTCATCTTTCGTCGGTCCGAGCCCACCGGTCACGATAACCAGCTCCGCCCGCTTCATGGCGTAATCCACCCAATGGCATATCTCCTCCCGATCGTCGGCAATAGATAAAATATCAATCACTTCCGCCCCGAGGCGAGTCAATTGTTTCGAAATATATTGTGAATTGGTATCCAGTATCTGTCCTAACAGGATTTCATCACCGATTGTAATAATGATCGCTTTCATGGATTTACATTTTTATTCGTGAATACGTTTAATTGCCTTAATCCGTTTCAATAAAGAAGGATGAGAATAATGAATATACTCGTACAGCGGGTGAGGCGTCAGATTGCTCAAAGACTTCACCGATATTTTCTTCAATCCCGACACGAGATACTCCCCCTCGTAATGAGTCCCGGCGAAAGCATCCGCCTCGTACTCGTTCTTCCGTGACCACACGTTCATGCCGATACCCAAAATCAAGTTAACCGGAGAATAAAGTATAGCGAAAGCCATCAATCCCAACTGGAAATATGCCTTATCGCCTCCTAACGCCCCGGACAATGCCGCGTTGTCGACACACAGGGAAAACAGCCAGAGTATAATACCCGTTTGCACTATCGAAAGTCCCATGGACTGTAACGTGTGCCGTTTCTTGTAATGCCCGATCTCGTGCGCCAGCACGGCAACGATCTCCTCTTCCGTCAAATCGTCAATCAACGTGTCGTACAACACCACCCGTTTCTTGGGCCCCAGTCCCGTGAAATAAGCGTTAGCCTTTGTCGAACGTTTCGAGCCGTCGATCACGTATATATTATCCAACTTGAATCCCACCTTCCCGGCAAACGCCTGAATCTTATCCCGCAAACTCCCCTCCTGCAAAGGAGTCTGTTTATTAAACAGAGGCACTATCAACTGGGAATAAAACATCCCCATGAAAAGCGAAAACACGATCACGACTCCCCACGCGTACAACCAGAAAGAAGCGCCCGCCCACGTGTAGAACCACACGACAAGCGCCAGCAACACGCCTCCCATGACAAGAGAAACCAGTAATTCCTTCACGGCATCGAGCCAGAAAATCTTCCTCGTGGTTTTATTGAACCCGTATTTTTCTTCAATATGAAAGGTAGCGTAATAGTCGAAAGGGATATCCAGCACGGATGAAGCCAAAGATAACCCGACCACGAAAAGAAGTGTCTGCCACACGGCACTATCGGTCACGGACACCACCCAATCATTGTACCACCCGAAACCGCCCGCCAGAAGGAAAATCATCATCACGGCAAAGCCGAACCCGGAACTCCAACTGTCCAACCGTCCGTTTTCCCGCTTGTACGACTGGAAACGCCCGTATTCCCTCTCGTCATAGATACCCTTCAGACTCTCGGGTAACACGGGCGACATATGCTTAAAATTCAAATGTTCCAGCACCCGTTCAAGGATAAAATCCAGACACAGGAAAACAACAATAACAATAAATATCATTTTACCTCCGGTAAAGTTACAGGTTACATTTGCCACAAACGGCAAGTTACAAGTTTAAATTCTTGAACAAAGATACAACAAATTTCATAACCTGCAACTTGCCAGAGGCAAATGTAACCTGCTAGGGCAAACGCGTCAAAACGCTTTTCGTCCGGTTCATAAAGTTGAGCTTTCAGCTCCTAAAGTTTATAAAGTTCATAAAGTAACGGGCGTCCTTCGGACAAGGTTTACCGGCGGCTATGCTGCCGTGGACAAAGCGCCCCGCAGGGGTCTAAGAACCTTATAAACCTTATGAACTTTATAAACTTTTGACTAAAAGGGCAAAAAGCGTTTTGACGCGTTTGCCCCGTGTAAATATAATTTGCGTTTCTCATTTATTAATTCTAATTTCGTTGCGACAAATTAAAGAAATTTTTCCGTTATGGAACAATAGAATATAAACACAAAAACAATACAGATTATGGCAGAATTCAAGTATCAAGAACCATTTCCGATACAGAAAGATGACACGGAATATCGTTTATTAACAAAGGATTACGTGAAGACAATAGAAGTCGAAGGACGTAAAATACTGAAGATTGAAAAAGAGGGGCTTGAATTACTTGCCCGGGAAGCGTACGCCGACGTATCTTTCTATCTTCGCGCTTCTCACTTGCAGAAATTAGCCAATATCCTGCAAGACCCGGAAGCCAGTGACAACGATAAATTTGTCGCCCACACCATGTTAATGAATCAAGTCGTGTCCGCCGAGGGAGAACTCCCCACCTGTCAGGACACGGGTACCGCCATCGCTATCGGCAAGAAAGGTGAAAACGTGTGGACCGGATTCAACGACGCCGAGGCAATCAGCAAAGGGGTGTATGAAACCTACCGCGATCGCAACCTGCGTTACTCGCAGGTAGTACCTTACACCATGTTCAACGAGAAAAACAGCGGAACGAACCTTCCCGCGCAAATCGACCTGTACGCCACGCAAGGCAATAAATACGAGTTCCTGTTTATCACCAAAGGAGGCGGTTCTGCCAACAAGACTTTCCTCTATCAACAGACCAAAGCCCTTCTGACCGAGGAAGCGTTGACCAAGTTCATCAAGGAAAAGGTGAAAGACTTGGGTACTTCCGCTTGTCCTCCTTACCACCTGGCCGTGGTCATCGGCGGAACTTCTGCCGAAACCTGCTTGGCGACCGTGAAGAAAGCATCCGCGGGATATTACGACAACCTGCCTACCGAGGGAAACGAGGGAGGTCAGGCATTCCGCGATCTGGAATGGGAAGCCAAAATACAGAAAATTTGCCAAGATATGGGTATCGGGGCACAATTCGGCGGCAAATACTGGGTACATGATGTACGGGTAATCCGTATGCCGCGTCACGCCGCGTCCTGCCCCGTGGGAATCGGTGTCAGTTGCAGTGCCGACCGCAACATCAAGGCGAAGATCACCGAAGACGGAATCTTCCTCGAACAACTCGAGAAGAATCCCGCGCGTTTCCTGCCCGCCGAGAATCCGGCTCTAGCCCCTGCCGTGGATATAGATTTGGATCAACCCATGGAGGAAGTACTGAAGATATTAAGCCAATACCCGGTAAAAACTCGTTTGAACCTGTCGGGAACCCTAATCGTGGCACGCGATATCGCGCACGCCCAAATCAAAGCGATGCTCGACGCGGGCAAACCCATGCCGGAATATTTCAAGAAACACCCGATCTATTACGCCGGTCCCGCCAAGACACCCAAAGGTATGGCATCCGGGAGCTTCGGTCCCACGACAGCCGGACGTATGGACCCGTACGTTGACTTGTTCCAAGACCACGGCGGTTCCATGATTATGGTTGCCAAAGGTAACCGTTCGCAAGCCGTTACCGACGCCTGCAAGAAGCATGGCGGATTCTATCTCGGTTCCATCGGCGGACCTGCCGCGATCCTTGCCAAGGAAAGTATCAAATCGGTTGAAATCGTCGCTTTCGAAGAATTAGGAATGGAAGCTATCCGGAAAATCCGGGTTGAAAACTTCCCCGCCTTCATCATCGTCGATGACAAAGGAAACGACTTCTTCGCCGAGTGGTCACATTAAAATTACCCTTAGGCTACCTATACACTACCTCATGAACGTAGCATAGACGTAGCATGAACGTACACGAGCGTCCATGCTATGTCAATGGTATGTAAAAGCAGTATTTTTAAGATGGGATAAGGGTGAAATAAAGATAGCGCATACATAAAAAAAGACCGGCTAACTGAAATGAGATGTTTCTCAAAAGTTAGCCGGTCTTCTTTTTAATTTTTATTCCTCTACCGGTTCGAAGTCTTCTTTACCGACGCCGCAAAGCGGGCAAACCCAATCTTCTGGAATATCTTCAAAAGCGGTTCCGGGTGCAATACCCCCGTCCGGATCACCCTCCGCGGGATCATAAATATAACTGCAAACTGTGCAAATGTACTTTTTCATAGCGCTATTGTTTTTAAATTTCAACAAATATAATAATTCTTATCAGACATCACATAAATTTTTTAATCAATTTCAAATGCTTATACGGGGCATAACGAAAATGGTTATCAATAAAGGTGGGAGAAATTACAACAGATTTCAAATTACTGAACAATTCAAAACTTGCCTTCCCGTGATACTTGCCCATCCCGCTCGTTCCGACACCCCCGAAAGGTAAATGAAAATTACCCACATGAATAATTGTATCGTTGATACAAGCTCCGCCAGAAGTAGTGTGTTTCAACACTTTTTCTGCCGACGCCGAAGGTCCGAAATAATACAACGCCAAAGGCTTTTCTCGTTTATTCACGAAATCTATCGCCTCATCCAACTCCTTGTAATTCAAAATCGGCAAAACCGGTCCGAAAATCTCTTCCCGCATGATCGGACTATCCGGCTCCACACCCGTCAACACGGTCGGCGCGATATATTTATCTTCAACATCGACCTCTCCCCCCACGACCACTTGCCCGGAGGAATGCATCAACTTCATCAGACGTTTCGTTCCTTCCTGATGAATAATTCTCGTGTAATTCGGGCTCTCCGCGGGATTCTCCCCGTAGAAAAGTTGTATCGCGCGTTTCACAGCCTCCACGAAAGCCGCTTCATGCTCTGCCGGAATAAGAACATAATCCGGAGCCACGCAAGTCTGTCCCGCATTCAGGAATTTCCCCCAAGCAACACGCCGAGCCGCGATCTCCAGATTCGCATCCCGATCCACGATACAGGGACTTTTACCCCCCAATTCCAGCGTCACGGGCGTCAGATGCCGGGAAGCCGCCTCCATGACCTGCCTCCCGAAACGAGGTCCTCCCGTGAAAAAGATATAATCGAACCGCTCCTCCAGCAAGCGATTGACCATTTCCCCGTCCCCCTCGAACATAGCCACATGACCGGGATCAAACACGTCAGCAACAATCTCCCCGAGCACCTTTGTCGTCGCCGGGGCAAAAGGAGAAGGCTTCAACACGGCACAATTCCCCGCCGAAATAGCCCCGATCAAAGGTGCCATAATTAACTGGAACGGGTAATTCCAAGGAGCTATAATAAGCACCACCCCGTAAGGTTCGTACACGATCCGACTACGAGAAGGCAAAAAAGGTAACAGAGTGGGCACCCGCTTTCCTTTCGCCCAACGCCTCAAATGCTTCACATGATAATCAATTTCCCCGATGACCACCCCGATCTCCGTCAGGTATGCCTCGCCCTCGGACTTCCTCAGATCCACCCACAGAGCCTTGTTTATACTCTCCACTCGTGAAAGAATAGCTTTTTTCAATTCTTTCAATTTCACCAATCGCCATGAAATATCACGAGTAATTCCCTGCCTGTAAAACACTTGGAGGGATTCCGCATACCCGTGCCGCGTATTCAATTCTGTCATTACCGGTTCTGTTATATTTAGCAAAACAAAGATATATTTTATTTCAATAAAAAACTTTTCACCCGAACATATCGTTATATCCGAACCAAATTAAAATAACCAAGCATGAAAATAGGTGCCCTATACGCGTTGTTATCTATTATCACATGGGCAATAATCAGCGTTATTACCCGCTTCTGCATCGTGTACTTGGAAGCGAACATTCTCGTGTTCGCCACGTTACAGATATTCTCGGCAGGAGTGGCACTGTTGCTCATCCGAAAACCCGTCACCCGTGAAGGTTGGCGTTCGGGTGTAAAATACTCGTGGCTGTACACGATACTTCAAATATGCCGTAACTTTTTCCTTGCCGCCGTTTACCTGTATATCACCAGCACGGAAACGAGTTTATTGATAAACGGGGAAATAGTGGTGACCACGATTTTCGCTTACATTTTCTTTAAACGCCGCCCCCACGCGAGTAATATTTTCGGTATGATCGTCATCATGGTGGGCATCGTGTTATTCATACAATCGCTACCGGAAGCCATACAATTACGAGTCAGCGTACTCATGTCCGCGGTTATTATAGCCAGTTGCACCCGCGCTATCGTGGTCGAGAAAACAACTATCGCGAGTCCCGACACAACCACCCGCCAGAAATGCGGTATTTCCGGGTTCACCATGTTCTGGGGTGGTATTATCGTGATGTCGGCACTTACCGTCATCGCCATCGGGGAACATATTTTCGCCCCGGGATTCTTCGACAGCCATCCCTCGTGGTTCTATTTGCCCCGAATTGAAGATATCCTTCACCCCACGACCATCGTGTCGGCGTGCCTCACGGGATTCATGCTAACTTCCCTGTCAACCTACCTGTATTACGCCACCCTGCAAACCGCCACGGCAGAAACCTTTATGACTTTCCGGGCATTCCAACCCATGTTGACCTACGGGCTCGAATCGCTTGTCGCGGTTTACGCTATCAATTTAAAACCCGATTTGGATATAAAAGATTATATTCTCGGGTGCGTTATCATTTTAGGTTCGTTCCTTATCCTACTCATGCCGCCCCGACGCACCAAGCAACTGGAGCCGAAACAATACATGACGGACTAAATAATTGAAAATTGAAAATTGAAAATTGAAAATGGATTCCCTTACAAGAAAGGGTAATTCAATCACTTAATCTAAAATTAAGGAATTTAAAATGGAGCGGATTTCCTCTTTTTGGGAGGGATGGAACCAATGGATGTCCGAGTCATTACGATACCATGTAAGTTGCTTTTTGGCGTAACGGCGGGTATTACGCTTTATCAGACGGATAGCCTCTTCCCGGTCAAACTTCCCATCAAAATAATCAAACCATTCCTTGTATCCCACGGTGTTCAACGCGTTCAAATGCCGCAACGGGTAAAGGGCTCGCGCTTCTTCCTCCATACCCGATTCAACCATAATATCCACGCGCCGGTTGATACGGTCGAACAATTCTTCCCGTTCCCGGTTCAGTCCGATCTTCACGATATTAAATTCCCGCTCTTTCACGGTGCGTGTCAAAAAAGAAGAATACGGCTTTCCCGTCATCAGGCAAACTTCCAACGCGTGCATAACCCGTTTACCGTTCTTCAGATCCACTCGCGCGTACCACTCCGGGTCCAATTTCTTTAGTAACAGACGCGAGGCTTCTATCCCGTCCCGTTCGAACATCTCTTTCACCGACGCCCGCACCTCGTCGTCAATAGTAGGCATCTCGTCAATCCCTTTGCACACCGCATCAATATACATCATCGAACCGCCCGCCATAACCACGACATCCCTCTCCTCGAAAAGCTCCCGTATCTTACGTAAAGCCTGCTGCTCAAATTCCCAGCAATTAAAATAATCCCGCACGGACACGGTCTGAATAAAAAAATGAGGAACTGCCGCCAGTTGCTCCCGCTCCGGTACGGCAGTTCCTATATTCATTTCTTTATAAATCTGTCGGGAATCACAAGAAATTACAGATGTCCGGTAATGCTTCGCCAACTCTATACTCAAGTCAGTCTTCCCCACCCCCGTCGGTCCTAACAATACCAGCAATGTCTTCATCCATTTAAAGATTTTAGATTTACGATTTATGATTTACGATTATAATTTCAAATTTATGATTTTAGAAAATCAATCTTAAATCTAAAATCTTTAAATCTAAAATTACTAAAGTCTATCAATATAATCATCCAAACTCTCGTAACGGGAATCCCTATAGTAATCATCATCACCGTCACGATCCTGACGATCGTCGTCGTCATAACTGTCATTCCCGAATTCCTCCATGAAACTGTCGTCGTAATCGCCGTCATATTCTTCCTCGGGCTTGTCAAATTCCCAGTTAGCATTGCTCTCGTCATACGAGAATTGTTCCGGGATATCTCCCTCGCAAGCAATACAAACCGGCATCACGTCCGACGAATCGCGGATATATTCCCCGGCATATTCCACCTTATAATACTTGTTGGAAAAGAAATCGTACACGTATTCCAGTTCGAGGCATCCCGGCTTAATGATATCGCTGATCTTCGTGCTGTCCATAACGAGGTTTTCACTCTCCTCGTCATCCACGGCCATATCCATCAAAGCGATTTCTTTCACCCGGTTCCCCATCCGGTCTAACGTGAAGAAAGAAGCCATTTGAGAACTGTCGTAATTTAACGTCTCAACAATTTTATCGTGAAACTGTTGGAATGTCTGTTCTCCTCCAACCGCGATTTCACACCTAAAATCCGAACTAGTCGGTAAACTGATTTCAAATCTGTAATCCATATGTTATTTAATTTTAACCTAGCATCAACGCCGAACCGACACCCAGTGCCGTAACACCCAGTATAACAAGGATAACGAAAGCGACTACCGCCAAGGCAACACAAATCCCGATGATCCCGCAAACACGCCCGGCACTCACGTTTTTATAAGATGCCTCCGTGTACTCGTCCGGATTCTCCAAATAAGCCTTGCGAGGCGACGAAGCCATCGCCACGGCGAGAATCCCCAACACCAATCCAACGAAACCGTAGCACCAGCAAAATACCAATGACAATATTCCCAATACCAACACTGCCGTTGCATTCGGGAGGTCTTTTTTCTTCGTTTCAATAATCTCCATCGTTGTCGTTTTAGTGGGTTATTAATTTAAGCAAATATGAAATTAAAATTATTATCAAGCAAACAAAACCCGTAATTTTTAATATGCCGGGCGATATTTTTTTTATTCCCGCAATACGCCCTGCCACAAGGGCCAGAAACACGATCAAGGGGATTAATCCCGGGTAAGTTTTCACGGAATTGACAATCTCTCCCCTTAACAACATAAAAACCGCTGTCTGAAACCCGCAACCGGGACATTCGATACCGATAGATTCCTTCACCAGACAAGGCAACTGGTGCGCTTCCAGCCAATTAATGAGCTCTCGCGTGAATATCACCATTCATCCCGCCGGAATTAAATATCGTGAACCACGGTTTCCAAAATATCCATCGCCTCCTTGATCAGGTTGATATTCGCCTGCGATCCCATGTGACCGATACGGAATACCTTTCCCGCCAATTTACCGTAATTTCCGCCGACAACCATACCTTGTACTCTCAACTCGGAATCCAAACGTTCCCAAGTCATGTGTTCGGGCACGTAAACAGCCGTCACGGTCGGGGAACACACGGCATCCTCGGCAGGATACAGCTTTAACCCCATATCCTTAATCCGTTCCCGGCAATAAGCGGCGACTTTCTCGTGACGGGCAATGCAACTATCCAAGCCCTCCTCGAATATCAATTCACAAGCCTTATGCAACTGAGCCGTCCCCTGCCAGTAAGGAGTGTAAGGGAAATATCCCGTTTCCGGGGCAGTCAGGAAAGGCAACAAAGCCTCGTAACCCGCGTAATTCACCTCTTTCACGATGTTCCACGCTCCCTCGCTCACGGAAAGGAAAGACATATTTGCCGGGGCAGACAAACATTTCTGCGAACCGCCCAAAGCCAGATCCACGTGCCAAGCATCTACATCGACAGGAGTACCACCCAAACCGGAAACAATATCCACGCATAACAACGGTACCCCGTGTTTCACTTTCAAATCCCCAATCTCCTGAACGGGATTTGTCGTCCCGCTCGGGGTTTCATTCTGTACCATCGTGATCATTTTCGGCTTGAACTCCACGATAGCCTTTTCTATAGCATCAAAATCATGGAAGGTCCGGTCATACCCGAAATCCAACGTCATCACCTCGCACCCGATCGCTTTTGCCATATCACCGAACCCTTCGCCGAACAACCCGGTAGAAAGCACCAACACCCTATCTCCCGGCTTTAACGTACTTTTCAAAGCCGTCCACAAAACCAACATCCCCTCGCCCGTCTGAATCACTACCCGTTCGCGGGTTTTCATCATCTTCTGCAACAACCCCTCCGTTTCCCGGTATAAAGCCGCGTATTCCGGCTCACAATCCGCGGACCCGAAGTTCCGGGCAGCAACTTTCAAAATCTCTTGCGGGACAGCTACAGGCCCCGGAACTAACGGTATCAGATACTTTTCCATTCTTTTCTACAAGTTTATAATGTTTCACGTTACAATCCAATCCCGCCCCCTTATTTCATGGTTCGGTAAACGACAAAATCGGCGCACTGGTTTGCAAAACTATAAATAAGATTTGTTAAAAACACTACCAATGAATAAAAAAATTAACCATCTTCACTTTTATAAAATTTATCCTCTAAAAATCCAAACCTATTCCACTGACAATTCGTCATAATAACAAACAACGGGAAAATAGGTACGCTTTTTGTAAAGGGATTAAATATTAAATGTATATTTGTACTTTAAATTAGAAATTAGTTATAGAGAATGAGTGGAGCAGAAAAAATAGTTGAACAAGTAATTGAAACATTAAATAAGAACAAGGGTGTCGATATAGTAAAGATTGATTTAAGAAGAATCGAAAACTGTTTCTGTAGTTTTTTCGTAATATGTCACGGAACTTCCAACACGCACGTGGCGAGCCTGTTGGATTACGTTCACGATGAAGTCAACGAATACACGGGGGAAAAACCGTTACACGTGGAAGGGGAGCAACAAGCACAATGGGTTGTTCTGGACTATGGAAACGTGGTCGTACATATATTTCAAAAAGAACAAAGAGATTATTATCAACTCGAAGACTTTTGGGTGGATGCAGAAATAACCAGAATAGAAGAAAATTAATACACGATATGGCAGAAAACAACAAACACGATAACTTTGATTTTCCCCCGGTCGGGAGGAAGAACAACAGGAACCAGAGATTCGGCGGCTACTGGACCTATATTATTATTGCCGCCATTCTTATAGGCTACCAATTTTTCAGTATGCCGACAAACCCGGAACGTATCTCGTGGCAGGAATTTAAAACCAATATTCTCGCCAAGGACGAGGTGAAAGAAATTCTTATCGTCCGCAACGGGGGAAAGGCAAATATCTTCCTGAAACCGGAGAAGATAGAAACTCACGATAAATTAGTTTCCAAGGGATTTAATCAAAAAAGTACGGGACCACAATACTACGTACCTTTCGGGACATTGGAGCAATTCGAAAAGAATCTGGAAGAAGCACAAAAGGAATACCCGGAAACCGCGGACATACATGTCGATTACGGCGACGAGTACAACTGGTGGGCAGACATCATATCCATCATCCTGCCCTTGGCTCTATTTGTAGGTATTTGGGTATTCTTCATGCGCCGGATGAGTAAAAACGCCGGCGGCGGCGGTGGCGGCGGTATCTTCAACGTGGGAAAATCCAACGCCAAACTGTTTGACAAGGAATCCAATATCAAGATCACGTTCAAAGACGTGGCAGGATTAGCCGAGGCGAAACAGGAGGTGGAAGAAATCGTGTCATTCCTCAAATCACCGGATAAATACACGAAGTTGGGAGGTAAAATACCCAAGGGAGCCTTACTCGTGGGTCCCCCGGGAACGGGAAAAACCTTAATGGCAAAGGCGATGGCGGGAGAAGCCAACGTACCGTTCTTCTCCATGTCGGGATCGGACTTCGTGGAAATGTTCGTCGGGGTCGGGGCATCCCGCGTACGCGACTTGTTCAAGCAAGCGAAATCGAAAGCCCCGTGTATCATATTCATTGACGAGATCGACGCCATCGGTCGCGCCCGGGGCAAAAACCCGAACATGGGTTCCAACGACGAACGCGAGAACACGTTGAACCAGTTGTTGACTGAAATGGACGGCTTCGAAACTAATTCGGGCGTTATCATTCTGGCTGCCACCAACCGGGCGGATATTCTGGACAGCGCGCTATTGCGTGCCGGACGTTTCGACCGTCAGATATACGTGGATCTCCCCGAATTGAAAGACCGGGAAGATATTTTCAAGGTACACTTGAAACCGTTGAAACTTGCAGAGGATATCGATTACAGCTTCCTCGCGAAACAAACACCCGGGTTCTCAGGCGCGGATATCGCCAACGTGGCGAACGAGGCAGCACTGATCGCCGCCCGTAAAAACAAATCGGCAGTAGAAAAACAAGACTTTCTCGATGCCATCGACCGTATCGTGGGAGGACTCGAGAACCGGAGCAAGGTAATCAAACCGGGCGAGAGAAAAACCATCGCTTATCACGAGGCGGGACACGCTACCGTATCGTGGTTGCTCCGACACGCTCACCCGCTGTTGAAAGTGACTATCGTACCGCGAGGCAAAGCCTTGGGTGCGGCGTGGTATCTGCCGCAAGAACGCCAGATCACCACGAAAGACCAATTACTCGACCAAATGGTTTCCGTGTTGGGCGGACGTGCCGCGGAAGAAATCGTCTTCGGCGAAATATCCACGGGCGCGCAGAACGACTTGGAACGTGCCACGAAACAGGCCTATGCCATGGTATCCATCTACGGTATGAGCGATAAAGTGGGAATGTTGAGTTATTACGATTCCACCGGACAAAGTGATTTCAACTTCACGAAACCTTACTCGGAAAAAACGGCGGAGATTATCGACGAAGAAGTGAAAGCGATGGTTTCAGCCGCGTACGAACGGGCAAAACAACTATTGAGTGAACATAAAGACCAGCACCGCCAAGTTGCCGAACTCTTGATCGAGAGAGAGGTAATCTTCAGCGATGATCTGGAAAGAATACTCGGGAAACGTCCTTGGACAGAAGACGGGGAAACCATTCAACCCGAAGAATTATAAGAACGAAGGGCTATTCCCGACAGGATAAAAACAGTATAAACTAAAAAACGAAAGTTATGGAAAATTGGGTATCTGTTTTCTCGACAACCGAAGAATTCGTCGCTGAACGAATCAAGGAAGTGTTAACCGACTCGGGAATCCCTGCCGTAGTTCTGAATCAACGGGATTCTTCTTACAAAACATTCGGCGATATCAACGTCATGGTAAACAAAGAAGACCGGGAAAAAGCCGAGCAAGTTATAAAAGCATACAATGATCGTGAGTAATTTCTTAAAAAGGGCAATCAGCGGATTGCTGTTTGTCGTGGTACTAACAGGGTGTATTTTCATACACCCCATTTGTTTTTACGTACTGTTCTTTATCATCAACATTCTGGGACTTCTTGAGTTCGGCCGTATGGCACGACACATGAACATCCACGTCAACCTCTTTTTCTGTATCGTGTGCGGAAGCGTGCTATTCACCGCGGGATTCCTGCATAACTACATCGGTTACAAAGACGGTTACCTCTATTTCTTCATACTGACATTTATTATGGCTATCCGCGAGCTCTATCGCAAAAAGGGAAACGGATTCCAGAACATCGCGTTCTCCTATTATGCCCTCCTGTACATCAGCCTGCCTTTTACCTTATTGATATACTTGCCTTACATGTCAAACTCGGGACAATGGATGCCGGAAATCATCTTTTTCCCCTTCCTGCTCGTGTGGGTAAACGACACGTTTGCCTACCTTTCCGGTTCTTTACTCGGCAAGCATAAACTTTTTCCCCGGATATCCCCGAAGAAATCTTGGGAAGGAGCCATCGGCGGCGGGCTGATGACCATTATTGTCGGGCTGTGCGTGGCTCCGTATATCGAGGGATACCGCGTTTTCGACACGGCAGTCATCTCCTGCATCGTGGTGGTATTCGCCATTTACGGCGACTTACTGGAATCTATGTTCAAACGTAGTATTGAAATCAAGGACTCCGGCAATATTCTGCCCGGGCACGGGGGAATCCTCGACAGATTCGACGCTGTCATATTTACAATCCCCGCTATTTTTGTATATATGGAATTCATGTATTAACTTTGCCCGCTGTTTTAATAACGTAACGAAAAGAATATGAAGATACATAAAGCAGGTCATTCACTGTTAATTAAAGCATTTGTAATTATCGCCATTATCAACGTACTTGTCTACGTTTTCTCTCCCGGTATCATTGTTTTCAGGGCTGTGCTCGTTGTCAGTGCTATCTGCTACCTCCTGATGGTAAACTTTTTCCGTTTCCCGAACAGGCACATCGCGCCGGACGATATCACTATCCTCGCCCCTGCCGACGGGAAAATCGTGGTTATAGAGGAAACATACGAACCGGAGTACTTGAAAAAACAATGTATACAGGTATCCATATTTATGAATATCTTTAACGTACACATCAATTGGTTCCCTATCAACGGAATCATCAAATATTTCAAATACCATCAAGGAAGATACATGGCAGCCTACCTGCCCAAGTCCTCCACGGAGAATGAAAGAACCACTATCGCCATAGAAGCCCGTGACGGGCGGGACATCGTCATGCGCCAAATCGCCGGGGCTATGGCAAAACGTATCGTATCTTACGCTCCCGTGGGCGGAGAAGCACGTCAAGACGAACACGCCGGATTCATCAAATTCGGTTCCCGTGTTGACCTATACTTGCCGCTAGGGACTAAAATAGACGTGAAACTGGGACAAAAAGTGACCGGTTCACAAACACTTATCGGAACATTTAAAGAACCTGAGTCCAAGTGATCCGTTCACCGGCTCGTAAAAAATCAGTACTATGTCTGTTCAAAAGAAAGTAAAAAGAGTAACCACCCACGTGTTGTCGGAAATGAAACTGAAGGGTGAAAAAATAAGTATGCTTACCGCTTATGACTATTCCATGGCAAAGATTATCGACAATGCCGGAATAGATGTTATACTCGTGGGTGACTCCGCGTCCAACGTTATGGCAGGACACGAAACCACCCTGCCGATTACGCTCGACCAGATGATATATCACGGTGCTTCCGTGGTTCGGGGCGTGGAACGCGCCTTGGTTGTCGTGGATTTGCCTTTCGGCAGTTACCAAGGGAACAGCAAGGAAGCCCTTTGCTCGGCTATCCGCATCATGAAAGAAACAAGCGCCGACGCCGTGAAACTGGAAGGTGGAAAAGAAATCCTCGAATCGGTTTCACGCATTCTCTCTGCCGGAATCCCTGTCATGGGACACCTCGGGCTTACCCCGCAGAGTATCCATAAATTCGGTACTTACGTTGTACGGGCACAGGAAGAGGAAGAAGCCAAGAAACTGATCGAAGACGCCCATGCTTTGGAAGAATCCGGTTGCTTCGGCATCGTTCTGGAGAAGATTCCGGCAAAACTAGCCGCGCAAGTGGCACAAGAAGTAAGTATACCCATTATCGGTATCGGTGCCGGCGGCGGCGTGGACGGTCAGGTACTCGTGATTCACGACATGCTGGGAATCAATCAGGAATTTTCACCCCGGTTCCTGCGTCGCTATCACAACTTGTACGCGGAAATGACGGGAGCTGTCAGCAACTACATCAACGACGTGAAGAGCCGCAACTTCCCGAACGAGAGAGAACAATATTAGAATTTTAGATTTATGATTGACGATTTTAGATTGAAATCATCAATCACAAACCGTGAATCATAAATCATAAATCATAAATCGTAAATCATAAATAAACATGAGGGATTTGGAGATTTTATACGAAGACAATCACATCATAGCCGTGAACAAGCGGGTATCGGATATCGTGCAGGAAGATAAAACGGGTGATGAGCCGCTAAGCGAACGGGTAAAAGCCTACATCAAGGAGAAATACAACAAGCCCGGTGATGTGTACTTGGGTATTCCCCACCGCGTGGATCGCCCGGTGAGCGGTGTCGTATTATTCGCCAAAACCAGCAAAGCATTGGTTCGTCTGAACAAGATGTTTCAAGAACACGATCAGGAAATCACCAAAATCTATTGGGCTATCGTGGGGAATCTTCCCGACGAAGACCATGCCCGATTGACTCACTACCTGACGCGTGATCCCGAGAAGAATAAATCATACGCTTACAACAAACCCAAGAGTGGAGCGAAAGAAGCTATTCTGGAATATACCCTGCTGGGAGCCGGACAACGTTATTACCTGTTGGAAGTGAAGCTGTGCACGGGACGTCATCACCAGATCCGTTGTCAATTGGCAAAGATCGGATGCCCCATCAAAGGCGACTTGAAATACGGTTTCCCCCGTTCCAACGAGGGAGGAGGTATCAGCCTTCATGCCCGTTCCATCACGTTCATGCACCCGGTGAAGCAAGAGATGGTGACCGTCACCGCTCCCCCGCCATTGAACGACACGTTGTGGCGCTTCTTTTACGAGAACTTGAAGTAATTAAAAAAAGACAAGGCTGCCGGGTAATTCCGGACAGCCTCGCTCCATCATCCAGTAGTACAAACTTAGGGTTATTTACTATCCTTCAATGCTTTATTCAACTTCATCAACATGGATTGATAATGCACTTTCGTGTCGCCCGTTGCCCCGGCAACTTTAGAAGACAACAAACGCTGTGCTTTCAATGCCATATCCTGTATGTAGGTCTGTGAATTATCAATCTCACCGACCGTAACCCGCCTTTGGAAACCATAACCGTAGCCGAACTCGTTCAAAGCCATTTGCCGTGCCACGTAGCCAACCCCGTGTTCTTCTTCCAACTGACGGAATTGATCTATATACTTGTGAATAAACCCGCTTTCATCCAACCCGTAAGCGGCAATCTCCTCCACCGAAGGCACATAAGCCGCATCCGTCAACATCCGTAACGCACCGCCTCCGGCATCTTTAAACGCGCTGCTGGATACATCCACGATAAAACGTTGCAACATCTTGTCACCTTCCGTCAATTTCCGTCCCTTGATCGTGCTGTCGAAAGCCCCGTTATACAAATCTGTCAAGTATTCCTGCACCGTGTAAGGATTCGATGACAAATGAGCGGACAAAAGTATATTTCCGGTCAGGCGTTCCAACTGATCCAGAAGCCTCTTTTGCAACACGGGCGTCATATCGACAGCCATGCTGAAATTCTTCGTCAACTCCTTGTTATTTAGCCAATCGGCAGATTTGAACTCCTTCAATATCCACGCCAGCGAAGCCTTTTGCACGTTCTTCGGCACGGACACGTGACGTTGTCCTCGCGTACCGTCTTTCACTTCCGTCAAGTAAATCCCTCCCACGTTGTACATCACGTTCATAAGATAACGGTAATATTGATTCGCGATTTGCTTGTACAATTGTTCGCGATGAGTGAAATCGGTATCGTCGGTTACCCAATCATTCATGTTGGCAAGAATATATTTCAAGTTTTTGATACCGTATTCTCCGGCTTTCATCGGGTCGTCACCCAAATCTTCCTCAATGGCACTCGGGTCATAGCGGGAATAGATCTGCTGCCTACCGTAACGATAACGGGGATCTCCCGCTTTCTCGTCCACCCAACCTTCCAAAGTTGCTTGCTCGTCCCACTCGTCCCCGGCATCCAATAAAGGCTGATAACTCCACTTCACAAGGAAATAATCGTAAATTCCCAAGTCGGGCGGAGTCAGACGCACTCCCTTGTCGCCCGGTTGCGCCACGTAATTGAAACGGGCATAGTCCATAATACAGGGCGTAGTCCCGTAAGTATTCGTGAAAGAAGCGGAACGCAAAGAATCCACCGCGTAAGAAGCCGATGCCGCCATATTGTGCATGAACCCCAGACAGTGTCCCACCTCGTGAGCCACCACGTAAGCGATAGACTCCTTCACGATATCATCCGGCATCTTCTTTGCCCGTACCGAAGGGTCGATTTGTGCCGTCTGCACGAAACGCCAGTTATTAATCAGACGAATCACGTCATTGTAAACCAACACGGAAGCGTTGATAATCTCCCCGGTTGTCGGGTCTACCCAAGAGGGGCCCATCGCGTTAGCGGTCGAGGAAGGCAAATAGCGGATACAGGAGTACTTCAAGTTATCCGGATCGAACTCCGGATCATCAGCCGGGAAATCACGTACCTGCACGGCATTCTTGAAACCAATCTTCTCGAAAGCGGCATTCCAACGCAAAGTACCTTCCTTTATCGGCTGTTTCCACAATTCCGGGAAGGCATCATCAATGTAGAACACGATAGGTTTCACCGGCTCCACCAGTTCCCCCCTTCTGTAAGCGGCAACATCTTTCGGCTCCAAACGCCAACGATTGGCAAGCGTGTAGTTTTGTATACCGTCTTTCTCCGTGGAAACGTGTTGTTTACTCGTCACGAATATCCCCACGCGGGAGTCAGAAATACGAGGACGCATTTTCTCCTCCGGCAATAAAAGTAATGAACGGGTTACGGTTGCCGTCAATGGCATATTATCCAATATCGAGAAAGCCATGAACTTCAACGACATTTTATAAGACAGCATAGACTTCACCGTCAGGTTATCATCAAACGCCTTGATTTCTCCCAAGGCTGACCCGTCTTTATTGAAACTGGTCACCACTTGAATCAATCCCATGATAGAAGTCGGCAGGAAAGCAAACTCCTTCATATCCGTGGTAAACATCGGAGTCACGTCAATCACGACTGCCGTACTGTCACCATTATAGGCAGCTATCTTGTAAGAATAGAGAATTGCATCCATGAAATTCTTATCTATCGCCTTGCGCAAAGACGGCTCATTCGGGTTCGACGTCACGTAAGCATTCACCTCGTTGAGGTAGATCGTGCTGTCGATCTTCGTGAACTTGATATGCAGCGGATCATTCTGCTTGTATCCCACGTCACAGAAATCGTTACTGGACGTCGATGTCAACGTGGAAGCCAGCAACATTTCCCGTCCGAGATACTTCGTCGGAATCTCGAAATACAATTTGCCGTCCACCTTGTGAAGCGTGATAAAATTACTCTTCACGGTTTCACACGACTTCTTTTTGAACAATTTGTCATAAGCACTCTTTTTCTCCGGTGCCTTGACCTCCGTCGTTTTACCTTTTTTCTTACGACCGGAAGCGTACGTTTCTCGCGTGCATGGTAACACCAGAAGCCCTACCAGCAATACTAACATCCATTTTTTCATACTTTTCATTTTTATAGTAAGACATTGAAAAATCTTCTCTCTTATTCCACCTTCGTGAAACGGAATACCAGCGGGTACAATTCCCTCATCGGGTACTGTGGCGGATCGCCCCATCCCGGGTTCATCTGGTCTTTGTAAGTTCCCGTCAAGAAATCAGTCGGTTCGTAATCCACAACCCGAAATTCCAAGACTTTCCCTTTGCTCAACAAACGCACCAAAATAATCGCCGGGCGTTCCGTCACGTTAGCGGCGGAATAGTTCACGTTCGCTTTACTTAACTCCAGCGTCACGACATCCCGTTTTATCCCGTAAGCATCCTGATCCCATAACTGCTCGGGCTCTTCCCCCTTATAGATTACGTCACAATTCCGCAAGTATTTTGCCAAATCACCATACACGCCATCCACGTTTAAGGTATTCGCCGCACCAAACACGATCTTGTCCGTGGCGGGATTATTCAATGGCAGATTATCGCAATCGTTCGGGTGTCCCCAAACCATACTCTTGATAAAGTCAACACTTATCAAATTAGGAGAAATCCATGTCCCTACAAATTCCTCGTAACGCGTCGGTCCGTTCACGTTTATGACCACGAAACCGTTCGTACCCGCCTCGAAACGACCTTCTTCCACTAACCGAAGGATCACTTTATCTTTCCCCTCCTCTTTCTTGAGGAAACGCACGGTCACGTCAGCCGTGGCCTTCATTACTCCCATGTACAACTCACGTCCGCCGCCCACGATCTCGTAATGCTCTCCTTCCACTGCCGTGGATTCAGGATCTATCTCGAAAGGTACGCGCAACTCTTCCCGCTTGTACATGTAATCTTCCCCTGCCACTTTCATTCCGGCAGACACGACGATCTCATTCTTCAAATCCATGGAAGTCTGGGTAAATGAGCCGGTAAACAAATCCTTCGTTTCCACGGGAATCATCGCCCAACGATTGTTCCACAAGCGATATCCCGGCACTTCCTGTAAACTCAAGCGAATTTCACGTCGTCCTATCACGTTATCTTTCGGCTTCACGTGAATCGTATCAATCATCTGACCCGGTTGGATTGTAAATTCCCTTGCCGACAACGTGTAATCTTCACCTTCCACGGCCGATCCTTCTACCGTGAAAGGAACTCTCACCACTTCCGTTACCGGTTCCGATACCATTACCTCCACTGCCAAAGAATCAACAGCTTTCAGTATATATATAGGACGCCCGAAACTCAACGTGGGTCCCTTATCATCATCATCCGAGCAAGCCCACAGGAGGCTCAAACTCACCAGTAACGAAAAAACAAATAAAATCTTTCGCATAACTCTATTCTTTATTCGTGGAACTTCAATTTTCTTCCAACGCTTCATTATAAGCATCTCTTCTCTCTTGAATAACAGCCCTTTCCGCGTTTGTCAAACGAGGCAAGGCAGGCATAATAAACGTGGTGGAAATGTCCGCCAGACGGGGCGGCATATCATCCACATCGTCACATCCCGATAATACTAGAACCATTATTCCTATGATATATTTTAACGCTTTCATGTCATTCTATATTAAATGTTATTATTACAGTCCCTCGTACCCGGGATTCTGGATTAATCCCGAGTTCAAAGCGATATCGGTTTTCGGGATCGGGAACAAATACATAAACTTTGCCGTTTCGTACTTCACCCCACTAAGTCCCCACCACATGACAGGACTTCCGTTACGCTTCAACTCGTACCAGCGATCAAATTCCAAGTACAATTCCTTGCGCCGTTCGTTCAATATCGCGGACATCAAGGGAGTCAACGCTTTGCCCGTGGCATCGACCTTGACTAAAGCGTCAGTATTCACTTCAGGAAGATTCTGTGCCGTGTACGGAACATACTCACTGATCCGATTCTCCCGCAAATGATTCAGGTACCGCAAGGCGTTCGTTTCGTCCCCGGCGTGCGCGTAACTCTCTGCCATAATCAGACACATCTCGGCAGCCCGCACGGAAGTCTTCAACATCTTGGTATTCAAAAATTGCTCGTCAAAAAAGAAAGTATAACGAATATCCCGCTCTTTCTCCGTGAACAACTTCACCAAGTCCAACGAAACCGGACGTTGTTTCGACCGTTGCATGTACAAACGAGTGTACGCTTCACTCTGTTTTGTTCCGCTACGAATCAATTCATTCCCTTTCCGTTCCACTTCACTCTGGAGCATCTCTCTATAAGCATCCCCGCGAATCAGCGGGTAGGCATCCAACACCTCTTTTGCCGTGCTTGCCGCCAAGTCCCACTCCTGCGTCCAAAAATACGTCCTCGCCAGATACGCGTTAGTGACATCGGCGTAGAAAAGATACTGTTTGTCCGTCTGGTTGAGTTTCAAGGCTTCTTTCAAATCATGAATAATAAAATCCGCTGTCGCTTTCAAACTTGCACGGTCAGGCTTCCCCTCCATGTCGAACTTATCCACCAGAGGCACCCCCAATTGCTCCCCTGCCCTTGTTTTATCATACGGTTCACAGAAATTACGCATCAGGTTATAATAACAAACGGCACGCATCGTGTAAGCCGTGGCCAAAAGCTTTTTCCCGAACTCCGTGTCCCGTTCTTTCAACTCGTGCAGCACGATATTACAATCCTTTATCACCTCGTACAACGAGCCGAACTTACCGGAAAGACTATTGATGTCACTTCCCACGTACTCGGGAATATCCCTCTCCGAAATCGTCAGGTTCGCGTCCATGTTATCCGTGTAGAACTCGAAAGGCAACGTGTTCAGGTACGCCCCGAAGAAAGCATACTCGCTCGCCTGCTCGATATTATTCAAACGCGTGTGCAATATAGCGGAAAACTCCTCGGCAGTTTTCGGTACTACTTCACTCTTGTCTTTCACGTCCAGATAACGCGAGCAGGACGTTTGTCCAATCAAGAGCAAAACCATGATATATAAACCAAATCTTCTCATATTCATTCAATTTAATACATTACTAGAATCCTACATTCAGCCCGAAGGTAACCGAACGCGTCAAGGGGTAAGTTGTTCCCGGCGTTTCCGGGTCAATACCCGAATAATTCGTGAACGTGATAAAATTATTCATCGTGAAGGAAAAGACTACCGATTTCAACCCAAGCGGATGCAACAACCGCTCCGGCAAATTATAATACAACGATATATTCTTTACCCGCAGGAAAGACACGTTTTCAAGGTACGCCCCTTGCGTGATTTCCGTGTCGTGCACATTATACTGGTCCAACAACAACCGCTCCTCCGCCAGATAATCAATAATTCTGGGATACTTCACGCCGGTGCGCCTCTCTTCCGTCCAGCGGTTGGTCACGGACTTCTCCACGTTCAAGTGATTGCGATACAAATCGCTGTACGCGGTCTGCGGTTTCTCGCCCGTGGCTAAAGAAGTCACGCTCCTGTAACCGGCGGGCGAAGTAACCGTGTTCAATATCTTCGCGCCGGAAGAAACCACCCCTCCCACGTTCAATCTCAAACCGCGATACGAGAAATTCACGTTGAATCCACCGGTGACAGGCGCCACCGAGGTCCCGAGATAGAAACGATAATTATCCTTCGACTGCAAATCGGTACCCGTGTAAATTTGCGCGTCAGGTCTTAACTCGAAGGTATAAACCCCGTCCCTCTCGTCTATCTTTATATAACGTCCCGCGAAAACGGATTCCAGCGGGAATCCCTCGTACCTACCGTTACCAATCACCCGTTTCCGGCTGTATTTCGACAATATGTTCCGGTTCCAAGCGATATTTCCCCCCACGTCAAGTTTAAAATCCTTACCGTTCAAAACCTTCACGTTCAAGGTTCCCTCCACGCCTTTATTCTTTATCTCGGAAGTATTATAGGGCTGCCCGGAAAAACCCGTGCTCGACAACACGTCCACCGTCGACACCACATCCGAACTCACGCGGTAATACGCTTCGACCAACCCGCTTACCCGCTCGTCGAACAAACCGAAATCCAACGCGACTTTCATGTCTTTCGTTTTCTCCCAACGCACGTTCGGGTTAGGAGCCGAACTCACCGACCCCGTCCGCGCCCCGTTCCAGTAAGTCGTGGTATATCTCAACACCAGCTCCTTGTTCACCGATTTCACGATATTCCCGGTGTACCCCATGGAAGCCCGCAGGCTCAACCGATTCACGATCGGCAACAACGAACTCATGAAGCGTTCCTGATCCAGATGCCACCCCAAACCTAACGACCACGTGGGGTTGAACTGCTCGTCGCTACCAAAATTGTTGGAACCGTCCGTCCGGAATGTAAAACTGAACAAATAACGTTGTAAATAATTATAATCCAGCGAAGCGTAAAATGAAGCGAACCTGTTTTCAGTCGTGGTTTCCCCCGCCAACTGGTCAAACAAGTCGGCGTACTTCCCCACGTCCGTGACGGATGGCTCGGGCGGAAGCGGCATCGCCGAGTAACCTGTCACCTCGTCATACCCGAAACGCTTGAAGTAAGTCCGTTGATTTTTATCCCCCCGCAATTCCGCTCCCCCTACCAGACTCAAATAATGCTCCAAGGCAAACGTATTCTTGTATTCCAACTGTCCCCGCACGTTGTAGCTGGAACCGTTCGTGGATGTCTGCGTGATTGTCCCGTAAGGCGTCCACTCGTCATTATATTCATCAAAATACAAGCGGTCTAAAAATGCCGCATACGTGTCCCGCCCCCTCGTGTCCTCCACTTTATTGTGAAAATAGGTATAGGAAGCCAACCCGGAAAACCTCAAATAACTCAACAAATCGTAAGTCAGATTCATCTGCACCCGCGCGTTCGCGTTATCCGCCGTACTTGATGTTTCTTTCAGCTCCCGCATGATATTGAAACCGTTGGTAGGCAATATCACGATATTGGCATTTCCCTCGTTAATCGATTGCAAGTTGAAATACGTGCGGTCGGGACGATAACTCCCGTCCTCGTTATACACCTTCTCGTAAGGATTCGCGAAATAAGCGTACTCGAACGGGTTTATAACGGTCGAGTAACTCTTTGACTTCTGTTTCGAGAGATCAATCCCGAACATCATGTTCAAGCGTTCCGTCGCGTTCGTGTTAATCTTGGCATTAACGTTATACCTCTCGTAATCCGTTTCCTTCACCAACCCGTTCTGGTCAGCAACACCCAGTGACACGTAATACGTGTTCCGGTCCGATCCCCCTGAAAAAGAGAGATTATGATTCATCGAGAAGGAATTTCGGAATATCACGTCAAACCAATTCGTGGTGCGTTTGCCCAATTCCTCGATATAGGCATCCTGTTCCGCGGTACTCATGGGTTCGAACCCGTCTTCCAGCCACAACTTATCATCCCGCCCGAGTTTTTCCGCCCGGAGCATACCGACAATTCCCACTACCGGGTAATGCTTCAACGGCTTTTCCGTCTTATTATGCTCGAAAGGAGCGGCCGAAAACTCGTCCCACAACTCCCGCTCCCACGCCAGTTTCTCCCGTGAATTCATCAACTTCGGATCACGTTGCGGTTTCAACCCCACGGAAAACGTGGCACTATAATTCACTTTCATTTTTCCCGCCTTTCCTTTTTTAGTCGTGACCACTATAACACCGCCCGCAGCTCTCGACCCGTAAATGGCGGCGGCGGAAGCATCTTTCAATATCGTCACGCTCTCTATATCGTTCGGGTTAATCCCCGCTACCCCCGTCACGAAAATCTCGTTCAGATTCCCCGACTTGATCTGCCCCGTCGATATTTCCGGGATATCCTGCTGAAGAGGCACACCGTCCACTACCCACAAGGGCTCGGCGTCCCCGCTAATCGTGTTCGTTCCCCGGATCCGTATTTTCGCCGCTTCACCCGGTCTTCCGGAAACAGCGACAACACTCACCCCGGCTATCTGCCCCTGCAAAAGCATATCCACCGTGGGAATGGCTTTATTCTCGAAAACCTCGGCGGCCACCGTACCGAAAGAACCCGGGGAATTGCGTTTCGTCGTCTGCCCGTAGCCCGTGACCACGACTTCGTCCAGCTGGTCGACCTTTTCTTTCATCACGACCGTGAGCGTCTTCGTCACGTCGGACACTTTCACCTCCCGCGTTTCCATACCCACGAAAGAAACGAGCAGCACGATATCTTTCCGCGCCGGGATCGCCATCTCGAACTTCCCGTTGATATCCGATATCACACCCGCGTAAGTCCCCCGCAAAATCACGGTAGCACCGGGGATAGGCACGGAATCCGTCGTCATCACCACCCCTTTCACCACCACTTTTTTCACCTCGTCCCGCGCGGGACGTTCGGGACGTATGATCACGACGTCGTCTTCTATCTCGTAGGAGAACCCGGTGCCTTCCAAGCATTTGTCCAGTACCTCCTCGAGCGTGGCGTCTTTCACGTCCAGCGATTTCACGCGGATACCCTGCAAATCATCCAAGTTGTACACGAACGTGTAGCGGCTATTCTCCCGAATCTCCGTCAAGATATCCGTGAGATTCTTGTTCTCGGCCTTCAATGTCAGTTTCACCTCCTGCGAGTACACCGCCGAGAACGCGAGGTTCTGCACCAGCATACACAGGCATAAAAACTTAACAAGTAATAACTTCCTCCACAGCTTTTCCCTACTGGAACTGCTTCGCGTGTCATTTTTTTTCATACTTTTGTTTTTAGGTTTCACATTAAATTCAATGATGAGCTTAGCGAGCGGGCAATGGGGCAAACATTGCCTGCTTACTTTTTCAATAAGCTAACTTGATTTACTATTTTTTCACTTTCATGTTTCCGGCAAAAGTACTCTCTCTCCCGATACGCGCAAATCACCATTTATAGTGAAATTACCTTGCCGGAATCACGTGTTTCAGCTACCCGGTTCCCGGTACTCCCCCACGCGAATTTCTCTTCCCTCGATCCGGAACCTTACTTTCCGTGTCTTTTCAATTTTCGTCAATAAATCCTGAATATGTTCATACCGTTTCATCTCGACCGAGAACCGTAATTTCCCGAGTTCTTCGTCGTCAAAGTTCACGTTCACGTCATACCACCGCGCCAAACGTTCCATGATTGTCGCCAGATCCGCCCCCTCGAAATAGAATATACCGTCTTTCCACAGGACGAACTCCTTCACGTTCACTTCTCGTGTCCGTATCCCGCCGCTTCCCGGGAGCACTTCCGCCTGCACGCCGGGCAGCATCAACACGGATTCCCCGCCGTGGGTCAGGCACACCCGTCCTTCCACCAGCGTGGCTATCGTCCGTCCCCGGTAAGCGGTCACGTTGAAACTCGTTCCCAGCACGCGCAAGTCCGCGCCGTTGGCGAACACGTGGAACGGGGCTGTCGAGTCGGGCATGACCTCGAAATAGCCCTCCCCCTCGAGCCTCACGTCCCGCCGCGTGCCCTTGAAACGTAAAGGGAAATATAATTTGGATTCCGAGTTCAGCCAAACCCGCGTACCGTCCGGCAATTCCATGAAAAACTCCCCGCCGCGGGGAACGACCAGCGTGTTGTACTTCTCTTCCGCCAAGGAATCTGCGCGTGCGGCGATTTGCCGGTACACGCCCCGCTCCCCGGCGGGTACCACCACGCGCCCCGTTGTGTCTACCAGAAGCCCTTTTTCATCTTTCAACTCCACGGATTGCCCGTTGGCAAGTATCAGCACGGCTTTTCCCCCACCCGGAACGATCCCCGTGCCGTCCGCCGCCGGAAGCCCGCTTCTCCCGGGAGCGGCGTACCACAAGTACCCCGCCACGCACAAGGGCAACATGAACAACGCCGCGTATCTTGCCACCGCGCGCCGGGTAAAACGCTTCCCGTGACGTGCCCGTTCAAACTTCCGCCACTCGTCTTTCACCATTTGTCGTTCCGCCCGCGTCGGCGCTTCCCGTGACAAGAGATACGCCCTCGTTTCCCCGTACTCGCTCTCGTGCAAGGGTGATTCTCCCCGCCACCGTTCCAGCGAAGCACGTTCCTCCCCTTCCAGCGTCCCGGCGATCTCCTTGGCTATCCAACGGGCTACATCAAAACGTTTTTTCAATAAATCTGTCATCTATTCAAGTTTACGGTTTATATAGAAGACGATCGAGAGAAAAAAGTGGGTGAGTGGAGATGACTATTTTTCGAGCAGGATGAAAAGAATCATTAAAATATCCTTGGAAAGTAATTCACGCAACTTCACGTAAGCGCTCTTTTTCAATGACTTCACCGTGTTCACGGATACACGCAACTCCGCCGCGACTTCCGTGTTATTATTCCCTTTCAAGTTCAACAAGATTACCGCGCGGGATTGTGCCGGCAACTTGTCTATCGCCTCGTACAATACCCGGTACGTTTCCTGCCGGGTAACCTCTTTCAGGAAATCATAATCCTCCGCCTCGTTCTCGTTCAGACGGGCAGAGTATTGTTCCTCGATCTTCCGGTGCTTGCAATGATCGAGGTAGATACGGCGGGCAACCGTGTACACGAAAGCCTTGGCGTTTTCATCCGTCGCGAATTCCTCCCGGTGCTCGAACACCCGCGTGAACGCCTCCTGCGTGAAATCGCGGGATAATTCCGTTTCCCCCGTGTATCGCTGCATCAAGGTATATACCGGTAGAAAGAATGTCTCGAAAAATGCTTTAAACTCTTTATGTGATACTATCGCCATAAGTTACAGTTACAAGTTACAGGTTGCATTTGCCTTCGGCAAGTTACAAGTTTTTCTACAAAAAACCATAAATAATACACGGTAAAAATAACCTGCAACTCGCCGAAGGCGAATCACTGTTCCAGAAAGGACGCGATTACCCGGAACGGGACATCTTTAAAGATAATCTTTTTATCCCTGTCCAGCAGGTAGAATGTCGGGATCGCCCGCAGGTCGTACAAGCGTTGTTCCTTGATCACCTGCCCGTCGTCGTAAGCGCACACCCATGACTCCGGTTGCTCTTTCAGGTGCCGACGCCACGCTTCAACGTCGGGGTCGGGATACACGGAAAGAAATACCAGCCGCCGCAATTCCCCCCGTTTCTCTCTCAACAGGAAATTCACGAAATCGGCGGCCTCAAACTCCGCTTTGATTGCCCGGCAAGCGTCGCAATCGGGATTGTTGAAGAATAGAATCGTGTAATCGGCCCGGATGCCCGACAACTTTTCTCTCTTGCCCGACGGCAAGGTGTAAACGAAATCGGTAGCCGCGGTTCCCGGTCGGTTCTTCAACGCCATTTCAAGCCGGAACGCCGGTCGCAGCTTGTCGACCTCCCCCACCCGCGGCGACGCGACGATATACCGCAACACGGGAATGTAAAATTCCTCGCTCAACATGGGCGAATTGGGGTCATACAAGTATTTCTCGTACAGGGAAGTGAAATGGGCGAACATCACCGAATCGGCATCCATCGCCCGGTCGAGCATCGACGCTATCGCCCGTTCCACGTCCGCGTAAGGCACCCGGGGAAACAATTGCAGGTAGTTGGCGAACGCCTGTTCCGTTATTTCCGGACGACGGATCAACGAGGTGTCGGCGAAATCGAAATGCTCCCAGTAACGTGCAACGAGGTATTTCACCTGTTCCCTCTCGTCCGTGTATATAGAAGGTATTTCCGGCAGCCGGAATGCCTGCATCCGCGCCGCACCTTGTTCCGCTTTTTTCCCGCGTGAAAAAGAACACGCCGCCAAGGCGACGCATAACCCGATGACAATATTCCGTGTATAACTTTTCATGGTTTCGATCGATTGATACGCGAAGATACGATTTAGTTTATAAAGTTCATAAGGTTCATAAAGTTTATAAAGTTGCACGGACGCGAGGAACTTTATCCACGGCAGCCCGGGCTGCCGTTAGACTCTGTCCGAAGGACGCCTTGTAAACCTTATAAACTTTATGAACTTTACAAACTTTATGAACTAGGGGGGCGCGCACGCGCCCCTCCTCTCTCACTCCTCACTCGGGGTCAGGTACTGTGACGTTGAGGTTTGTTTCCCGGAACGGGTGGTCATGAAGGTGTAAATGGCGAGATTGTCGAGGTCGTACTCCTCGTCCAGTCCCGCCGAGGTGCTACTGGTCTCGTTACGCGAGCGTAGCGTCACGAGCAGGCAATGCTCGTTCGTCTTGTCGAAGACGACCGCGTACCCCTTGTCGTCCGCGTAACAATCCGCCCCGTCAACCACGTTTGCCGTTTGGAAGAATTGCAATTTCCGCGACTCCCTGACGAGCGTTACCGTCACCTTTCCCTTCAACAGCCTACCATAGGACACGAGCAGGCGGGAGAAGTCGACCACCGTTTCGAACACCTCCTCGGGTTTCGCCTTCGGGTTGAAATCCCGTTCGGGATACCTCCGCGTCGCCGTTACGATATCCGACTTGTTGATTTTCAAGAATTTCGCGTTGCACTTCACGCCCTTGTTGTCCGGCGGACAACTCACGCGCAACACCCGTTTCAGCGGTGACGCCAAGCGCCCCAGCGCACCGAAACACGCGTCCTGACGCATCACGTCTTCTTTTAACGACCCGTTCCACGCGGGCATCGATTTGACGGTCACGCCGCCGTTAGGTTTCTTCGAGAACAGGTTGGGTCCCACTTGCCCGGAAATACTCTTGCATAGATTCATTTTAGCGTCTGCCATAATTTGATTCTTTTAAATGGTTAATATTCCGAAACACCTCTATCCAGCATCATTATCATCAACAAATTTACGATATAAAAAAAAGAAAATCAAGAAAAAATGAAGTTTATTTTAATTTATTTTAACAATACAACACGAGGGATACGCGAACAGGGCAACAAGCCCACGGGAAACGGGGAGCAGTCGGCGAGGAAACGGCGGAGTTATTCTGAACTTCTCCTGAAGTTCTCCTGCAGTTATTCTAACGAGGTTAGAATAACTGCAGGAGAACTATTGTTTAATTAAAAAAAAATTAGTAGTTTTACACGAAGATTGGCAGTCGCTTACAACCGACTCAGAATGTAGTTGAATTAAAATCGAAGGTTATGGACTTGAGTTTTCCACCGATGGACGGTTCCCGTAAATGCTGGCGCGTGAACGGGATAACTTATTACTGGCGCAACGGGCAACTTATCTGCCGCACGTCGAAGAACGAGAAACGAACTCCCCGGAAGGACGAGAACGGCGAAGAACTCCCCCTCCGCAGTCCCGCCCAAGAAAAGTCAAGTGAGGTATTCTCGGAATCTTTCTCGATGACGAAGGCTTATTTCCTCGCGCACGGGCACTTGCAAATCTGGGTGGTGGCACCGAAGACGAAACCCGGGCAATCGTCATGGGGGCTGCACCGCCACCTGAACAAGGCGGCGTACGTCCCCGACGAGGGCGTGCGCTATTTCAACTCTTACCGTTTCAGCCACGGGATTCTCGAGCTTCCGGATAATTTCACCGTTCGGCGTGAAAGCTGGCACATTACCCTCGAGTGGGAGGACGACCGCGACCAACCCGCCGCTGCCGCCGGGGACCTACTGTTCGTGGGCTATTTCCACGAGGGATATCCCCGCTCCCCGCTTCTCGTCCCGGTGACGGGCGCCACCCGCGGCGAGCAACGCGCGGAGTTCGACATCCCGCCCCTCGACCAGCCCGACGGCGGCGTGCTCCACCTCTACCCCTTCTTCGGGCGGGCGGACAAGAGCGCGTACGCGGGCAGTTATTACATGAGATGCTAGTGCCGGGGTATCGTGAATAAAAGAGGCCGCCCCGCGTCTTCCCGGAACGGCCTCAACCTTTAAGAAATCACACGCGCACTTATAATGTATCTATAATTTTCTTTTGTTCGTTAAAGAAATTCATTCGCTGTATCTCACCGCTTTGTGAAACGAGAGTTGAATGTCTTTTCAACGAATGAATCCATTTTTTCTGGTAATTACATACCTTCCCGTCGCGCGAGTCCATCGAGTTTATAGAATACACTCGCAGGAAACAAATCTGGAAACCGGTTTTCTCGACGTAACTGTACGTGGCTTCAAAATCAACGTTCGAGAGGTAAATTGACAGAAGGTTACCGTTATGGAAGGCTCCTTTTTCCGACAATAATTCCAGCTCGCGCAGAAGTTGATGCAACTCTTTCTTCATGTTCGCGACATCGGTCGCGGACACGAGCCCCAGCTCGGCGAAATACTTTATTTCCTTCACGAAAGAACCGAATATTCCCTCGTCGAGGATAAAACAAGTCCTGTGCACCTGTCTTAAACTTTCCAAGAGTTCTTTCTGCGTTTTTGCCAATTTCTCCGAAATAACCACGTCGGATAGTGAAGCAGGCGTTCTCAGTTTCTCGTTCTGGTACAGCCACCTGCTAATCCGGAATTTGGACAAATTCTCGTAAGGGGCGTAAAATGTATAAGGAATGGTATTCGACGCGGTTATCACCTCTGTCGTTGGATCCGCCTTGACGTACCTGAATAATTTATGGTAACGGGCAAGTATCTCGTGATAATTTTCCATCGGCTCCACGGAGTGCAACACGTTCAGGTCGAACATCGCCCCGCTGGACATACTGTTACCGACAATCTTGTCTAACGATATGCCCATCTGGCTGGCGATGATCGCCACTTCGCTGAACGTGAAAGCAACCTCCCCCCTTAATCTCCGGTAAATTGCCTCCTTACTCATGCACAATACCTCCATGAGGATGTTGGCGAGATTATTCTCTTTCGGGGTAATCTCGCGCATCGTGCTGATCAGTTCATCTACCACGGCATTTTTCATCGGGGTGCCGCTCCTTAGTCAAAAAAGTATTTACCGATGGAGAATTTAACCACTTTTTTCGCGGGAATGGTCATGTTTTGCTTGCTGTTCGGGTTGTAACCGTTACGGGCTTTGCGTTCCCTGATAGAGAAAGAACCCAGTTCCAACAAGGAAATCTTCTCCCCGTTCTTCAAAGATTCCGCCATTGTCCCGATTACCGCGTTTACAGCCTTAGCGGCTTCCACTTTGCTTGTCCCGTTTTTCTCCGCGACCTTCTCGATTAATTCACGTTTGTTCATTGTCAATAGTTTTAATATTAATAAATAGAGTTTACCGGCGTGTATTACACGAAACCGCACCCGACGCACGGGGCGTCAAGCGCGATTCCGGGTACTATCTATAATTCTGTTTCATCGATACACACGCTTTTAAATGAATTTTGCCAAGCTGACGTTCTGCCCACTTAGCAGTACAAAGATGAAAGATTTTATTCAATAATCAGTGCTCATTACAGAGTATCAGCCAAATGCGTTTTTTCTATTTCTGTATGGATTATCAAAAACAGACTTGAATAATGAAACAGCTTCTCTATTTATTGTTAAACATTCCGTTATTCGTAACTACAACACGGGAAGATTCCCGTGTTGGGTTTATAAAGTTTTTAAGGTTCATAAAGTTCATAAGGTATATAAAGCGTCCCTCGGACAAAATCAAAACGGCAGCTTACGCTGCCGTTAATATAGCCCCCCACTGGAAGCTATAACTTTATAAACCTTACAAACTTTACGAACTTTATAAACTCTATTCGCACAAACCATTGACGATTTCCCGCTGGTCTTTAAAGAATTTACTCCGTTGGATTTCCCCGCTTTGAGAGATCAGCACGGAATATTTCCGCAAGGAATCAACCCACTCTTTCACGTTACGGAACACGTTCTCGTCATGTGAAGTGATCGAGTTGATGGCGAACAGCCGGATCAGGCTCAACTTGTAGGAAGAGGTCGCTATATAACTATATGTCGCCTCGAAGTTAATGTTGGCTATATATATAGATACCTCTTTCCCGCTCTTGAACGCCCCTTGAACGGCAATCTCTTCCAGTTCGTCGAGTAACCCGAACAACTCTTTTTTCAATTTCTGCACGTACTCCTGTGAAATCAGGTTCGCCCGGGCAAAATACCTGATATCGTTCACGAGATAGAAAAAGATTTTGCAATCCCATATATACTCGGTATGATTGAACTCCTGCGACTCTCTCACGAAATCGCGTTGGCGGTCGAGCAGCTTATCCACTATGTTGAGCTCCTCGAAATGATGCTCGATATCGATCTTCTCGAACTGGTACAACCATTTGAACATGCGGAATTTCGACAGCAACTCGTATTTCAGGTAGAACGTCTGCGGGATAATATTCGACGCCGTGCAAAGCTCCGAGGTCGGGTCATCCTTTATCTCTTGAAAAACCTTCACGTAATTGTCCACGATGGAATAATAAGTTTCCAACGGGTCGGTATAATGTATAACGTTCAAGTCGAATATCGCACTCATTCCTTTCTTGGAACCGACCAGCTTGTCCAACGACACGCCCATCTCGCGGGATATGATAGCAGCCTCAGCCAAGGTGAAGGGAACTTCACCCCGCAACCTGCGGTAAACGGCTTCTTTACCGAGGTATAACTTATCTATTAATGTATTTGCCAGATTAACCCCACGCGGGAGCTTTTCCTTCATGGCTTTAATTAATTCTTCATTGTAATCAAAAGTTGTCATGATTTGAGTATTTATTAATACAACTATATTACTCGTTATACGAGTCTGTCGTTTCAATAGTTCCGAAAAGTGAAATTATTTACCCGGCAATTTAATAAAAATATCGGAATACAAATCAAAAAATGGATAAGAGTGCTTCAATAGAAACGCGTTAAATCACAAATACACTTTAAAGGTCACTAATTCTTGACGCGAGCGAGATACTTTTGTAATATCAAAAACAAAGTGAAAGGGTTATGATGAGGAAAATGATTTTCGTGCTGGGTATGATCGCGCTTGTTTCGACAAGCAAGGTTAGCGGACAAGAGAGAGATTTCTACAACGCCCCGCTTTTCAGCGTGAAAACGAATGCCTTGTACTGGTTGACAACCACGCCCAACATGGGATTGGAAGTCGCGCTGGGGAAAAAGATAACTTTGGACCTGTCCGGTACGTATAACCCGTGGAGTTTTGGTGATAACAAAAAGATTAAACACTGGCTGGTACAACCGGAGTTCCGGTACTGGGGAGGCGAACGTTTTAACGGGCACTTCTTCGGGATTCACGGGCTCTACGGTAAGTTCAACGCGGGAGGAATCAAGATGTTGGGATTGGACAAATACCGCTACGAGGGCTCGTTTCACGGTGGAGGAATTTCATACGGTTATCAATGGATAATCGGGAAACGCCTGAACTTGGAAGCCACGCTCGGGATCGGGTACGCGAGATTCGAGTACGACAAACACGAGTACCAGACCGGGGGTAAATTTATAAAAAAGGGTGAAAAAGATTATATAGGCCCGACGAAAGCTGGAATTAGTCTGGTGTACATTATAAAATAAGAGTGATGAGAAAGACAATCATATATAGTATAATTTTACTGACCGCGGGTCTGTTTTCAACGAGAGTGGAAGCACAGAGCAACGTCTACGTGGGCGAGATACGCGTCACGCAGAATCGTTTCGAACAGCGGGGTGACAGTGTTTTCATCGAAATGACAATCGACATGAACGGGTTACCCGTGGGCAACAACGAAGCCTTCACGCTAACCCCCGTGATCGAGAAAGGGACTGAAGTAGAAGAATTACCATCGGTAATCGTGAACGGGAAGCGTAGGTCTAAGGCGTATCAACGGTCACTCTACTTCAATCGTGGGGCGAAACCTTTCCCCACGTACTCGGTTGTGGCGGCTAACAAGCGCACGCGGGAGAAAGTAAATTATAAAATAAGTGTTCCTTATCAAGCGTGGATGCAGGACGCGGCATTAAATTTGCACGAGAGTTTTTATGATGGAATAGATCAACGCTTGATATCGGTAAACTTGTTGGCGAAGGCACTCAAGCCGGACGCGGCCTTGAAAGGGAAGGTGCAGATTGTTGCCCCCACTCCCCTCGCACCCGAACCGGTAACGCGAACGACCCCGGTCGTGAAAGAGAATACCGCGTCGCCCGTGAGAATTGTTGAAGTGACAAAAACGAAAGAGGAAAAGCGGATTGCCGTGAAAAACGATTCTTACAGCAAAGAAGGCTCCGCCTATCTTGATTACCCGAGGAACCGGACAAATATTATCCCGGATTACAAGGATAATCGCGAGGAGCTTGCCAAGATCAAGGCTATGATTGACGAGATCACGAGCAACCCGGATCACGAGATAACGGGAATTTATCTCACGGGATACGCTTCCCCGGAGGGAACGTACGCTCAAAACGAGAAACTGTCACGGGAACGCACGCTGGAATTGCGCGACTACCTGCTTGACAGGTACCCGATGCCAAGAAACCTCTACCACGCGGATTGGGTGGCGGAAGACTGGACAGGACTGAAAAAATTGATAACACAATTCGGGATGCCCGATAAAGATAGAGTTCTTTACATTATTAATAACGTCGATATTTTCGAGGGAAGAGAAAAACAACTCATGGATCTGGCTCAAGGAGTGCCTTACAGGTACATGTTGAAAGAATTTTTCCCGCAATTACGACGAGTTGATTACAAAATCACGTATCGAGTAATCAAATAAAGCACGAGAGAATAAGATATTCCTGAATGCCCCCCGGTATAACAAACGCCGATCCCCACATACACCTCTTACCGGGGGCATTCTTCAAAAACATTATCAAGAGCTATCCTCGAATGCCCCCCGGTTGTAACAAACGCCGATCCTCACATACACCTTCTTGACCGGGGGCATTCTTTTCCAAGAGCCGATTTCTGATCGGCTCTTTTCTTTTGCCGTGACAGTGTCCTGTTACTTTTTGTCATGCCGAATGACTCTTTGTCACTTCCTTTGACATGAATAAAATGTCCAGAAATTGGAACTTTTTCATGGCTGTTTAAGTTTAAATATACAAATGAATCTAAATCTTATAAGTTATGATGTTTATTTGGTATATTTTAATCGGTATCGCGGCGGGATTTATCGCCGGGAAAATAGTCCGCGGAGGTGGACTGGGATTGTTTTTAAACCTGATCGTGGGGATTATCGGCGGAGTGTTGGGCGGCTGGCTCTTCGGGGTAATGGGCATTTGGACGACGGGTGTCATCGGAAGCCTGATAACGGCAACCGTGGGAGCTATCGTGTTGCTGGCTATCGTGTCATTATTCAGCAATAAAAAAGCATGAGATGATGAAAAGGCGGCGGCGTATTATTGTTCCGGTCTTCTTCTTTTGCTTGCTTTGCCCGGCAGTGCTGCAAGCGCAAACGGACGAGGAAAAAAAGATATTGCGGGAACGGGAGGAAATTGCCAAGAATAAAACCGGGGGTACGGTAGTTGTCAGCGAGAAGAGCGCGTTGGAGTTGTTCGACAACACCCCCAGTTTCGGCATATTCCGGGATAATTACTTCGTCTCGGGCATTCCTACCAACCACAAGATCGACAAGCACACGGCGGATGCCAAATTCCAGATCAGTATACGCCAACGCCTGACAAAAAGTATTCTCCCGTTCAAAACCTTCCTGTACCTGACCTACACGCAAAAGTCTTTCTGGGATATTTACGCCAAATCGAGCCCTTTTCTGGATAATAATTTCAACCCGGGAATAAGCCTGAGCAAAGCATTGATCTATCGCGATCAATTGATGGGAATGGCGGTACTTTCATTCGAGCACGAGTCAAACGGGCGTGATTCTCTGGCTTCCCGGAGTTGGAACTATATCTCGTTGTCCGGCTCGTGGTTTATCGATTACCGCTTCTCCGTGCAGATGAAAGTATGGGGCGGCTGGGTGGACAAAGAAGGAAACCCGGATTTACTGAAATACAAAGGGTACGGCTTTGTCGCTTTCAACTACCAAAGTGCTAACGAACGACTGTGGTGCTCTGCCATCATCAATCCCCGCCGACAGTTTATCAACATGAATACCACGTTGGAGATAAACTTCAAACCCAGCTTGAAAGCAAACGAATATTTGTTTATACAGTATTACAACGGTTACGCGGAGAACTTGCTGGAATACGACCGCTACGTGTCCATGGTGAGATTCGGGATCTGCATCAAACCGGCTTTACGCAATTACTATTAGGTTTGTAAAGTTTATAAAGTTCATAAAGTTTATAAAGTGACGGGTGTCCTTCGGACTGTGTTTAACGGCAGCTCAAGCTGCCGTGGACAAAGCGCCCCGCAGGGGTCTAAGAACTTTATAAACTTTATGAACCTTATAAACTTTATAAACCCTTACACGTATACCCCCTATAATTAAACAAGGTATTATGTGTAAATTAATATTAGTCCGGCACGGGGAGAGTGTCTGGAACAAGGAAAACAGGTTCACCGGATGGACGGATGTCGATTTGAGTGAAAAGGGGGAACAGGAAGCTCGCCGTGCCGGTGAGTTAATTCGGAAACACGATTTGTTATTTGATGTAGCTTTTTCTTCCGTGCTGAAACGGGCTATCCGCACGTTGCATTTACTGGAAGAATCGGCAGACCGGATGTGGGTACCGGAAATTCATAACTGGCGTTTGAACGAGCGGCATTACGGGGCATTACAGGGATTGAACAAAGCGGAAACGGCAAAGAAGTACGGGGAAGAGCAGGTACATATCTGGCGAAGGAGTTTTGATGTTACACCTCCTTTACTGGAGCCTGACGATCCTCGCGGAGCCGTCTACGAGGACAAGTACAAGAACGTGGACCCCGCCGTGCTTCCCTTGGGCGAGTCGCTGGCACTGACGATCACGAGGGTCATTCCTTTCTGGCAGGATTATATCGCACCCTGCCTGATCTCGGGAAACACGGTGCTGGTCGTGGCACACGGCAATAGCCTGCGGGCATTGATTAAATACTTGGACGGGATCAGTGACGAAGATATTGTCGGTTTGGAAATCCCGACAGGAGTACCGCAGGTATATGAATTAGATGCACAATTGCGCCCGAAGAAACGGTATTATTTGAAATAAGCCACCGGGGCAAAGCAGTAAAGTTTATAAGGTTTATAAAGTTCATAAAGTTTATAAAGTTTATAAAGTGACGGGTGTCCTTCGGACTGTGTTTAACGGCAGCTAGAGCTGCCGTAGACAAAGCGCCCCGCAGGGGTCTAAGAACCTTATAAACCTTATGAACTTTATAAACTTTATGAACCTTAAGAACCTTCGGCTCGACATTAGTAAAACTTTTTTTGTAAGTTTGAGGCATAATGCAAAAAAACGAACCATGAAAATAGTTACTTATAATGTCAATGGCCTACGGGCTGCCTTATCGAAAGATTTCACGAAATGGTTGGAAGACGAACAGCCTGATGTCGTATGCCTGCAAGAAACAAAAGCACAACCGGACCAGATACCGACACTGGAATTCGAGGCTTTAGGCTACCGTTCTTACTTCTTTTCAGCCAAGAAAAAAGGATATAGCGGGGTAGCGATACTCTCGAAAACGGAGCCGGATCACGTGGAATACGGGATGGGGCTCCCCGCGTACGACGACGAGGGACGTTTCATTCGTGCCGACTACGGCGACTTGTCTATCGTAAGTGTATATCATCCTTCCGGAACGACAGGAGATGAACGGCAGGCATTCAAGATGAAATGGTTGGAAGACTTCCAGAATTACGTGGAAGAACTGAAGAAAACCCGCCCGAACCTGATCCTTTGCGGGGACTATAATATTTGTCACCGCCCGATAGATATTCACGATCCGGTACGCAACGCCAAGAACAGCGGTTTCCTGCCCGAGGAACGGGAATGGATTGGTGGGTTTATCGACTCCGGCTTTATAGATACCTTCCGTTACTTCCACCCGGAAGAGGCAGAAAAATACACGTGGTGGAGCTATCGCTTCAACGCCAGAGCCAACAACAAAGGCTGGCGCATCGACTACTGCATGGCAACCGAAAACTTGAAACCCCGCCTGAAAGACGCGTATATCGAACCGGAAGTCTATCATTCAGACCATTGCCCAAATGTTTTGATAATTGAAAATTGAAAGTTGAAAATTGAAAATGAAAAGAACTCCCTCCCCCCTTCGGGGTACTCCCTCTATAAACAGAGGGTGAGCTGGATTACTCACTATCTTTGGTAAAAGTCACCAGCTCCTCCTCTGTTTATAGAGGAGGTGGCTGCGAAGCAGACGGAGGAGTTCATTTTCAATTTTCAATTTTCAACTTTCAATTGTTACAGCAGTCTTTGTCCGTTGACGATCAGTTCGAAATGAATATCCAAGTACTCGGCAGCTTTGCGGCTCAGAAGCATACGACCGAGGAAAATTTCAAAGTAATCCATGACAGCGGAGATTGACGTGTCGATTTTCAAGTCAAGAATAATAGCCGTGTTGTCCTCGTTGAAGTAGATACGGGATTCTTCGACAGCATAGTTTACACGGTCATGTATGTCAAAGTTAGAGAAATCTTGATTGCGTACGCGGGAACGACGTACATCGGTTTTATCCGCGAGAATCAAGGCAGCGGCGATCGGGTTGACAGCCGCGGCTGTCCCCTCGTCATGGTTGCCGATAGCACTGATGACTTGGGCTATCTCATCCGGGTCCATTCCCATGCGGTCGAGCAGGCGGAACGCCATGACGGCTCCGCTTTGAGCGTGGTCGATACGGTTGACGATATTCCCGATATCGTGCATGTATCCCGCGATCTTGGCCAACTCCGCCGTGCGTTTCGGGTAATTCAACGTCAACAGAATCATTTCTGCCATCTTCGCCGTTTTTACCACGTGGGGGAACGAGTGTTCCGTGTACCCCAAAGCAAGCAGCACCTTATCCGCCTCGTTAATATACGTTTTTATACTCTCGTCGTTTCGGATATCCTCGTATGTAACTAACATCTTTTCTTTATTTTATTCTCAACATTCTCAAACATAAATCAATTTCTTCGGGCTCACCCGTATGCTTGCCCGCCACGTCAGACAATTTGACAGTAGGGAGAAATATATCACTTCCCTTGGGACGGCACTCGAAAAGTTTAATCACGATGTTTAGCGGTGTCACGCCGACGTCGTTCGTGATATACGTGCCGATACCGTAAACATCGTGCAGGCGCCCGGCAACGTACTCTTTGATTCTCTTTACCCCGTCGAGGTCAAGAGCATCGCTGTACACGATCGTCTTGCTCGCCGGGTCAACCCGATGCCGACGGTAATGACGCAAGGCTTTCTCCGTGAACTCGAAAGGATCGCCGCTATCCCACCGCAAGCCGTCAAAGAGCTTGGCATACTTCGTGTCAAAACTACTGAAGAAATTATCCGAAGTATAGGTATCCGACAAGGCTATCCCCAGATAACCGTCGTAGACGTCCACCCAGTTTGCCAGCGCCATGGCATTTGCCGAGCGATAGCCGAAATGCGCGCCGTGATACATGAACCACTCGTGAGGATGCGTCCCCATGGGCGTGAGATTATATTTCATGGCAAAGTAAACGTTACTCGTGCCGTTGAGCAATCCCTTCATGTTTTCCCGCAATATGCCGATCACCCGATCCTGCACCTCGAACGAGAAGCGGCGACGAGTGCCGAACTCGGAAATCTCCGCGTGCATTTCCGCGAAAGCCTTCGCCTTGGCCATAGCCCTTTCTTCCGTGTCGCATGCCTCCTGCCCCGTCATCCGGAAATACAATTCCGAAATAATTGCCAGCAAAGGCACTTCCCACAATACCGTCCGGTACCATAATCCCCGCACCTCGACGTCCAATCGGCCTCCCGCTTGACTCACCTTGACCTCGTCGGGATTGAAACGGAATCCCTTTAACAAGTCAAAGAAAACAGAGTCGAAGTAATAACACCGAGCACGCAAAAAGCGTTCATTCTCGGGCGATAGCACCAAGGCTGCCATCTCGTCCACTTCCTTCCTTACCGCCTCGGCAAAACCGGGGGGAAAGAGAGTGTTTCCCCTGTTCACGAAGCGATAGACAACCTCGGCATCCGGAAACTTTTTCTGGATAGCGTTCATCGTCGTGAACTTGTAGAGGTCGTTATCTAAAAAATCATGTATTATCATCTTAGTCTTTATCCAACAATATTGAATCGGATTTGACGAAACGCGCCCCGAGGCGTGCCGCCTTGCCGTAGATAGGTACGGACAATCTCTCGCATCCCGGTATATCGCTCATGCAATCCTCGATGATCACGAGCTTGCGGACAATCTCCGGGAAGTCGAATAACTGTTTTAACGTGTTTGCCACGCAATGGGTTTTAGCCTCTCCCGCCAACCATATCGTATCGTATTGTTCAAACTCTTCTTTCAACTTCACGTTAAAGGCTGTTTCGGGAGCCGAAGCGATAGGCACGTTTGCCCGGAAAGCCCCGAAAAACTCCGTGCCGGGATGTAGTCCTTTCTCGACAATCCCGTAATAACGCCCCTGACGCGCCCAGCGGATGACGGCATCGAACAAAGCCGGAATCACGGCAGCCCCCTCGCTTCCCTTGATACAGTGCTCCGGCCAGATCACGTGCTGATACTCCCCCGTCTCCTTGAGTTGACGCAGGTACTCAACGACTTCCGCCTTGTCGCCGAACGGTATCCACTCCCCGGACACGACTTCCCACCAAGATATGGCGGTGAATGGTTTCGGGTTTTCGCCCTTGGCATTCCGCCAATAGAAAGGATGCGCGATGTCCATCACGTGATGTTGATCGAGCGTAAGGATAATTTTGTCTATCTCTTCCTTCTTCCGATCTATCAATCTCCCCAACCGCTCGGCGTCTTTTTCCGCTCCCGGTACATATAGAGAACCGCGGGGCGAACAAAAGTCGTTCTGCATATCCACGATAAACAACAGTGTCTTCATATCCCTACAACATATCTAAATCATGAAACATTACGCGGTAATCAGCCGCTTTTTCCTCCAACGGTTTCGGATAAGCCCTTGATGACGACGGCATACGGTAAAGCCGCATCGGGCGTCCCTCGTGCACGAACTCGCTATACCCGCCTACCCGGGGGGACGCGGCATCGATTTGTTCCAACAGGGTATCGGTCGCCTTCTGTCCCGTGGTCACGATAGCGCGACACGCGGGAATCCGCACCAAGACCCGTTTCAAATCGACCGGGGTAACCACTTCCAAAAACTGATCGGATGCGTTTCCCTTGTGCCGGATGATCTCCATGGCGGTATCGAATAACGCTATTCCCTTCTCGTTGAGGAAGGCGATAATCCGATCCTTGTCAAAGCTTTTCTTTCCCTTCTCTAAAAAATAGTCCTTATCCCCGAAGAATAATACCCCGTAAAGCCGCCACATATCGTTCTGCAAATTGGGGTAGTAAAAATCCATCGACCAACGTGCCCGCGGCGGAGGAAAACTCCCCAGCATGAGCAACCGGGCATTACCCGGCAGGAATGGTTGCAACGGATGCTTTTCTATCAGATCATTCATATTCCTATTATATCGTTTACTTCAAATCTTTAGTTATACTATCGTCTTCTCTTTTTCTTCTCCACAGACCAACCAAATTTACCGATTTTCTTGCCCAATTCAAAATATCCGCCGTGTAAATACACCAGAGGTTCGGCGTCCGCCAACTCGAATTTGCCCGTTTCCCCGCTCAAGTAACGGTCATCCGCTTGCACGTTCACGACATCGGCGATAAACATATGATGTGACCCCAGCGGCACAATCTCTTTCACCCGGCACTCGATAGACACGGGCGATTCCTCTATGATAGGAGCCTTCACGACCTCTCCCGGCACGGGCGTGAGTTTCATCTCCTCGAATTTATTGTACTCCCTGCCGGAACGCACCCCGCACCAATCGGTGGCATACGCCATATCTTTCGTCGTGAGATTAATCACGAACTCCATGTTCTTTTTGATGATCGGGTAAGAATTTCGTTCCGGTCGCACGGAGATATAGCACATCGGCGGGTTGGTACATATCGTTCCCGTCCATGCCACGGTCAAGACTGCGTATTCCTCCGGTTCGCTCCCGCAAGTCACCAGCACCGCCGGCAAGGGATAAATCATGTTTCCCGGTTTCCAATTGTGTTTCATTCCAGTTATTTTATCGCCAAAGATAAGCTAAAACACAAAACGATCAAACTACCCGACATCCGTTTATCTCCCCGGCAAGAAGAAGTGAATGTATCTCTCCGTTATTTCATGGGGTTCTCTTCATCAACACTCCGACAAAAATAGGACTACCGGATTCTATCGACATCACGGGAAATACATGGATATTGTATGAAAAAAGACCGGGTTCTATTCAAACCCGATCTTTACAACACAACTTAGTCATGAACGATGTCACAACTCCAATACACGTTTTTTGTTATCACTCGACATCTTTGATATATACTAATGCCACGCAACCACTTCCCATCCAAGGCTCAAGTACTTTATTCGTTTTCGGGTCAAACGGGAGAATTCCTTCACCGTCTTCTCCATATATACCATAAATCAAGCCTGTCGTCGGGTCGTACACCTGATCGACAAAATAATTATCAATAGTTGCAATAACCGGATTATTGTAGTCATCACCATACCACTCGTATTCTTCACCAAATTCATGTACGGTAGCTTGGGTTGTAGCGTCTTCACCTTCATTATTCTTGAACACGTAATGGTTTTCATCCGTCTTGACGAAGTGGTAAGATTTCATCATATCCTCTGCTGCAACATAATCATAATAATCATCAGCCAACTCACCAGTGATAGACACATGATACACAACATCTCCCATATCAATGCGTAAGCCGACGAATATATATTCTTCTCCATACAAGAATGTGCCACCCGTTGAATAAAGACGCTTGTAAGATAAGTCGAATTGATCGGAGTAAGTATTCAAGAGCTCGGCACTTCCATCACGATCAACAGAATATAAGCAGATATCATAACTATCTGTATTATATGTCAAAGCGTACAACTTTTCCCCATCCGTACTGATCGAGAAACAACGACCGGCTTCTGCCCAGTCGATCTTTCCGCCTTTACCCGCTTTTATATCATAATAACGTAACTCATTGGTACTCTTGTTATCCACGAACGTTATAGCAGTATAGTATACCACACCATGATTATCCGCAACGATACCCAAGATGTCATTATTATCTAACATAAACAACGCTTTCCCTCTTCTTTGCGTGGTAACGTCGATCGGGCACACGGAAGTAGACTCCTCGTCGGCAAACACGCCATACAAGGTTGCCTCGACCTCGGGAGCTTCTTCAAAAGTCAGATCACCCAACTCGTATGATTTCCCGCCTTGTAGCAAAATCACTTTACATTTACCGGTCACTTCTGCCGGAGCCTTAAAGGTTATTCCGGCATTGGTAACTTCGACAATCGCGGCATCGATAGCCTCGGCAACCCCTTCCGGTTTTACCTGTATCTTGCAATCCTGTGCGAATCCCTTACCCGCGATCGTTACATTGTCCCCGACAACGGGATTTACCGTCGGCAGTTGCAAATCAGTAATAGGCATCTTGGGTTCCTCCGGATTATCTTTATCATCGGAACAGGCAATAAAACTCGCCAACAAGCAAAATAATAACATTAATCTTTTCATGGTCTTTCATTTTTTTTCACCTTGTACCCCAAAAGGTTCTGTTAGTGTTAATATGGACGAAGAGGTAGGGTATGAATAAACCTCTTCCTGTAATTATTCTTCTAATTTCTTTACATATTCCTGTACCGCCGCCGACAAACCGGGATTATTGAATTGCAGGGAAATCACGTAAGCCTGATCATAACACTTCTTCGCATCCTCCTTGCTTCCCGAAGCCTTGTAACAATCGCCCAGCATCAGCAAACAACGCATCTGCATCTCCGGCTGCAACTTGCTTTTCAGAGCTTCGTTCAACCAACTGATTCCCTGACGTGCCACTTCCGGCGTGATCTTTTCCCCCAGTACTTCATACAGCGACTCCAACGCCCCGATATAATCCTGAGGACGAATACCTTTACCCAAGCCCGCGAAATATTTCTCCATGTACGAACGGTACTTTTCGACATCCTTCTTGTTGTACAGGTAATACTCCGCATCAAACAGTAGCTTTAAACCGGAATACGTGTCCATCCCCCCGAAATTCATGATAGAATCATACACGACCTTCAAATCTCCCCGCACGCGCTCCAACTCCTCCCGGTAGCTCATATCACCTTTTTTCGCCAACTCTTCCATCCAAGGATAACTCAACATGAACAGGAAATTGGAAACCTCGTTCCGATCAATCACTCGCGCGTAATCATCAAAGTGCAACAACACAAATTCAAACACCTCGTCTTTCTTCCCCATCCCCGTGTGGTATATAGAGAAAATCTTCAAGTCATTCGCCGTGATACAATCTTCCAACGGTCTTTGCTTCCGGTAATCGGCGTATAACTTCTCGATCCGGTATTCCCATTTGTCATGATCCTGACCGGACAAGCGGGCGATATACCCCGGGGCTTCCAACAGAATCTCCTGCATCAGTGTTTGATTCTTCCTGTCCTTCTTCAGTTTCTCGTAAAGCTGGTCCACGGGCAACACTTCCTTCAATGCCAACCGGGCAAAACGGAGAAAACCGTTCTTGTCGGTAGCCCCCAGTTGCCGCCCCAGCACGTTGCCCTCCGTGTCCAGAATCAACATATTCGGGTACGCCGTGACGCCGTATCGCTTCACTTCCGGCAGGTACGCCTTGTCCTCGGCATTAATCTGATAATTGATAAAATGTTCGTTGAAATACTCCCCGACCTCGTCGTCCGGGAATACATTTTTGGACATCAGTTGACAAGGTCCGCACCACGTGGTGTAGAAATCGACAAACACCTTCTTGTTCTCTGCTTTCGCCTGCTTCAAGGCATCTTGGAAGGAACCCTTGAAAAAACGGATACCTTCCCCTCTTGCCCCGGCAGCGAAAATACATATCATTAATAATAACACGCTCTTTCTCATAGTCATTTATTTTACTATTCCACGATAAAAGTGAACACGTCAGGGATTACCTTGGAATATCCCTCGTTCGACACCCTGACGGAAACCACGTAATGCCCCACGGGTACACTTACTTTCAAGGGAAACTCCATTCTTCCGCCTCCCCGGATATTCAGGAAACTCTTGAACATGGCGGCATCGCCGTCCTCGGAAGTCACGTCCACGATCTCGAACAGAACGGGAGCCGTACCGTCAACCCCCTGACATTTCGGGGATACCCAAGGAGCATTGTTCATCTTCCGGTAAGCATCTTTCAGCGGATCCAACTCCTTGCGAATAATCATCGTGTCGGGCACGTATTGCGCGTTACCCGTTTCAAGATACCCCGGCGTGGGGTTGTGACATCCCCACCAAACCAATATCACCCCTATCAAAACCAAATATTTTTTCATCTCTCCCATGCTATTAATGATTAACTATTGCCCAATATCTATCCGTGTACATCTCTCCCAAATTATAACTGTACGGCAACGAATGTACCATCCCGTTCGTCGGTTTCACGCCGATTGTAGCCATACCGATGTCCTTGATTTTCTTGCCCTCGCCGTCAACCGATGCCATTTCCACGATAACCGGTCCCATCTCGGGAATATTCATGTAAGGTTCCTGTATCGTCCACAACCACACCCGGTTACCCCAACGAGTGGTAAAAATATTGCCCCCGCCGTCCATTTTTTGTTCCTCGTTATAGGTAGCCCTCGCGATATCATCGCGGGCGATAATTCCCTCTACCACGTGGCTCAACACGATTTTCCGGCATATTTCGACAGGTACCCGTTGGATACTCTTGTAACCGTGAATCACGTATTCCTTGTCCGTGTTTCCCACGCCACCTATCTTATCCCAGAAAAACCACTTGCGAATGGTGATATTCGTGGGTCCCAAAAAAGTGAAATCCTCCTTTTCGAACATCTCTCGTAATCCCGCGCGATCAATAATCTTCACGATAGAATCCCAATCGTAGTGATTACTCTGCAAGTATTCATACATATTACCCCGGAATTCCTCCTCGCAAACTCCCGTATCGATATAGTCGTATTTTGTACCGCAAGCCGTAAATACACCCGCCACGACCAGTATAAACAGTATCTTTTTCATAGCTTATTTCATTTTTGACGCCCAAAACGTGTTCTGGATCATTAAATCATTTTGTGAAAATGCAGTTTGGGGAACAGGCAGGTAAAGAGCCCCGTCTTTCACGTCCTCAACCGACAAATCGTTAAAACCTCCCTGCAACTCCGTTTTCCAGTATCCGTTACGAACCACGTCGTAATAACGGTGTCCCTCGTACAACAACTCCTTCTCCCGCTCCTTGAAAATATCGTATTGCAAATCCCCGCTATCACCTTCGGCAGGCCATAACTTCGCTTCCGCCCGATCGCGGATTACGTTCAGATCGGCTTTCGCTCCCGCCGGGTCATTCATCTTTACCCGGCACTCCGCGCGCAACAGGTACATATCCGCCAACCGGAAAATAACCCGGTTCACATCCATCCCTTTAAGCCAGACTTCCCCGGCAACCGATGCCCCGTAACGGGCATACCGCCATTTATAGAGATAAGCCAATCCCGCTTCCTGCCATTCCGGATCATCCAGATGGTAGAAATAAGCCTCCCGACGTGCATCTCCTGCCGGGAACAAAGAATTTACTCCCGCTATCGTTATTCCAAAATCCTTATCTTTAATATCCATCTTTTCCTCGGTCTTCACGATCGGGGCTCCGATCATGGAATAAGCGGGTAGAAAAACGGAGTAAGTACTGGCATCCTGATAATTAATTTCCAACTCGAAAATACTCTCCGCACTTTTCCTGTGCATCACCTCGGCACAAACCTCTTCCGGGTTCTCTGCAAGAGTATAGACACCCACTTCGTCGCGATACTTTTCCTCGATCAACTTACTCGCCCATTTCTCCGCCTCCTTCAAATCCTCCTGACCGCCGACCACGTGAGCCTTCCATGCGTACAGGTGAGCCAACAGGGCGGCAGCACTTCCCTTACACCCGTATTGCTTCGAGGTCAACGCTTTGTTATTCGAGTTTTTCAGACCGCTGAACTTGGGCAACATGTCATACGCCCGTAAGGCGGCATGAATAGCCGTGTCCAAAACGACGGATGCCGGGCTTTTGGCGTATTTATCAATGTAATTGCTTCCTTTCGTGATAACAGCATCACCCCACATCCGTACTAAGTAAAAATAGCACATGGCTTTCACGAATTCTCCCTGACCGCAATAAAAACGTACCCGTTCGGGAGCCACATCCTTGGCTTTTTTGTAATTATCGAAAAACAAATCCACGATAGCAAGCGTGTTGTAGTAAGTCTTCCATTGCTGTTGATTAGTAACATTCAACAAATAGTCGGTATTCAACCCGCGTATTTTATTTATATAAGATCCCTGCTTCACGACATCCACCCGGAGTCCCATAAACTCCTGTTGAGTCACCCCTGTCAAAGCTGTTCTCAAATTCCCATGCATTTGTATTACTACCGCTTCCAAATCCTGTTCCGTCGTGAAATAGTGTTCAAACGTCACCCCGTTCTTCGGTTCCAGATCAAGAAGCGAATCACAAGAAGCACACAGCAACACGACCAGTACACTATATAAAAATCTTTTCATAATCTACCTCGTTTAAAAATTTACAGTCAAACCAAAAGTCCATTTCCGCGCCAAGGGATAAGTACGACCGTCATCGAATCCGGTAGCGATATTCGCCACTTCCGGGTCAAGCCCCGAATAATTTGACAACAGGAACAAGTCTTCTCCCGTCACGAAAATCCGGATACCGTCCAACCACAACTTCTTCATGATACGCTTCGGAAGATTGTACCCTATCGTCAATTGTTTCAACCTGCAATAATGTACGTTTTCCAGTGAAGCTGTCGTTTGTCCGGTTATATTGATCAACGTGGAATTGCCATACAAACCGAGAGTCTGGTACTTACTCCCGTCACCGGCATACTGCCAAAAATCGGACAATGACACATCCGCGAAAACGGGATAAACTCCCAATCTTCCCTGAAGGGTACTATACTTGAACTGATTCACCATTTTACGCCCGAGCGTGTAAGTCAACAAAATATTCACGTCAAAATTCTTCCATTTAATCTCGTTCACAAGCCCGCCGTAAGCCTGTGGCAAAGTGGTCCCGGAATAAACCAAATCATCTTCCGTGATCTGCCCGTCGCCGTCAATATCCGCAATACGGCGCATTCCCTTCGTGAAAAAATATTCCTCGTCCCCTTCCGGTGACAACATCTGTTTTTTACCGGATTGATCGAATATATACGGGACATCGGCATCACTCTCGATCATACCCAAATCCTTGAAAAGATAAATCCCGCTCAACGGTTTGCCAATCACCTTGTCATAGAAATCTCTCCCCGAGTAACTCTTCCGGAAACGATTCCAGTTCCGGGATATATTGAAACGCGTACGCCATTTCACTTCCGTGTCTCTCAGGATATCGATTTTGGCGTCCAACTCCAACCCCTCGTTGGAAATAGCCATCGTGTTCCGCCATTGTACCCCGTTGAACCCGTACATATCGCCGGGCAGCGACTCTTTGTTTATCAAGGCACGTGTGTATTTATAGTAATAATCTATGGTCAGGTTCAAGCGATAATTAAAAAAGTCCATATCCAACCCGAAATCATATTGATCCGACTCTTCCCATTTCAGTTTACGGTTAATCACCCCCTCGGGCTGCATTCCCTGTACCCCGTCAAAGATCGTTCCCGGGGACATCAAGCCCTGTGCCAGATACGGGATCGCGAACTGGCTACCGGAGCGTCCCCAGCTAGCCCGGATCTTCCCGTAATTCAACCACCACGCCCACTTCATGAAACGCTCGGTAGAAAAAGCCCACCCGACCGCTACGGACGGGAACGTAGCCCAACGCACATCCGCACCGAACACGGAAGACCCGTCCCGCCTCACCGTGGCTTCCAACAAGTATTTTTTGTCATAATTGTAAGCCAGACGCCCGAAATAACTCACCATCGCTGTTTCCGAAAAATCGGAACCATAATCTTTTAAAGCACGGTAATCATCCACCCTCGGATCGTATACCAAATCCTGAAAACCACTTCCGACATACTCGATCCGGTCACTCGGTCCCCGCAACCCGTGACCGCTGTTACTCCATTTCTTGCTACCGTCATACGCCAACCCGAACAACAAATCAAAATTGTGCACCTCGTCGAGCGTGAACACGTAACTCAACAAATTCTCGTTCGACAACAACATATCCCGGGCAATCTCTCCCGAAGATTTACTTTCATTATAACCGTTAGGATCCAGATAACTGGGAGTAAACTGGTTCTGGTTCGCTTGGGTATAATCCAACGCCAAAGAAGTCGAAACAGACAATCCCTTCAATATCTCGTACCTCAACTGCAAGTTAGCCCTTAAACGGTAAGAAGTGTTATTTTCCACTTGCCCGTTCAGCATCTGCAACATTTTTTCTTCTACCGCCCCACCCTTCAAAAGCAACGAAGAGGTATAATTGGGATCGACCGTGAAGCTCTCGTACTTGAAAGCATCCCCCGATGTCGCACCCCGGCTTCTGTCCGTGTACGCCAGATAAAAACGGCTGTCCACGGTCAACTTCTTCACGGGATTGAAGGAAAGATTCGTCAACAAATTCACACGGGAAAAGTCACTTCCCGGCATAATCCCCGTTTCCTTGTAATACCCCGCACCAACCATGTAAGTCATCTTTTCCGTACCGCCGCTTGTCTGGATATTAGCATTCAGTATCTTTCCCGTCCGAAAGATATACTTGTACCAGTTCGTGGAATTGTTGAAAAAAGGGTTCAAGGAATCCTGAACCATTCTAATACTCTTTGTTCCCACCCCTAAACCACTATTCCAAAAAGCATCATATATAGCCTCGTTATTAGCAGCCTCCTCGTATGAAGTCGGGTACTTGTAATATCCCTTCCCCTTCACCTCGTAGGCATTTCTTTGCGCCCGCATGACCGCCATATGGTACAGGCGTTCCTCCCGTCCGCCCAACTGTGTCGGGGCTTTCGGCAACACGGAAGCCGAATAGGACAGGTTCACGGAGAACTTCCCCTCGCCCGCACGTCCCTTTTTCGTGGTAATCAATATCACCCCGTTCGCGGCACGTGAACCGTAAATAGCGGCAGAGGCGGCATCCTTCAACACCTCCACCGACTCTATCGTCGAGGGATCAATCTCCGCTATCGTGTTCGTTCCCGTCACCGGGGAAGTAAACGAATGCACGGGCACCCCGTCGATCACGTACAGCGGCGAACCGTCGCCCCCTCCCGCTTCATCTAGCCACAAGGAATTGTACCCGCGTACCGCCACGTTCGTTCCCCCGCCACCGGGAGAACCCGACTGGATATTCACCCCAACACCCGCCATACGCCCCTGCAACAAGGTTTCCAGACTGGCAGCGGGAATCTCTTTTATATCATCCGCCTTGATCGATGCTACGGAAGTGATCAACTCCCGTTTCTTTCTTGACCCGTAGGCGATCACCGTCACCTGATCCAAGTCGGAAACTTCCTCTTCCATCTTCACGACCACCTCCTTGCCGGAAGTCACCGCCACCTTCTTCGCACTAAAACCGATAAAAGAGAATATCAGATTCCCCACCGGCTTATCGATCGCCAACGTGAACGTCCCGTCCGCGGCACTTGCCGTCCCGACCGTCGTGCTATCCAGACGCACGGTGACACCCACCATCGGTTCCCCTTTCGTGTCCACGACCTTACCTTTAAGTATATGCTTTTTGGCAGACACGTCGGCAACCTTCGGTCTTATAATCACCATCACCCCGTCCGTCCGGTACGTGAACGGCAAATCCTTCAACACGAGATCCAATATCTCCAACACCTTCTTGTCTTTCACCTCCAACGTGACCTTTTTCCCCTTCACGTCGTCATAATTGAACATGAATTTATACACGTCCGCCTTTTCCAGCTCCTTCAACACGGAGGATAATTCCTGATCTACAAATTTAAAAGAAACCTTATTTTCCTGAGAGAAACCAAGGAACCCCCATAGCATAAAAAACATCCACAATGTCATTTTCCTCCATCCTTGTCCCCGCCTTAAATAAACCGATCTTCGCTTTTTTTCCATAATTCATTTATTTAACATTCTAAAATTCAAGACACAACAATCCCCTTTTCGAGAGGCTCACGCCTTTCAAATACTTGATTTCCAATACATCATTTCTACTTCTTAAAAACTATAATACAATTATCCCGAACCTCTATTTTTAATTTTCCCATTTCATTCAAATATTCCACGACCTTGCTGAAAGTCGCCTTCCGATCTGCCCAAATCTTAAAACGCAACTCCTTCAATTCCGGTTCCTCGTATACCACGCTGAAATTATACCAACGTCCCAGTTCCGTCAATATATCTTCCAACCGCTCGTCGTCATAATAGAAATACCCTTCTTTCCACGAGGTATACTTCAGTATATCCACCTTCGTCACTTTCAGTTTTCCCTCGCTATACAGGACATTCTCGTGAGGTTTCAACACCACTTCTTTCCTCCTCCCGGTAGCCTTGACCGCTACACTTCCATTCACGAGCGTGATATTTTCTTTCTCCCTTGAATACGCCTGAACGTTAAATTCCGTTCCCAACACACGGGTACGAACCCCTGCCGTCTTCACTATAAAAGGTCGCGTCTCGTCCCGCCGCACTTGAAAATAAGCCTCTCCCGACAACTCCACCACGCGTTCCTTTTCCCCGAACACGACCGGATAACGAAATTCCGTCTCCGCATTCAACCACACTTTCGTCCCGTCATCCAAAATCACGAAATACTCTCCACCCCGGGGCACCTTTAACGTGTGATTCCCTTCCAATTCGGGGAGCGGTTGCCCGGGAGAATAAACCAACCCCTTTAAAGAATCCGCCGTGATAGACCGGATCACTTGGGGCAAACGCTGCACCAAAACCTTCCGGTTCTCCCGGTTCAAATCGATCTCCTCCCCGTTATTCAATACAAGTGTAACCCCTCGGGGGGTAAAATCGTCATTCTCAGGCATCACCATCACGAAAGGCGTTCGCTTCGCGGGCATCGGACTCCTCCACAACCAACCGATTGAAATCACGATACCGATGCAAGCGACAGCCGACGCTACCCTGTAAGTCCAAAGCATCCTTTTCCGCAAAATCTTCCGGTTCAACTTCTTCCATTCCCCGTCGACATCCGGCTTCTTTTTATCGACAGCCGCCAAACTCCCTTCCCGGATACGGCGCAATTCTTCCAGCAATTGCCCGTGCTCCTCGTCCCGCAACCATTCTCGCACCAATTCATCGTCCTTCACCAGATGATTGAGCACGTCCATGCCAAATTCTATATCCCGATAATTATACTTTTTATCCATTTTGTCATATTCATCTACCCCATACACGTAGACCCCTGCAAAATGGGTAATGCCAAAAACGACTTTTTTTTATTTTTTTTCGGTAGACTTCCCGAAACACAAGAAAAGCAGTATAAACTCTTCCCCGGAGAATTGTTCCCGCAGTATCCGTAACGCTTTCATAACATGGGCTTTTACCGTGTTCACCGTGATACCGAACTCCGCCCCCGCGTCCTGATATTTTTTCCCTTCCAGAAAACATCTTTTGAACACGTTCCTCGTTTGAGTCGGCAACTGCTCCACGGCACGGTGTATCCGGTCGATCAACAACTCGTATTCCAAATGCTTGCTTTCGTCCACCGCCTCGGGTTCTTCCCGCATATACGCAGCAAAACGTTGCGCTGTCTTTTCATGCCGCAATTCATCCAGACAGGCATTACGGACAAGTTTATATAAAAAAGGAACTAATGAAGTTGAAAATTCAAGGCGGTCCCGCCCCTTCCACACGATCTCGAAAACATCACTCACCACATCTTTCGCCCGCTCGTCATCATTCAAAAAACTTAAAGCGTAGTAATATAGCCGGGAATAACTCTCCCGGAACAATTGTTCAAAATAGCGTTTTTTTTCCAATAATGTAAACATACGCTCCCCATTAGTGCCACAAATATAGAGTTAAAAAACAAAAATGACAAACGGGATATATTTTTGCTCGTCAAAATACACGAGAACACCCTTGCGAGAAGATTCTTCCCACGCATTTCCAGGCTAAAAAAGCACGTTTTTAATACAACTTATAAACAAATGATACACATCGTTAACCTGCTCTTAACCTGCCATTAATCTGCCCATAAACTGCTAAAGCAGATTAACGCCACCTAAACACCACGTTACCGACAACTAACAGACACGCGCAACACCGTTGTAACCATCATACGCCGCTCACGTATTCTGTCTATCAAAAATAATTTTTCTTCATCCCTGTCAAATTGGCATTACAAACTTGATAACTTGACAACTCTTCCCTGTTTGGCATATCTTTTGTCTATTTCTGTTCGTGAATAGAACAGCTATTTTCAAATAACCGATTTCTACTCATTATAAATTAATACTTTAACGATTAAATTATTAGGAGAATTTATCATGGGTGCAGCAGGAAACAAAAAACCGAAAAAAAGCAAAAACAAGAAAAATGTACCATCTTACGTGGCAGAAGAAGCGACACATGAAACACCGCTAAAAAACAAAAACCACAAATAGGTACAATTTCACGAGGACTGAAACACAATTTCTTTACTCTAAAATTGCATTCAGTCCCCGCAATTCATAATTTTTCCTTTTCCGCATATTAAAACTAAACTTGCTTGTTTAAAAGGAACACTACAAGAATGACCTCCTCCCTGGAAAACCTAGCCCTCAATATCTTTAACGCTTTATTTATGTGTGTTTTAACCGTATTTATAGAAATACTCAATTCGTCAGCCGCCTCTTGATATTTTCTGCCATCCAAAAAACATTTTTTAAAAACAACCTTCGTCTGCCCGGGCAATTGCTCCACGGAGTAACGTAACTTTTCTATCAACATCTCATATTCCATGTACTCCTCATTGACACACACCTCCTCTTGCAACATCTCTTTGGCAAAACGCTCCCGCACCCGCCTGTGACGAATATAACTAACACATCGATTCCGAACTAAAGTATATAATAACGGTACTATCGAAGTCGAAAATTCAACCTTTTCAAAATTCACCCATACACGCTCGAATACATCATTCACGATATCTTTCGCGGTTTCCTCATCATTCAAAAAACTGAAAGCATGATAATAAAGCCGGGCATAATTCTCCCGAAACAATTGTTCAAAAATCCTCTTGTAATCAACCGATTCTATCATATATTCTCAGATATACGATACAAATATAACATCAATGAATGATTTATCCCATCTTCATGGAGCAAAATCAGCTATATAGGAATCTTTTATATCAAGATTCTTTTTGACACGAATCATTTCAAACACTCTTCTACCTTCTTTCTCAATTGTTCCCGGTTCAAATGGCGTCCGATAATTTTATTATTCTCATCCAATAAAATCGTCACGGGAACCGCGGTCACCCCGTACAAAAGAGCCGCAGATTCCTTGCCTCCCCGGTCACACCCGTTATATTTCCATACTAAACCGTCTTCGGAAATCGCTTTTAACCAATCTTTTTTTCGGCTATCCAAAGAAATACTGATTATCTCGAAGCCTTTATTATTATATTCTTTATACAAAACCAGCAAATGTGGATTCTCCGCTCGACAAGGAGAGCAAAATGAACCCCAGAAATCTATCAATTTCAACTTTCCTTTCACGCCATACAAAGTAAAAGGCTTCCCTTCCGGATCGTCTACCGTGAAATCGGGAGCAATTTGCCCTACCGAAGTCGCGATTTCCCTCGCCTGAGCTTCCATCTGTCCCGCTACGGAAGCCATTCGTTCCTCTATGTTTCTTGTCCGCAACCACCCCTTTGCCCGGTCGCTCAAAGAAACATACCTCCTCTCAATCTCTTTCCAACCTTCCACTTCCAGTCCGGCAGAAGCAACCCGATTACCCAAAGCATAATCGAATTGCCTCATCCTTCTCGTGTAAATTACAACATTACCGAGTATTGCCGCCGCCGTCGCGTACGAGTCCGGGTTTTTCTTTACCAACCCTGTTTCCGTTCTCTCGTATTCATCTATAACTTTCCTGTACATCTGCCCTACCGAGTCTTTTACCTCTTCCGTTCCGGTCAAATATCTTTGAAACAAAGCTTCTCTCCGCTCCAAAAGTTGCCGTTCATTTTCACAAAAACGCCCGGCCAGTTCAGCCATAGCTTGGTCTTGCCGTATCTCATTCAAAGATCTGTTATAACTCAAATACACGAAATATCCCCCTCCGTTAAAAGAATTTATACTTGTTGTCCCCACGATTTCTCCATTCAAAACGGCATTCACTTTTACAGGAACAACACGCTCCAATACTCCGGACATCTCAAAACGCCCGTTTACCGCGAGAGTTTCATTCAACGTGTCCCGGCTTTCACCGTTTTCCATGATCAAATACACTTTTTCCCCCCTCTCGACAACCCCGGCAATATGGTATCCGTTTTGAGCGCAACCGGTGACCATCCCTATTATAAGGATGATCACCAACAATACAGCATTTTTCATTTTTTACTTTCCTTTTCGACGAATCAACAAGACAACCCCTAGCAGCAAAAGTAAAGCAGGTAATACCCATTTCAAAACAATCGTCATGATATAAGAAGTCCGATGATTTATATAAATGTTATTATCAATCTTACTATCGTAAACCGTATTCACGGGTAATTCCCCGTAAGACAACCATTCAAACATGGCATCAATCAAAACACCATTCGAGGAAGGTATTCCCCGGCGAGAAGCCTCCAATTCGCCCATACTGAAACAATCGGCATCTCCAACCACGATAATCCGTTGATCCCGCCCGTTACGCTCCCGGTTAAGGGCAAGCATGGTTATTTTCGTTCCCGCATGTTCTCCCGAAGCCGTATCCAGCGTGGCAATTTCATTAATAAAATCAATTGTCTGCAATTCATTCCAACAGTTTGAATCCCTGCTCACCAACAAAGGGGTCATTCTAAATCCACAATCTTTCACCTGTTCCAACGCCGCCGCCCCGGGCATCGTATAGTTTCCATCCATTGTAAACGAACGACTAAAATAACGAGAAAAACCGTGAGCTTCATCAGCAACCCGGCAGAACAACAAATTCGCCGGTTGATCATATTCCGATTTTTGAACCAGAACACCGGAAGTAAAACGTACCCCCAACATATCCGTTAAAGGCTTCAAATACTCATCCGTGTTGGGTTTCCCGGCAACAATCAAATTTTTCCCGTTATCAATATGCCGGTTCAACAGTGCCAATTCCTCTTCCGAGAATGGTTCCAAAGGCTCCGCTACAACCAAGACATCCAAGCTGTCAAGCATATTGCGGTCCCGAACCAATTGTATCTCATAGACATCAAACCCTTGGTTCACGAGAGCCTGACGATAACTTTTCTCCGCCATCATGTAAGAATAATCCCGATTACGATCTCCCGAAATGGAACGAGCTTTATGATCCGATACAAAACCGACAGATGGCAATTTCATGGCTATTCGTTTTAATGCAGCGGAGATTTCTATCTCGGAAGGAACTTTCCGAGAATCATAAAACGTGCGTAAAAATGTCTTTCTTCCATTCTCCCGTTCTATCAGGCTCACGAAACGATACCTTTCACCCGAAAGATCGATTTGCCGATTGATTTCATCAGGACGAAGATACCTTCTCAAACTCGTCCGGCTCATTTCTGCCTGATCCTCTGCCGCCTGCCGCATGGTTTTCCCCGGGTTATAGTACCTGAATGACCGACTATTCGTATCCGCATAATAATAAAACACGTAATCCAGTTCTATTTCCGGTTTGAAACGCACGAAACGGTCATACCGGGCAATATCCCGTTTTATACGGTCATGAGTAATACGATAATTCATGTCCAACAAATTCACGTAAGTCGTGATTTTCAACCCACCGTCCAACTTTTTCACGATATCCTGACTTGCCTGTGTCAAGGTATTCACCTTGTTGTAAGTAGAATCATGATATATTTTCATCATTGGACGAGAAGTAATATATCCCAACAACATCGCCACCACAAAAATAGCCAGATAACGTCCCGTTTTATTTATAAACGAAGCACGCTCCCGCCGTAATTGCATCTTCAGAATAGCGAAACAGACAAACATGGCACTCAAGATCATAAAGTAAAGCAAATCCTCGCTACAAATCAACCCGTTAATAAAATTATCCGCGCGCTTACCGATAGCCAACCAATAAGTTATCTCACGCACGAATTCATACCCCTGTCCTATCTCCGAGGTTATATTCAAAATAGCAAGCATGGCAAACAAACCGATCGCCGCGACAATCTGGTAAGTTGTCAAGGTCGACATAAATAATCCGATCGCCGCGTAAAGCGCCATTAAAAGGAACAATCCCAACATCCCGGTCAATACCGCCGTCCACTCGAATGACTTGATGCAACACCAACCGACAAGCACGTAAAGCATCAACACTACCATAATGACCAAACCGTAAAACATGATACCCAAATACTTCCCAAGCACGATTTGCCGACTGGAAATCGGTGATGAAAAAAGCAATTTCACGGATCCGCGACTAAATTCCTGACTGACCAATCCCATCGTCAACAAAGGCATAAAAAAATAAAGCAGCCTTTTCATCATCGGCCACATGCCGTTAAGACCGTAGAAAATATTCTCCGACACGGCATAAAAACTCTCCGCCCCGAACCGTTGATACAATGTCATTCCGTCAAAAGCCTGCGTGAACATGGAACTCATCATGAATACCAAAATCACAAGCAACATCCACGCCACGGGCGAATAAAAAAGGTTAGCCAACTCCAGCCGGGCTATTTTATATATCACTCTCATGATTCTCTCGTTTTATAATTTCCACTCTTTTTACCTGATAATTTCGCAAAAACATCTTCCATTGAACTTTTCTCGGCACGAATTTCCATCAATTCCCATCCCCGGGAAATACTCTCTCGCACGACCCGTTTGACCGTGTCCCGATCCCCGTCATACCAAACCCGCAACCCTCGCTCATTCACCATTTCTGCGCTACTGACACCCGGTATCCCGGTTAATTCATCCGGTAGCGGGGGAAAATCAAAACTCACGTACATAACGTTTAACTCGATATTATGGTCAAATTCATCCACCGTTCCGGAAAAAACAACTTGCCCATGCTCGATCATCATGATCGAATCGCACGATGCCTGCACTTCCGAAAGAATATGAGTCGAAAGCATCACCGTACGCTCTTGCGCAATACTTTGAATCAGATGCCTTACCTCCAATATCTGGTTCGGGTCCAACCCGTTCGTCGGTTCATCCAGAATCACGAACTTAGGCCTATGCAAAATAGCCTGAGCTATCCCCACGCGTTGCTGATAACCGCCGGAAAGATTCCGTATCAATCGGGATTTGAAATGAGTTATACCGCAACGCTCTTCGGCTTCCTCTACCGCTATTTTTATCTCCCTCGCATTCACCAAACGCATCTCGGCACTAAAACGCAAATACTCGTCCACGGTCAAGTCCGGATAAAGCGGAGGCTTTTGCGGGAGAAAACCTATATTTTTGCGAGCCGCAATAGGATCTGCCAACGTGTTCACCCCGTCAATATACACCTCCCCGCCCGTTTGCTTCAACACGCCACAAATAATATTCATGATCGTAGACTTTCCCGCCCCGTTCGAACCGAGCAACCCCACGATTCCGGTACGCTCGATACTGAAACATACATCCTGAATCGCCCATTGTGTCGTGTAACGGTGATACAAATGTTCTACTCTTACAATTGGATTTTCCATACAATACTTCATTTATGATTTACAACATACAACATCTGGCAAAGAAGAAAACGGCGTCTACCCACGCACGGCATCCACCGCCTCCCTCTTGTCAACAAAAGATTAAAATTCATTTCAATAAGGAGCGTACATATTCCCTATTCCTTGCAGGTCTATACCTATATCATTCAATGCTTTTACTAAAACATCATACTTCTCACGAATCAATCCTCCCGAATCTTTCTTCTCGTCAAATATTCCGGTACAATCATTCCTGTCATAATCTCCACTCAATGCCTCATCATTCAACATATCAAAAGAATGATCCACCACCATGCACAAATACGATTTCAAATCGACCTGTTTCATCCGTGTCGCGTTTTGCCCCCAGCCCACGATATTATCCTCGTAATTCACCAAACCGTTCGGGTAATAACTATTATCCTGTAACCAGATTGTCACCAAATAATCATAATCCGTGAAAGAAAAGAACCCCTCCGCTTCGGCTACTTTATAAATCTTATCAAATAACTTCTCCGACAGAAACCATTTATTCATTTTTGACTTACTTTCCCACTTGTCGTAATCACTCATGTTATCCTGTGTTTCATCACCGTAACTTACCACAAATACATTGGAAACAACGATAAAACCGCTTACTTCCGGAGGAGTCAGATCATTAATATAAGTGAGCAGATTCTTTCCCAAAATCAACTTCAAGGGCATATATTCACGCAGGAAATCCTTACTGTAATGATTCAAAAAAACCTCTTCCAACCACACCAATTGCTTCCCGACATATTCCTCGTCAGCCTGATCTACCCGGAAACCGTTTAAACTACCCTTCGCCCTTATCTCTTCTTTCTCCACGACAAATTCATCCCCGTCAAAATAGGCTTTATACCCGTCATGCTCGCCCAACCGGTACATCTCGCCCGTTTCACTGGTAAGAATATAAACATTATCCCCGGCAACAAACACGTCATCCGAAGCATAGCGCAACGTTACATCCGTCGTGTCAACCTTTATCTCCAGGGAACCGCCCCCCATGTTGAAATAAACATCCCTGGGTTCAAATTTGTAAAGGATATAAAAACCACACTCTTCAAACCAATTCATAATCTTTTCATCATAATCATGCTCCCCTTGGGGAAGAATATATCCCGGCTCCAAACCTTCCGACGGAGTCAATTTCTCGGAGTCGTCACATCCCGCCCAAAGCAACACGAACATGATCAAATACAATAATCTATATCTTTTCATAACCTTTGTTTTTCGATTTATACTATCTTGAGTTCTGCACCAAATTCGGGTTCAGATTCATTGCCCTTTCCGGTATCGGCAAAACATAAGCCTTTGTTGTCAACTTATACTCCACCGGGTTTTCTGAAACATCCGTGAAAAAATAATGCTTTATCTCCGGCATACCCGTGCGCCGCAAGTCAAACCAACGGTGATTGGTTTCCCCGCTTAATTCTTTCCGACGTTCCAACAGACAAAAATCAATCAAATCATCGGCATTCGCCATACTCACTTCCTCGAAAGGATACACGTTATTATTCAAACGATGGCGACGCAACTCGTTCAAATCAGCCAATGCCCGTGTACGGAACTCTTCCGTTCCGTCTTTCTTATACTTGCGGGCATAAGCCTCTGCCCGGTTCAAATATAATTCCGCCGTGCGGATACCCTGGTATTTCCCGTACCAATCATCTTTCACCGTCCCGATCTGGTAATCATCGTATTCCATTCCCACCATGACAGAACTCCACGAGAAGAAAAAACCTCCCCGCAAATCCTTTAACACGTCTGCGTCAAAATCCATGAAGGAACTTTCCATCAAAGCAACCAACTCGTCCGACACCGAATAAGGATACTTATAACTCATGTGGCTACCCAAGTTCGTTTGATGATACTCGCGTCCCCAGATAATCTCCACCGGATTCAAAGGAGAGTACACGGAATGAAAAGAATGCTCGGAATATAAATTCGGAACGGGCAATTCATCCAAATTCAACAACTCCGATTTCACCAGTAACACGGAATCCGCATAAGCCAACGCTTTATCCCAATCTTCCATATACAAGTACATTCTTGACAGCATCGCTTTTGCCGCCAAATCACCTATCCGGAAATAATCCCGTCTTTCCATGTCATAAATGGTCAGCAAACGATTGGCTTCCAGTAAATCCTTCTCTATTTGCCGGTAAACTTCTGCCACAGTATTTCTGGTGAAATACTCATCCGTCACATCGGCATCCAACTTCAGCGGAACACCCAAGTTCTCGTTCGAATCACCGTAATTATAGGGAAAACCGAAAAAATTCACCAAATGGAAATAAAGCCATCCCCTCAACGCCAAAGCCTCTCCCCGGAGACTTTCCCGTTCATTCTCCTCGCCATACATTTTATCCAGATTATCCAACACCAGATTACAACCGGCAATCCCCTTGTAGGGAATTTCCCAGAAATTCTCGTTATTCCCCCCGCCGCTACTCGCAAACATATTTTCCTCCCAACGGAAACACCATTTCCGGGCATCAAAATAAGACTGCATGGATGAATGCGCCACCCCGTTGCATTTCATGTTATCCGTCAAAATATCCGTCAAATTATAAATATTATAATCTATCAAATAGCCCTCGCCCAATAAAAGTTGATCCAAATCCGCTACCGTGGAAGGACGTATTTCATCCTGGCTCGATTCCTTCAGAAAATCACTACAACCGCCCAACCAGAAAGTCAATAGTATGATATATATCTTTGTCTTCATCGTCTTATTGTTTTATGATTAAAAAGTCACATTTATCCCGAACGAGAAACTCTGCGGCTTAGGTTGTTTACCTAAAGCGACCTCCGGATCACGTCCTTTGAAATCTTTGCTCTTGATCTGCCACGGGTTACTTGCCGAGAAATTCAGCATCACGCTTCGCGCGAAACCGGCAATCCACTTCTCAGGGAGATTATAAGAGAACGAAAAATTATTAAAACGAATAAACCAAGCTTCAACCACGCGAACATCCGAATACATCCAAGCTGTATAAGGAGCTAATTCATTCCCATTAAGGAACGGTTTTAACGCCTTACAATTATCCCCGACGGGGATAGAAGGTATGTTCGTGTATCTCTCGTCCCCGGGTTCCCGCCAACGTTTCAACAATTGAGTTGAAGCATTTTGATATTCACTCGGCATCTGATAAGGCAACGGATACGGGGAATTCAAAAACGTTTTATTCCCTCTCACGTAATAAATGCCCAAGGGAATAGAAAAACGTTTCCACCGAAAGACCATATTGAAACCTATATTAGATTTCGGTTCCATGGAACCCGCGTAAACCATATATTTCGTGGCATCCAACAAAGCCTCGTTCGTATCCGCCCCGGTCAGGTCGAACAAAGGTCCCCCGTTTTCATGATCCAATCCTTTAAAACGGAAAGCCCAGAATGCCCCGATAGGATACCCCTCTTTCACTTTATTCCCGGAAACGGCGTCATCGTATGAATGTATCGGTTCCATGGAAGAATTCACCTTATTATTGTTAGACGAGAAACTCGTGGATATACTCCACATGAAATCTTTCGTTCGTACCGGTATCACGCTCAAACTCAAATCCCAACCGGAATTAGTAATATCCCCCCCGTTAATATACATACTGATCACCCCGTTTTCAGCAGGCACACTCCGTTGCGTGATCACATCTTTCGTCTTTTTTAAATAATAATTATAAACCCCGTTAATCCGATTGTTGAAAAAAGCAAAATCAATCCCCACGTTCATCGAAAGAGTCTTCTCCCATTTCAAATCCGGCGTCGGACGTTTAGAAACCTTCAATGTCGATTCGCCCGTATTAACATCCACTTTTTCTATACTACAAATCAAATCCGGACTGACATTCTCCGCCACGTTACCCTGATACCCCAGCGATCCCGTGAAAGCAAGATTGCTCACGATATTTTGCCCCTTCATCCATTTTTCGTCCGATGCATTCCAACGTAATCCCAACGACCAAACCGGTTGGAAGCGATGCCGGGCATCCTGACCGAAGCGATTGGATATATCCCCTCTCATGGAAAGATTAATCGAATAACGATTATCGTACATGTATCCTCCCGACAAATAATACGACAAATAATTTGAAGTTTTATCGGTTATCGTCGGTTGAGTCCTGGCGTAATCCGTATTCAATATTCCACTGGGAGTCTCGATAGGCACGTGGGCAAAACTCTTTCCCCGATCCGGTTGATACCCCCAATTCGTTTGCGTGTATCCCTCATTCTGGTTACTTCTGGCTTCCACGCCCCCCATGATGTTAAACGAATGCACTCCCGCTAATTTCACGTATTCCGCCTGCAAGCGGGTAGTGTAATTAAAATTACGGTTTTCCAACACGGTTTGTACCCCACCTATCGGCAACCTTGAATCTTGATAAGGTTTATCAACAGCTGTATACTCCCCGAAATTATATCCCCGGTCGAATGCAATCTTGTTCGACCTCTCCGTGAACCAAGTTTCCGCAAATGTTGCACTGCTACCACCACCTAACGTCAAAGATACCGTCAAATTCTCCGTTACCACCCAACGGGCACTCAAGTTCGTGATAAGACTTCTCGCCTTATTCTCGTTACCGGAATTAGCCAATTCATTCAAAATATTATAATCATACCCGTTCTTATCGTAATACATCAACTTTCCATCCTTATCGTATGCCGGAAGCACCCGGCTAGTACTGAAAGCATACCCGAAAGGATCTACCCCATTGGCAAAAGCCCTTGTTTCCGTGTGATCCCCGGATAAAAAAGCGGACAACGTCAATTGATTCCAAAGAATCACATCCATATTCAAACTGGCATAATAGGACGTCTGGTCATTCCCTCTCGCCGTGTTCTTCACGTCAGTATACCCGAACGAGGAGCGGTATGTCGACTTATCATCCCCGCCCGAGAAACTAATCGTGTGGCTCTGGCTAAAAGGTGTCCGGTAAAGAATATCAAACCAATCCGTGTTCGTCGTTTCCAATTCCTTCACTTTCTCGCTAAACTCCTCCAAGCCGATTTCTCCTCTTTCATAAGCCAACGCTAACCCCGTGTAACCTATCGTTTCCTTGGGCATTTTCGCTCCCCGGCGATACCCCTCCCGCGATAGATCCACCCGTTCTTTGGAATTCATGATTTCCAACTTGTCGTAATTCATTCTTACGCTCGTGGTAAAACTTCCCGCGTAATTTAACGACATCTGCCCCCTTTGCCCTTTCTTCGTCGTGATCACGATCACCCCGTTTGCCGCCTTCACCCCGTAAATAGCTGTCGCCGACGCGTCCTTCAATATCGTTATATCTTCAATATCATTCGGGTTCAGCCACGAAACGGCACTCCCGACAAAATCCTTCATCATATCCACGTTATTGTCCCCGATAGTATTAAATATATCCATCTGGAAAGGCACCTTATCCTCCTGTATAATTCCGTCCACTACCCAAACGGGATCGGCATTTCCCAGCAAAGTGGAAGTTCCCCGCACCCGCACCTTCTGGCGGGTACCCGTCAAACCGCTCTGGTTGATAACCATCATGCCCGGTACCAACCCTTGCAACATTTGCTCCAACGTTTCGTTGCCCGTTATGAGCAAATCCTCCGCTTTTATCTTCGTGTACGCCCCGGCTACCCCTTTCTCTTTCACGGCCTGATACCCCGTCTTCACGACTTCTTCCAACACTTCCGAAGACTCCTTCATGATTACATTGATCGTGTCCTTCCCGTCATAAGCCACCTCTTTCGTCTCCATCCCGATAAAAGAGAACACCAACACGAAACGCTCCATGTCCAAAGGTATCCCGATTTTGTAATTACCATCCTTATCCGTCGCCCCTCCCACTTTCATGTTTTTCACCATCACCGTCACCCCCGGCAATGGTAGTTTCCGCTCATCCTTGACATTACCCGAAATCCATCTCCATTGCCCCGCACTCTCCGTCTTCCGGCGTATCGTGATATAATCTCCCGTGACACGATATGAGAACGGAAGTTCCCGCAACACGATATCCAGTATCTCCGTCACGCTTTTCCCGTTCATTTCTGCCGTCACCTTGTAAGCCTTCACGTCCTCGTAATTGAACACGAACTTGTACGTGTCCGAACGTTCCAAAACCTTAAACACCTCGTTCAAAGGTTTTTCTTTCCACGTAAAACTCAAATTCTTCGCTTGACCGTACGAAGAAACAGAAAAAAGCATTGACCCGAATAAGGTAAATAGAACCAATATCAAACGCACTTTTCGATGCCAACTCCCTTTTTCTTCTTTCAAAGAAGGGTTCATTTCTCTTTTTTTCATAGATTTGTATGGTTTTTATTAATATTCAGGCTGAAAACTTTCAACCTAGTATCCCCGGGAAAAGGTTTGCCGACCTTTTCCCGGTTTATTACATTATAATTACATTCTTTCCTTTCAAACTAATACCCAACTTTCCGGTTTCGTTTAAACGTTCAACCACCTCTTCCGTCGTCTCCCTACGGTTTGCCCAGAAATTAAAACGATAGTCTTTCACTTTCGTATCTCTATAAGAAACGGTAAAATCAAACCAACGTCCCAACTCGTTTAATATATCTTCCAACCGAACATTGTCATAGTAAAAAAATCCGTCTTTCCATGCCGTGTATTTCAACATATCCACCTGTTCCACCATAAAGGAATCTCCTGTCCATGCGGCATTCTCTCCCGGTTTCAATGTCACCTCCCCGGCATCTTTTCCACCTCCCCTCACCGCCACGCATCCTTTCACCAGTGTCACGTTTATCGCCTTTTCCTTGTAAGCCTGCACGTTAAATTCAGTCCCTAACACCCGGGTACTCACTTCCCTCGCCACCACCACGAACGGGCGTTTCTCGTCCTGTTTCACTTCAAAATAAGCCTCTCCTTCCAAGTACACCTCACGTTCTGTAGCCCCGAAAGCCACGGGATAACGCAACTCCGATTCGGAATTCAGCCACACCCGGCTTCCATCATCCAAGATCACCGCGTATTCCCCTCCCCTCGGTACCAGCAACCGGTGATACTCTTCCTTTTCAGCCTTTGCAGTATCTCCCTTCACGTATGTCAATATACCCGTCGAATCAATAACTATATTTTCTTCTCCCGGTACATCCACCACGTTTTTCACGTTCAATCCCAACAATATCTCATCCCCTTTCCCGGTAATCAATTTCACCCCGCCCTCCCCGGAAAGCATAACGGCTCCCGATTCAACCGGAATCTCCTCCTTTGCTCCATCATATTTTAAAAGTAAACCGACACCAACCGCCACGACAAGCATTGCCACTATCCCGTACCACCATCCAAGATAAAGCATTCGCTTTTTTCCCGGCTCTCTTAAATTCATTTTCCGCCATTGCTTTTCGACATCCGGCTCCCCGATTCCCAATTCACGTATTCCCGCCTCCCGAAAAGCTCTCAACTCTTCCAGCAAAGCCTCATGCCCCGCTACCGACAACCATTCCCGAACCTTATCATTATCCATACATTCCGGATGCTGTAACACATAAAGAGCAAATTCTATTTTATCTAAATCATGTTTATCCATCATTATTCATTACATTTATATCCTATACACGCCAAGGATATTAAAACGGGTGATGTTTATCTCCGACTTTTTTATTTATTTTCTGCAAAAACATGTACCATCCCACGTGCCAAAGAAGACGGCTCACCCAAAGAATCACATGCAAAGCAATAAAAATGAAAAAATAAGGCTCTTTACCACGTGTATTCAAAATAAAATAAGTTAAATAATTAGAATATTTAACATATGTACTTTGTACTTGATTTATAGCATCTCCTATTCAACTCCTATTCAACTCCCATTCAACTCCTATTCATCTCCTATTTTAAAGGTAAAACAATAGTATTTTAATTGAAATTGAATAGAATTTAATAATATAAAAGTACATGATATATAAATTGATAATTCGAATAAAATAATGAAATACGACGAAAACTCATCCTCAAACAGAGAGGACAAAGTATTTCCAAACGTTTTCCCCGGGTTACGCTTGAAATATCGCTAAAACAAAAAAATCAGAATGTCGCGCTTAAACTAAACGTGTACGAGGGACGTACCGGCACCGCGATAGAGGAAGATGAGCCGGTCTGTGTACTCGGGTCTTGCCCCTTCAACGCCCGATGACTCCATGTAGCTAAATGAAGAGCCATTAAAGAAAGTTGCATCGAACTCATTTTCATCGTTTCGCACCAACGTTCGGGCAGAGTGTAACGCAGGCTCACCTGTTGCAGTTTCAAGTAATTACCGCTCACGACACGGATATCCGAATCATTATACATCTGCCATATATTCTCCGCGAACTTGAACGATTCGTTTCTCCACCAAGGTCCCGGGGCATTCACGGTTTCGGCAAACTCGGCATTCGGCAATATCCCCGGAATGACTGTATATTTTTCATCTCCGGGTCGTTTCCAACGATCGACCATTTCCCGGCGCAAATTCTCCGCAGGTTGGGGTATCACGTTCTTTACATTACTATATAATTTCAACAAACGCACTTTTGCCCCCACACTGTACGTGAAGTTACAACTCAACATGAAATTTCCGTAAGTAAATGTATTTCCTATCCCACCTTGAATATAAGGCATCCTACAACCGGAGAAATTCATTACCGTCTGAAAAACATCCTCGTTCGTCATCGCGTCATACACTTCCCAGTTCTCTTCCCCGATGTTGGCAAAAGTAGGCCTGCCATCCTTTGAGCTTAACCCTGTAAACTCATAAGAAAAGAACGAATACAAAGGACGTCCCACGATCTGTACCTCCCCGTCAATATAATCCTGATAGCTGTAACTATTATGTAGCACTTGATCTCGTTCTCCTTTTTTCACGTGCCGATCGACCAACATATTCAGAACTTTACTTAACTGGGGATCTATTCGCCACGAGAAAGCATTTTTCTTTGTCGACGCTATCAAATAACAACTTAACCCTAATTCCATTCCTTGGTTTTCAATTGTTCCTTGATTCACTACATATTCCCGGGTACCGTTAATAACGGATATCTTTTTCTTCAGAAAAGCATCTTCCGTTTTTTTGTAAAAATAAGAAGCCGTACCCCGTAATCGTCCCTTGAAAAGTGAAAAATCCGCCCCGACATTTAGAGAAGCCGTCTTCTCCCATGTCAGATTGGGATTCGGGAATTTATAAATATACGCTTCGTTCGCTTCCATCTTGTCATTCCAATCGCCTTTTTCTATAATCATCTCCGGGGTTTCCAAATCCAGAATATTTCCCTGATAGCCGAAAGACACACGAAAAGAAAAATCATCCATCCAATTTATTCCGCGCAACACGCCGTCTTTTATATTCCAGCGCCCGGACGCCGACCAGATCGGCAACAACTTTCTATTAGCCTCCTTACCAAATTTATTGGAGGCATCGATACGCGCGTTCACGTTAAAAATGAAGGTATTCTGTATTGAATAAGTAAGCGAACCGTATAAAGAAATCATATTCGTCACCTGATGTTTAGTTATTCCCCGTGCCTCGGGAGTATCCTGTAACCATCTTTCAAATGTCGGATACTTCTTTCCATCCACAGGTTCGACCAATCGCCCGTTATCGGATAATCCACCCCGGTATACCTGCCTCTTTCCCGTATATTTCGAAGAAATCACTTCTCCCCCGACCACAAATGAAAAAGAATGATTCCCCGCCTTACCCGGATAAGAATTGAAATTCAACTGTCCCCGCAAAGTATAACTATAACTTTTCGTGTAATCCTCTCGTGCTTCTCCCCCGAAAGGAAGTACCCCGCGGCTTTGACTTCCGTTATAAAGCTCACCCCGCAAATCGGCCGCGTAAGCCGTCTTTTCCCCGAAATAAGTATCTTGATCCGTATGATTACGACTATACGCGAACACGGTTTCCGCTTTTAACGTCTTTGTCAATCGATAGCCCAAATGGGTCGAAAAAGAAATTCCCTTTCCTTCTATCGTGTTTCCACTGTGCTCCCGCTCGTTCAACACGTTATAATTTACCATATACGTCGTTCCCTGCCGGGGATAATACCACAAGGAACCGTCTGTATTATATACCGGAACGGCACGACTTGTATTATAGGCATAATTCAACAATGCTACCTCGGAAGGAGTATAGTACCTTTTCTGCACATTGCCTGCCAACCCGAACGAGAAATCCAATCGCTTGTAATTTCCCGACAAACGTATTTTAGCCGTGTAACGCTCTCCCCTCTCTTTCTTCAATATTCCATTTTCCCGGTTATACCCAAGCGAAACGTAATATTGTACGGAATCCGTCCCACCCGAGAACGACAAATTATGGTTATGTGAAAAAGCATCCCGACAAATCACATCAAACCAGTCCGTGTTATTCCGCTCATAGTACCCTACCTGCTCTTGAAATTCCGAGAAAGAAAGTTTACCACTATAATATTCCCGCAACACACCTTCATAACCGACCCAAGAACTGACATTCGACAACACGATCCCCTTTTCTATCATCTCCCGCGAATAGTCGATACGTTCAACCGCATTCATCATGTCGACAGAACGATCCGTATACCTCGAACGAGTGGTTAAGGATGCCGTAAAATTGTAATTCACGGATAAAGGTCCCGCTTTTCCTTTTTTAGTCGTGATCACGATCACGCCGTTGGCAGCCCTAACTCCATAAAGGGCGGTAGCCGAAGCATCTTTCAGTACATCGATCCGTTCCACGTCATTCGGGTTTAGCCCGGAAATGGCATTTCCCAACAAATTCACGAAATCCAGATCATTGATTTGCGCCGCATCCACGTTCACCGGGTCATTCTGCACGACACCGTCAATCACCCATAAGGGTTCCTGCGTTCCCAGTATGGTTGAACTTCCCCGGATTCGCAATCTCGGGGCTACTCCTATCTGTCCTGAATTTTGCATGAAAATCATCCCCGGCACGTGCCCTTCCAGCATTCTGTCTATCGTGGACACTCCCGGTAACATGATATCGCTCGCTTTCATAGAAGTCACGGCACTTGTCAAATGGCGTTTGGATATATTCTGGTATCCCGTGATGACAACTTCTTCCACTTCCTGGTTCTCGTCCACCATAACAATATTCAAATCGCCTCGTCCTAAATACTCCACTTGTTTTGTCCGTTTCCCTATAAAGGAAAAAAGTAATATAACATGATCCGTTTTCGATAATAAAATTCTATATTCTCCGTTACCATCCGTTATTACACCTCGGCTCGACCCCTTGAGCACAATAGACACACCCGGCAACGGATCTCCTTTTTCATCAGAAACTTTTCCCTTTACTTCGTGCATTTCAAGTATACCTTCTTTCCCGGCATGAACAGGACGAATGACTATATAACTATTCAATATTTCAAATTCCAGTCCCGTACCCTTCAACAAATAATCGTACAACTCCTTTAACGTGTATTCCCGAAGTTCCAACGTCACTTCCCGGTACATATCCAACTCGTTATTACTAAACAACGTGAGCATACTTGTCTGTTGCTCGACCTCATCGAACACCATGCTTAGAGTCTGCACCGGCCGCGTAATCTTTACCGTTTGTGCAGTCCCCTCTTCCGACACCCAAAAAATGAGCACGATGGCCCACACCAACGTCCATCTCATAATACTCCGCTTTACTACAAGAATATCCCATATTCACACTCGCACGTGAACATTTTCATTAGCTTTTCGCTTTTTATTTCTCCTTAATAGTGATATTGTTCTCGTTAATCTTAAATTTTACATTCGTTGTACTTTCCACCAATTGTATAAACTCGTTGAAATCCACGTCTTTCCGAACTGCTCCCGTGAACCGGTAAGCCTTACAAGCATCATTTTCAAAAATAAAATCCACATCATACCAGCGCTTCAACTTCACCGTCAATTCACCCAACGGCATATCCAGAAAACGGAACATACCATCCTTCCATGAAGTGTACAAGCGTACATCTACTTTCTTTACAATCGGCTCTTTTCCATCTTCCCTTACCTCCAATTGCTCTCCGGGAGTCAATTTATAGTGTTTCCCCTTGTAATCCACCTCTACCGCTCCGGACACCAAGGTCGTTTGTTCAAAACCATCTTCCGCATAGCCACATACATTGAACGATGTTCCTAACACACGTATCGCGGTTTGTCCTGTCTTCACGACAAACGGGTGTTCCGTATCTTTCGTTACATCAAAATAAGCTTCTCCTTTTACTTCCACGATACGCTCTTTCCCTTTAAAAACCGAGGGAAATTTTAATTCACTTTCCGAGTTGATCCATACCTTTGTCCCATCCGCTAACACGACACCGTACTCCCCACCTTGCGGTACCCGAATCGTCGTTTGTTCCACATCTCCCTTCACGTTTTTCGGGACAATCAAAGTATTTGCCGAATCTCGTCCCAAAACCTTTCCGTTTTCCCCCACGAGCAAACGTTCACCACCTTTCTCCAACTCGATGGTTTTTCCTCCCGCCAGTTCCCATATCGCTTTTTGTGAACCCGGCTTAAAACCTGCCGCGGAAGAAAGTAAAGTTGTACTCACGGGTTCTTGCGGACGATTTATAAAAAATATTCCCGCGATGATTATCACAACAATTGCCGCTGCACTCCACCAATAAGGAATCATTCGCCCGCGCTTTTTCCCCGGAGTCTTTCCGGTCTTTTGATCTACCCGTTTCCAAGCCTCCTCCGTATTAATTCGTCTGAAAGTCCGGATGTCACGCCCCGCGGCAGCATATCGTTTTAACTGCTGCATCTCTCCTTCCAGTTCAGGATGAGCTTGCAACCACTCGTTTATATCTTTCTGTTCATTCTCGGTTAACCCCTCTTCACAGGATTTTAAAACCAAACGAACAATATCTTCCGGCATCTCGTTCATAATAATATATTTCTTCTCACCACCACGACAGGAAAAACTCGAAAATGGGTGACAACAAATATAAAAATATTTTTCCATACAAAAAATTCCCGGGCAACAAGACGTTATCGCAATCTCTTTCCAACCCCGATGATAATAGCTAACTCGTCAAAAAATAAAAAAAAGACCGGAATCCGACCGGATATCGTATTTGCCTCCCGGGAATATATTTTCAATCGTAAATCATAAATCGTAAATCATAAATCTAAAACTCTATCTCGCTTTCCGGAAATTCCAAATCGCCCACCCGTTAAACACGATAATAAAAATACACAAGGCTCCCATCTGGGGCAACACGTGTTTCAATTCACTACCATAAGCAAAGAAAAGGCGCATAGTCTGAATATAATACCGCAACGGGTTAATATCCGCGATTACCTGAGCCCATCCCGGCATACTATCTATCGGTGTCCACATCCCACAAAGCAAACAAATAATCAGCAAGAAGAAAAAACAAAGTAACATCGCCTGTTGCTGATTCCGGCAAGCCGTTGAAATCAGTATCCCGAACCCGACCATGGCAACCAAGAATAAAAAAGAAGTGAGATAGATTCCCCCGTAACTTCCCCGTGGTACAATACCGTATACCAACCACACGATAATCAAACCGATGGTCAAAATGATCATCCCGATCACCCAGAAAGGAATAATCTTGGAGAAAATGAAAGCACTTCGTTTCACCGGACTCACGTTCATTTGCTCGATCGTCCCGCTTTCTTTTTCCGTCACGATATTCAATGCCGATAAAACGGTCCCGATCAAACAAACTAATATTGCCAATATAGAAGGTATCTGGTACAAACTCGACTCCCCGTCCGGGTTATACCGGTTATTCATAAGCATATTCACTTGCTCGAAATTCGCATCCGCGGGCTTTTCTAATAGCGGGATATTCACGTCCGGCACACTCGAACTTATCGAGATTCCCGGCACGTGCATGGTTTCCACCCCGTATCCCGCATTTATTTTTTCCGTCATGGATTTTTCCACCGACACCGGTATTTGCACCCGTGTAGCCTCCGCTTCCATCTGTGCCTGTTCCGCCTCCGCCCGGGCGATCATCATCGCCTGTGATTGTGCTATCCGGGATTGTGATTCGACTTCCGCCTTGGCTCTCTTCATCATTTCCGCCTGAGCCTCCGCCTCTACCCGGGCAAGGATTTCTTCCTGTGACTCGAGCCTGAAACCCGGTTGAAAGCCAAACCCGTCGATATATTCCCAAATATATCTTTCCATGATCCGGAGAAAATAAAAAGAAGACAACCCGGCGGTCACCCCGTTTACCGCATCTATTTCCAACAACAAGGATGCCGGACTTCGCTCCATGATACTTTTCTCGAACCCTCGCGGGATTTCCAGTATACCGGACGTTTTATTTTCCTCCAGTACTGCCAATCCCTCGTCGTAAGAACCCACGTAAGCCCCTATCACGAACTGACTCGAAGCGGTTAACTTCTTCAAGAAATTCGTCGATGTTGTCGAACGGTCATGATCCACCACGCTCAAGGCAATTTTCGATGTTTCCACCTTTGCCGCCGGGGGAAGAATAAACAGTAATATCACGGTAATCAAGAATAAAATCAGCAAAATCGTCTTATCCCTGAATATCTGAAGAAACTCTTTCTGTAATAAAAATCCTAACATTCTCATGACAACCGGTTTTTAAAGCATTTGATACTGATAATGATCAAGACTACCGTTATCACGACCATTAAAATTAATTCCGGGTAAACCGCTACCATTCCCAATCCTTTGATCATGATATTTCTCGCCGCCGAAATAAACAAAGTTACCGGCATCAGGTGCACCGCCGCACGCATTGCCGGGGAAAGCACATCCAACGGAAAGATAAACCCGGACAACACGATAGACGGGAGCATCAACCCGGCAATGGAAACCACGATAGCACTCCGTTGCGTCTTGGTCAGCACGGATACCATGATACCCAACGCCAAAGATGACAAGGTAAATATTGTACCAATAAAGAAAAGCAAGAATATATTCCCGGCTATCGGCACATCCAGTATAAATACCGATATCAGCAAAATAATCACGATATTAATCATACCCACGATCAGGTAAGGCACCAGTTTCGCTAAAATGATTACCGGCGGACGTATCGGCGACACCAGCAACACTTCCATCGTCCCGGATTCTTTTTCTTTCACGATAGCCAAGGAAGCCATCATCGAGCATACCAGCATCAACACGATACCGATCACCCCCGGCACGAAATGGAACGCACTGCTCAATTCCGGGTTATACCGCATCTTCACTTCCGGTATAATCTGAATCGGTATCTCCCTGCCGGAATTCATTTTCTGCTGGAATTTCAACAAAATCACCAGAATATGTGATTCCAAGGTGGAAGAATTAATTTGCAGGCTGGCATCCATGATTACCTGCATATCCCCTTTTCCCGTTTGTTTGATACTCTTCTCGAATCCCGGCATAAACACGAATGCCTGTGACAACTTTCCCCGCTTGAATAATTCATCCACTTCCTCCATCGAATGTACCCGTCCGAGTACTTCAAACGTCGTGCTGGCATCTATTTCCGCCATCAACTGCCGGCTTAACGGATCATTCGACATATCCAACACCACCGTGGGCATCTCCGTCAAATTACTGTTCAACGCGAAACCGAATATTAACAATTGCGTGATCGGTAACACGATCAACACCAGCAAAGTCTTCCGGTCACGTAATATATGAAAAAACTCTTTCCGCGTGAAAGCTAAAAATTGATCTATAAATGTCTTTATCTTCATATTAACCGTCCTTTCTTTGTGCCCTCCGCGCCAACAAGTAAAACACCTCCTGCATACTCGCCACGCCATATCGTTGTTTCAACGCCATCGGCGTGTCCAACGCCTCGATACGCCCGTCCACCATGATCGACACCCGGTCGCAATATTCCGCCTCGTCCATGTAGTGCGTGGTTACAAACACGGTAATCCCGTCCCCGGCAGCTTTATAAATCAACTCCCAGAACATCCTTCGCACTGCCGGGTCTACTCCACCCGTCGGTTCGTCGAGAAACACGATCTGGGGTTCATGGAATGTAGCCACGGAAAACGCCAGCCGTTGCTTTACCCCTTGCGGCAACAACTTCACCAGTGTACCCCGTTCTCCCGATAACCCGAGTTCACCCAGCACCCGATCCATTTTTCCCCGGATTCCCGTGCGGCTCATCCCGTATATTCCCCCGTACAGACGAATATTTTCCCTCACGGTCAGCGTCTCGTACAGCGAAAACTTCTGACTCATGTAACCGATCCTGCTTTTTATTTTTTCCGATTCCCGGGCAATATCAAACCCCACGACTTTCCCGGTTCCAAAACTAGGCTTGCTTAACCCGCACAACATCCGCATGGCGGTCGTCTTCCCCGCCCCGTTTGCTCCGAGAAAACCGAATATCTCTCCCCGGTACACCTCGAACGAGATATGGTCAACAGCCGTGAAACTCCCGAATTTCTTCGCCAGACGTTCTACCTCAATCACCTTTTCCATCACACTTGTCATTAGTCAATTTCATGAAATAATCTTCTATACCCGCCTCTATCCGCCACCATTCCACACTTTTATGTCCCGCTTTCATTAAACGCCCCGCCAACTCTTCGACCGCATATTCCCGTTCATGAAAAGTCACGTGCAACGCATCCCCGAACGTGAAACAAGAGTAAACGGCAGGTTCTTTTCGTATATCCTGCAACAAAGTATACATGTTCCGCCCCTTGAAAGCCACTAATTTTTTATCATGCTGTTTCACCAGATTATCCGGACTATCTATAGCAAGTATTTTTCCCTTGAATATCAACCCGATCCGGTCACACAAACGAGCCTCATCCATGTAAGGCGTCGATACCAGTACAGAAATGCCATCCCCGCTCAAGCGCTTTAACACATCCCAGAACTCTTTCCGTGAAATCGGGTCTACCCCCGTCGTCGGTTCATCCAAGAACAACACCTCCGGTTTATGAATCAAAGCACAACACAAGCCCAGCTTCTGCTTCATTCCTCCCGACAGAGCACCCGCCTTCCGGTCTTTAAATGGTGCCAACTGCTCGTATATATCTTTAATCTGCCCGTAATTCGCTTGTACCGTCGTATCGAACACCCGAGCAAAAAAACGAAGATTCTCCTCTACCGACAAATCTTGGTACAGGGAAAACTTACCCGGCATATACCCCACGATATTCCGCACCTCCCGGAATTGCTTTACTACATCATATCCACCCACGAAAGCCTGCCCCGCCGAGGGCAACAAAAGCGTCGTCAATACCCGGAACAGCGAACTTTTCCCCGCCCCATCGGGACCGATCAACCCGAACACTTCCCCTTTCTTCACCTCCAGCGAAATGCTTTTCAAGGCGACCACCTCTTTCAGCATCTGCCGGTAAGTCATTCCGATATTTTCCGCTACAATCATACGTCATCTATAAAGAATTAAACTTCACGTCAGCATACATCCCTACCCGCAAGAACCCGTCATTCTCCACGCGTACCTTCACGGCATACACCAGATTGTCCCGGTCATCCTGCGTCTGTATGGTCTTCGGGACAAACTCCGCTTCCGAAGCTATCCAAGATATCTTTCCCATGTATTCCCGCTCCTGTCCCCCGCCTAACTTGGCAAATACCCGTACCGGATCGCCCACTTTCAATCCCGCCATTCGCCCTCCTTCCAAGTAAACCTGAAGGTTCATGTTCTTTAAATCCCCGATCTTGTATAACGCCTTTACCGGAGCTGCCAACTCCTTTTCCTGCGAGTATTTTGCAAGCACGGTACCGTCGATCGGGTTTACCACCTTGCAGCGCCTGATCTGGTCATTCACTTGATCAATTTTCAAGGCTATTGCGGCACTCTCCGCTTTCGCCCCGGCAATCATCACTTCCGCCTGATGTGTCTGTCCCTTCAACATCGAACGCCCTTCATCCACTATCGCTTTCACGTCATCATACTGTTTCTGTGTTGCCGCCTTCCCTTCCAACAAACGTTCCACCCGTTTTAACTCCTTTTCTCCCTTTTCCAGTTTTAACCGATACACTTCCAGCATCTTATCCAAATTCGGGATTCTCTCGTCTACCGCCTTCACTGCCTGCTGTGCCTGTACCTTCAACCAGTGTAACTGCATCGTATCAATAAGACCAACCACCTTACCCGCCTCGATATAATCCCCCTCCATTACATCCAAACGTTCAATCCTCCCGCTGATCTCCGATGACACGATCACCTCCCTTGCCTCAAACATCCCCGAACCATCCCGCTCCTCTCCTTTATCCTTGCAACCAACTCCCAGACAAACCAAAACCGCTAAACTCAATACCTTGCTTTTCATACTTTTACTTTATAAACCTTACAAACCTTATGAACTTTATAAACCCAATGTCAACTTCTTCGTGTAAACCATCATTCCCAACTCGATTTCCCGCAACACCTTCTCCTGATGTGCGATCAACGCTTGATTTACATCCATGATCAACTCTGAAATCGTACACACCCCGTTCTCGTATTTCACGACAGAGGCTTCCCGGATACTTTCCCTCAGACGGACAGCTTCCTCGTCACTTTTCACCATCTCTCGTAATTTCTTGATCTCCGCGTCTTGCATCAATACCTCCATTCTCGTGTTAAAAATAAAACTCTCCTGCATATTCCGCATACTCTCCTGCTGCACTTGTATCAACTTCTTCTCGTTCCTCGACGTGTTCAGTTTCCCAAAATTCCAACTGAACATCACTCCCCCGATAAAATAAGGTTGAAAATCACTCTCGAACGTGTTCAATCCCGATTTACCGTAGCCTCCCATCGCGAACAATCCCAATTTCGGCATATTCTCTGCATTTTGCATCTTTAAATCGGCATCCAATCGCTTGATCTTCCGCTCCATGTATTCCAATTCCGGACGCTTGATCTCGTCGCTCTTCGTGAACGTTGCCGTTTCCGGCATCACCAGTTCCGTTTTCTCGGTCACGGACTTGCCCGTCAAACTCGATAACACTCCCAGACAAACCTCTCGCTTGGCGTTCAATTCCATGCGCAATTGCCTGTATTTAATCCGCTCCACGTCGATCACATCCAAGTCCGTTTCGTAAATCACCCCTTGTTTCAATGCCACCCCGACACGCACCCGCAAGCTATCCAAAATCTCGTCAGCCCGGTTCAACTGCTCCTCCCGTCCTTCGATGGTCAATAAACCGAAATATAACTGCTTCACTTTATCCTTGATCTCGTACAACTTCGTATCCAATCCCGCGTGCATCGCATCTATTTCTGCCTTTGCCATCTCCTTCCCGGCTTTCACTCTTCCTCCCGTCCACAATGCCTGTTGCAATGATAGTGACACGTTATATCGGTCCTGATCACTCACCGGGATTTTCATCCGGGGAATCGATACAGGAATATTCACCGTTGGTAAACTCATCCCCGGGATCGAAACCACCTCATTCAAATCCGCCGACACGTTCACCTTATCCTTCATCTTCAACTCCAGTTCTGTCTTCTCCGACTGCCACGACGCCACCCCCGTCAAACTAAACTGCGGCCTGTACACCCTTGCGATATTCGACAAGGTGTATTCCTTCGCCTGTTCCAACAACCCGTGTTGTTTTATCGCCGGGTAGTTCTCCATCGCCCATTGCTGGCACTCTTCTATTGTGATTCTCTCCTGCGCTCCACCCCGTACCGGAATCACGCTTAATAACAGAAATCCGAAAAATAAAGCAAATGTTTCCTTAAAGCATCCCAAAAAGGGATGCTTTAATTCCTGTCTTTTCATCATATTTAATTGTTATTTATTTGTCTATACTTTAGTATGTCGGAATTTTCCATCATCTCCAACATAGTCTCGTACTTATGAACAACCAAAGGGTAATCCCTATATCGTTCCCGTATATCTTGATCGGAGTTAATCAATATCAAACCAATATAACTAGCATAATCCTGCTCTTTCGTCGGGACAAATACATGAGTAGGTGTAGGTTCCGCTCTCCAATCTAACAAACCAAACATTTCCGGAGCCGGCTTGGGATACGAAATCGAACCTTGAGGTTTACCACCATAATTATTCACTCGTAACGGACGGAAAGCCACATCTGTAGCTTTATATACCGTTTTTGTTACAATCGTATCAAATGCCTCAAACAATTCTTCATTCAACAAAGTATTGTTAACCACATCTTCTACTAATTCCATGGCAGCGATTTCTGACATCACCTTACGTTTCTTATTATCATCCCAAGATCGCACCCGTTCTATATTGCCAATAACAGTCGTTTTCATCGACTTATAACAATTAGTCAACAACGCATCCTGTGCTCCCCCGGGTGTCAAATACAAAGAATCCACCAACAAATAAGAAAACGGATATTGCTCTTTTGGCAAAAGATTCAACAAATATTTTTGCATTAATTCAATCATTGCCTGTACATCCTCCCGATTGTCAGCCAAAGCATAACTTGCAGCAGAATTATAACTTGAAATACCATATCCTATGTCTATCACCTCATAATAAGTATAGGGGTTTCCTCCCGCATCATAACGTTCCTCCGAAGCCAATGTATCATTATAGAAAATAGGAAGCCCTAATTCCGAATAAATTTGATAACGCAAATGATCCAAAGCATCATTAGGGTTATCCTCAACCACAAAATAATCACGATCACTCTTAGAAGGTGACAATTCATCCTCTTTTTTACACCCGAATAATAAAATACAGGCTAAAATTCCATATATAATCTTCATTCCCATAATTTACTTGTTTTAATAAAGAATACTTTCATACCGTTCGTTATTTTCCATTCTTCCCTCGTTCTCTTCAATTTCAAAACCGGGTATCGGCAAAACCCAATTATTAGAAGGATAAGGGGGCAACAAATAGTATCCCTCATACGCCCCAGGCATTTGAAGCCCCCCAGTAGTATGAGTGTAATGATTATGCCTGATCTCCTTCGTCATGACATAATTCGGACATACGGCATAACGACGTAAATCAAACCAACGGTGTCCCTCGAAAGGAAGTTCCAAACGACGTTCTAAACGGATCTTTTCAATCAAATTTTCTCCGCTTTCCGTAACCGTTCCGACACTAGAAGACTTGATTCGTTTTTCGCGTAATTCTTGAAGCAACTCTCTCGCACCAGCCTCATCCCCCGTCATGGCTGACGCTTCCGCTAAATTCAAATATACTTCAGACAAACGAAGTGTAAAAATATCTGATATATATTCATTTAGAAATGTTGAATTATTACCGGCTTTTGTAATTTTAGGATAATACCCTCCTCTTAAATAAGTAAACAAAAGAGTTTTACGACAATCATCCTGATTATATAAAGCATACAACTCGTCAGAGACCTGAAATGTTGAAATAGAAGTAGGTTGTGAGGATATCTCCCAAAACATTCCATCCCGATGACTCTTTCCCATTGTAAAAATCAACTCAGGACTACTGGGAGAAATCAAATACTGCGATCTTTCTGCCGCTATTAACCCCTCATTTCTGACAGCATCAAATAAAGAATACTTCTTTAATAAAGGATTACATACTTCCGGTATAGAATCCCATCTGCCCATATAACAATACACCCTACTTAACAGCACTCGTGCAGCATCTTCTCCTGCCCAATAATAAGATTTCGGTATCATACCGGAAAAACAATGAATAGATGTTTTCAAATCGTTCACGATCTGGTCATATACTTCAGCAACAGAAGCACGTCCCCAATAACGATCATCAATAAAAGCAAAAGTCTTCAAAGGTACTCCCAAATCCGATTCTGATGTTATTTTAGAATAGGGCTTTGCATAAAGATTTACTAAATAGTAATAATAATAGGCACGTAGAAAATAAGCTTGTCCCTTCACACGGTTCCGTTCCTCTTCCAAATCATCAGTAAAATCATCTACTTTATCCAATACGGCATTCGTGACGCCAATATACGTGTACAATTCAGACCAAACCGGATCGTCATACTCCCCATCCTCGTCTATACACGGATCCTTTGCCCAAGAATAAAATCCAGCCAATTTTCCCCTTGTCAATCCTTTTTGCGTTGTACCATATACAAATTCGTTCACGTCATCATCCATCACATGAAGCATTTTAAAATTAGTAGTATGTGCGGCATAGGCTCCTCCTACCAATAATTCCTCCAAATCGACACAATTGGTTGCATAGGTCAAATCCTGCGACTGTTCTTCCAAAAAATCACCACATCCACACAAAAGAACAACAACACACCATATGTAAATTATATTTTTCTTCATAATCCTCTATCTAAAATGAAACATTCAAGTTAAACGTGAAAGACGGACGCGACGGAACCGATATCGTCGATGATGATCCCGATTGCGTGGTTGGATCCTGACCTTTCAATTTTTTGGAAGCCCAAGTATACAACTCTGTAGCTGATATGGACAAATAAAGCGACGTCAAATTCATTTTTTTACACCACTCTTCCGGCACAGAATAACGCAAACTGATATTTTGTACCTTCAGATAATCACCACTGACCACGCGTATATCCGAATTATCATACATCTGCCAGATATTGTCTGCAAACTTATACGGTTGATCTTTCCACCATGGTGCCATAGTTTCACTATAAACCTTATCTGTCTGTATACTGGGAATATTTGTATACTTTTCATCACCAGATTTCTGCCAACGATTTACCAATTCCCGACGCAGATTTTGTACAGGCTGGGGTGCACTATTATTGGAAACCTCTCCATACAATTTCATCAACCGGATCTTAGAACCAACACTATAAGTTAAATTACAACTCAACGTAAATTGCCTATATCCAAAAGTATTCGATATTCCACCTTGCAAATAAGGAACACGACAACCGGAATAATCCATTACTTCCAGAAAAACCTCGTCATTATTCATTTCATAAAATTTTTCCCAATTCTCTTCCCCGACATTAGCAAAAGTAGGAACACCATTTCTTCCGTCCAAGCCAGTAAATTTATAGGAAAAAAATGAATCTAAAGGTCGACCGGCAACTTCAGCCTTACCGTTTAAATAATCTTCATAAGTATAATCATCGTGCAACGTCTGATCACCTTTTTTACTCTCGGTCGCTTTACTTACCAATTTGTTTAACACTTGTCCTAATTGTGGATCAATTCGCCATGTGAAACCTCTCTTTCCACCTCCCATTGCACCGAGATTAGGTGGAATAGGATAAAAACTAAATGCAAATTCTGTTCCTTGGTTTACAACCGTACCCTGATTCACCGTATATTGCCTAACTCCGTTCACGATAGATATTTTCTTAGTCAGAAAAGCATTTTTCGTTTTTTTGTAAAAATAAGATACGTTACCGCGAATTCGATTTTTCCAGAAAGAAAAATCTACTGTCGTGTTAAAATTTGCGGTCTTTTCCCAACTCAAATTAGGATTGGGAAATTTATTTACAGTGGAAATATAATTTTCCATCAAATCGTTATACCCACCCTTTTTAATAATCAATTCGGGACTTTCAGAATCCAACATATTACCTTGATAACCGAAAGAAGCACGCCAAGAAAAGTCTGACACCCAATTCCAATACTCAAATAAATCCTCCTTTATGTTCCAACGAGCAGATACTGACCATACGGGCAATAACTTATCATTGGCCCTACTCCCGAATTTATTCGAAGCATCAATTCGCATATTCGCATTCAACACATACATATTTTTATACGAATAAGAGACAGTGGCATAACCTGAAACACTATTAGTCAATTGATCTTTTAATACCCCGCGGGCTTGCTGTGTTTCAACCAACCATTTTTCAAAGTGCGGGTAAGTCCCCGGTGTAAAGGTCGTTATCAACATTCCCCGGTCTTTCAAATATCCGCGATGAGTTTGACTCAATCCAGTGTAAGTCGTTGAAGAGGCTTCCATACCCGCGGCGGCCGTGATCACGTGTTCATTTGCTTCATCCAAGGCTTTCGTGTAATTTAGCTGTCCCCGCAACAAAAGGCTGGTATTTTTTGTATTGCTTTTCCGCAATTCCGCTCCAACAGGCATTTTTATTTCTTTCATTTGTGTCCCATCATACTTTTCACCTCGCAAAGCTGCTGCATAAGCCGATTTCTCTCCAAAATAAATCTCCTCATCGCTATTATTAACCGTATACGACATAGTCACCTCTGCTCTCAACTCCGGCAAAAACTTATACCCCATATTAAGGGACATAGATAAAGAATTGCTATTCATTTCCCGTGTAGCATGTTTTCGCTCATGTAATATATTATAATTCACAGGAAAATTAAAACCTTCAAGTTGCCGGGGATAATACCACAATGATCCGTCCTCATTATACGCCGGTACAGCCCGACTCGTGTTATAAGCATATCCCATTAATCCCACTTCATCCGGTGTATAATGCTTCTCCTGTACGTTTCCGGACAAATTAAATTGCATATTAAATTTGTTATAATTCAAAGTCACACCTAATCTTGCCGTATAACGATCTAATGCCTCTTCCCGCAACATTCCATTATCCCTACTGTAACCTAAAGAAGCATAATACTTCATATTTGCAGATCCCCCGGAAAGAGATAGATTATGATTGTGGGAAAAAGCATCTTGGCAAATTATATCAAACCAATCCGTATTACTCCGCTCCAAATAACTTACTTGATCCACGAACTCCCCATAAGTAAGTTTTCTATTATAATAGTCCAATAGAGCAGCTTCGTATCCTACCCATGAACTCATAGTCGAAAAAGTCAATCCTTTTTCTATCGCTTCCCGAGAATAATCTATACGTTCCTTGGCATTCATCACATTCACATTCTTATTCGTGTAACGGGAACGCGGCGAAAGCGTCCCGGTAAAACTGTATGATACTGTCGGGGGACCCGGTTTCCCTTTTTTAGTTGTGATTACAATCACACCATTTGCCGCTTTCGTTCCATACAAAGCAGTAGCAGAAGCGTCTTTCAACACATCAATCTGCTCAATATCACTCGGATTCAATCCGGATATTGCATTTCCCAATAAGTTCACGAAATCCAAGTCATTCATCTGCTCCGGATCAACATTAACCGGATCGGTCAACGGTATACCGTCAAGTACCCACAATGGCTCTTGATTTCCCAATATCGTAGACGTACCCCGTATTCTCAACTTCGGGGCAGCCCCCACTTGACCGGAATTCTGCATAAAAATCATTCCCGGCACATGCCCTTCCAGCATCCTGTCTATTGTAGTAATACCCGGCATCATGATATCATCCATTTTCAACGTTGTCACCGCACTCGTCAAATGACGTTTCTCAATTTTCTGATATCCGGTAATTATCACTTCCTCTATTTCATGATTATCATCTTCCAAAATCACCTGCAAATTGGTTTGTCCTGTAAATTTAATCTCTTTTGTCCGTTTTCCCATAAAAGAGAAGCAAATAATCAAACCATCCGTCTTTTCCGGTAACGGAATCATGAATTTACCATGAGCATCCGTGATTACTCCTTGAGTAGTCCCCTTTATCACCACATTCACTCCCGGTAGCGTATCCCGATCTTGTCCGAGTACCACCCCGGTCAATACTTTCACTTTCGTTTGAGGTAATATTTCTCCATCATACTTCAGACCGGAATTTCCGGTTGAACCATAAGTCACTAAAGTACCAACGAAAATCATCACAAACGTAACGATCAGTTTTATTCCTCTATATCGACGAGGATATACTGAACTTTTTCCGTGTAAAAAACATAAACGACTCTCTTTCATAAATATGTATTGGTTAAATAAAACATTAATTCATCATGCCCCCAAAGCATGTTATATTTTTTCCCCTTTAAAAATAACTTTCGGTTCCGCTACCATTGGTATGACAACCAAGGTTAATTCAACATTCAATTCTTCGTTTTGAATCTTCCCTTTATGCGAATAATTAAATTTCTGTTGTCCATAATTCACACTCCCTTTCCCATCCAAACTGTACACCGATTCATCTTGTATCACTTTACAAATCGTCGGCTCCAATACAATCCCTTCCGCAGGCATTTTGAAATCTATCAATTCCATGGTTACCTCATTCTTATCATTTACTTTCACTTCCACTTTGCATGGAATTGGTCCGTCCGGTAACAACTGTTGCCCCGCTTGACTTTGGATTTTCTCCGCCATTTTTTTTAAATAATCAGATAACACGAGCGTTGCCTCTCCTTTGTATATTCCCGGTAAACCACTGACATCAGTCACTTTCGAGCCTCCAACTCCAACACAAACCCGATACACTGTAGCCGCAACAACGACAACGATAAGTATTCCGATAATAATTAATGTCCGTTTCATTCATCATCTATTTTGATTTTTCCATACTCAATCTCTCCGCCACTTTCACGGCACCCAAAGCATTCAAGATTCCCCCGGTAGAACACAACTCCTCGAAATCAACCTCTTCTTTCCCCCGAGTACCCGGTTTCCCCACTTTTTCTCCTTTTCTCACGGTCACCCCTTCCAACACGGCTTGTTTTACTTCCCATGGACTTAATTCTGGGAAATAATTCCAAATCAAAGCTATCACACCTGTAACCACCGGAGCCGCCATACTAGTCCCGCGCAAACTCATATATTTATTATCCGGGACAGAAGAATAAATACCATCACCCGGGGCAAATACATCCACTTCATTTTTGTCATAATTCGATGACATCGCCGGTTGACCAACCATCCCGATTGAGCCCACGGAAATCCAGTTCTTTAAAATCTTCTTCGCCGTAATATGTTTCGTGGGATACAAATGATGTACTTTCAACGAGGCGCCATCATTACCTGCCGCATGCACCAAGAGTACCCCCTTTTTCTCGGCATAACGCATAGCATCTGCCACCATTTTTTTCCCGGGAGAGGTGCGTTTCCCGAAACTCATGTTAATCACGCGGGCACCATTATCTACCGCATAACGAATAGCAGAAGCAACATCCTTATCCCGCTCATCGCCAGCACCATCACTCACGCGAATAAACATCAGTTCCACATCGGCAATCCCATCAATTCCGATCCCGTTATTTCGGGTTGCCCCGGCAATTCCTCCCACATGCATCCCATGAATGGAACTCGGTTGAGCAAACAAATTATTATTCCCGTAAATCCGATCGGAAGCTTTAGTTTGATTATCCCCCAAAGACGCCCTTTCATTTTCAGAAGCAACCGTAACATCAATCCGTTTTTGATGCTCTTGCTCGGCTTCACTCACCAAAACATGCCGTTTTGCATAAAATTTATTCCAATTAGCCAATGGTTCCTTTCTCCATTTGCTCAAGAAAAAACGAAAAGCACGTATCCGGTCTGTATCCGCTTCGTTCTCATCCATAATCCCCGTAAAATGTTTCGACGTAAAAAACTTCTTGCCAGGATGTTTCGCTCGCAACTCCTTCTCGAACTGCTCTATATATCTAACAGCCACTTTCGCTTCTTCTATATTCTGTCCGGTTTGCCAAATAAAAGAAAAAGGTTCCACCTCTTCTTTAAAATAACGATATTCCCGGTAAGCTTTTTTAGACAAACGAGAAGTATCCACGCCCTCAAATTTCTTACTCAATAGTAAATACTCCCGGTCAGCCTCCAAGCTACTGGAAGACAATTGGGAACCATCCGCATATCCGGCAAAATTCCATCCGTGCACATCATCAATATACCCGTTTCCATCGTCATCAATCCCGTTGCCCGGAATTTCTCCTCGGTTCACCCACAAACTCGCTTTCAAATCTTCGTGCTCGATATCCGTTCCCCCATCAATAATAGCAACAATTGTCTTCATTTTCGGCTCCCGCCCTTTCAAATATTCATACGCTTTCAACACTTCAGCTCCATACACCTTATCCGTGTCAAAAGCTCGCAATTGCCAATCTAAAGCAGGGTTAGCTTTCTTCTCCGGCTTCTTTTTAGATTGAGCCGAAGAAACAAAAGCCACAAAAACGAAACAAACACATACTATAAATATTCTTGCAGTCATTATTGTTCTATCTTTATTTTCTTAAATAATCATCTATTTCACCGTATCCCTCACTCGTGAAATCACCTAAAAGATGTTTCGCAAAATGAAACCACATCTTTCGTTCATAAAACTCCATCGATGCCCCTATATAGTAATGTTTCATTCCGGGAAATATAACTAAGTCAAAATTCTTTCCCTCTTTTATCAAAGCATCAACCATTCGCATCGTTTGTGCCGGATGTACGTTATCGTCCGTGTCACCGTGCATCAACATCAAATGTCCTTTTAAGTTCTTCGCCAATTCCATGTTGGTCGGTACGTCAAATTTAAATGACACCTTCTCCTCGATAATTGTCGTGTCTTTGCCGGTCAGCGCACTTTTTTCAATCTTCTTCTCCAGTGTCTTCACCTCTTTCAAACCGTGAAAAGTTTCTCCCCACCAACGATTATATATACGATTATCGTGATTTCCAGAGGAAGACACCGCCGCTTTGTAAAAATCCATGTAAGTACAGATTGCCGCCGTCGACATAAATCCTCCACCCGAATGCCCGTAAATTCCCACCCGATCGACATCAATAAACGGATAACGGTCTGCCAGTTGCTCGATTCCATATTTATCATCAGCCAAAGCATAATCCCGCAAATTCCCATGCCCGTACATATGATACCATTTGTCACGGAAGGGAGTCCCTCCCCGATGCCCGAAATTAACCACGATAAAACCGACCTCTGCCAATGCGGTATTGTGATATCCAGAGGCAATAAATTCAAACGGAACAGCATCCGATTGCGGTCCGGGATAAACATACGAAATAATCGGATAAATCTTCGTCGAATCGAAATCACTCGGTTTCCACATATAACCGTATAAATCAGTCACGTTATCCGCCGCTTTCACGGTAAACGGTTCCGGCATCTTCCACCCCATCTCGTACAAACGACTTAAATCGGGAGAAGCCAATTCCAAAATCACCTTTCCTTTATTATCCCGCACCACGCTCCGGGGTTCCAAATCCACTCGCGAATAATTATCCACGAAATAACGCCCCGATTCCGAGAACACAGCATCATGCGTCGCCATTTCCGGGGTAAGCATCTCCACCTCACCGTTACCATCAAGCCTAGCACTGTTTACTCTGGCAAAATAAGGGGATTCGCCCTCCACTTGCCCGTAAACATTGAAATATATCACCCGATTCTTCTCGTCCGTCTTAAGGACTTTTCCCGTCACGCCTCCCCCGGTTGTAATCGCATTCTTCAAATTTCCATACTCGTCATACAGGTATAACTGACCTCGTCCCGTGCGTTCCGACCACCAGATAATCTCCTCCCCGCTATTCAAAAAAGAAAGATTAAAGAAATCCTCCGTGAAATAAGGCTTACTCACCTCGTTGATGATCACTTTCACCTCTCCATCCGGGCAAACCCGGCAGACATCGAGCTCGTCACAGGTTCTCTTTTTTCGCGTAAAATAGCATCTCTTCATTTGTCCTTCCTCTCTTGCCGGGAAAAACTGTACTTTTTGATCCGTCCATTTCTCGTCCACTCGCACCACTTTCTTTTGATCCACGTGACAGAAATACAATTCTTCGCGTTTCACAATCTTATCTCCCGGTATTTCATACTCGTTTCCGGCACCCTGTTGCGGACGACCGACACCCAAATAAAGCATCAAAGGCATTCTCCCCACGTTTCGTTGATCAGTGCGTTCAACTATAAAACTTTTAGAATCCGGGAACCAAGATACCCGTCCCACGGTCTTATCATTGTTACCACTAGCCGACTTGGCAAAAGAAAACCCTTTTTCCCCATCTGTCGTCAATTGTGTTTCGGTAGAATCTACCACGGAAAACAAATACAAGTTATGATTCTTCACATACACCACATAAGCACTATCGGGCGAACAAGTCCCCACGATATATTTCCCCCTCTTTTTAGAAGCCGTCGTTTTCTCCTTTTCCGGCACAGGAACAAAACGGTGCGTGTATATATTATAAGCAAAAGGACAATTATCAACCTTAAACGTGATCGTTTTCTCATCTTTCAAAAAAGTGATACTCAAGTCCAACTCTTTATAATGCAATGTCCCGTGAGTTTTTTCATTTATCTCTCCCGCCACGAATTTCCGATCGAACATCTCCCGATGCACTTTAGCTTTCGGATCTACAAAATAATACCGAACCCCATCACCTGTCTTATACTTGTACCAAAACTTGTCGCTATGCTTCAAAAACTCGGGTTTCACCTTCGTGGTTCCGATCAACGTTTTCAACTTATGATGCGTAAAACGGTCCGCAGACTTATAATTCGCCTTTTGCCCTACCCCTGAAAGCGCAAGTACACAAAACACTATCCACAACAACAAATATTTCATAACAACTATCTTTTCCTGTATTTCTTCAATATTTTCTTGATAATCTTATCCGTCAAATCATTGGGACTTCCCTCCCAACGCACGATTCCTTTCGGATCTACCAACAACGCGTAAGGCACAAACCTTAAATCTATGGCATGATAAGTTCGGCTTTGAGTATCATATCCCTTGTAATAAGTGGCATCCGGTTCTTTGGGATGTTTACCCTTACTACGATTACAACCGATAATAACCATTTTATCCTTGTACTTTTCATGAAAAGCATTTAGTCTGGGAACAGCCTCCCAACAAGGAGGACACATAAGTCCATAAATCTCAAACAAAATAAACTTGCCCACGGTGTCCGGCTCCACCGTCATCCACTTCTCCACAACTAATGCCGGAGCCTTTTTATTCAAAAAAGAATTCTTCACACCCCGACGAAACCACGTCTCTTCTTTCTGTTCTTGTGCAAAAACAGATACCGTTGCCATAAGAGTAATTATCAATATCGTTATCTTTTTCATAACAACTATTTTTTATATTTCTTGATCATTTCCTTGAAAAATTCGGCAGTCAACGTATTGGGATCCCCCTCCCAGCGTACGATGCCTTTCGGGTCTACCAACAATGCATAAGGCACAAACTTCAAGCCTAACGTATTATAAGTCGTCCGTTTCAAATCAGTTCCTTTATAATAATCCGCCTTCGGCTCCTGTGGCAATCTGCCTTTATGCCCTGCAATACCCATAATCACCACGTCATCTTTAAATTCATGATGCAGCTTATTCAATTTCGGGATAGCCGTCCAGCATGGCGGGCAAACTAACCCGTACATCTCGAACAACACGAATTTACCCTTGGTATCCGGTTTTTCCGTTTCCCACGTTTCCACCACCAATTCCGGGGTCTTCTTGTTCAAATAAGATTTCACGCCCCATTGCGTCACATCCACCTGTTCCGTTTTCTTGACAACGCTTTTATATTCCTCTATAATCTTGTCTATCAACTCGAACGTCACCTTTTCCGGGAAACCTTCCCAACGCACGATTCCATCCGGGTCAATAATCAACGTGTGAGGAATAAATATCAATTCCAACGCCTTACGGGTCAGACTTTTCGAGTCTATCGCCACCGGGTAATTCATCACCGGTTTTACCCACTCTACTACTTTGCCATCCTTGATCACAGGCTCTTTCATTTTAGCTATTTTCTCCTCCGAATCGGAAGTCAAACTGACAATCACGGCATTCCGCTGTTTCATCCCTTTATTCAATTCATTCAAGTGCGGAATGGCCGCTTTACACGGTCCACAGGTTGTGCCCCAAAACTCAAGGATTACAAATTTACCTCTTAAATCCTGCGCTTCCCCTATCCATTTCTCAATAATAATCTCCGGAGCCTTCTGATTCAAAAAAGACTTCACCCCACCTTTGGGTGTTGCCAGATTCTGCCCGAACGCCATCGATACAAATACAATAGTAACAACAAACAATACAATCTTTTTCATATCCCTTATTTATTTGAAATTCCGTGATTAATCACCAAATCCGCAATCACCAAATCGCTTGATTATTAAATCTCTTTTTTAATCAACTCCCTCATCTTCTCACACCCCATAAAACCAACCGTCTCGTAAACCACCTCGCCTTTCTTGTTTACTAATAAATAAAATGGCACTCCCGTTATATTAAACCTGTCCGTCAAATACTTGTTTTGTTTCCGGGTCAAGCGATAATGTTCTCCTCCGATATTCGGAATCATTTGTTGCCATATCTCCAGCGGTGAGGCATTCTGGCTAGTAATAAACACGTAAGAAATCGGCTGCCCCTCGAACTCCTTTTTCACCGGTTTCATCATCTTCATCGCTTTCACGCAAGGCACGCAGGACGTTCCCCAGAAATCGATAAAAATCACTCGCCCCTTGTATCTTTCCAATATCATTTCAAACGCCTCTTCACCAGATGCTTTCTCGGAAATCTCTCGAACCGCGTATCCCGGTTTGGCTAAATGAGCCATCCATGCCTTGTTACCCTCCGAGTACACCTTCTCGAACAATCGGGCTATCTCAGGGGTTGCCGTTCTCATAACAGCAAGTTGTTCTTCCTTCAGAGGCAAATTCTTACCAAAACGAGGAAAACACACTTGCGCCTTATACAAATCAGACAAATACCCTTCACCGAAGTATTCTTTCACCTCTCCTTCCGTCTTGAAAGAATTTAACATTTTCATAAACGGAACAGAATTCAACAACATCAAATCATAATTCGTTAAATCAAAAGATTTCAACGGTTTGAAATACGCCTTTTCCACTCTAGGCAAACGCTCATCACCTATTCCGCATTGATACATTTTAGTAAAGTTGGCACGCATATACAAAATCCGATTTAAACAAATCAACTGAGCCTCCAACTTAGAGTAATAACGATATTCATCGCTTAAAGAAGAATCGTTCTCGAGAAATTGCAAGGCATCATTATATTTTTCAAGGCAAAAAGCCACATACTTCTCCGGCTCCATACTTTCCCCCTTCTCCCAAGTAAGTTCATCGGAAGGTATTTCGGTCCATAACCGGGCAAGCAACCGCCGGTTCAAATCCTCCCTGTTACCACTGTAATAACCGACAGGACGTTCATATTCATCCCGAAAATAGGAACTGTATCGAAAATTGGCAATCTGCACGTCAACGTAAAGCGTGGCATCCTCGCCCGGATCCACCACGACGCGAATAATCCGTTTACCCACCACCACCTGCACCTCCGTACTCACGTACTGGTCAAATTCTGCAACCACAATACCATCCTCTCCGACCGTGTACTCGTCCATCCCGGGAATCAATCCGCTTCGAGATACCGTGATCTCTCCCATCTTAGGAGCATACCCCAAAAGATGCAATTCCAAGCGGGTACGACCCGTCTTGAACACCGGAGCCTTCCACGATGCATCTTTATTCAATTTATACTTTCTCAACGCAACGGGAATCTTTTTCCATGTCTTTGAGCCCCTGTTCTCCCTCGTCTGAATATCCCAGATCGCCACCGGTAAACTCTTTCCGCCCTCTTTAAAAATCAAATCCACCGTTCCCGTCGATACTGGAATAGGAGGAAATACCAATTCAAAATAAGGATGCGACATATCCACGTTTGCACTTGATACCATATTCTTCGGTAAAGTAACTCCTCTCGCCTCTTGCAACTCGTATTTTATTCCATTTGCCGACAAATAAAGTTGCTGGTCTACCCCTGTCAACTTTCCCCCACAAGCCGACGCATCCATATAAAATATGGTTGCCGCATCACCCAGCACAATCTTATTAACCTCCATAATATCAATGGTTCTAGCCCCAAAAAGAGGTTTCTCTATGATACGAGTCTTCCCTGTACTACTGATACCGAGCAGCATCAATAGCATACAAATGATTCCACTATTCATCATGCTTTTTTTTCTCTTTTGAAAAAAACCGGAAGTCTTTCCCGAGGGAACACTTCCGGTCCCGCGCCAATATATAAAAGTTTATCTCACTTTTATTTTTTCTTCGGTTGTTGTGTCTGTTCTCTTCTCTCGAAACGAGTTTTTATCTTTAAAGCTTTTGGATCTTTCCGTGAAAATACCACTTCCAATTCTTGTGATTTCGGGAATTTTATCCCGTGGAACATCACGCCCAATATTGTTGTCTTTTTCGGATCCCATGTAATCTCGGTTCCGGCATCCGCCGGTATAGCCCTACCATCCTGCAATTTTATAATCTTGTAACGATTTTCCTCAGACTGAATGTAACCGCTGGTATCGATTCCCGATAAACGCCCTTTGCACTTCTCCACCTCTAGAAAAATGATACATGAATCGTTCCCGATAAACTGGTAACCTTTCACACCTACCGCCTTATTAGTCGTGGAAAGAATTCTCGGGTCATGGATATTCTGTATCAAACGGAAAGCCGGTTTACCACCATTAGCACCTGCCATTTTCATCAGATCCTGTAAATTCATCTTTACCTGTTTGGGATTCGTCGTGTCCGCCACTACCGTTTTATCCTCTTTTACCGACAAACCTCCAATTGCATTCACCTGTAAACAACATATTAAAAAGGCGAACACCACTAAACTAAAAATCTTTTTCATTTGCTTTGTTTTATTTTAAAATTCATTCTACGATTTCCGAATAACGCTCAACAATATCTGCCGGATAGTACTCCAGACCTCCCAGTTGGTAACTTTGTCCAAACCAATATTGTCGCATCAAGAAAAAATTTCGTAATTTCAATTCAGGGTTCCATTCTCCTTTCTCCGAAACCAAAGGCTGTGGATAAGCCATCCCTCCTTTTGCGATAAAACGAAATCTCACCTCCCCCCTACAACACCTATTGGTCAATTTTAGTCCCTCCACACCCGCAGGATCATTTATGCTGCTAGGAAACGACGACTCGGTATAATTATTCCTTATATTCCCGGTATTCATATCGCTCCACAGAAACAAAAACGAAACCTTATACAAACCATTACCTGCCTTATCAAAGTTCTCTACAAATACACAAGATGCCAAAGCATCTCCTTCATTCCGCATATTCGCATCTTCATGCTCGGCAATCACAGTCGAACTCTGCCAAGGATCAATATAAGCAATTGCACCGACAATTTCATCAGAAGACTCAAAAGTACACTCTATTAACAAAGAATCCCGTTCCACAATATGATTCTCTTCGTCTAACCAAGAATACTTTACCTCTTTTATCGTGACCTCTTCCATAGAATTGTACTCGTGTGTTCCCTCTTCATTAAACACCTGTATCTGGTTCAACCACATCGCATCCGTAGGCGTCAGATCTATCAATTGCAAATCTTCCCAATATCTTTTATAATTAGGAACATATTTCTTTGAAGCACTAGTCGTAATATGCCCGGTAAGAGAGAAACGGGAACTGGTTAATACACCGTTATTATCAGATTGAAAAAAAGCATGCATCAACTCATACATCACTTGCCCCAGATCTTGCAAGTGTGTTTCACGCCCCTTCCTAGAAGTTAAAAACTTAGGATCAAAACTTTCCGCATCACATCCACAAAATGCCATCGTATGGTCCGGCATCTCCAGATTGGAAGGATTCAACGGTATTGTATTAAAAAACGAACCGCTATATTTCGGCATATATACCAAAAAATGATTACTTCTCTTTTCACTTGGATTAGCCGCAAAATAATCCATCACCTCTACCGCCATCTCTTTCACGTCTGTAACTTGCATTTTAGCTGCTTCTCGCTTACTTTTTATATAACTGATTGTAATATAATTCTGGTTAGAATCATTCACAACCAATCCAAACGTCTTATCAAAACGATTTCGTTGCATATTCTCTTTAAAGAACTTTTGAGTATTCAACGTCAAACCAGATAAACGTTTATGCCACAAGTTCAATGTATCCACATCTGCAGGAACATAATACACTACATTCAAACAATGGTAATTCTCCGGATCCGCATGCCAAGTTTCACTCAACGGCTTATCCTTATCCTTCACTTTTTTGTTTGTTTCATAAGCATCCGTTGTACACGCCACAACCAATACTCCAAACATAATCGATAAAAACCATTTCCTATCTTTTTTCATAATCCTATTGTTTTGGTTATCCTATAATTTGCCCCTACGACAGGAAAAAAGAAAAAATGGGTGACAAATCCCCTGAAAAAAATACAAAAAAATTATTCCACCCCCAAAAGCAAGAGTAGAAGAACAAGATAAGTCCTTTCGTTTAAATTAGAACGTAATGTTGATAGAGCACGAGAAAGCGACGTTTTTACAGTATTGACGGAAATACCCAAATCCTCCGCCACCTCTTTATATCGTTTCCCGTTTAAAACCACTGCCATAAAAATTTCACGGGTGCGGTCGGGCAATTTATCTACCTCCCGGTACACCTCCTCGATCCGCTCGTTCCACTCCGCCTCGTCCGGCATCTCCGTGTCCGAAAACTCCAACAACAAATCCATCGGTTGCATCGTAATTCCCGCCCGGGACTCCAACATATTCAAACAACGATTACGCACCGATTGATACAGATAAGAACGCAAATAATTATCAATCATATCAAAGCGCTGTTGCTCCCAGAACTTGATAAACACCTCTTGCACAATATCCTCCGCTTCCTCCTGCTGGGGCACGAATTTAAGGGCATACATCACCAGCGGACGATAAAAACGACGGAAAAGTAATTCTAATCCACGCTTATCTCCTTGCTTCAAAAGCACCAGTATTTTATCCGCTTCTTCCATGCATCTCATCGATTAATGACCTCAAACCACCATCACAGGAATTTATCCATCATCAGAAATACAAAAATATACTTTTTTCCATTCTTTCCAACCTTAGAAATTATTTTTCCGCTTTTACAAGTATTATTTCATTCCTCATTCCCCGTCCACACGTGAAATATCGTTCACGGACAATCATAAAATCACAGAATCCATAAATTATTAAACTTTTTTTAAAGCGAGAAATTGAACCCTCTCGCTCTTATTGCCGTATATGCCATAGAATTTTGATACTCTATCACTCATTCTTTCATCAGACTAGCGGAAAAGAGGGGTTGGGAATACGAGAAATTCACAAACTAAACTAATTAAACAAAATAAAAAAGAGACGCTATGAAAAAAGTTATTTTTTTATTGGCAATGACTACATTCCTTTTCAGTGACTTTGCCATGCAGGCACAAACCAAAAAAGAAATAAGGGAAAAGAGAAAAGCACACAGGGCATGTATGCGTATGCACCGGAAAATGGTACGCGAACAACAAAATATGATCGCTTATCAGGACGCGGTAAAAGCCCTCAAGAACAACAGTTGGGTATTACAAGCCAATACCTTGTTCAACAACTTCGGGGGAGCCATACCTGTTACCAACAACACGAACTTCGTGGCTATGGACAACAATCAGGTATCCGTACAACTGGCATTCAACGGGTTTAATCCCGGACCGAACGGATTGGGCGGAATCACGCTGACCGGCTGGCCTTCCAGTATCAACCAGAGAGTGGACAAAAACGGCAACATCACCTACACGTTCAACGTTATGGGAGCCGCTTTATTTGCGCAAGTCACCGTACGCATGAGTTATGGAAGTAGCTACGCTACCGCAACCGTAACCTCGAACACGAACGGTCGTGAATTGACCTTCTCCGGTAACTTGGTTCCGTATAGCCAATCGAATATATTCCAGAGCGGATTTAGTTTCTAAACAACTATATAAAATACTCTCGTTTAATATTCAATTACTCAATTTCACACGTGAAGAGGGCGTTCGAAAAACGCCCTCTTTGGTTTATAAAGTTTGTAAGGTTCATAAAGTTTATAAAGTAACGGAGTCTTTCGTGCAAAATCCCATGGTAAATCAATGGTAATACTACCCCTCCGCCAGAGCGCAAACAGAGCACAAACGTAACAACCATACACGGGAATATAGTTGCTACGTTTGAGCTCTGACAAAGCCACGAAGAAGATAGAGCATTATCCTATAATCAGGTTAGCAATATGTATAATTTAAAACATATGTAACCGACAACAGCCAAACACACCCCGGATCGAGTTCTCCCCGAAACTCAATCTAAAATCCAAAATCATTAAATCCAAAATCCGCAACCTCCTTATTGCCGTAAATCTTCGGTGGTAATATTTGAAGGCAGGAATTTAGTCGCGTCTCCGCCATTCATGAATATATCCCGAACGATCGTGGAACTGATAAAAGTATGTTCGGGCGACGTCAGCAAGAATACGGTCTCCACATTGGAATCCATCGCCTTGTTAATCTGTCCCACGGCACGCTCGTACTCGAAGTCGACAGCCGTGCGCAGTCCCCGGATGATAAAACCGGCATTCTGCTGCTCGCAAAAATCAACAGTCAACCCGGAATAACTCATCACGCTTACTTCTTTCACGTCTTTGAAGACTTTCTCAATAATAGCGATACGCGTATCGACATCCAAGAACTCCTGCTTTACAGCGTTAATACCGACAGCAACAATGATTTTATCGAAAATTTTCAACCCTCTTCTCACGATCTCCTCGTGACCAACCGTAAACGGATCAAAGGATCCCGGAAACACAGCAATTTTTTCCATGACGTATTATTTATAATTCTTCCGATGTTTAGAAGTAAAACATCCGATCTCAAGTTACAAATTAAAATCATCTTTGTCAATTATCCAAAAATTTGTTAGTTTTTCTTTGATTTTTCATGAGTATTATTAGGAAAACTCTTTTTTTTTGAATAGATTTGAAGCATTAAAATAGAATAAACACATAACAATTAAATTCTTATAAAACATGGCACGAAAATTACTCATTAGAGATTTGACATTGAGAGACGGTCAACAATCTTCATTCGCGACTAGAATGAATCAAAACCAAGTAGACCGCGTGTTACCTTTCTACAAAGACGCAAAATTCTACGCGATGGAAGTATGGGGTGGTGCAGTACCCGACTCCGTGATGCGTTACTTGAACGAGAACCCGTGGGATCGTCTGGAAAAAATCAAAGCCGTTGTAGGTGATGTTTCTAAACTGACCGCCTTGTCAAGAGGTCGTAACCTGTTCGGTTACGCTCCCTATACCGACGAAATTATCGAAGGCTTCTGTAAAAACGCCATCGAGTCCGGTTTAGGAATCATGCGTATTTTCGATGCTTTGAACGACGTGAACAACGTGAAATCGACCATCAAATACGTGAAGAAATACGGTGGTATGGCTGATTGCGCGGTTTGTTACACGATTGACCCGAAATACCCGAAACTTAGCCTGATGGATAAGTTGAAAGGTAAAAAGAACCCGGAACCCGTGTTCACGGACGAGTACTTCTTGAATAAAGCAAAAGAAATGGAAGCTCTCGGGGCTGACATGATCACGATCAAGGATATGAGTGGTCTGATTAACCCGGCACGTATCGCCGAATTACTTCCGCTTTTCAAGAAAAACCTGAAAATCCCGGTAGACTTCCATACCCACTGTACTCCCGGCTACGGACTTGGAGCCGTACTTTCCGCTATCGTGCACGGGGTGGATATCGTGGATACCAATATCTGGAACTTCGCGGGTGGTCCTGCCGCTCCGGCTATCGAGTTGATTTATATCTTCTGCCAGAAATTAGGCATAGAAATGGATGTAAACATGGAAGCCGTTGCCAAAATCAATAAAGAGTTGTACAACATCCGGAAAGAGTTGGAAGCGTTCGACGCCGTTAAACAATTCCCGAATCCGTTCAACCCGCTCACGGACACGCTTCCTGCTAACATAGACAAGCTATTCGACGACGCTATCGCCGCTGCCAAGAACAACAACGAAGAAGCATTGTTACAAGCTTGCCACGCTATCGAGGCATACTTCAACTTCCCGAAACCGAACGAGCTCGTGAAAAAAGCCGAGGTTCCCGGTGGTATGTACACCAACATGGTAGCCCAATTGAAACAATTGAATTCTATGGATATCCTCGAGGATGCCATGAAGTTGATACCGACTGTTCGTTTAGCAGCAGGTCTTCCTCCTCTGGTAACCCCGACCAGCCAGATCGTGGGTGCTCAAGCCGTGAACTGTGCTTTGGACGTGAAGAACGGAAAACCGATGTATTCCAACACGTCTAATCAATTCGTTGCGTTAGTGAAAGGGGAATACGGAAAAACTCCCGTTCCGGTAGATCCGGAATTCCGTCTGAAAATTGCCGGAACTCGCGAGGAAATCCCGTATGACACTTCCAAATATCAAATGCAGGAAAATCCCGTGTTGACAGAATTTGGTGGCGTAAAACTTGCCGAGAACGAGAAAGAAGTTCTTTTGTTGGAACTTTTCCCCGCTGTAGCTAAAACCTTCTTGACGAAACAGAAAGAAGCCCGCTACCAAGCAACCCATAAAGAAGGACAAGCACAACAAAAAGAAGATGTTCAAAAAGACGAGCCTATTACCGGAAAAGTAGTAGAAGCACCTATGCCGGGAAATATTTTCAAGATTCTGGTAAAACCCGGAGATACCGTATCCAAAGGTCAGAACGTACTTGTACTCGAAGCCATGAAGATGGAAAACAACATAACATCCGATTATAACGGTAGAGTAAAACGTATTCTTACCCAAGAAGGTAAATCGGTTAGCGCCGGAGCTAAATTGATCGAAATCGAAATTTGATTAAAGATTCAAATACTGGAAAAGGAGCTGCAATAGCTCCTTTTTTTGTTTAATACCCTCCCCCCCTTGAAGAACGTTCATCTCACTTCAAATAAATAAAATAAAACAAGATATTAATTTTATTCATTTATACATTCATAATATTGATTATTTAATTACCTTTGTTGCAAATAATAATCCGTATTATGAATACATCAAAGAAACGATTACCCCTAAGATGTCCGGCATGCGACTCCACGCTAAAGGTCGGACGACTCTTTTGTGAAGAATGTGACACGGAAGTGTGCGGTTCATTCGAGCTACCGGTATTAGCCAGACTGACGGAAAACGAACAACAATTTGCCATTGCTTTCATAAAGTCCAGCGGCAGCTTGAAAGACATGGCAAAAAACATGGGAGTCAGTTACCCCACGGTGCGCAACGTACTGGATGATCTGATTGACAAACTAAATAAAATGGAATAGCTATGAAAAAACAACGACTCAATTTATTGTTCAATCCTTTCGCACGAATAGCCGGCTACTCGGCATTAGGATGGGGTTTCCTCGGTATTGTGCTTGCCACCTTACTCTCCTATTCCACCGGATTACATTATCACGGGCTATTACACTTTGGTTGGGCACCCAATCCGGCATGGTGGTGTTTCGCCGTCGAACATCTGGTGATATGGCTTATTCCTGCCATTCTGTTTTACCTCGGGGGATTATTACTTTCTCGCTCCCGCATCCGTATTGTCGATGTCTTGGGAACTGTGGCATTCGCTCAATTGCCTTTTATTATCATGAACCTTTTCTACTTTATACCTTCGCTCCGGTTTATGACACAACTCAACCCGAACGCTCTATCCATACAGGAATTACTTGCACAACCGGAATTTATAAAAGGCGTATGGTTCTCTTTATTTTCCCTGATTTTCTTTGTTTGGGTACTGATATGGATGTTTCACGCGCTACGGGTGTCGTGCAACTTGAAAGGCTATCGTCTGGGAATACTCTACGCTATCGCTATTATAGGGGGTGATTTGATTTGCCGGATGTTAATCAACTTATGCTATAATTCGTAATCACACCTTAGTTTATCTTATTATTACGGTTTCGATGAGGGAGGCAAAAGTCATTTTTTCTAAAAACTCCTCCGTCAGCTTCGCTGCCACCTCCTCTATAAACAGAGGAGGAGCTGGTGACTCATCCCGAAGACAGTGAGTAATTCAGCTCTCCCTCTGTTTATAGAGGGAAACTGGCGAGTAAGAGAGAAATGACAGAGAGCTTGCTCGTTGTCTGTCGAACGAGAGCCAGTTCGAGTCCGTTTCGGACTCAATACCCCGGAGGGGGGAGGGAGTTTAATACCGGGGAAAACCTATTTCCTCTCCGTCCTCGGCAATATACTCATCCAAGTCTTGACAATCGGTATCCTCGTCTTCCTCGAATTGTATAGAAAGATTGTTTACACGAGCGAATTGGTGACAACTTTTGAAATCGGCATAGCGTTCGTCAATCTCCTCCTCGAATAATTTCCCACGATCTTCCACGGATAAATTTTCCAATTCTTCCTCGTGTTCCTGCAATATATCCAGTATAAATTCAGCTGCCCAACTACCCAATTCCCGTTCCAGAGTCCAATCGGAATTTTGTCGATCCAGAATTTGAAATATCTCTTGTAAATAGGGCGTTTCGCCCCATTCCTCGTACAATTGGATCACGTCGTCCTCTTCCCCGTATTCGGTCTTTAATCTTTCAAGCAACTCATTATTCATGATTACATCTTTTTTCTTTTATTTCAATGCGCTAAAGTATGAAAATAGGTCGAAAGTTCAAAAGAACTTCCGACCTATTCGTCAAAGGCAGAACCTTTTTCTATTACATCGGCCAACCCGGATTAGGTTCAACAAGCGGTTCAAGACTCAACACACTGTTGGAAATAGGGAAATAAAGCAAATCCGGATTGTCACGTCCCACGAGAGAGGGTACCAATTCGAATGCTTTATCGAAACGTACCAAATCCCACCAACGCTTACATTCAAAAGCAAATTCCAACAACCGTTCCTGCAAAATGGCAGCATCGTTTTCCGCGGGAGTACCGCTCACGAACGCGTGGTCGGCGTACTTCTCGCCGTAGGCTCGTTCCCGGACTTCTTTCATCTCGTCGGTCGGGTCTTCGCCCAACCCGTTCTTCGCCTCCGCTTTCATCAGTAACACATCGGCATAACGGTAAAGGATAATATCGTCCACGAAATAGCGGACTCCCGAAACCACCGTCCCTCGTCCTTTCATAGCCATGGTCCCGTAATACTTCCGCTCACCCTCTACCGTCTTGTATATTTCAAGAAAAGTAGCGTCTTTCCGGCTATCGTCCGGTGCATACTGTTCCCGCAAATGTTTGGACGGTGATTGTTCCATCAATCCGCCCCCGGCACCGATAATTTCCAGTATCTCCGGTTCAATATCAGGAGAAATAGTAGCCGGAGAAATATGCATCATGTCAAAATAATTATTATCCGCCTCGTTCAACTTGTAATTGACAGCCATCAAGATTTCGTCATTCCCTTTATTCTCGTAAGCGAACACGTCTTTAAACTCCGGCAGAAGACGGATTCCGGCGATTTTCTGCACTTCCTCGCAGGCTCCCAAGGCCGTGCGGTAATCGGTTTCGCCACCGTTCTTACGGCGTGCCGTCCAAAGATAAACATCCGCTTTCAACGCGTAAGTTGCCGCTTTAGACCAATGGTTTCTGCCTGTTTCGAAAGCCGTCGAGGGAAATAATCCCAAAGCATCTTCAATATCATCCTTGATAAAGGTAAACAACTCCTCCTCGGTTGCCCTTGCTTTCTGCACTTTCGCGGGATCGTATCCCTCCATTGCTTCCGTCCGCAGGGGCACTCCGCCCCATATCTTCACCATGGTGAAATACACGAATGCCCGCATGGCATGCGCTTGCGCCAGTATCAGGTTACGTTTGGACTCGTCAGTGAAAGGAATTTCCGGTACCTTTGTCAGAAGCAAATTTGCCGCGTTCACCGTGGCATAGAATTTTTCCCACGTGGGTCCGAAACTTGCACTCAAGTCATTATCCCTGTATTTCTTGTAATTATCCCCCACGATAGCCTCCGATTCCAGCGTTTCGCTTCGCATCTCTCCCCAGATAAACATATTATCCGTCGTATTATCCCGCAGGAACACGTACATTCCCGCCAACCCGCCTTCCGCGTCCGATTCGGTTTTCCAGAAAGAGTCAGCCGTGATAACACTCGTGGGATCAACATCCAGTATGTCACACGCCCCCATGGCAAGTCCCATACTCACTCCCATGGCTATATGAATTATTTGTCTTTTCAATTTACACATGGCTTGATTCATTTAAAATGTGATAGATACTCCTGTAATAATGTTTTTCGGAATAGGATAACGCCCGTTATCTTGTCCGCCCTCTTCCGGGTTCAATCCCGAATAATTCGTGAAATAGTGGAGGTTATTCCCCGTCACGTGCATACGTACTCCGGCAAGTCCCACTTTCCGCAGCCACCTTCTCGGGAACTCGTAACTCAAAGATATCTCGCGCAAACAAAGGAAATCCCCCTTCTCCACGTAAATATTAGCTCTCTCCGGGTGATTGTAAGCACTATTCCAGATGTAACAAGGCATTGAAGCATCATCCCCTTGTTCTTTCCATGAATTTACCGCCATGTTTTTCGTGAGATTTCCGTCGCCTTGCGAGTTATTGTTCATAAAGCGGGCTGCATAATTATATATCTTGTGCCCCAGCGTGTAGTCGAAACGGAACGAGAAGGTAAATCTACGGAACGAGAGTTTGCTAGAGAATCCTCCCGTCCACTTGGGATAGTAGTTTCCCAAATATACTTTATCCTTGGAATCAATCTGTCCGTCACCGTCCACATCCCGGAATATGGAGTAACCGCCGTATTTAGTCTTGTCATTACCCGGAATCATGGTATTCACGGTCGGGTCTGCCTGAGCCTCCGCGTCAGTAGCGTACACACCTTCAATCACGTGACCGTAAATATCACCGACACGTCCACCTTCCTGCAAACCGCCTACCCAAGCGTATTCACCCCGGGAAGGTACCCACACGTATTCCCCGCCGATACGGTTATTCTCGGCCCCATTCTCCGGCAACTTCAATATCTTGTGTTTCGTGTTCGTGACCGTGGCTGCCATAGTCCATTGCACGGCACTCCATCCCGGAAGGATATTAGCGTTCACTTCCAACTCGAATCCCTTGTTTTCCAAGCGTCCCAAGTTCGTGTAAATATTGGCAAACCCGGTAGAAGGCGGCAATGAAAGTTGAGTGATCAAGTTATCCGTCACCCGGCGATAGTAATCAAACAGTATCCCCACCCGTTGGTTGAACAGCCCGATATCGGCACCGACGTCAAAAGTCTTGGACTGTTCCCATTTCAGTTCCGAGTTCGGGATGACCGTGTTCTGGATGGCAGAAGTTCCATCGTAGATTTTTCCCACGGCATACGTACCCCGTGCCTGAAAATCATCCAGTCCGCTGATATTTCCCGTCACCCCGTAACTACCTCTTAATTTCAACTGGATAAAACTCAACGGCTCCCAGAATTTCTCGTTATGCACGTTCCAACCGACGGATACACCGGGGAAAAATCCCCACTTGTGGTCGTCACCCAAGTTGGACGCTCCATCGAAACGGGCACTCAGCGAAATCAGGTACCTGTCCTTGTAATCGTAATTCACGCGGGCAAAGAATCCGGCTATCGCCTGCGTGCTTTCATCCCCTTTCACGCTTTTTGCCGAAGCGGAAGCGTTCAACGTGGGAATCAAATCGGTCGCCGCTCCTTGCCCCTCGGCATTCAACGTCGATTTCTCCCTCCCGAAATAGGAGAACCCGGCTTTCACGTCCACGTTATGCGCGTCGGCAAACAGCTTATTATACCCTAACACCAAATCCATTTGTCCCTGCAACGTTTTCGTGTAATATCCTTTCGCTTCCCGTGAATCGTTAAATGTCATGGAACCGTTCCAATAAGACGGAATGAAGGAATAACCGTCCGTGGTGTACTTGTACATGGACAACTGGGGGGTAAACCTGAAACCGGGGAGAAATTCCCAGTCCGCGGCAAGTGAAAGAGAAAGGTTATCCTTACTGTTCTTTCGCTTGTCATTGTTCAAATGGTAAACGGGATTACCGATACTGCGATTTTGTCCCGGTGCCAGCGTTCCGTCCTCGTACGTGTATTTCGCGGTATGGGGCAAAGATGCCGCCCGGTAAAAAATCTGCTCGAGATTATATACCTCGTTATTACTTGAAGTGGTGTACATCATCCGCCCCGACACGTTCAGATTGTCCCGCAATTTAAGACTGCCGTTCAAGCTGAAAGAAAGACGGCGGTACTTGGTCGTGATCACCGTTCCCTCGCTATCCATGTACCCTAACCCGGCATAAAACGTAGCTTTATCGCTTCCACCCGAAACGGTCAGGTTATGCGAGTACGTGTAAGCCGTACGGTAAATCAAATCCTGAAAATCCGTATCCTTGAATATAATCGTCTTCGAGGGATCAATCGGGTCCGGCATACTCTCCCACCCCTCGTTCAACTTGTGTTTATTGGCTTCCGTCAAGTATTGCGTCGTGTAAGCCGTGTTATTCGTCAAATCGTTTCCCGTACCGAAACCGAGAGCCGAATTAAGACGGTCCAAAGCACTGGCGTTGTAGCGGGAAGCGTACTGCATACTTTTCCGGTTCATCTCGATATACTCCCGCCCGGAAGCCAGATCATATTTTTCCCCGGGTTCGGAAACTGTCAACCCGAACGAATAATTAGCCTGTATCTTGCCCGGCTTTCCGCTTTTCGTGGTGACGATCACCACACCGTTGGAAGCTCTTGCCCCATAGATAGCGGTGGAAGCGGCATCCTTCAATACTTGAAGCGACTCGATATCATTACTGTTCAAGTCGGCAAGATCGGTACGAATGATCCCGTCCACGATATAAATAGGTGCCGCCCCGTTCATGTTATTGATCGAAGTACCACCCCGGACAATCACCCTCGGCGCCGCGCCGGGTTGCCCGGACGTACTCTGCACCTGTACCCCGGAAACGTTGCCTTGCAATGCCGAAGCGAGATTGGTATAAGGCACGTTCTCCAAAGCCGAAGGGGGCAGTTTAGTGATAGCGGAGGTTACTTTTTCCCGTGCCTGTGTCCCGAACCCGACGACCACGATTTCGTCCATCCGTATCCGGGTAGGACGCAACGTCACGTTCACCGTCTTCTGGGAAGAGGACAATTTTATTGTCCTTGTTTCATATCCCAAGAAACTGAATTCAAGCAAACTATCCTGTTGCATCAGATTCAAGGTGTACTGCCCTTCGTCATCCGTGGCGGAACCTCTTGTAGTTCCTTTAATCAAAACGAGCACTCCTGCCATGGGTTCCCTGTTCTCGTCAAGAACCCGTCCTTTTATGGTACGTTGCGATTCCTTGGCCTTATCGTCTTGGGCACATAAGGTCAAAGGCAAAGCCGAGAAAAGAAAGATCCATAAAAACGAATTGGCTAATGTAAATTTAACTTTTTCCATACGATCTTCAATATTCTATTTATCAATTATTCCATAAATTCATTGTTCCTCCTTTTCCGTCAATCCAACTACTTCTCCCGACTTTATTAACCTTCATGCACACGGAAAACAGTAACTATACCTGAATATTTTTCAAAGAATATACCGAAAACAACAAAAAGCAACAATCGACTTTACCTCAACAACATACCCGAACGGACAAACGTGGAAAATGAGGAATCCCCGTCCGCACTTTGTGGAAAAATACCACACTTCGGTTTTCGCCTTCGGCGAGTTGCAAGTTGCAGGTTGCATTTGCCGCAAGCGGCAAGTTACAAGTTGCTTTTCTAGCGTTAAAGACTGTATTCCAGCTCTCCCTCTGTTTATAGAGGGAAACTGGCGAGTAAGAGAGAACAGACAGAGAGCTTGCTCGTTGTCTGTCGAACGAGAGCCAGTTCGAGACCGGTTTCCGGGCTCAATACCCCGAAGGGGGGAGGGAGTTTATTAATTGTAGATTTAGCGATTTTACATTGAATGATTCCGGTCGCACGAGCGACGCTTCGTTAATCATTGAATCGACAATCATTGAATCATTTAATCAATAAACTCCTCCGGCACTCCGTGCCACCTCCTCTATAAACAGAGGAGGTGCTTGAATACCGCCTTGCTTCGGGAATCTTTTCAATCTAAAATCTTAAATCATAAATCTTAAATATTCCCTTTCTCCTGCCGGAATACAAAATATTTCTTTAACTTTGAGAGCGGCTTCTATTGTTTTCCCCCGATTTGACGGGGCAATACCCGTACTGAAATATTTATTAAATCTGACATACTATGATGAAGCGTCTTTTACTTATTTTTTGCCTCTTACCCGCGTTCGCTTTCGCGCAGGAAGAAGTTGACAGCAAATACATGACCGGCGCCGTTCCCGTGGTGGACGGTAAAGTGATGTTCAAGAAAGAAATCAAAGCCCCTAATTTGTCCAAAGATCAAATCTTCGATGCCGTGTCGGCATGGGCAAATTCCCGGTTTAAAACGGATAAAGGTAACTGGGGACAAGTCGCGTACTCGAACAAGGAAGAAGGGCAAATCGCTTGCTACGGCAGCGAATATCTCGTGTTCGCCGACAAAACGTTCTCTCTCGACCGGGCAAAAACCAACTATCGGGTGAACTTCGTTTGCTCTCCCGGCAAATGCGTCATGGAAATCACGAACATCCATTATCTCTACCCGGAAGACAGCAAAGACCGTCTGGCGGCGGAAGATTGGATCACCGATGAGCAAGCCATGAACAAGGACCGGACAAAACTGATCAAACGAATTGCCAAATTCCGTATCAAAACTGTCGATCTCGCGGAAAACTTGTTCGAGGGTGCGGAAAAGAGCCTCGGCGTACAACCCGCGGCAGCACAAAACGTACCCACGCCCCCGGCAGTAGCCCCTCCCGCCCAAGCGGTGGAGAACATCGCTCCCGTGTCGGGTGAAGCCCTGCAAGGTTACAAGCGGATCGCTCCCGACAAGATTCCCGGAAACATCATCAAAATGCTTTCCGAAGACTGGATGCTGATCACGGGCGGGAACAACGAGAAATTCAACCCCATGACGGCAAGCTGGGGCGGACTGGGATACTTGTACAACAAACCCGTGGCTTTCTGTTTCATCTCCCCGGCACGCTACACGTATGACCTGATGGATAACGGCGACACCTACACGCTCACGTTCTACACCGAAACGTACCGCGAAGCGCTGAACTATTGCGGGCACAACTCCGGCAAGGATGCCGATAAAGTAAAGGGAGCCGGACTAACCCCTGTCACCACCCCTTCCGGCAGCAAAGCGTTCTCGGAAGCATGGATGATTATCGAGTGTCGCAAAATGATTTCCCAAACCATCAACATCGACGGCATCTCCGATCCCGAACTCAAAAAACAATGGTCGGGTAAAGCCATGCACAAGATGTTTATCGGCGAGATCTTGAATGTATGGGTGAAATGAAACTTGCCTTTGGCAAGTTTCAGGTTGTATTTGCCGCGAGCGGCAAGTTAATTGAAAATTGAAAATGAAAGTGCCACTGAAGCGGGAAAGCCGGGATACCGCCACTTTCGGCAGTATCCCGGCTTCTTTTCCGGTTTGTTTTAGATTCAACAACTTGCAACTCGCCGAAGGCGAACAAATCATTTTCAATTTTCAACTTTCAATTTTCAATTGTCTAGTTGCCGCCTCCAATCCCGCCAGTTTTATCTCGAAAGCTGACTTTTTCGCTTTCACCGCTTCCTTCTCGGCGGCGGCGGTTGCTTTCTTCACGCCCGCTTTCGCCCGCGTGATAGCCTCGCGCTCCTCGGGCGTGGCGGTCACCTCGCGGACGGCAAGCCGCAACTGTGCCGCCTCGTACGCCTCCACCGCCTCGGCAAGCGTGAGCTCCTCCGCCGTGGGGGGCGGGTACAGCCGCGTCGAGGGCGACGAGTACTTGCCATCGGCGGACACGGCGTAAGCGTAGATGAACAGCGCCGCCTTGTTCCAGCCCGCCGGGATCAGTGCCGATGTCGAGCCCGCCTCGCCGCGGTCACGCAAATCCACTCGCAGGCTGCGCATCGACTTGTGATCCTCCGCGCCCGCCGTGAACATGCAGGCGTACACCCGGTCGTTCTCCCGCGCCAACCCGCCGGGGATCACCTCGTCCACCTGCACGAAAGCCACCTTGTTCGTGTCCATGTCCACCGTCGCCGTCACGTTCGCCGTGTCCAGAGAGCCGTCACTCACCTGCATCCCGCCGAAATCGTACTCCAGCACGATTTTCTTCGTCAACGCGTCGCGGGACGCCGTGCAGAGCGTCTTCACGTTCGCCTGCATGAAAGCGTTCATCGGCGATTCCCGCTTCTTGCGCTCGCGAAAGCTCACCCGCAACGTTTCCAGCAACGGGCGGGTAAGTTTCCCGCAACCGCCGTAACCCGCTATACGCAAGTCACGTGCCTCCTGCTTCTCCTTGCTCGAGTAAACAGGGTTCTTTTTACCTTTCATCGCCGAGATTATCTCGCCGTCCCAACTCGTGGTGAAACGGTGTTGACCGATACTCTGGCGCAATTCCCAAAACAGGGTTGATTTACCTTTTGCCATAATTCAATTCTTTTTAGTTCGTAATTCTTTTTTCGCCTTCGGCGAGTTGCAGGTCGCGTTTGCCTTCGACAGGTTCCACTTCCCGATACTGCCGTCCGGGAGCCTGATCCACACGCCGTTGCCGGAACAAGGGATGTTCTTCAAGCAAGGAAACAATTTCTTCATGTACATACTTTCTCTTTTTTATAATGAAACGTCGTGTTAGTTCTACCGGTCACACCCGATCCCCGGGGTGCCTCGTTGGGGTCTTCCTTCTTTTTTCAAACGATATCGTAATGCAATATTAAAACAATTAGATTACAAAACAAAGAAAATATTCATTTGTTTTTAAATTATTTTTATAATACTTATTTAATTTTAATCCAACATTACCTAAAATAAATACAAATCACACCATTCTGTTTTATAATCACTTACACCTTTTTTCCCGTTTTACCCTCCCGAAACCCGCGCCACCAAAGGGCTAGGAACCTTCATAACCTGCCCATCACCTGCTCAAAACCTGCTCATAACCTGCTATAGGCAGGTTATAATAACGACATAACGACAATATATTTAGTTAATCCGATAGCTCGGCAGTTAAATGTTTGCCGGAGGGATATAGTCTAATATTAGATTATTTGCCTTCGGCGAGTTGCAGGTTGCAAGTTGCATTTGTCTTCGGCAAGTTACAAGTTATTTTTCTAGCGTTCATGACTGTATTCCAGCTCCTCCTCTGTTTATAGAGGAAACCCGCGAGTAAGCGAGGGCAATAGGGAAGCTTGCTTCCTGATTGCCGAGCGTGAGCTGGTTCGAGACCGGCTTCCGGGCTCACTTGGCAGCGTAGCTGACGGAGGAGTTTAATCTAAAATCATAAATCACCTAATTAACAAGCCTCTCCTCCTCCTTCACCCGCAGATAACTCCTGTAATTACTGAATCCCGCCATAATCACCAGTTCCATTTTACTCTTGCCCGCGTTGTCGGGGGAAAGGCGGAGGCGTTCGAGATGCGCGAGGCGATAGCGGTTGATCAAACGGCAAAAGTTCATGCCGAACTCCTTGTTTATAAACGCCGAGAGATAACTGCGGTTCGTGTGCATTCCGGCGGCGAGGTCGGTAATACGCAGCTTGGGATTAAGATAAGGCTTTTTCTCCCGCATGTAACGCGTGAAACGCGCACGGCCGGGAGGTATCGATTTGTCGGGCGGGTACTCCTCTTCCCCGGCATCCTGCCTGATAATAACGTAATTATCATCGAGCAGGTTATAGCACAATATCAAGTAAAACACGAAGGTCGGCAGCGCGCCCAGCCACACGAAATAATTGGTGGCGAAAACCGGAACGCGAAATAACAATCCCGCCAACGGCACCGGAACGCAAACCAGTATCAACGCCTGCATCAGCGCCAGCCAACCGAGCGACGACCGACGCGCGTCTGACGAGTAATTCACGACACATCGCTTGTAACGGCGTATATTCCTCAAGCTCAACGCGGGATAAACGGTATTGTAAACGACGAACACGAGCGTTGTCATGGCATACATCACCCGGAACCACGTCCCCGACGCGTCGTCGCCGTAGACCACCGCCGCCTGCAGGCTAACGGGTACGGCGAAGTCAAAAATCACCGAAACCGCCACAATGCCGAGCGGTATCGCCAGATGCAGGCGGCCGAACCGCCGGTACTCTCCCGTGCCCGTGAGAATGGCGACGAAACGGTAGAACAGCACTTGGTCCAGCATCAGCGTCAGCAGGAACACCGAGTGATAATAGATGAAGACACGGGGATAAATCGTGTAAAACACCAACCCCATCCACCCCAGCGAGGTAACGAAATACGCCAGCGCCAGAAACAGGCGCAATTGGCGGTCTTCCCGGCTTCGCCCCCGTGTCCGCGCGTCCAGCAGCACCATCACCATGCACACCAGCGCGCACACGACGGGCGCCGTGAAAGCGAACGCCTCGACAAGCTCCCGCCCGATCATGGCTCCCCTCCTTCCCGCCCGGCGGCAAGGGCGCGGGTGTACTGCCTGTACTCGCCGAATCCCGCTTGTTTGACCAACGCGCTCTCGCTCTTGCCCTCGTTGCCGGGCAGCGAGCGGAGCCGTTCCACCTCCCGCAACCGCCAGTGGTTCAGGTAGCGGTTGAAATTCATCCCGTACTCGCGGTTGATAAACGCCGATATTACCGTCCGGTTCACGTCCAGCGCCTCCACCAGATCCGTTATCTTGTAACCCGGGTTCAGGTAAGGCTTCTCCTTCACGAAATACGTTTCCAGCCTCAACCGCGACATACTGCCGGAATGTTGCCTGCGCGGCGTCTTTTCAGCCGCGTCCCCCGGCACTTTTCCCTCCGGTTCGGGCACGGCGTAAAGCACGTACTCGCGCCGTATCACGTGGTAGGTCAGCAACACGTGTTGCGCGGCGATGCTCAACGTCACCACGCTCGTCCAGATGGAATAAAGTATTTTACCGCGCGGCATAAAGGTAGGCAACAGCGACGAGAGCAACGACGCCACGGAGATCGCCACGAGGAAAATCACCCACCGTGCCGGCGCACGCGCCAGCGTGTCCCGCTCGCTCATCTTTTTATAATAACGTACCAGTACCCCAATCGTCAACGCATAATACACCAACCCGAAAATCACCCGCGCCAAGGGCTTTATCGTGAAAAAGCGGGTGTACGCCCCGTATCCCGGCGGCGTCACCAGCGCCTTGCCCGTGACGATTTCCAGCTGCACCTCGCCGGGCACGAACAGCGACCACCCCAGCATCACCCCCGCCAACACCCCGGGCGCAAGGTAATGCCACGGCGGGAAACGCTCCGGCAACCCCAGTCGCGTAAGGTAACGGATCACGCGGTAAAAGAATATCGACGGGAGCACGAAGCCCAAAAGGCAAACCGTGTTCAGCAGGACAAACAGTCCCGGCTGGAACTCGTAACAAAAAAACGTGTACCAACCGAGTGCCGACAGGGAAAGATAGACCAGAAGCACCCGTTTCAACTTTTTCTCCCCCGGCGTCAAACTGTCCGGCAGGGAAAAAAGAGCGAGTATCCCGCAGGACACCGCCGAGAAAACGGGCACGAGCACCGTCATGGCTATCGGGTAGGCAGCAGACACATCCATGCTTCAAATATATCGCGTTTTTGTCAAAAAACGACTATCATAGCCCGAAATAGTACGTTTTTTACCTTTTTGCACGGAATTACGATTTGGCAAGTGAAAAAAATACCCCTATTACGATTTGGCAAGCAATATTTTGTTGAATTGTCTCCCGGCGGATTTCATTTTTACCTAGTTTTACATTCACAAATCACCGCACGCGGTGCCATTCCGGTAAATCGACAAAATACTTATATATAAATAACAGCTTTATGAAACTTTCTCGACTAACTAAGATCCTACTCTTTTTGATAGCGGGCATGCCGGTTTCCGGTACACCGCCCGCCCGGGGGGCGGACAGAGTGGCGGCAGATTCCGTCGTCACTTTCCGCTTCCTGCCGGGCAACGATATGTTTTTCCTTCGGGGCAACGAGGCGGAACTCCGCCGCCTGCTCTCGCTCGTGGACGAATACCGCGCGCGGATAGCCGACGGCAGCATGCCTCTCGCCGTGGACAGCTACTGTGCCTCCCTCCCCTCCGAACGGGAAAACCTCGACATGGCACGCGTCCGCACCAACCGCGTGAAGTCGGAACTCATCACGCGCCGGGGACTCAAAGAAGAAAACTTCATAACCACTAACCGCGCCGTCGCCCGCGACGGCAACCGGGACGCGGTAATCATGACCCTCCGCGTCCCGGCAAAAGCGGCACCCCTGCCCGTGGCGGAGAAGCCGAAGGAAGAGGCTCCACCCGCCGCCGCGGAGAAAAAAACGACAGAAAAGAAAACGGTGACGGTCGAAGAAACGATAACGGAAAACGCACCCGCGAAGGCAGTTGCACCCGCGCCACCAGCGGAACCGGAATCCCCGGCACGCCTGTACCGCTTCGCCATACGGACGAACCTGCTGCACGACGCCTTGCTGCTTCCCGCACTGGGAGCGGAGTGGCGCGTGAACCGCCATGTCGGCATACGGCTCGACGGCAGCCTCGCGCGGTGGAACGGCGACCGCGGCAAGGTGCAGAAGGTATGGCTGCTCAACCCCGAAGCAAGGTGGTACCTGCTCGACGGCAAACGCTTCTACGCGGGAGTATCGGGCAGCTACGGCGAGTACAATATATACAAGTACCCGATAGGCAGCTTCCTGTCGAAAGACACCGGCTACCAAGGCACGACGTGGAGCGCGGGCGTGACAACGGGCTACCAGCTCTATCTCTCGCGCTGCTTCTCCATCGACTTCAATCTCGGACTGGGCTACACGCGCTTCGACCACGACACGTTCGACGCGGTTGAAGGAACACGACGGTACAAGGAAAGAGGGAAAACAAAGAATTTCTGGGGACCGACACAAGCAGGAATCAGCCTCGTGTGGACTACCGGAAGGAACAAGTAGAACAAATACACGAATGAAAGATATGAAAATTACGATTACATCACTTCTCGTCCCGGCGGCAATCCTGTTGCTCGCCGCTTGCGACGTGAAAGACCCGATTCACGACCCGGAGCCTCCCGTGAAGGTCACCGTCGTGACGGAGGAACTTCCGGCACTGACCGTAAAGCGCGACTCCTTCGCGACCTCTTCCCCCCGGATGCTGCTGTTGGGACGGACGGACGATATCACGGGGGTGACGCTCGCGACACCCTATTTCACCCTCTCGCCTCCTTCCGGCGGGGAGGTGCGGGCAGACCACGTGTACGATTCGATCACCTTTTTCGCCCGCCACGGCGGGACGGTGTGGGGAGATACGACCTATATGCAGCAAATCCACCTCTACCGCCTGCGGGAACTTCCCCCGTCCGCCCCGGTCTTCAATAACGCCACTGTCCCGCACGAGGCTGAACCTTTGGGTTCGTTCACGTTTTGGCCCGGAGCGGGGAGAGTGCCGCCCGTTCTGCGTTTCCGGCTCAACAACGCCGACGCCCTCGGGCGGGAGATGCTCGCCATGCTCGCTGCCGGGAGCAGCGTGATGGGGGATGCCGCCAAGTTCCGGGAATATTTGAAAGGGCTGGTCGTGATGGCCGACCCGTCGAACACCTGTATCTCCACCCTCGACCCGTCGGCAGGCGGCATGGGCATCACCCTCCACTGGCACGATGGCGGCGGCACTGCCCGGAGCTGCTCCTTTGTCACGGGCGCGGCGGAGGATGCCCCGTATATGTTTATGAGCACGGTCAACGACCCGGCGGGGACGCTTTATAGCGTACTCCAACAGCAGACGGACGCCCTGCCGTTTGCCGATGCCGCCCGACAGGGATACCCCGACGGGCAGGCAGTGGTGTGCGGCACGGGCGGGTACATGGTGCGGATGGAATTGCCGGACGCGCTTCCGGGACAAACGGAGGGACGCACACCGGCGAAGGTGGAAATCCGGTGGCATGTCCGGCAGCCGGGATGGTACACGACACCGCCCGTGGAAGGGGAAGAGGAAGTCAAAGAGGAGATGACCAATACGCCTTACCCGCTGCCTGCCGCCGTGCGCCTCTACGAAACGGACGGCGACAACCGCGTGAAGGCCGCGGTGACCGACGCGGAGGGGAAACCGGTGGACGCCATCCTGACGGATGCCTCCCCGACGTATGCCAAGGACGGAATATACACCGCCGACATCACGCACTACTACCTCTCGCGGCTGAGCCGCGCCGCCGGGCAAGGCATGGTGGCACTGCTGGCGGGGGTTCCGGTGGATGAGCTGACCGCCTCGGCGGGGCTGATGGTGATGGACTCCCTCCCCGAAATCCAAGTGCATTGGCACGAACCCGTGGAGGAATAAAGCAACAAGGTACACGACTACCGGACAAATCCGGCACAGGCTGAAACCAATCTCGAGTTAGTAACAAATAAACCACACACCATGAAAACGATCTTTGACTTTTTCTCCATCCGGCGGGTAAACTTACGCAACATCATCGGTTTCAAACGACTGGGCAACTGGGTACTCCGACCGAAGCACAACCGGAAGCATACCGGACCCAAGCATCCCGAGCAGGAACGCACGAACGAGGTTTTCGGCAAGGCAAGGAAGTTCGGCGCCGCTTTCGCCCGGACGATGGCGGACTACCCGGCATGGGCAACCGCCGCCACCCTCTACTGGGCAGGACGTACGGGCGACAACCTCATGTTCCACATGAACCACGACAAGTTGATAGGACGCGTCGTGGCGTGTTTCCACCTCTTCCGTTTCAGCTTCGGGCCGAGAAGCCTGCCGTGGAACCTCGAGGCTCGCGCCGACGGCAACACCATCACCATCACGTGGCAGGACAACCGCCGCTCCCCCCATTGCTCTCCCCACGACCCGCTACTCGTCGGCGTCCTCTTCGACAACAAACCCGGCAAACCCATGCTCGTCGCCGACAGCGGCGTCACCCGCGCCAGTTGCGGCATCTCCATCGTCCTCAACGACAAGCAACCCCGGAAAATCCACCTCTACCCCTTCTTCTGCAACCCCGAGAGAACGGAATTTTCGGAAAGCCAACATTTGGAAGTAACGACCGATTCGATGAGCCTGACGATTCGGTGATTTATGATTTATGATTTATGATTTTAGATTAAACTCCTCCGTCAACTTTGCGTCCAAGTGAGCCCGGAAGCCGGTCTCGAACAAGCTCATGCTCGGCAATCAGGAAGCAAGCTTCCCTATTGCCCTCGCTTACTCGCCGGTTTCCTCTATAAACAGAGGAGGAGCTGGAATACAAACTAGAACGCGAGAAAAGTAACTTGCAACCTGCCGAAGGCAAATACAACTTGCAACCTGCAACTCGCCGAAGGCGAATAGAACATTTTCAATTTTCAACTTTCAATTTTCAATTGTTATCCCTACCTTTGTGATAACGAATAAAACAAATTGAACTTGTAACCTGCCGAAGGCAAATGTAACTTGCAACCTGTAACTCGCCGAAGGCGAATATAACCTGCAACTTGCCGAAGGTAAAAAAAAAGACCATGAACCAAACGTTATCCCATCTCCGGAAGATGCCTATCGGCATACAGAGTTTCGAGAAACTCCGCCGGGAAGGTTTCGTGTACGTGGACAAGACGGAACTGGTGTACCGCCTTGCCAGTACGCCAACCCCCTATTTCCTGAGCCGCCCGCGGCGCTTCGGGAAGAGTCTTTTGCTCTCGACGCTGGAAGCGTACTTCCTAGGCAAGCGCGAGCTTTTCGAGGGGCTTGCCGTCGAGCGGCTGGAAACGGAATGGGCGACTCACGCCGTGCTGCATCTCGACCTGAACGCAGGGCAATACCAGACCGTGGAGGAACTCGACAAGATGCTGGAATACCGCCTCGGGGAATGGGAACGGGAGTACGGGGTCAGTATACCGGGACCGACGCGTTCCATTCGTTTCTTGGAGGTAATCAAGGCGGCACACGCCCGGACGAGGCGGGGGGTAGTGGTGCTCATAGACGAGTACGACAAGCCGCTGCTCAACAGCTTCGATAACCCTGAGTTGCAGGAACAATACCGCTCGATACTGACGGCATTTTATTCAGTGTTAAAAACCGCCGACCCGTGGTTGCGTTTCATCTTCATCACGGGGGTGACGAAGTTCGCGCAGATGGGGATATTCAGCAATCTCAACCAACTCTCCGATATCAGCCTCGACTTGGATTATGCCACGCTTTGCGGGTTGACACTCTCCGAGATAGAGGCGAACTTCGCGCCGGAAATAGACCGGTTGGTGGCATACCACGGGGGGACACGCGAGGAGATGATAGAGGAATTAACCCGCCGCTATGACGGCTATCATTTCAGTAGCGGTGACGTGCCGAACGTGTTCAACCCGTTCAGCCTGTTGAGCGTGATGGAGAAACGTTTGTTCCAGAACTACTGGTTCGCAACGGGTACGCCGACGTTTCTGGCACGCATGCTGCAGCAGACGGATTTCGACTTGCAGGAACTGGACGGCATCGAGGTAACCGCCTCGTCGCTCACCGACGACCGTGCCGACGTGAAGAATCCCGTGCCGATGATCTACCAGAGCGGTTACCTGACGATAAAGGGATATGACAAGCGTTTCCAGACGTACACTCTCGGGTTCCCCAACGAGGAGGTGAAGTACGGGTTCCTGAATTTTGTCGCCCCGTTTTACTCCGCCATACCGGGAAGCGAAACGGATTTTTATATCGGCAAATTCGTGCAGGAACTGGAAAAAGGGGATGTCAATGCCTTCATGACACGACTGCGGGCGTTCTTCGCCGATTTTCCTTACGAGTTAAACGCCAAGACGGAACGGCATTATCAAGTGGTGTTCTACCTTGTATTCAAGTTAATGGGACAATTCACCGACGCCGAGGTACGCAGTGCCCGAGGACGGGCGGACGCCGTGGTGAAAACCTCGCTATACATATATGTTTTCGAGTTCAAACTCGACGGCTCCGCCGAGGAAGCCCTCGCCCAAATCGACGATCGGGGATACCTCATCCCCTACTCCGCCGACAGCCGGAAAACCGTCAAGGTGGGCGTGGAATTCAACGCAGAAGAACGTAATATCGGGAAGTGGACTTGTTGATTCAGTAATCTTATTGATTTGGTGATTTACGATTGCTTGATTGATGATTTTAGATTAAACTCCTCCGTTCGCTTCGCGTCCAAGTGAGCCCGGAAGCCGGTCTCGAACCAGCTCACGCTCGGCAATCAGGAAGCAAGCTTCCCTATTGCCCTCGCTTACTCGCCGGTTTCCTCTATAAACAGAGCAGGTGCTGGAATACAAACTAGAACTCGAGAAAAGTAACTTGTAACTTGCCGCTTGTGGCAAATGCAACTTGCAACCTGTAACTCGCCGAAGGCGAATAGAACCTGTCGCTTCGGGTTTATGAACTTTATAAACTTATTCCGGAATCTCGATCTTCTCTCCTAAATGGCGGGGTTGCTTGTTCGTGAAGAAATCGACATACACCTTTACCCGGGCAAACAATTCGCGTACTTGTGTCTTGAAACCTTCTTGGGTTCCGACATCTTCGGCATTGTACCCGATCGCTTCCATTTCATAATGATGAGCCAGAAATATAGCCCGTTCGTTATGAAATTGCTGGGAAATCACGGTGATACTATCCTGCCCGAATATCTCCTTGGAACGCACCACGGAATCGAGCGTACGCAGTCCCGCGAAATCCAACACGAGCACCTCTTTCGGAACACCTCTTCTCAACAGCGAATCTTTCATGGCTTGAGGTTCATTGTAGTTGTGCCGGCGGTTATCCCCACTGATCAGTATATATTTTACCTTTCCCGCGTTATATAACGCCACTGCCGCGTTGATGCGGTTGTCGAAATACGGGTTACTCCGCCCACCCTTTAACCGTGGGGAAGTCCCAAGCAATAATCCCACCTTGTTACAAGGGATTGATGCCGTGTCCGTGAATACCCGACCTTTGGCATAACACGTTATCCGGTAATTACAAAAGAGTATCCCCATACAACAAAGCAAAAGGGGCAAAACGATACCATACACGAAAACCCGTTTCACGATTTTTCTCCATTTCCGTGACCCCAATTTCCGCTTCACGCTTCCGTCCGAAACTGTTAAATCTTTTCTCCCCTTAGGTGTCATAATCTTAACTTCTCCTCTACAAAGATACGACTTTCCAACGAATTATGATGAATAACACATGAACCAATGTGTCACTTTCTCGCTATACGTTTTAGAAATCGGGATATCGGGTACTTTCTCGACGCCAAATTCCAGATAAATACCGTCTTTCTCCCTGCGAATCACTTTCACCTGCTCGAAATTGACCATGTAAGAACGATGGCAACGCAGGATATTCGTTCCCTCGAAGGTTTCTTCCATGGCTTTCAACGTGTTCCGTAGCATGAAACTCGTGACAATACCCTTGTTCAAATACCAGACACGCACGTAATTATCCGCAGACTCGATATACAATAAATTTCCGCGTTTCACGGACAAACGCAACTCTCCGTTCGCGTCAAGAAACGAGATCACCGCGGAAGTTCCTCCCGTGTCGTTTTTATCATTCTCTATCATCCGCAACTTTTGTACCTTGTCCCGCCACGAGAAATAAAGCATCAACATGGCGTAAGGCAAAAGCAAAACAAGAAAAGTGTTCTCGGTCGATTCCGCGAATATTTCCATCACCTCGCGCTCCGGTCGCAGATACATGGAATAGGTAGTATAAAAAAGCGACATGAAAAAGACCTCGGCTGCAATCCAACCGGCATATTGCAGGTAATTGAGCGCATGACGTTTCGTGTAATAATACATGATAAGACGACTCACCGCGACCACCAGTACCCCCGTGAGAATGACAAGACTGGAAAAAAGGAAAAACTTGAACTCCGACACGGGATACCACGTCAGGGAACTAAACGGCTTATAGAGATTGATAAAAATCAAGTCAAATACAGCCGTGAATAACACTAAACGTAGCAAGTTCGATTTCTCGTAATGAAACGTGGGTATTTTACGTGTCAACGCGTTCATCTCTCTCTTTTTTTGTAAATTTCAAACAAAGATACACTTTTCCCGTCATAAAATTTACCCCTCATACCTGAATTTTATCCCTGAATATCGTTTTTCGTCCCTTTCCCCCGGGGTACATACCTTTGATTTTGAAAACCCGGAATTGTGTCGTTTTTTTGCATTAAGCTATAAACACAACACCATGGAAATCATCACCAGAACCAAACAATTAAAAGCTATTTTCTCTTACGATAAAAAGGTAGAAATAGACGACAGACCGTTGGAAATACACCCGTATCATTTCATCCAGAACACCGGGGTGAAGGAGATCGAGCTATTCCAGCAATTGATACCCCCCTGTGAATTTTGTCCCGTTCCGGACAATAACATCCAAGAGAATAAAAGTTTCTCGTACACTGTCTTCACCCCTCGCGGAACAAAGAAAATTGACAAAGCCATCCTGCTGCTGCACGGGCTGAACGAACGGAACTGGGACAAGTACCTGACGTGGGCGGAATACCTTGCACTCGCCACGGGTAAAGCCGTCATTCTTTTCCCTATCGCTTTTCACATGAACCGCACGCCGGGCACATGGTATAACCCGCGGGCACTGATGTCGTGGGTAACACGACGGAAGCAAGAAGTGGAACATCTCGACAACTCTACGTTCGTGAACGTCGCGCTGAGTTACCGCCTGTCGGATGCCCCGCTCCGTTTCTTTATCTCGGGTAAGGAATCCATGTTCAACCTATGGCAATTGCTCACGGAGATCAAGACGGGACAGCACCCCCTGTTCAAGCGGGATACCCCGGTAAACATTTTTGCTTACTCGATCGGTGCTTTCCTCTCGCAAATACTGATGTTAGCCAATCCCGACCGACTGCTGGACGACTGCCGCCTGTTCCTGTTTTGCGGCGGTTCGATATTCAGCCGAATGGACGGAAGCGCACGGGATATCATGGATCGGGAAGCATACAGAAAGGTGAAAGATTATTTTATGAATGATTTTCTCGTACCGGGCGAAGCACACCGTATGTTACCCGTGCTTTACGAGGAAGATTTCATGGAAAAAGCGTTCAAAGCCATGATTCGCCCCGAAATCATGCAGGATTACCGGGAATCATTCTTTGAACAGGCTCAAAACCGTATCCGGATTATCAGCCTCGCGAAAGATACCGTTATGCCTACGCGGGGTGTAGTGGAAGCCCTCGGCGCGAAAAACGCCGGAAAGATTCTGGAACAACTGGATTTCCCCTACGAGTACTCGCACCAGAACCCCTTCCCGACAAACACGGGAGCCACGCCGGAAATGTTGCACCAAGCCTTTGAAGGAGTTTTCAGTCGAGCGGCGAACTTCCTTTAACTCTCTTTCCCCGCTATCATATCCCGGATATTGTCGCGTTCACCGACAACCCACACGAGATCACCTTCCTTGAAGATCGTGTGACCGTTCGGGTTCATGATGGCATTATCGTCCCGTTCGACTCCCACGATCACGCAGTTGTAGCGATTGCCGACGTGTGATTCCGCCAGAGTCTGCTCAAGAAAAGGAAAATCGGGTTCCACGGTGAAGGATTGCAAGGTGACCTCTTCCTCGTGAATACCGTCACGGTTTTCCTCCTGCATTCGTTCCACCTCCGCGGAAAAACGTTGGATTTGCTCGTCGCTTCCCACGACAACGAGGCGATCTTGCGGGTAAACACGTTCCGTATTATCGGGGATATTGATCTTGTGGTCGCCCCGAATAATTTCCACCACGCTGACACCGAAAGTCTTTCGGAAAGAGATTTCCCCGAGGGAAAGTCCGGCATAGGGGGAATTGGGCGACACGGTAATAGCGGTGAGGTGAATATCTTTGTCACTCAATTTCCGCTTGAAACTTGCACGTAGGGGATTACGACGGCGTGCCGCTTCCTCCCGCTGGTTCAGATTCAACAGAAAACGTTTCTCCAATCTGGCATACTGATTCAAGTCACGCCGAAAAACAAGGAATAACGCCAGTATCCCAAGGGCAATGATAATCACGATACCGTACTGGATATGGAAATACCTGATCAACACGAGTGACACGAAAAACGTCGCCACGAATACCCGGAAAAGCACCATCGACACCAGCCGTCCCCGGTTGTATTTACTATCATTCCAAAGACTCATGAATAATTCGCGCGAATTGTACTTGTTTGACACGAGCGCGATAAGAAACGGCGCCATCAGTACCAATGTCAACACGACGGTAACCACGTTGTCGAGCACGGGCGAGTCGGGGAATTGATCTGTCATCAACGGGTATATCCCGTGTGTAGAGAGCAAGAAGACAGCGGTCAGTAATATACTGAATATCGAGAGGCGCCCAAGAAAGCTTTTTAACAGTTTTTTCCAATCGCTCTCGTGATTGATTGTCTTCGCGCCGGAAGAATAGCGATCGAGGAAGTTGCAGGTACGATCGGGCAACACCCGGTACAACCAGTCAGCAAAAGGATCCGCGAGCCGGATAAAATAAGGCGTCGTGAAAGTCGTGATCACGGAAACGGCAACAATGATCGGGTAAACGTAATCATCGAGAACTTTCAGCGACACGCCCAACGAGGCGATGATAAAGGCAAATTCCCCGATCTGCGCGAGGCTGAACCCGGATTTAACGGAAGTCTTCAGCGTTTGTCCCGACAAGAGGACGCCGAACGTCGAGAAGCAAGCTTTACCGACAATGGTCACCAGCGTGATGATCGCTACCGGCCACGCGTATTCCACGAGTATCGCCGGATCGACCAACATTCCCACGGAAACGAAAAAGATAGCCCCGAACAAGTCTTTCACCGGTTTGATAATATGCTCGATACGCTCCGCCTCCACCGTTTCCGCCAGTATGGAACCCATGATAAAAGCCCCGAGAGCGGCAGAGAATCCCGTTTCCGTTGCCAGCACCACCATACCGAGGCACAGACCGAGAGCGACGACCAATAATGTCTCGTCGTTCATCAACTTCTTGACTTTTTTCAATATCAAAGGAATGATAAATATCCCGATCAGGAACCAGAGGACAAGGAAGAAGATTACTTTAAAGACGCTCATGATGAGTTCCTCTCCCGCGAATTGCTGGCTGACCGCCATGGTGGAAAGCAACACCATCATCAATATTGCCACCAGATCTTCGACGACGAGCGTCCCGAACACAATCCCCGTGAATCGCTGGCTACGTAAACCCAGATCGTCAAATGCCTTGATGATAATCGTCGTGGAAGACATAGATAACATCCCCCCGAGGAAAATGCTGTTCATCGTTGACCACCCCAGCATATAGCCCACGAGATATCCGATAATCAGCATCGTGACCACCTCCGTGATCGCCGTGATAAACGCTGTCGAACCCACGTTCACCAACTTCTTGAAACTAAACTCCAGTCCTAGCGCGAAAAGCAGGAATACTACCCCGATTTCCGCCCAGATATTAATATTCTCGATATCCCCCACCGTGGGAAAAACATGCACGTAAGGGCCCGCGAGAAGTCCCGCCACGATATACCCCAATACAAGGGGTTGTTTGAGCCATTTAAACAAAAGGGTAATAATCCCCGCCGATACAAGAATGAGCGCGAGGTCGGTTATCAAAGTCGGTAAATGAGACATTATTTACTATTTAATGGTTAAATTGATGAAGAATACAAATATATTCATAAAATTAATACGATGAAAGAGGAAAAGACGTTTCAAAATAATGGAGAATTGAAAATGAAGGTATTCGTTATTTTTTAATAAAACTGAAACTGTGTTGGAAAGTATATCGTATACTCCAATAGATATAAACTCAAAACACTCGGATATGGAAATCAAGCACAATGAACAGATGCATCTGTTCGAAATTCAAGATAACGGCAAAACGGCCGTTGTGGAATACAAACCCTTTGACGGGGGAATCAACATAGTACATACATTCGTCCCGAAGCCCTTGCAAAGCAAAGGTTACGGTTCGGCGCTGGTAAAGCAGGCGCTGGATTATGCCAGAGAAAAGAAGTTGAAAGTAATTATCACGTGTCCTTTCGCTCGCGCTTACGTGGCACGACACAAGGAATACGAGGATTTGCTCTAAAATTCGTCTGGTAACAATACTTATCCCGGCTTGGTTTCTATACAGGATCAAGGTGATTATCAACATACCAATTCGAAAATCAAGCTACTAAGGGACTGTTTCGCGGAAACGATTTTCTTAAAAAGATAGAAATTTTAAATCTATGCTTTGGAACATCGGTAAATTATAACAAACTTTGTGGTGAATTTAGAAGCGTGTAGTATGAATAGTTGTATTATCATTACAATATTAAGCGGCGTTATTTTATTACTCTTCTGCTTGTACATGAGAGCAAGGACGATGAGCAGTAAAAGAGGGCAAGAGATCGAGGCATCGGGAGCGTTATTTGATTTTATCCTGCAACATATTAAAGCGTATATCCTAGTTATCGACAAGGATTTTATCGTGGAGAAAACAAATTATTACACCGTGACTGATACACGGGACGATAACCGGAAAAAAAGAGTAGGTGAATTACTCCAGTGTGTCAACTCTTTCGAGAAAGGATGCGGGAACGGGGAACTTTGTCAGACCTGCCCCATCCGGCAAGCGATCACGGAAGCATTCCGCATGAGGAAGGACTTCTCGAATTTAGAAGCCGTTGTCAGCCTGCGCGTATCGGAGAAGAAGTCAATAAAGTGCAATGTCTCCGTGTCAGGATCGTACATGGATATGAACTGTCGCCCGGAAATGTTGATCACCATTCATGATATCACGGAACTGAAACAAGCCCAGATCAGATTGCAGGACGCACTGGACAAGACGGGACGTATAGAGAAATCGAAATTCTCGTTTCTGGAAAAACTGGGTAACGATATCAACGATCAGTTGAATTGTATATTGGGTTGGGCAAATCTGGTCAGCACCGACAAGACGCTGACCGAGAACCAGCGCAACGAGTACATGAATCTTATCTATGAACATTCCGACCAGTTGTCGCATATGGCAAACGACGTGTTGCGACTGGCAAGAATCGACGCGCACAAGATAGAGCTTCAAATGACCACGTTCTGCCTGCACGAGTTTTGTCAAGATATTCTATTAATGCGCATGAACAACACGCACCCGAACGTGGAGTTATATTTGGAAGGCGACACCCCGGACCTGCTCGTCTACACCGACCAGCAGAAGTTGTACCAAGTGATCGTAAACCTTTTATCGAATGCCCAGAAGTTCACGAACAAGGGACACATCCGCCTGAGTTATTCCCTGAACAAGGAGCAAAACACAATCAACTTCGTGGTAGAGGATACCGGAAAAGGGATGCCCTCGAAGATTCATGCCAATCTTTTCGAGAGGTTCTACAAGGCGAACACCTTCACGGAAGGTACGGGACTTGGATTATCAATCTGCAAAGCATACATCGAGGCTATGGGCGGAACGATACAGTTCACCTCATCCGAGGGACGGGGAACACGTTTCCACTTTTCTATCAAACGGGACCCGATTCCCGCCGGAGACGCGGCTCTTGACTTGTGCAAGTAGTCCGTAAAGTCCATAAAGTCCGCAGGGCTCCATGGACTTTATGGACCTTACTCTGTAACTTTCTTCTTCCGGTTTCCGTTTATCACGGAAAATAGAAAAGAATGGAAACAACCGGTAAGCCCAAAGAGATCATAGGGCATCTTATGGTCTTGTCTACAATCATCATATACAGTTTCAACACGAACTTCATGAAGATCCTTATGCCCTCGTGGATAGGACCCCACGGGCTCGTGTTACTCCGCTGTACCATGATGGCCGCGGGATTCTGGCTGATCTCGTTGTTTCTTCCGACAAAAGGACAAGCGAAACCGACAAAAAAAGACATTCTAATGATGATGCTCGGGGGTGTACTCGGCATCGGTGGGAATTTATTACTTTATATCAACGGATTGAACATGACCGGTCCAGTGGATGCTTTCGTGATCCGTACCACCCAGCCGATCATCGTGATCGGTCTTGCCGTGCTTCTGTTACATGCCTCTTTTAACTGGTATAAGGCAATCGGTATCATACTCGGCCTTGCCGGGACGGTGTATGTATCCATAACTCCCCATGCCGGAGCGGTCAAGGATTCGGTCACGGGTGACGTTCTTATCTTCGTATCTTCCGTGTTTAACGCCTTGTACCTGATTTTAATAAAACCTTATACACAAAAGTTCAATTCCGTCATCGTTATGCGGTGGATGAGTCTGGCCGCCATGATTATCACGTTTCCGTTCGGTATTCATCAAGTCTTGAACGCACCGATATTCACGTCCGTCGCACCGACACACATCTGGTTGGAACTGGGATTCACGCTCGTGTTCTCCACGATGCTCGCTTACTTCTTGAGCCTGAAAGCCTTGGTGTACATTACCCCATTCGTGGAAAGCGCATATATATATTTACTCCCTATCACGGGGGCTATCGTTTCTATCGCTATCGGCTTACAGAAATTCTCTTGGCACGACCCGATCGCCCTCGTACTGATCGTTATTGGATTTATTCTTATTAACAAGAAAACGAAGAAGCAAGTAAAAGAGCTTAGAGTTCAAAGTTAAAACTCTAAATGTCACAATTTCTTCACCTTCTTTTCAAGTTCGCCCATTTTCTCGCGATGCGCCTCAAGCGCCTCGTGCATTTTCCGTCGGGAGTCAGCGTTAGTCACGATCTCCGGGTACTCTACCATCAAGGACACAAGATTAGTTAATGCCTTGGCTTCCTCCACACTCTTCACCAAGATATCCACGTACAATTTTCTTTTTTCCTCGTTCGGGAATATAGCCTTTGCTTCTTCTTCCAAACCTTCTCTGTCAATTTCCGGGATTTCCACTTCTTCCATGATTTCTTTTCTTTTTAAATTTCCACACCTTATCACAATCAAAGCATTTATTCACCGACTTGAATATCGGGAACAACGCCGACAACAAGAAGTATATCACAATCATGATCACGTCGGGAGATTTCTTTACACCAATATTAGAAGAGCCACAAAAGGGACAACACGTCCTATCCGTGGTTTTATCCGCTTCAACAATCCATACCTCATCTTCTTGCACCAAATCGACCGAAGTAATATATCCCCCCTCTTGCAACAACTTCACCCCTTCCGACAAATGTTCGTCCCGCACCCACAACTTCACACCACCAATCGCGTTAGAATAGAAATTATTTACTTGAGCTGTCAGTTCGTCCTGCAATAATGTATCTACTCCTGCCGACTCTAGGTATGCCTTTGCCATATAAGCATCTTGTGGATAAACGAAAGTCTTTATTATAGTCCAATTATTCATGATATCATGTATTTATCGCTGATTCGCGATATTATGATTGCAATTTATTATAATTTTAGGAGAATTCCAAACCTTTCACTAATTATCATCGTTCGTCTTTCACGCCACCTGCTGTATTTCTCTTACGATATAACTGAAAAGCATTAATACTATTTTGCCACAGAACATACGCCGCCGGACCTATGGAAGAGAGAGGCGACAAGTACACCTGTGCCATCCAGATAGCGAGAATCGTGTTTTTTTGCCCGAGTCCTTGTCCCCCCGCGATCGTTTCACCATATTTTTTCCCGATCCGGCGCCCGAGAGCGAATTGTGCGATGCAAAGCACCAGAGCAGCGATAGCCATCAGAATCTCCGCCCCGTAGTCCTTACTATCCTGCTGCATGATAAAAAACACCGTTCTCCCCGTCACGATCGTCAGACTCAAACTCCACAGGTAAAACGAAATACTCTGACGGGCACGCAATATTTTATGCACGGAAGGAACAAAATACTCCAACACCCAAGCCCCGGCAAGAGGTAAAAGCAACAAAGGTCCCACCTGAGTGCAAATATACCAAACCGACTGACCGAACGACACCCCGTCCCGCACCCCAACCAACGAGAACATGACCGGAGCCACGATTGCCACGCAAAGATTGCTTGCCAGCGTGTAGGTTGCCAGACAAGGCACGCTTCCACCAAGCATCCCCGTGATCACCGCCGCCGCAACCGCCGTGGGAGCCAACACGCATATCATCATCGCCTCCGCCAACACCCGATCGAAATAGCATAGGACACCATACACGATCACGCTACCGAAAACTTGTACCATCAACATCCATGCATGCAAACGGGTAAACCGCATCTCCCGTATCGACAAGCGACAACAAGTGATCAGCAACATCACGGAAATCAAATAAGGTGTCAGAAAAGCAAACAAATTAAAGAAGGAGTAAAATATACCCCCACCCAACATAGCCAACGGCAACATCCATGATCTTAATCGTTCCAGCACGTCTATCGGTTTTTACCCTGCAAAGGAACAATGAATTTAGCAATTATCAATCAAAAAATCATAAATTTCTACCCCTTTCACACTAAAATGGAAATAACAAAGGCAATATGAATATCATGACGATTCCCATGATAATCTGAAGCGGTAATCCCACTTTCACGTAATCCATAAACGTGTATTTCCCGGCAGACATCACCAAAGCATTAGGCGGCGTGGAGAACGGGGAAGCAAAACACATGCTCGCGGCAACCGTGACGGCAAAGAGGAACGGATAAGGGCTCACCCCCGTGTTTATGGCTGCCTGCATGGCAATAGGGGCTAAAAGCACTGCCGTTGCCGTGTTACTGATAAACATGGTCAACAATGATGTGGTGAAATAAATACCCGCCAAAAGGATAACAGGACCGAAACCACCTAAAGAATTCACTAATCCGGAAGAAATCACGGACGAAGCCCCCGTCTTCTCCAAGGCAAGCGACATGGGCAACATGGCTGCTATCAACACGATACTCTCCCAGTTTATCGTTTTATAGGCATCCTCCACGTTACGAAGACATCCGGTCAATACCATTAACAAGGCTGCCACGATTACCGCCGCCACGGGTGGAATCGGGATAGAATCGAAAACCATAGCCACAATCATCAGAAGCATGATTGCCGCCGCGACAGGTGCTTTGTGGTCCAGCGTAACCTTGGCAGCTTCTGCCAGCGGCTGACCCACCACCACCCACTCGGACTGCATCTCGTTCAAACGAGCAATATCCTGCCACGTACCTTGAACCAGCAAGGCATCACCGGAGTGCATTTTCTCGTCTTTCAAATCCTGTAATATGTATTTCCCGCCCCGTTGGATACCCAAGACATTGACACGGTATTTCTCCCGGAAACCGGAATCTTTGACAGCCCGGTTTATCAACTGCGAATTCGGCATCAATAACACCTCGGCAATCCCCATCTCCCCGAAGTTCACATCTTGTTTGACATGTTTATCGGAAACTTCGGCGGTATGCGTATCCAACAAATCCAAATGATTCTCCCCGACCAATACTTCCACTTGCGCGAATTGTCCCAGCACATAGAGGACATCCCCCTCCTGCAACGCCGTATCCGGACCCGCCAATCTCTGGTCTATGGTTTTCATGAAAGGATTTTGCGTGTTGGATTCTCGCCGTATTTCCAGAATAGTCAAGTTATATTTTCCCGTGATATTCAATTCGACCAACGTCTTGCCACAAAACAAAGAGTTTTTCTTCACCCCTACCCGAAACAGGTTTTGCGCGATCTGATACTCGTAAGCTAAATCTTTAACCGATTTATTTCTCGCTTTTTTCTCTATCTTTTTCTCATCTTTCTTTACAAGAAATATCTTACTTAACGGAATCAACACGATAATACCCACGAATACGCAAATAATACCCACGGGGGTAAAAGAGAAAAAGGATAACCCCTCGTATCCGGCTCCTAATAAGGCGTTTTGAATCACCAAGTTCGGCGGTGTACCAATCAAGGTTGCCATACCTCCCATGCTACTGGCAAACGCCAACGGCATCAAATAACGACTGGGACTCACTTTGGCACTTACCGCCATACTCACGACGATAGGAAGCATGAGCGCCACGGTTCCGGTATTACTCACGAAAGCACCGATAGCGGCAGTCACCAGCATAATGAGGATAAAAAGTTTTAACTCGCTATCCCCCGCGAGTTTCAATATCTTACTACTGATCATCTTAGCCAATCCGGTCTGAAATATCGCACCCCCGACGACAAATAACCCGATCATCATGATCACGATTGAATTGGAGAAACCGGAAAGAGCCTCTTCCGGTGTCAATATATTGAACAGAATCAAAAGAACTAAAGCACAAAGCGCAACGACATCAGATCTTATCTTACCATTTACAAAAAAGAACGCGGATAAAGCTAAAATAATCAGGGTTACAGTCATGTTTTATCAAGTTTGTATCATTATGTTTCTTTAATATTAATATTTAAAATTACTCTAGCGAGCCTCCCACTATGTCCATTAATTCTGCCGTGATGTTCTGTTGCCGGAGTTTATTATATTCCAGTTGCAGACCTTTCAACAGCTTGATAGCATTATCATTTGCCATTTGCATGGAGAGTATCCGGGATGCCTGTTCCGAAGTTTGGTTTTCCAACAAATAGCGATACATGATGGAATGAATTACCAAAGGGTACACCGTTTCCAGAATCTCTTCACAATTAGGCTCGTAGATATAAACTGTGTTCTGTTCCTTTCCGGAGAGAACATTTGTTTCCCGCGGCACCCACGGGAGCAACTGCACGCGGGTGACGATCTGCGTGCCCATACTCTTGTAATGAGAGTATATCACGTCTACCCGATCAATTTCTTTTGCCATAAAACGTCGGATCAACTCGTCCGCCAAGGCCGTACACCCGTCAGCATACTGTTTTGCCTCGAAGAACTCGGGTATTTCCATCGTTTCCACCCCTGCCGTCCGCTTCACCTCGTTCACGATCTTTCTACCTATGGGATACACCTGTATCGGCGATTTCACTTGAGTACTATACTCGTTCAGGGTTTCCAACAACTTCTTGTACTGTGTCAGGTTAAAAGCCCCGCATAATCCCTCGTTAGCGGCAAAAATGACAACAGCCACCCGTTGCACCGTTCTCTCTTGGCTTAACGGGGACTGATAGTCACATGTCTGCGCCGCGATATGATCCAATATATTCTGTAACTGTTCCATGTAAGGTCGGGCGTTATTCAACGCATTTTCGGACTTTCTCAACCTTGCCGATGAAATCATCTTCATCGCCCCGGTAATCTTCTGAGAAGAGTGTACCGAACTAATCCTTCCTTTCAATTCACGTGTAGATGCCATAGTCAGTTTATAAAGTTTATAAGGTTTATAAAGTTCATAAGGTTTGTAAGGTTGTAAAGTTCATAAGATTTTGGAACCCGCGGGCTTTGTTTACGGCAGTTCACGCTGCCATTAAACCTTGTCCGAAGGACACCCGTTACTTTATGAACTTTACAAACTTTATGAACTCTAATCATTAAACGTTTGTGCCACATCCCCGGCAACTTCTTCCAGTAGCTTGGAAATATTTTCATCCAGCATACCCTTACTCAACGGTTCAAGAATCTCCTTTTGGTATCTGGAACGCAAGATTTCCAAAAACATTTTTTCAAATTCGGCAATATGTTTTATTGCCACGTTCCGTAACAATCCTTGGGTACCGCAATATATGACAGCAATTTCTTCCTCCACGGGCATCGGGGAATGTTGGGGTTGTATCAACAATTGTGCGTTCTTACGCCCTTTGTCTATCACCATTTCCGTCACGGAATCCATATCTCCGCCGAATTTGGAGAACGATTCCAGTTCCCGGTATTGTGCCTGATCGATCTTCAGCGTTCCGGCTATCTTTTTCATGGCCTTTAACTGGGCGTTACCACCTACACGGGATACCGAAATACCCACGTTAATTGCCGGACGCATACCCTCGTTAAACAAACTGGCTTCAAGAAATATCTGACCGTCCGTGATAGAGATCACGTTCGTGGGAATATATGCCGATACGTCGCCCGCCTGTGTCTCGATAATCGGTAAGGCTGTCAACGAACCGCCCCCTTTCACCATCGGTTTCAAGTTTTCCGGCAGATCATTCATCGTCAGTGCCATCTCATCGCTGGAAATAATACGCGCGGCTCTTTCCAACAAACGGGAATGCAGGTAGAAAATATCACCCGGATAAGCCTCACGACCTGACGGACGACGCAAAATCAAAGATATCTCCCGGTAAGCTACCGCCTGCTTGGAAAGGTCGTCATATATCACAAGTGCATTACGTCCGCTATCCCGGAAATACTCGCCAATGGTTGCCCCGGCAAACGGCGCGTAATACCGCATGGCTGCCGAATCAGAGGCGTTTGCCGCCACCACGACCGTGTATTCCATGGCACCCCGCTCCTGCAACGTGTTCACGAGCATAGCCACAGAGGATGCTTTTTGCCCGATAGCCACGTAAATACAATAAACCGGATCACCTTTGTCAAAATACCTTTTTTGGTTCAATATCGTATCCACCGCGATAGAGGTCTTCCCCGTCTGTCGATCACCGATAATCAGCTCCCGCTGCCCGCGTCCGATAGGCACCATAGAGTCGATAGCCTTAATACCTGTCTGCAAAGGTTCTTTCACCGGTTGACGATAGATTACACCCGGAGCCTTACGTTCCAACGGCAACTGCATTAAATCACCCTGAATCGCACCAACCCCGTCGATCGGATCACCCAAAGTATTAATCACCCGCCCGAGCAAACCTTCTCCCACCTTGATGGAAGCGATGTTCCCGGTACGCTTCACCGTGTAATTCTCTTTCACGCGGTCGCCGGCATTCATCAGAATCACACCCACGTTGTCCTCCTCCAAGTTCATAGCGACTCCCCGAACCCCGTTCTCAAATTCGAGCAACTCGTTTGCCCGAACATTATCCAACCCGAAGACATGGGCAACCCCGTCACCTACTTCCATCACTCTACCCACTTCTTCAAAAACCATTCGAGTATCCACCTCCTTGAGCTGCATCTCTAATATATCCGATATTTCATTCGCTTTCAACATAAATTTATACAATTGAAAATTGAAAATTGAAAATTGAAAATGACTTTCCAAATTTCTTATAATCGCTGAATCGTCAATTATTGAATCACGGAATTACCGAGTCAATAATTCTCTTCCAGTCCTAACCCTACTCCTATCTCCTTCAGTTCCTTCATCAACGAGGCATCTAATTGCTCCGTACCGATCTGTAACACGAAACCACCGATAATCGTCGAATCAACTTTATGGACAAATTCTATCTTTTTCGAGGCATAGCGACGTTTCACGTAATCCTCTATTTGTTCCAGATCCTCCTTCGACAATTCCACCGCGGTGGTAATCTTCACCCGGATGATACCGTAAGCCTCCCGGTAGAGTTTTTGGAACATCAGACAGATTTGTCTTACATACATCTCCCGGTGATTCTTTATCAACAAACGAATCCCCTTGATATACGCTTCTCCCGGCTCGATTCCGATAGCCGTGGAAAGAAGCATCTCCTTATCCCCGGGTGACAACAACGGATTCAACAAAGCCTTTTGCAAATCGGGGTGAGCGATATAGTTTATCTCGAATAATTTCATCTTCTCGTAAACCAAATCGGCAGCACCCAGTTCTTGCGAGTATCGAAGCAGAGCCTTCGCGTATCTACGAGCAATCAATCCTTCGTCCATACCTTCCTCCTTTACTCTTTATTTTCAAGCTCGTCCAACAGCTTACCGATAATCTCCATTTGAGCCTTATCGGAAGACAGATCTTTCCGCATCACCTTCTCTGCTATCTGCAAAGACAAAGATGCCACTTGTACCCGTAATTGCCGTTCCGCTTCTCTTTTCGCCTGCTCTATTGATAAGTTGGCAGCTTCTCTCACCCGTTGCGCCTCGTTCTCCGCTGCCTTGCGTGCATCCGCTATCATCTCCCGTTTCAGTCGTTCCGTCTGCTGCAGCACGTCCAATTGTTGCTTGTGCGCTTCCGCCAGCAACGTCTTGACATCTGCCTGTGCCTTCTCCCGGTCTTCCTTCGCTTCTTGAGCATAAACCACGCCTTTATCGATAAAGTCCGCCCGTTCGTCCAACATACGGACAATGGCAGGCCAAGCGTATTTTGCCAAGATGCCGAAAAGAATCAAGAAGACAACCAGCATCCAAAACACTAATCCGAATTCCGGTGTAAACAATGACATAGCTTCTTTTTATACAAACAATGCTAATAAACAAACGATGATCGCGAAAAGGGCAACACCCTCTATCAACGCGGCAATCACAATCATATTCGTTCTGATGTTATTCGTTTCTTCCGGCTGACGGGCAATAGCGTCCATAGCAGAAGAACCAATCTTACCAATACCGATACCGGCACCAATAGCGGCTATACCCGCACCAACACAAGCACCTATCTTTGCCAGACTCATTCCGGCTACCGCAGCTTCCAATAAAATTAAACTTTCCATAACCTTATTTATTTTAGATTTATTGATTCAAATTATTCTATTATAAATCACTCAATCGCTTCACTCTCGCTAACCCGATAAATATCGTCGACAGTAACATAAACACGTACGCTTGGATAAATCCGATTAACACGTGTATCAAGTTCATAAACACCGCGAACAGTACCGAGAATATCGTTGTCACCCCCACAACCACCTGCCCCATCACGCCGAACATGAATATCAACGAAATCAATACCAGCACTATCAAGTGTCCTCCCAGCATATTCGCGAAAAGACGAATCATAAGAGCGATTGGTTTCGTGAATACCCCGAAAATCTCGATTATCGGCAACAAGGGCACCGGACATTTCAACGCGAACGGTACATCCGGCCAGAAAATCTCTTTCCAGTATTCCTTCGTTCCCGACACGTTCACCACGACAAAGGTACAAACTGCCAGTACAAGCGTGATAGACATATTCCCCATCACATTCGCTCCACCCGGGAAGAACGCGACCAACCCCATCAAGTTAGAGATGAATATAAAGAAAAACAATGTCAGTAGATAAGGCGCATATTTTCTCGCCTCTTTTCCCAACACGCTCACGATAACCTCCTTGTACAACATCTCCACGACCATCTCGATTGAACCGACACCCTTTCTAGGGGCTTTGTATTTGTTTTTCCGGTAATAACGCACCAACGAAAAGGCGATTAACATGGTAATCAAAGCGCTTATCATGATAGAAAACGCGTTTTTCGTGATAGAGAAATCATACGGACGATACACGTTTCCCGTCGCATCCGTGGCGACAATCTTCCCCTCGTGAGTTCCCTCGCGGGCGATATAAAATCCCTCGTATTCCTTCCCGTCTTCCAGACGCGTGGAACTGAACACGTGCCAACTTCCGTCTATTCCCCTAACAATCACTGGCAATGGAAGAGTCACACGCCCCACGATATTCCAACCGTATTCATCACCAAGATGCTCGAAAATGGTTTCTTTCGGGTTAAACGCTTTCGCTTCTTCCTCGACTTCCTGCCCCAGCGAATCCACCCGAGCAACAATTTCATCTTCCATTGTCAGAGTATCATTCACGGCAACAACCTCCCGCGCGGACACGTTCAAAGCCACCGTCAGCGAAAAGAATACCGTCAATATATGTCTTGCATAACCTTTCATTCGTTTATCAATTTATACATACCACCACGTTGTTATCCCGCACCTCCACGACTCCTCCTTTTATATCAATTTCCTTCTCCCCGCTCGCCCCCCGGTAAACCAGCTTTCCCGCTGTCAACGTGGACACTAACGGGGCGTGATGCTCCAATACCGTGAACTGTCCCACCGTACCGGGTAGTTTCACCATTTGCACTTCACCTTTATAAAGCACTTTTTCCGGAGATACTATTCTTAAAACCATCCTGATTAATTTTAGATTTATGATTTATGATTTTAGATTACAGCCGCACGAGCGAACGCTTTTGATTTTAGATTTTAGATTTTAAATTGAACTCCTCCGCCTTTCGGGCACCTCCCCTATCATCGTTCATTTCATTTTCAATTTTCAACTTTCAATTTTCAATTGCTTTTCGCTTTCTCCATCATCTCTTTTCCTTTCTTAATCACGTCGTCAATTGTTCCGGCGTTCATAAAGGCTTGCTCAGGGTACTCGTCCATATCGCCATCCAATATCATCTTGAACCCGCGAATAGTTTCCTCCAGTGGAACCATCACACCCGGAATACCCGTGAATTGCTCCGCCACATGGAATGGTTGTGACAAGAAACGTTGCGCCCGTCTGGCACGAGCCACGACAATCTTATCCGAATCCGACAACTCATCCACTCCTAATATGGCAATAATATCTTGTAACTCGTTATAATGCTGCAACAATTCGATAACCCTCTGCGCCGTGTGATAATGTTCTTCACCCACGATAGCCGGGTCAAGAATACGTGAATTCGATTCCAAGGGGTCCACTGCCGGATAAATACCCAATTCCGTGATCTTACGGCTCAATACCGTGGTCGCGTCCAAGAAACTGAATGTCGTCGCCGGAGCGGGGTCAGTCAAGTCGTCCGCCGGCACGTAAATAGCTTGAATAGATGTAATCGAACCGTTTTTCGTCGAAGTGATGCGCTCCTGCAATTTACCCATCTCCGATGCCAACGTGGGTTGATAGCCCACCGCCGACGGCATACGTCCCAGCAACGCCGAAACTTCCGAACCCGCTTGCGTGAAACGGAATATATTATCAATAAAGAACAATATCTCCTTACCGCCTTCATTCGAATCCCGGAACATCTCCGCCACGGTCAATCCCGACAAAGCCACCCGCAAACGTGCCCCGGGAGGCTCGTTCATCTGCCCGAACACGAGCGTGGCCTGTGATTCCCGCACTTTATCCATGTCCACGCTTTCCAAATCCCATTTGCCTTGAGCCATTTCCTCCTTGAACTTGTCGCCGTAATTAATTACACCCGACTCGATCATCTCCCGCAAAAGGTCATTCCCCTCACGCGTACGTTCACCAACTCCGGCAAACACGGAATACCCGTTATGTCCCTTGGCTATATTATTGATCATTTCCATGATTAACACGGTTTTACCGACACCGGCACCACCGAACAAACCGATTTTCCCCCCTTTGGAATAAGGTTCCAGCAAATCGATCACCTTGATACCCGTCAATAACAATTCTTCCTGTATGGACAGATCCTCGAATTTCGGGGCTTCCCGGTGAATGGAAAGCGTATCTTTGTATTCCAGCGGGGACAGATAATCAATAGCATCACCCGTCACGTTCAACAGACGTCCCTTAATCTGATCGCCCGTGGGCATCGTCAACGTCCGCCCCAAATCAACCACTTTCATCCCGCGATACAACCCGTCCGTCGTATCCATTGCCACGCAGCGCACCGTGTCTTCACCCACGTGCTGTTCAACCTCGACAATCAACTTGGCTCCATTGTCCCGCTCGATTTCAAGCGCCTCGTAAATAGGTGGCAAATCTCCCCCGTCATTCTCGAAAATCACGTCCACGACAGGACCAATCACTTGCGTCACGTACCCGACATTCTGTCTCATAATATATAATTTAAACGTTCTTTAAATGCTTACTTTTAACTTTAACGTATATTCACCGGGAAAGTTTCTTTCCAACAAACTTTCTACACGCTTTTTTTCTCCCTTGCACGAGAGAATATATCCCGGCAATACCGCTAAATAACTAAACGACCTATCCGATAGATATAAAATCCATGGACATGCTTTGTGAATAAATATTCTCGGAATTTTTCCTGACAAATAATGTGATGTGACTTCAAGACCGAATCATGGCACGAGAGCAGTTTAGACAAACCACCTCTTTTTTCTTTTTCAATACCCGTATCGCCCGGTAAATCAATTGATGCGGATAGGATAAACGCACCACCAACGAAATCGTAGGTTCTTGCCAAATCGCTCAAAGTAAATTCCCCGTCCAACCGGGTAGAAGCGAAATACTCCGTCCTGTTTTCCGTACGTCCTTCAAACGTGTTCTCCCCGGACAAAACATTTATCCCGAAACAAAACGTTATAATAACGACAGACAATATTTTCAACCAAAACTTCATATTTCCTTTTTATTGTTCTGTGGGATTATAGTGCAATTTCCATACCAAAACACCCCAACGGTGGAAAAAAAAAGACTTACCCGCATCCACTCCTCGGGGAAAGCTATGTGCAACTTGCACGAGTCGTTTTACTCAATCTAAAATCACTAAATCTAAAATTATTAAAGTTTTATACTTTCCAGTGCCTTCAAAGCAATCTCGTCCTTGGCATCCAACGCCAGCACCTTAGAGAAAAACTCCTTTGCTTCCTCGTATTCACCTTTTGCCGAATCGGGATTTCCATTATTTTTCGTCGTGATAGCATCGGCAACAACGTAATGGTAATACCCCAGATACTTGTAACTCTCTATCAGTTCCCGTTTATAACGTTCCGTGTTCGACAGTCCTATTTCTACCACTTTCTCGTAATAAGGTTTTGCCAACCCTTCCAAGGTTTCCGGATCGAGCATCGAATTAACGCGTGCCCGCCAGAAATATCCCACGTAACTACTCGGCACCTTGTCACTCAACGCGGCAAACAAACTATCGGCTTTCACGAGTTCCGCTTTCTGTTCGTCGACAACGGAATCCCGGCAAGCCATGTTATAATAGCATTTGCCCAATTTCAATAAATCTTCCGCCGATGCCTCTCCGGCAGAATCAATATAACGATTGTAATATACCACAGCCGAATCCAATTGATTGGTCTTCGCGAAAATATCCGCGATTTCCTTGTTCAGCTCTTGATGTTTGGCATCCGTTTGCAAAGCCTTCTCGTAAAACACCACGGCATCATTGTAATTCTTGTTTGCCTCCAATTGCTCGGCATAACACAGGAAATCCTGATAAATCTGATGTTCTTCCGGGGTTGACTCTATAAAATGCCGGATAGCCTGCAAACACTTCTCCCCGTCTTCCCGCTTCGCCAGACAGTACGCGTACAACCGTTTCGCCACTAAATTATCCGGTCGTTCATTCAACACCTGTTCCAGCACGGGCAACATCCCGGCATATTGCTTGTCGAAATACAATATCCCCGCGTAACGAAGCAAATTCTCCGTGTCGTAATACCCCGAACGGATAAACTTAGTATAATTCTCTGCCGCCGCCTTACTATTTCCGGACATCTCGTGCAATTCTCCCAAGGAACAGTAAGCCCCGCAAAAATCGGGCGATATCTCGCGCACTTTATTCAACTTCTCGAGAGAAAGCGAACGATTGGTAGACATGTATATCTGTGCCTGCTTCAAATAAGCCCCCAGACAATCCGGAGAAAAATAAGTAGCCGACTCGTACTTGGCACAAGCATCCCCGGTGTGTCCCCGCATCACCAGAATGTCGCCTTCCACGAGGTAGGGCAAACCGCTCTTGTCATCCAACTCTTTCGCCTTATTCACGTGCTCCATAGCCTTTGCGGCATCACCGGCGTGCAAGTAAGCCCTCGCGATAGCGATTTGCAGGGTAGCGTCTTTCTTATACCCTTTCGTTCCGAGGGCATCCTTCAATAAAGCCTCCGCGCCGGAAGGATCGTCATTCAACTTCAGACTTGCCTGTCCCACCCGATTGTACGGGTAATCCGGTTGCAATCCCACGCCTTTATCGTAATAAAAACCGGCAGAATCCCTCTGCCCTAGCGTCAGATAACATTCCCCGAGGTAATAACACGCCTCAGCCTGCCGTACATTATCCGTCAGCGTCGGCAGATTATCCAGAAAAAACACTTTTGCCGCACCAGTCATTCCCGACTCGTAGAGATCTATCCCTACCCTGTTATCTGCCGCCTTCACGCTCACGGAAAGGAGCGAAAAGAACAGTCCGTATAATATCCATTTTGTATTCATCGTCTTCAAATTTATAGTTAGATTTGTTCTCTCACGTTCACGATATTCACGGGCATTGTTGCCGGTAGCAAACCGGCCTTCAACACGATACGCTGTCCCCGCGAACCGGAGAAAAAAGAAGTCAATCCCGTGGGCAAAACACTACGGGGATCATTCAGCAAAATATAAATATCCCGTCGCAAGGGATACTGTCCGGTATAGAGATAATACTGGTAAGGCTGGTAACTATTCCCGTATGTTGGTCGGTCGGCACGACTCACGCGTGCCACCTGTATCTCGTCGAGAAAATCGCGACAAAGCGAATCCCTGTCATCACTGATCCAGTTCACACCTATTACCCCCAAAGCACCACGGGTACGTGCCACATAATCAATCACCTTCCGGTTCGTCCCTGCCGCGTGACAACGCTCGGACAACTGCCCCTCCCCGCAAATCGAATCAATCGCGTACCTCACGGTGCTTGAATTCGGGTGATCGAAAACCACCTGTATCTCTCCCGCGCGGGACCCCGGGGCAATCTCCTCCCAACGGGTAATCTCCCCGGTAAATATCTTTTGCAACAGAGCCAAATTGAATATCGAATCGGCATTTTGCCTGTTCACGATCAAGGCTATCCCATCAGTGGCTACCTTCACCGACTCCGGAAAAAACTTCTTGCTGTGGAATGACTCTAATTCGTTTTCCGTCAGTGGTCGTGTAGCCAAAACCCACCGCACACTATCACGTAACAGCAAATTAATCGCTTCCACTTCACTCGTGTAAAGTGGTATTACACCCGCCTGATTATATTGCGCCTCAAAAACGTTAATAGCTTCCTCGGCCAAGGGAGATAACGTTTCATCGACAGCAACCCGGATCACCCCGCTGAACAAGGTTTCCTGCACACTTGATGTCTTTCCTTTACAAGCCCCAAGGGACACCAGTAACAAGAGCCAAAAGCCGATTCGAATATTCATAACTTAATTAATTTATCTCCCCACTCCATTTTAAATCGAGCCCAAAACCAAGCAAGGAATTCATTTTCAATTCTCCATTTTCAATTTTCAATTGCTTATTGTTGCAATTTAAATGATATCGGCAACGTGAATCTTACGGATACAGCTTCTCCCCGCTGTCTACCGGGAATCCATTTCTTCATCGCTTTCACGACCCGGATAGCTTCTTGATCCAACGAAGGATCAACGGAACGAATGACCTGCACATCGCGCACCGAACCATCACGCCCGATAACAAACTGCACGATAACCTTTCCTGCGATGTTCATTTCTTGGGCAATAGACGGGTAACGGATCTCTTTACCGATCCATTTCATCAAGGCGGCCATACCTCCCGGGTATTCCGGGGCTTGTTCCACGACTTGAAATACCTCGTCATCACTCGCCACGATCAATTTGTGATCTTCCAAATCAGCAATATCCTGACCGTTCTCGTCATCATTTCCCTTCACGTCCGCCACGGAAATAGCCGCTTTCGCTTGATTCACCTCCTCCTGTGTCTTCATCTCGTCTGCCTCGTTCACCTCCTCGTCTTTTTTGATCACGGGAGCGGTAAACTTGATTGTCGTCTTCAATGTAGGCGGAGGCGGCACGTTCACCGCCACGATCTTATTCTCTTCCTTCACCTCCGGTAACTCCATCTTCAAATTAGAAAGCTCGGTCACCGCTACCATCTTTTCCTCCGCCTTCACCGGGGTAAGAAAACGAATGAAGGCAGGAAGTACCATTGCCAGTACGACACAGCCTATAATCACTATATAAGCTGTCAGATGCCGCCGGGACGACTGCTTACGCAATTCGTAAGCGCCGTAATCTTTATTCTTCCCGGCAAACACGAGGTCGCACCATTCAATCGAATTTATATGAATATCTTTTGCCATACCTTACTGTTTTAACTCCCGGTACTCGATAACCTCCTTCAAATCATCAGCGTACCCGTCGTGCGTTTTATCCTGTAACAAGCGTAAATCGCCCTGTGTAACATCCATGATCGCGTAACGACCGATATTGCATATCTGCATCTCGTCAAGCACATCAATCAGGTTCTTATAGTTAGCGAAATCCGTCGCCTTAATCAATATTACAGGCGAATCTTTCTCTTTCCGAATCTCGGCGGACTCTTTCAAGTACTCCTCGTTCGTGATTTCCAGATTCTCCTTTTTCTGTTTCAACTCCCGGATCTTTTGCATCACGATCTGGTTACGTCCCAGCAAAATCGCTCTCAACCCGTTCGGGGAAAAGTCTGTTTCCTGCACCATATCGGGATTCTCGTAATCCGGTTCTCCCATATAATAGTACACCTTCCCCTCCTTTCCCAACAAAATGGTCATCGCCTTCGAAGCCTTCACCTTATTCTGCTCCTGCTCGTTCAACAAATCCTTCCGGGGCATACTGATTTCCATTGTCTGGGGCTTACTCATGGAAGTACAGAGCATAAAGAAAGTTATCAACAGCATATTCATATCCACCATGGGAGTAAAATCCACCCGGATACTAAACTTCTTCTGTTTACCTTTCTTGCGTTCTCCGCCTCCGTTATCTTGTATCTCTGCCATAATCTTATCGTTTCAAATTAACACGTCCAACCCGGTCATACATTAGGCATATTTCGCAAAGAGGTTATCAGGTTGTACCTGTTCTCCCGCAAATCCTGCAACGTCGCCATAATATCCTTTATCAGCGGATAAGGTGTACTTTGGTCTGCCTTGATTGCGATCACCAAATCCTTGTTCACCTCGCGGGCAAACTGCATCCACGATTTAAACTGGTTATTCGTGCTATCGCAAGGAATACCGTAATTCATCAACACTTTATCCTGATCTTCGGGCGATAACGCGAGAAATTGCTTCATTCCTTGAATCGGAACCCCGAAAGAGTTACACAAACTAAACTTCTTCAACTCATCATTAGTAAACTCGATCTGGTAACTTTCGCCCATTTTCTTCAAAACTTCCATTCTGTCTTGCGGCTTATCCAACCCCATAAACACCTTTCCCGAGGGTTCCACCAGTATAGAAACGATATTGGCATCGGGAATCTTGATCTCCGAAACCGACTGCGGCGGATTCACCTTCACCGGTTCCTTTTGGATAAACGTCGAGGTCAGCATGAAGAACGTTAGCAACAGCACCGTCACGTCACTCATGGCGGTCATGTCGATAAACGTCGATTTCTTCTTTATCTTCTGACTCATAACTCGTGTGTTTAAAGGTTCAAACTATCTGTTCTTCACCGTGAATGTTTGCACGATATAAGCACCGATTTCATCAATACTATGCGTGATACCGTCTATCTTACTTGTAAAGAAATTGTAAGCGATAACAGCGCAAGCCCCCGTGGCAATACCGAACGCGGTATTTACCAACGCTTCCGAAATACCTGTCGACAAAGCGATAGAATCCGTACCCCCGGCAGAGGACAAGGCGGCAAACGACTTGATCATACCGATAACCGTACCGAGCAGCCCCATCAAAGTTCCCAGCGTGGTAATCGTGGCGATAACCCCCAGATTCTGCTCCATGGTAGGCAACTCCAGCATGGTAGCCTCTTCCAAGTCTTTCCGCACCGCGAGTTGCTTCTCTTCTTTCGTCAAAGTATCACAACCGTCGACCTGCGTGTAAGTAGAAAGCGATGACTTTATAACATTCGCCACCGTTCCTTTCTGTTCATCACACGCTTTACGGGCTCCTTCGATATCCCCGCTTTCCAGTTGACCTTTCACTTTGGTCACGAATTGCTGGAGATTCTTTTTCCCTTTCGCCTTGCGTAAAGCGATCATACGTTCAACGCTCAACGTCAAGACCGTGAATAATAAAGTCTGTATAATCGGCACGATTACCCCTCCCTTATATATCGTACCCAAGAGATTTCCGGGTAACGGGTGATTGTTCGGGTCATTGTTTATAAAATTAGCCGGATTTCCATAAACGAAATGATAAATAATCATTGCAAGAATAAAACACAAAATGATTATCGGGAAAGCAGAAATACCTAAATTTCTCTTTGCCCCCTTTGTAGATGTTGCAGTCTTTTTCATGTCTAATGTATTTTAATATTTATAACGCGCAATATAAAGCAAGGAATACCAACCCGAAAACGATAAGCATAACCACGATCGGGTATAACGTTTGGAATAATGCAGACTTTGTAATCTTATCACTCATTTTTGTACTTGTAGTTTCCATAAGTCAATCTCTTTAAAATAATTGAAAATAATAGGGTGTAAAGGACCTGTCCGTATCCTTACATGAATACCGATTTCACACTAAACATCTGTACAACAGAGCATAGCACCCTCTTTCATCATTTTATACAGGCATACAAAACACCTGTACCACAATGATATGGCACGGACATACTTGACTTACGTGTGGCTAAATGACGATTTTACACAAGTCGAACAGGTAGAATCCCTGTATATAACGAATACCCAACAATTCGGAAAAACTTTCAATGGAACGTTCTACCCGAATACCATACTCTGACTTGTGATACGCTAATTGGATTTTGCGATAAATAGAGAACGAGATTTGTTGCTCCCGACTACTTCCGTTCGCGATCTGCTGACTGGAAAAAACCAACGTGCGTTCGAAAGCACCATGTCGGTCAGCGGAAGAAGTGGCAACCTTGGAATCGTCCCGCGACTGCTCCGTACCCGGAACTGTCGGCACGGGCTTCTCCCCTTTGGAATCAGTTTCTCCAAAGGCGCTTACCCCGATTGCCAAAAGCAAAAGTAACAGTGAAAAATATTGAAATACTGTCTTCTTCATTTCTCTCGTTTAATATATCCAAAGATAGATACTTATTTCATCTTCGCAAATTATTTAGCTTAATATTAAGGTTAAATTACTTAAAATTTAGTCTTATACCTTTTTATACGACAAGGGCGGTTACATTTGTTTCACTTTTCTCAACTATTTTTCTCCCGATTTCCCCTTCCATAAGCGATGCCCATCCCTCGTGTAGACCTGCACTCTATCCTAGAGTTAAACAATAGATAAGTTGCAGTTATTCTAACCCCGTTAGAATAACTGCAGGAGAACTTCAGGAGAACTTCAGAATAACTCCACCGTTTCCCCGCCGACCGCCCCCGGTTTTCGGACGTGTTATTCTCCCGTAACCTTATGAACTTTACAAACTAAATCGTACCTTTGCCCCCGTTTACAAAAAGGCATGAAAATCAGTTCATCATATTACAAAGACAACGTCCGTATCGCCTTCCCCATCATGCTCTCGCTGGCGGGACAAGCGGTGGTGCAAATGGCGGACAACATCATGGTCGGGCGTCTCGGCGCTCCCGAACTGGCGGCAGTATCCCTTGCCGGTATCATCATCATGAACACGATGGTCGTCGGGATGGGTATCGCCACGGGACTCACTCCCCTCGTCGGACAGGCACATGCCCAGAACGACAGCGAACGGGTAGCGGGATTCTTCCAGAACTCACTTCTGGTGAACACCGCGGTATCACTCTTGCTCACCGCCTTTCTCTTCTCTCTTATGCCTTTTTTATCCATGATGGGACAACCCGAGGAAGTGATCGTGCTAAGTAAAGGCTATTACATACTGACCTCCCTGTCGGTCATTCCCTTCATCCTCTTCATGACATTCAAACAATACATGGAAGGCATCGGTAACACGAAAGTGGCCATGGTCATCACGATATCATGCAACGTCATGAATATCATTCTCAACTACATGTTTATATACGGTAAACTGGGTGCCCCGAATCTGGGGGTAGCGGGAGCCGGACTGGCAACCTTGATATCAAGAACCATGATGCCCGCGGTATTTCTCTTTTATACACGCCGCTCCGCCATACACGCCACCGTCTTTCAGTTCTTCCGCCGGACAAATGTCAGCGGGCGCAAAATAAAACAACTCCTGCAAGTGGGTTACCCCATCGCCGGACAAATGGTAGTCGAATTTCTCTCCCTCAGCCTCATCACGGTCATGATGGGTTGGCTTGGCACGGTGCCTCTTGCCGCCAACCAGATAGCGTTATCCATGATTAACCTCACCTTCATGATATCCAGCGGGATTGCCGGGGCTTCCACGATACTTATCAGCCACGAATTCGGGCGTCATAATTTCGCCAAGATGCGCCGTCACGCTCACGCGGCTTTTCGTCTTTCCGTGGTCTTTATGACGGGAGCGGCCATTATCTACGCTCTTTTCGGGGCCCAAATCGCTTCCGTCTTCACGCCCGACCGGGAAGTGATTGAAGTGGCACGCCGCCTTTTCTACGTCGTCGCGGTTTTCGAAATATTCGACGGGCTACAGGTCACCGCTCTCGGCGCGTTAAGAGGTATCACCGACGTGAAACGCCCCATGATATACGCTTTCATTTCCTATGTCTTTGTTGCCGTCCCGCTCGCCTACGTCACGGGTATTTTACTCGACTTCGGGGCTCCCGGACTACTCTCCGGATTCTGCGGTGGTCTTATGTTCGCGGCGGCTCTCTTTATCCGCCGTTTCAACAAAAGCTGCCGACAAATGATGTCACGTTAAGATTTTTTCAAGCTTTCAAGGCAAAATTATTGCTTTAATCACGAATAAAATGTAACTTGCATCGTATAAAATGCATAAATTATACTAAGACATATAACCATATATCATGAAAATAGAAACTTATAAAACACCGGAAGAAGCGTTGCGTGCAACCAGCGAAGCGCTTGTCGCGGTGATAAAAAAAAGTAAGTCAAAGCCTTTCCACTTGGCTCTGTCCGGGGGTAGCACGGCACAAGCGCTGTTCAAGTTATGGGTAAAAGAATACAAAGAAATTATCCCGTGGAACAACATTCGTTTCTACTGGGTGGATGAACGTTGCGTGGCGCCGGACGAGGACGAAAGCAACTACAAGCATGCCGATCAGTTGCTATTTATCCCGCTGGAGATACCCGCAAACCATATTCACCGTATCTGGGGAGAACAAGAACCCAAGGTTGAAGCGGAACGCTACTCGGAAATGGTAAAATGGGAACTTCCGGGTTATTCCACCGCACCCCGTTTCGATTGTGTTATCCTCGGTGTAGGCACGGACGGACACGTGGCTTCCATATTCCCCAATGACATGAACTTGCTCACGGATCGTCGCGTATATGCCGTATCCCAACACCCTATCACGGGACAACAACGCATCACCATGACCGGAACCGTTATCTTGAAAAGTTCCGCTATACTGGTTCCCGTTATCGGTAAAGAAAAACAGGAAATCATGGAACAAATCATCCGCAAGGCAAAAGAATACCCCGCGTCATATATTCTCGCCCATTCACCCGCGGTAATGGTTTTCACGGATAGAGAAGTAAGTATATAGGAAGAGAATAGGGGGTAATAAGGGAACAAAGACGTTTCACCTTCGATACAAAGACGTTTCAAAGACGTTCACGAGCGTCTTTGAAACGTTTTTGATTTGATATTATACCCGCATTGAGTTCTTTCTTGAATAGTTCCTCAACAGAATATCAACGGAAACAGGGAGGAACACCACTATTTCCACAAAAAATAAACGGTAACTTCCGCTACCGTTTATTAATATATCTTGTCCCAATGACAAATTAGTATCTTCTCTCGAAGCTACGTCCGCCGCCACCGTTTCCGCTGCGACGATCACGTCCGCCACCACCGCCACGGTTAAAACCACCGCGATTTCCGGCAGGTCTGTCCGTTCTCGGTTTAGCCACGTTCACGCTGATTACCTTGCCGTCATATTCAGCTTGGTTCAACTCGTCGATAGCTTTTTGTCCTTGTACATCGTCAGACATTTCCACGAAACCAAAACCTCTTGAACGTCCGGTCTCTCTGTCCATGATTACTTTTGCTGAAGAAACTTCACCGTATTCCTCGAATAATTCTTTTAAGTCACTGTCACTCACTTCGTAACTTAGATTTGAAATGTAAATGTTCATTAATACAAACTTTAAAATAATTAATAAATGCTTTTGAGGTTGAATAATTGCCTAAGGAAAGTCTGCTTAACGATACATTTAAAATACGATGAAAGGCAAACACTCTGTAATCAAATCAAAACTCAAATATCACTGCAAATTTACAATAATTATTCAAACAAACAATACTACAAGAAAAAAAAGTCTATAAAGTCAATCAAGTACAAATATTTTCGGATAAAACACCGTAATTCAATCCTTTATCGACTTTACAGACCTATTTTAGCCCAACCTGATAAAGAAGATAAAACGATTTATTTTTTGCATTTTCTCTTTAAACCGTCGCCTTTCTCTCTCTCTAATTCGGTCTTGTCAAATTGTCGTTGTGGCATCTGGTTTTCTCCTACCCAACTCTTGTCCTGCTTGGAAGGGATATTCTTCTCTGCGTGCCGATTCACTTTCTTCCCTTCATTCTCCCGATCATTTTTCTCTTTCTCCTTCATAATACCTCCGTTTTAAGTTGATAAATCTCACGAGTTACCCCATGGATAACCTACCTTATAAACGAAAAAAAGAGAAAACATGTTTCATCTCACGGCAACGTTCACCCGAACATTACTCCCGTTGGATATCATGTAGTCATCCCAACGTTCTTTTTGCTTGGGAGTCAATGTCAATTCCAAAGATTGTCCGGTCACACCGTCCGAGGTCTGATTACCGCAGAAAAGCCGGAACCCCTTCCCCTCAGGCATAACAGTCGCATCCAAACGAGTAATAAAATTGCCATAACAATACAAAGTCCTCAACGAAGTGCACCCGGACAAGTCCAACCCCGAGAGGTGATCGTTATGGCAATATAGTTCTTTCAACGCCGCACATCCCTTCACGTACAACGTCACGAGGGAAGTATTATCGTGGCACCTTAGGCAAACCAAAGACTTACATCCCGACACATTCAGCTCCACGAGCGGAGTATTGTAACAATACAACTTCTCCAATGACGTACACCCGTTCACGTTCAAGGAAACAAGCGAGGCATTATGATTACAGTACAATTCTTTTAGCGAGCTACATCCCGATACATCCAGCGAAGCAAGAGGAGTGTAATAACAAGTCAACTTTTCCAGTGAAGTGAAATACTTGATGCCTTCCAGCGACACGATATTCTTTCTACCGACACTAAGCCACGTGACTTTCGCGGCCTCTGCCGGAATAATGTACCCTTTTTCATCGGCACATCCCAGTTCAATACAAAATTTCCGGAATACCGTGTCCGGAATCAAAAAACTTTCCTCACCCGTGTACAACACCGCGGCATCCGTAGAAATAACATCCGCTGTACTTTCGTTCGCGTTCACGCGTAATATCATCAACAATACCAGAATCCCTGTTATTAATGTACACTTCCTTATCATTATTTTATCGTTTTCATTTTCAATATCTTAACAACACTCACTGGACATTGAGAAATAAATGCAACCAGCTCCCGAACCGACCGTGAGCGAATAAATAAACCATCGTTTATTTATTCGCAAAAATATTAATAATTCCGATAATCGACAATGTTAATTGGTTATTTTTTACTCCTAGTAAATAATAAGTTATAAAATTATCCATTCTCACAACACATGTTTGTTGACAATCGTAATAAACGATCGTTTATTTATAGTCAGATTTTCCAAGAATTACAAAATTTCATTCCTAACCGAGAATATTTTATTATCTGATAATCAAGCATCAACAGACAATCAAAATTCCTCGACCGATACACGAGAAGTAGGAGGAGCTCAAACATTCAAAAAAGTAATATTCGAAAAAAGAAATTAAAAAAAGGCTCCCCCTATTAGTTTTTCCAACAACATCTCCTGTCGCAAATTGTGAATATCCCCGGCGTAATAATCCACCAACCCCGTACCGTATAATTTCCGGGCACCCGTTAGTGCTTCTTTCCCGTAATATCCGGCAAACGAGAGTAAGTTTACTTGAATCTTACACCCTAGTAACTTCAAGTATTCACAATGCTTTACTATGTTACCCGCGTAAAAAGAATAACGCTCCGGATGTGCCATCACAGGCATGTACCCACTACCCCGCAGTCTGAAAATAATCTCCTCCGCATGTACCGATGGAGCCACGAAACTATGCTCGACCAGCACCTCCCCCGCGGCAGAAGCAATAATCTCGTTTTGTTCCAATAACCCCAACATAAACTCACCCATACGATATTCAGCTCCCATATCCACGACTATATCTATTCCCTCTTGTACAAGACGCGACTTCAATAATACGAACATGCTCCCGATATCCCCGCGACTATTCATCAACGCGGGAAACGCCACGTGCGGAGTACAAGTCAAACAACACAAACCCGCCGCCACCATTCGACGAATAATCAAAATTGCTTCATCCATGGTACGTACACCGTCATCCAAGGCAGGCAAAACGTGCGAGTGTACATCCCGCTTGTAGTCAAAAACAAATTTCCGGTGACGCTTGAAGAACAACATATCTATTCGTTTACATTTTTTTTGTTATACCCGTAACCATACCCGTAGCCATACCCGTAACCGTATCCTCCCGCGTCCGCGCGTAAATCATTCAGCACTATTCCCATATCGGGCAGACGTCCTTCACCGTTTATCGCGGCGACCAACCTTAACGCCTCCTTTTTTAACATATTCGCCCGCACCACGTACACGCAGGCATCCGCCCACTTACCCAAGGCAAACCCTTCGGCAAGCATCCCTACCGGGGGAGTATCCAGTATGATACAATCATACCGCTGCTTCATATTTTCCAACAATTCACCCATCCGTTCCCCGGCAAGCAATTGAACCGGATTAGGCGGTACCGCACCACCGAACAAAACATCCAGATGTTCTTCCACCGGACAAATCAAGCTTGCCAAGTCGCCCTCTATCCCTGCCAAGTAAGCGGATAAACCTTTCGTGCTATTCTCTCCCAGAAACTTATGCAAACTGGGATTACGCAAATCACACCCCATCAACAACACCTTTTTACCCGTCTTCGCGTAAGCGTTTGACAAATGTGCCGCGATCAAAGACTTTCCTTCACCGGGAATGGTCGAAGTAACCATAACCACCGGACAAACCTTTTGCCGCAACATATAATTCAGCTTTTCCCGAATCAGATGCATGGATTCCGATTGCACGAAATCTTCCCGGGCGATTAATTTCTCCCCGGTCACCTCCGGGAATGAACCCAACAAAGGAACCTTGACATTTCTCTCGATATCTTCAATACTCCTCACCTTATTATCCAACATATCCCTCACCAACACGATTCCCGCGGGAAGCCCAATCCCCAGCATCAAACCGACCAGCAACAACATAGCCTTACGGGGAGATACCGGTCCTTCTCCCGCGTCGGGGTCTTCAATAATCTTCGCCGTCGGAACATACACCAGTTTAGCGATCTCCGCCTCCTCCCGTTTTTGCATCAAGAAAAGAAAAAGATTCTCTTTCAACTCTTGCTGCCGGGCTATCGCCCGATACTGTTTTTCCTGCGCGGGCACGGAAGTCAATCGCTTGTCAACGGAAAGGTTCTCCCGCTCTAACGTGTTTATCTTTATTTCCAAACCGTTCTCCACGTTACCCACCGCCTCGCGGATACTCTCCTTCATCTCTCGCAATTGCATATCCAATCCCGTCACGATAGGATTATCTTTCCGGGCACTAAGCAAAAGTTTATTTCTTCGCAACACCATTTCGTTGTAACGGGATATGCCGCTATTCATCCCCTCGTCCGAGATACCCAGATTCTCGGGGAGCAAACCGAACTCGTTCCCTTCCCTTTTTTCCAATAACTCCCGGATGCTACGCGCTACATCGAACTCGGTCTGCAACTTCAACAATTCCGTCCCCGTCAATTTCTTACGCTCCATCACGAACTCGGCATCAGAAGCAAGATTGGTCAACTTATTCGTTCGCTTGAAACGCTCGGCATCATCCTCTATCGTGCCCAATTCCCGGTTAATCACTTCAAGTCGGGCATTGATAAACTCCACCGTCTTGGCGGAAACAACCTGTTTGTCCGCCACCCCGTTTTCGTTGTAACGGTCTATCAGTGCCCGGATCAGCTCCTTTCCCCGTCGCGGCACGACATCTTTAACCGACAAACGAAGCGCGTTCGTGTTCTTGTCCAAAGGTGACACCTCCAGTTTCTTGTAAAAATTCTTCGTTGCCGAATCGTAGGAATACAAATCCACCCGCACCCGTTCCACCTTCTCCGCGGAGTACACCTCACTCCTCTCCACGGATATAGCGTAATCACCAACCGGAATCCGTTCCGAAAAACGCCCCTCGTGCACAACTTTCCCGTCCGGGGCTGTCACCGAAATCGTCGTATCACTCGTCAATGTCACGAAAAAACAAGTGTCTTTTATCAACTCGGGACGATCAACCAACACGTTTACAGGGGAATCCTTGTATAACTCAGTCCCTCTCAAGACACTTTCACGACTGTAACAAATATTCAACTCCAAATCACATACCGTCTCCCGCATTAAATTCTTGGACTGCAACTCTATCAATTCATTTTCCACGTATTTATCCCCTTGGAAAAATCCCATTTCCTTCATCATCACGCTAGTGCCCAACTCCCCTTTCTTCGTGTCGCTGATCATCACTTTACTCGTCACGTTATACACGGGTTCCTGCATCATGCAATAAATCAATACCGCCCCCACGCACAAAGGCACAGACACGAGAAACCACCGCCACCGCGCGATAATCTTGTAAAACAACATCCTTAAATCAATCGTTTCTTCCTGTTCAGGCACATAGACCTCACTACCATTCACGTTCATACACTCTCGTTTCATTAAAACTAAAAAATACAACCAACCCGGAGAAAACCTTTCACCTATCTAAGTATCAACGCGAGTACCGTCACTAATGTCGACACACTGGACAAAACGTAAGGCAAAAAAGTTCCCGCATTACCTCCCGCGATACGCCCCCTGCTAGGCTCCACGTAAACCACATCATTCTGCTGCAAATAAAAAAACGGGGAATAAACAAGATTCGCCGAAGTCAAATCCAAACGGGCAAAAGTCTTCTCTTTCCCGTTCTCGCGCATAATCAGCACGTTTTTTCTCTTGGCATTAATCTGTAAATCCCCCGCCATGCCCAGCGCATCGAATATAGATACTCGCTCACTGGTCACTCTGTAACTGCCCGGACTCCGGACTTCGCCCAAAACAGTCACCTTGAAATTCTGGAAATGTATCGTCACTATCGGATTTTTCAAGTACATCGCTAATTTCGTCTTCAGCATTTCCGACAATTCGACACGGGAAATACCGTCCACACGCAATTTCCCCAGCACGGGAAAATCAATATACCCCTCTTTATCCACGAGATAACCGGGAGCAACCTGTTGGTTGGTCGATGTCACGTCCCGCCCCAAGCCAATCATAGGAGTATTGAAAGGCAATGCCGCCTCCGTGTCATCACAAGAAACCACGATTGACAATAAATCATCAACGTGAATGACAGTCTTGTACTCGAAGTCCGATTCAAGTCGCTCATTTTCCTTCACATCCTGCAAATAGACAATCTCCTTGCTGGAACTGCATGAAAAACAAACGACCATACTCGCTACCACTACAAACCACTTATTCACAAACATATAACTCCTTCTTTTATGTAACATTCCACTATCATTAAACCAACGTTTTTTGAATGTTAAACAAATGAGGATTTGTGCGGCAAATAAAACAAGAGTTATTATTTACAATTCAATGATTACTAGAATACTAATAGTTAAGTAAGGATATATAACGAATAGTGATTTTAGACAGTTAATAATCGTTCAATTATTGAGCTACAAATATATATTTTTTTAAATACACTACGAACTATATTCCATATTTTATATATTCATTTTCATCAACCAAAAGTGTACATCTTTTAACAAAACAAGCTATGACGGTACATTTACAAACGAACATCACAACAAAAAACGCTCTTTATTTCAAGAAATTCAACACACATATTTGAAAATATTCACAAAAATAATACCGTTCCCACTCAACTCTAATATCCGATTTGAATGGAAACGGCACACGTAACTATATTTTCTCTCAAACTACATCACAAGTATCAAATCCCGGCCTCTTGAAAGTACGGGCATTAGGGAAAAAAGCCTCTATATCATTTTCTAACTGTTCCAACAATACAATCATACGGGATGCCTCCCTCTCAAAGTCAGATATGTTATCCCGTATCACCGTCCATGCCGTACAAGATATCTCAACGGCTAATAACGTCACTTTCGCCGAACCGTTGTAATCCTCCTCTTCCTGCGTGGCGTTTATTTTATCCGCGTAAAGGAAGTACCCGCAAAGGGCCCGTTTCATCTTGGAACGAATCAAATCCATGTACCAGTTCACCTCCAATAAAGCATCCTCCACCTCACGCGTCCGCGGAAACTCACCCTCTTTCTTTTTTTCCGTTTCAAAATACTGGTAAATCTCCTCTTGACACTTATCTGCCAAAGAATGATAGATTTGCTCACATTTCATCATATCCTCACTCTCCACCTGCCTTGCCACTTCCTCATCCTGATCCTCCAAATCCTCGTAATCTTCTCCCCAGAATCCACGGTCTACCTTCTCCGCCGAATAAATATCCTCTATTCCCACTCCTCGCTCGTCCGCCAATTCCCGTAACACGTCAAATGTCGAATCAAAAATATTCTTTAGACGGGCTAACGCGGATTCGTCGTCGTCAGGCATCTCCTCCCCTAAATTTACCCTCGTCTTTTCCTTCAACTTCTTTCCCATCGTGTAACTCATGCATCGAAGCTGAAATTTACATCGTTCACACCATCTGTCGCAATAATTGTAGATACCCGGCACAAAGCCGTTATCTACAATCTTTTTTTCTTTTTTCTTTGGCACGGTCTTGTTATCTTATCCGATTAATTTTTTATATCGTATACGCTTCGGGGTCACGTCCCCCAACCGCTTCTTCTTACTTTCCTCGTATTCAGAGTAACTTCCCTCGAAATAAACTACCTTCGAATCGCCCTCGAACGCCAGAATATGCGTGGCAATGCGATCCAAGAACCAACGATCATGCGAAACGACCACGGCACACCCCGCGAAGTTTTCCAAACCTTCCTCCAATGCCCTCAACGTGTTCACGTCAATATCATTCGTGGGCTCATCAAGCAACAACACGTTGGCATCCTCTTTCAACGCCAACGCCAAATGCAAGCGATTCCGTTCTCCACCGGACAAAACCCCGCACTTCTTTTCCTGATCTGTCCCGGAGAAATTAAACTTGGACACATAAGCCCGGGCATTTACCTCCCGTCCACCAAGATTAATCATATCGCTTCCCCCGGAAATCACCTGATAAACGCTTTTATCGGGATCAATAGCCTTATGCTGCTGGTCCACGTAAGCGATTTTCACCGTCGGTCCCACCTCAAAATCCCCTTTATCCGGAGTCTCTACACCCATTATCAGGCGGAACAAAGTAGTCTTTCCCGCACCGTTAGGCCCGATCACCCCGACAATACCGGCAGGCGGCAACTGGAATTCCAGATCATCAAACAGCACTTTATCACCGTAAGCCTTAGCCACGTGTGCCGCCTCGATCACCTTGTTGCCCAAGCGGGGACCGTTCGGTATAAATATTTCAAGTTTATCTTCTTTCTCTTTCACATCCTCGTCCATCATCCGGTCGTAAGCCTTCAAACGGGCTTTACTCTTTGCCTGACGGGCTTTCGGCGCCATACGCACCCATTCCAACTCCCTTTCCAGAGTCTTTCTCCGTTTGCTTGCCTGCTTCTCCTCCTGCTCCAAACGTTTCGTTTTCTGTTCCAACCAAGAGGAATAGTTACCTTCCCATGGAATTCCCTCTCCCCGGTCTAACTCCAGAATCCAACCCGCCACGTTATCCAAGAAATAACGGTCGTGCGTGACACAAATCACCGTACCGGCATACTGGTGCAGATGCTGCTCCAACCATTCTACCGACTCCGCATCCAAGTGGTTCGTCGGCTCGTCAAGCAACAAAATATCAGGCTCCTGCAACAACAAACGGCACAATGCCACCCGTCGTCTTTCTCCACCCGACAGGTTTTTCACCAAGGCATCCGGCTCCGGACAACGCAAAGCGTCCATAGCCCGCTCCAACTTCTGGTCGATCTCCCAACCGCCGTGGTGTTCAATCAACTCGGTCAGTTCCCCTTGACGAGCCATCAACTTATCCATCTCGTCGTCACTCATCGGCTCGGCAAACTTCATGTTGACGTCCTCGTATTCCTTCAACAAATCCATCACTTGCTGCACCCCCTCCTGCACAACCTCCTTCACGGTCTTCGTGTCGTCAAGCTGAGGTTCTTGGGGTAAATAACCAATAGAATGTTCCTTCGACCAAATCACCTTACCCTCGTAATTCGGGTCTAACCCGGCGATAATCTTCAACAAAGTTGACTTACCCGAACCGTTCAAACCGATTACGCCAATCTTCGCCCCGTAAAAAAAGGATAAATAAATATCCTTTATAATCTTTCTTTGTGGCGGTATAGTCTTACTTACGCCCATCATGGAAAAAATAATCTTCTCGTCTGCCATATCAATAAACTACGCTATATTATGTTTCACATCTAACACACAACTAATTATCTTTAAAATGGATACAAAGGTATATTATATATTCAAATTAAAAAAATATACTTAACACCTTATACGAGATCAAAATAAAAATTGTTGCATTATTATCCGGAAATTTCCAAAAACAACACTTGAAAAAGTAAAAAAACGCCTCACCAAATAGCTATCCAATACACACGAAACAACTAATTTCCAATAAGATACACCACATTTATTATTTGTTTCAGAAAAAAGCATCAACATCCCCTATCATAATTTATAATATATATAATTAACAATAATTTAGACAAAAACAAACCACAATATTTCAAAATATGGCTGTTTAGCCACATGATGGATTATTTGTGGTTAAACCTAAAAAAACAAGAGAATGTTTGCCCAAAATATTAAAATCATTATATATTTGTAAATTCACATCCCGAATAGTCATATTTTCGGGTGAACAACATGAAGAAATCGGCGTTTATGGATGATTATACAGATTGGGATGATATAAACAGCGAAGATGTCCTCGAAGGAAACACGGCTGCCTTTGAAGAATTATTCAAAAGGAATTATCAAGCTTTATGCAATTATTGCCAAGGCATTGTTGCCGAACACGACAAAGCGGAAGATATCGTTCAAGACGTATTCGTGTACTTGTGGAACAATCGCTCGTGTATAGACATAAAGGTTTCATTAAAACATTACTTGTATTCATCCGTTCGTCATGGCGCTCTAAAAGTTTTAAAACGCCAGTTAATGGAACAACGGCATTCCCCCCTATTGGCCGAATTCATTGCAAATCTCCAACAAACAGAATACACGGAAGAAGAAGTCATTGAAATAGAAAAGATGAAAAAAGCACTTGCCTCGCTTCCGCAACAATGTCGCAATATCTTTCTAATGAGTTGTGTCGACGAAAAAAGCTACAAACAAATTGCGGAAGAATTGAATATCTCCGTCAATACCGTGAAAACACATATCACGAAAGCCTATCGCATCATCCGATGTTATTTCAAGAATACCAGCCAGTTGCTAGTATTTATTGCATACTGTCGAAGGATTAAAAAATAAAAAACGCATTTTTTTCAAAAAAAGTCATTTTCAGAATCACCCATTTCCGACTCTTGATGCCCTTTATAGTAAATCAATAGCCAAAATGGATAAAAATAAGAAATTCATCATACACAGGGCTGCCAACTCCATGAAAGACGACCACTACAACATGGGAAAAGCATGGAAACAAGTAAAAGGCAGAAGCATAAACAAATCGAACCGCTTCATAGCACTTCGCATTATAAAATACGCGGCATGTGCCCTGCTTATGATCGGTATTACCGTATACCTAATGCATAACAACACGACGGAAACCAAAATAACAAAAACTGCCTCCCTGCAACCGGGAAAAAACGAATGTTCCCAAGTAAGATTAGTATTGGCAAACGGGGAAGAAATCAGACTAAGCAAAAAACAAAAAACAATCAAGGTCGAAAAACTGGGCATGTCTTTTACCCGCGACAGCGTGAACGGACAATTGCAATACCGGAACAGTATCGACTCCCTAAACGGAGAAATTGAACTCCGTTACAACGAACTGCACGTACCGAAAGGTGCCGATTTCTACTTGAAACTCCCCGATGGTTCAAGCGTGAATATCAACTCGGAATCCAAGCTCCGCTTTCCCGTGCAGTTCTCGTCCCACAGCCGGGAAGTATATCTGGAAGGAGAAGCCTTTTTCCAAGTGGCAAAGGATTCAACCGCACCTTTCACGGTTCACGCCGGGGGCAAGGATATTACCGTTCTGGGAACAAAATTCAACGTCAGTGCCTATAACGACGACTCGAAGTGGATCACGACACTCGTGGAAGGCAAAGTCATGGTCACTCAACAAGACCGGAACGACATCCTGCACCCGTTTGAACAACTGACCGTCCATAAAGAAACGAACATCGTGGAAACGAGAACCGTGGACACGGAACTATACACCTCATGGATTGACGGCAAATTCTATTTTAAAGGCTACCGGTTCGAGGACATCGTGAAAAAACTCGAACGGTGGTATGACTTCAAAATGATTTACCGGAACGAGGAGATCAAGGACATGACCTTCCGGGGAACTATCGACAAACATCAACCCTTGGAGCAATTGTTACGTTATCTGGAAGAAACAACTAATATTCACTTTAATATTCAAGACAAGACAATTACAGTAAGTAGAACAGACTAAAAAAAGGAGTGCTATCGGCAAAAAAGCACCCCCTTTATTGTAAAAACCAAAACCTGTGAAAGCTACGGCAAATAGCTATACAGGATTAATTATCACTTTAACGAACAAATTTATGAAAAAAAAAGCGTATGATCACACCTTTAACCTACAAGAAAGGTTAAAAAAAGGAGCTTTGCTCTGTGCATGTACCATTTTCTGGTTACTGGCAGGCATCTCCAACTCGAATGCCGCCACAACCCCGGAACAGGACAGCGTCAAATTCTCGAAACAGCAAATGATGATTGAACAAGTCTTCGACGCCATCACGAAACAATTGAAGTACGACGTCTTTTATAGCGAGAATGAACTCGAGGTAAAGAAAATGGTACAACTTCCCCGCTTGAAAATGGGATTGATTGAAGTACTAAATCTCGTTCTTCAAAAGGAATTCACGTACAGGTTCAACGGGAAAACCATCATCATCAGCCCCGCGAAAACCACCCCTGACCAACAAAACCCAATCCGGGGTATCGTGAAAGACGAGAACGGGGAACCCCTGCCGGGAGTAACCGTCCTCATCAAAGGCACAACTACCGGTGTCTCTACCAACGCCAAAGGTGAATTCACCATCGTCTCCCCCGAGAAACCGGAAGCCACCCTCCTAATCTTCTCGTTCGTCGGCATGGAAACCCAACAAGTCACCCCCAAAAGCGACTTCGTAACCGTTATCATGAAAACCACCCTCAATGAACTCGACGAAGTTATCGTCCGCACGGGTTACGAGAACATCGACAAACGGAAGCTGACATCATCCGTCTACACGGTAAAGATGGACGAACTCATGGAACCCATTTCCAACAGACTCGACCAAATGTTGCAAGGCAAAATCCCCGGTATGGCAGTATTACAAATGACTTCAACCGTGGGAGCCGCTCCTAAAATCCGTATCCGAGGTTCATCTTCTATCTTGGGAAGCCGCGAACCCTTGTGGGTACTGGACGGAGTCGTGCTGGAAGATCCCGTGCAATTGGATGTTACTGAATTAAATAGTATGGACAAGGTCAATTTGATTGGAAATGCCATATCTGGTCTAAATCCGGAAGACATCGAACAGATTGACGTATTAAAAGACGCCTCTGCCACAGCACTTTATGGTTCAAAAGCAGCCAATGGTGTAATCATGATCACGACTAAAAGAGGTAAATTCGGTAAACCTGCAATCCGGTATAGTACCTCAATGAGTTTAGTAAATCGTCCGACACCTCATTTAATGCACCTTATGAATTCAAAAGATCGTGTTGAAGTATCAGAAGAAATATACGCTAAAGGACTGTATTACGGTACAGATGCGGTTAATAACGTTGGATATGAAGGACTACTTCGACAATTATTTGCTAATAAACTTACCTATTCGGACTTCCAGCAAGAAGTAAAAAAAATGAAAGAAATGAATACCAACTGGTATAAACTTCTATTCCGCAACTCATTTAACCACACCCACACGCTGTCTGTATCAGGAGCAAATGAAAGTGTCAACTATTACGTTTCCCTTGGGTATTCCAACATGAAAGGCACTACCCTACAAGAAGAAAGCGAACGTTACAATTTTATGACAAGTTTTAGCGTAAAAATTTCCGAGAAATTAAACATTGGATTTAGCTTAAATGGTTCAAATAGCGAAACGCATCGCCCTCACAGTTCTGTTGATCTATATCAATATGCCTACTTTACTTCACGAGCGATCACGCCATTTAATGAAGATGGGACATTAAAGTATGTTGATATGGAAACGGCTTATAATGGAAATCATAATCTAGTGTATAATATCTTCAATGAATTAGATAACACCGGACAGACATCAAACACATTATCCTTCAACTCCCGCATGGATTTCACATATAAACCTATAGAAAATTTAAGCATAAACGGACTAGCCTCTTATAACATCAACACAACTGATGGAGAAGATTATGCAACGGAAAAGAGTTATTATATTTCAAAACTGAGAAGATGGAAATACGGAATACCACTCCCTACTGATGATTTCAATTTTTACAGTAATAATTGTGAACTTCCTTATGGTGGAATTTTAAATAACAGCAATTCAAAGAATACAAGTTATCAGGGACGTCTTTCCATATCTTATAATAGAACAATTCATGAAGATCATAGCTTTAGTTTTATGTTAGGAGGAGAAGCCCGTAGTGTCACTTACAGCAATAAAACTTCGAAACTTTTGGGATATTTACCCGAGCGCGGCAAAACGCATGTAGATATTGATCCTGCAAAATGGGCTGCATACAGACAACGACAACTTAGAGAGGCACAGCCGACTGTCAAGGATAACAAAAGTAATGAATTATCCTATTTCGCCACCTTTTCTTACGGGTATCAGAATCGTTACATCATAAACGCAAACATGCGCGGCGATGCTTCTAATAAATTGGGACAAGACAAAAGTGCACGTTTCAAACCAATTTGGTCATTTTCCGGAAGATGGAATATTGCAGACGAACCGTTTATGAAAAACGTAAACTGGATGGAAGGCCTTAACATACACGCCTCTATCGGTTTACAAGGTAATGTAACCGAGGCCCATAATCCCAACATGATTGTTAATGTCGGAACATTGGATGAAGTTTCTCAACAATACATATCCACTTTGGCCTCATTACCTAATCGTAAATTACGTTGGGAAAAAACTCGTTCCTTCAATATAGGTACGGACTTCTCTTTTTTTCAAAATAGATTATCCGCCACATTTGAATTTTACACGAAAAAAGGGAAAGATCAGCTAGTATCCACCGTCATTGAATCTACAAACGGAGCCACTTCCGTCACAATTAATGACGGAGACTTGTACAATAAAGGTTGGGAACTATCTATCACGGCGACACCAATTAGAACAAAGAATTTTTCTTGGAATTTAAGTTTTAACACCAGCAAAAATTACAATAAAGTTAAAAATTCGGGAAACATCAATGACTTAGTTCTTGAAAATTATTTAAATGGTTCGTTAATCCAGAACGGGAAATCATTAAACAGTTTTTATTCCTATCGCTTCGGAGGTCTGGATAAAAATGGTAGTCCCATATTCCTTGGCACTCAAGCAAAAGACGAAGAAGGCAATATCCTTATCACAAACAGACAGGAAGCTTTTGAACAAGGACTCGTGTATAGTGGCAAACGGGAGCCTAATTTTACGGGAGGTTTATCCACGTATATTCGCTACAAGAACCTATCACTCAACGCCTCTCTCTCCATGCAATTTGGTTCAAAAATACGTTTGAACGACTTGTACTCGAATGGATTGCAAACCCCGATGCCCAGTCAAAATATGTCGGACGAGTTTGTAAATAGATGGAGAGAACCGGGAGATGAAGACCATACAAATATTCCTGTTTTATCAAATAGCAGTTCTCCCAAAGGTTTTTTCGAAGAAGGCAGTAATAATCCCGTACTGGGAAGAAACACGAATATCATGTATAACAAAAGTGATTTACGAGTTGCATCAGGTAATTTTGTCAGATGTCGTTCTCTCTCGTTATCTTATTATCTAAATTCCAATATACTAAAATACATATACATTAAAAATGCCTCATTTAGTTTTTCTGTAAGTAATCCATTTACGATAAAGAGCAAAAAACTCAAAGGTCGTGATCCGGAACAAGTGACACTCGGAAGTGGAAGTATCCCTCCTCAACCGACTTATGGCTGGAATCTTAGTATAACCTTCTAATACAATCAATCATGAAATTGCATTATTATATATATTTAGCTCTCATCCTATGTGGATGCAATGACTTTCTGGAATACAAAGATAAAGACAAACTTATTCCGAAAGAATTGGATCATTATAACGAACTGATATATGGAGAACTAATAAAAAAAGCGGATGGAGGAGAACTTCAGTATCTCGATGTTATGAGCGACGAAACGGACAGCTATGTAAAACCTTTGGGAACTCTAACTAGAGTTGATGACAGAAAAAATCTTTTCAAATATTACACATGGGCGCAACAGACACAAGTCACGGTAGAAGGTTCCGACAATAACGACAATAATTGGGCATATTTCTATCATAAAATACTTATGTGCAATATTATCGAACACGATGTCAACCAATTCGAAAATGATATCGAAGGAGTTAAAAACAGATTACTCGGAGAAGTTTGCTTTTTACGGGCTATGTCCTATTATTTTCTCGTAAACCTATACGGGGAACCTTATAGAGATAAAGAACAGGCAAAAACAGCCGCCGGTGTTCCAATAAATGATGCCATCAGTGTTGAAATAAAAAAATATACAAGAGCAACTTTAGCTGAAATTTATACCCTCATAGAAACAGATCTAAATAATTCTATCACTTACTTGGAGAAAGGGGAACAACTAAATTCGACTTTCCGCCCCAACGTGCATGTTGCCAGACTCTTTTTATCACGTATATATTTATATACTCAGGAATGGCAAAAAGCAGCAGAGGCAGCCAATGATGTTATAACTTACAGCGGAGCAAAAATTGAAACACTTGAACATTTACAAGGCTATAAGGAAAAACAGCCTCTTTACAATGAAAATAATCCTTCAATCTTATTTTCTTGGTCAGAAAAAAACTCACCAATCCACGATTCAAATAATGAAGGAATATGGCGCCCGAGTGAAAAACTCTTAGCACTCTACAATACCAGCAAAGAAGTTGACGCAAACAATCATATCATAAAAAGAGATTATCGCGATACGGCTTTCTTTTACAAAATCGAAAAAAACGACTATCTAAAACCCATGAAATATGACAATCTTTCACGCACATGTTATGACAGAGCTTATCGGATCGAAGAAGCATATTTGAATCGGGCAGAAGCATATATTCAACTTGGAGGAAAAGATAATATTGAAAAAGCAATACATGATATCAATGCAATTCGCAAAGAACGAATTAATACAGACTACGAAATAAATGCGTCCACCGAAACAGAAGCAATGCAATACTTACAAAATGAAAAATTGATGGAGCTTTGTTTTGAAGAGGTTCGTTGGTTTGATATTAGGCGCTGGAAATTAGAAATCAATCATATCTATCAAGACATTACTAATCCCCCTTCAATCAAAACTTACACACTAAAAGCCGATAGTCCAAATTACATCATGCCGATTCCACTTAAAGTTCAAGAGGTTAACAACTTGATCAAACTTTTTGAACGAGAAGAAATACTACCGAATTAATTAATACAAAACACAAAGTATATGAAATCTTATTTATTTATCATATCAATACTAACAAGTATCCTTCTTTGTAATTGCAATAAAGAAGATGATATTACTGCAGAGATCGTTCCTTACAAACGAGAACATATGTATGACACGAATTCATCCGATCCAGTATTGAAATTTGTTTCGCAATATTATTATAGATACGGTCATTTCTTCATTACGGATCCCGATTCATCCGATTATATTTTCAATTTTGGAACTATATTATCAGGAACGAAAGATCAAGTCGACTTTGTTTATCCGACACAAGAACAGGAACATTTGATGAAAGGCGTTCAAATGGTCAAAACATTATTATTAGATTCCTATAATCAGGAATTCATAAAAAAACATTTCCCGTATAGTATTATTCTAGCGGACAATATTACGGACATTGCTTGGGAGGAAACCACTGATTACTATTTAGGAATCTACTATTGTATCTTCAGAATTCAAGATACCGAAAACATGGAACCAGAAGGAAAAAACTATATTGCGGCAAAATTGAATGAAAATATCTGGAGTTATATGGCAACAAATGAAAATGTTCCTTCTCTTCCTGCTGGATTCTATCAATTTGGAGAAGGATTATATGGCACATTTGGAGGAATGATTTCTGAAGATGCTATGTATGGAAAAGGATTTACCGGAAGTACATTACCCGGAGAATTGGAAGATTTTATCCTTCGATATCCAACCAAAGGACAAGACATCGGTAAATGGATTAAGTTCTTAATCTTGACCCCAGATGAAGAAATCGAACGTCTCGTCAATAAATACGAGGCTATGCGTGTCAAGTATAATCTCTTGACCAAAGCCTTGAAAGAGATGGGCATCGATTACAAGAAATTAAGATACACGGAAAAATAAAAGCTATGAAATATATTTATACAATTATTTATGCCCTATGTATGTTTGCATGCACCACCGTAGAGCATGAAAAATCAATAAAAAGATCGAATACTTATATGAATATTGATTCAGAGGTATATGAACATTTATTAAAAGAAGAAAAATTCATTGCTTTAGTCAAACAGTATGAAACGATTGTAAATGGGAATCTGAATGCAACAAATGTTTCTAATGATGGGAAAGACGCAACAATGAACGATATGTTTATTCAATGTAGGACATACGAGGAACAAAATAACATTAAAAATATTGTACCATATTTGGCAGCAGTTCCCATTATAACCAAATGTGCACATGGTTCTCTTTGGGATTGTTGGCAAAAAGTTGCAAACTATTATAATTCATATTTTACCAATAGTCCTACTGGCATTTTTTCAAAAATAAAGAAAGGAAAAGAAGCGATAATAACTGATTTATACCTTTTTCTTAACAATCAACAAAAGTATCCTAACGCAAAGGATGTATATTATATAATGAAAAATAAATATAATGGAGAACTCCCTCCAATAAATAATTTGTCCGAACTTATTAATTTCTATGATAACCTTGCGACTAGGGCTGGTGCATTAATTTGCCAAACAAATCAATCTTTGCTACGAGGTTTTGTTGATTATTATCTATTGGGGCGTTGGAAACAACTAGGAGGTGTTGATGACTCTTCCGGTAGTGGTGGTGGCGCTATTCCAAGTGAATTTTTATGTGATGAATGCCATAGATATCCTTGTGTTTGCGATAAAGCTCAACAAGAAAAGTTACCTGAAAAATATGGACAGAGATTGGAATTAGCAATATTAACTCTAGGCTATATGCTAAATAAATACAATTTAGAGGAAATATTCGATGATTGGATTGACAATTACAATGATTGCGTTGCAGAGTTTCCTGTTTTAGGATATCCGAGGGATGCCACAGGAATAGTATTTAGAGGAGATGAATCTATTATTAGATCCTATAATTTACCACAGGCATTAGTTAAAAATGAATATGTTACGGAAGACACGTGGATATTATTACAAGTCAATACACTTGATAATACTTTAAACACTAAAGATGTAGGGCGTTTGCTTCTTTCTGCTGATGAAATTAGGAAATTAAAAAAATTACCAGAAAATGCACAATTAGAGATATATTATTTAAAAATAACTGCAAATAAAATGCATTTAATCCAGATTTTTGGAGAAATTGGTAATATAATTCCTAAACTACAATCCAAAAAAGATGTATTGCTTCTATTCATAGGACAAAAAGATATAAGCGATCGGTTGAAATTGGCAAATAATATTGAAGACAAAGAAACGTACATAGATATTGCCATATTACAAGAACTGGATTGTGACGTGCATATATATGAATGGGACAAGTTGAAAAATAAATTCATTTTCAAATATGTAAAATTTGAAGAGGACGGAACAATAACACCTTGCTATTATAGCACGAAAGTTACATGGTAAACACAAGAGTATAAACACTATAAATCTTTAATAATGAGAAAACTGTATGTTGTGCTACTAATAGTAGCTCTAGGAGCATCTTGCCTTTTCGCGAACGGGGCAGAACGGAAAAAGAAAAAATCGAAATCCACGGAACAAGTGGAGAAAAAAGAGGAGAAACCGCAGAGTAAGTATGACAAATTCATGAAGAAATCCGGTTTACAAACAATAAAAGGAGAATTTCTTACTTTTCACCGGGAGGGAGAAAAAATTTACATGGAATATCCTGTAAAGAACATGGGGAAAGAAGTTCTTTTGGGTAGTACTCTTTCCAAGGTCGGTAACCCGCAATTCGCGAACGTCGGATACAAAACGAATAACCCTTTACACTTACGTGTGGATTTACAGGATTCAACCGTCGTATTCAGTTTCCCGAACATGCTTGCCGTTTGTACATCGAATGACAAGAATATGCTTCAGGCTCTGGAAAAAAATTACATGGACATGGAATACAAGCGTTTTCCCATGGAAGCGTATAATGCCGATAGTACGGCGGTCATATTTAACGCGACCGATTTATTCAAGAATGATGACGTATCTCCATTTTCAAGGGCTGAAGGTATTAGCATTTCGAAAGGCAAGACCGGAAAACCTTACTTCGGCAAGATGAAAGTATTTGATGACAACGCTTCAATTGAATTATATCAAAATCTCGATCTTTCCATCAATTTCATGATGATGAGTTTCTCGCTCGGTGACATAGCAAGCTGTTCTACCATTTCCATGATCTTGTTACCGGAAGGAAAAATGAAGCCCAGAATCCAAGATTCCCGCATCGGGGTATTCCCTACATACGGGCATAATTTATTAGGATTCTTTAAAATTGATCTGGCTCAGAAGGAAGATGGTTTACGGGGATACGCGCTAGCTAACCGTTGGCGTCTGGAGCCTTCCGATATGGAAGCGTGGAAAAGAGGAGAACTGGTTGAACCGGTGAAGCCGATTGTCTGGTACGTGGATAATACATTCCCCGAAGAATGGAAACCGGCCATTCGTAAAGCTGTTTTAAGGTGGAACCCCGCATTCGAGAAGATCGGGTTCAAAAATGTAATGCAAGTGCATGATTTCCCTGTTAATGATACAACCTTTGACCCGGATAATCTAAAATACTCGTGTATCCGTTATTCTCCTTGCCCTACACCCAATGCGATGGGTCCGAGTTGGGTAGACCCCACCACCGGAGAGATTTTAAATGCTTCCGTGATCGTGTATAATGATATCGTGAAATTGAACAACCAGTGGCGTTTTATCCAAACGGCACAAATCGACCCGCGGGTAAGGGCAAAGAAGATGCCGAAGGAGATCATGGACGAATCCATTGAATACGTGATCGCTCACGAGATAGGACATACATTAGGATTAATGCATAACATGGCTGCCTCAAGTGCCTATCCGGTAGATTCTTTACGTTCCGCTTCATTCACTCAAAAATACGGAACGACTCCTTCCATCATGGACTACGCCCGATACAATTACGTGGCGCAGCCGGGGGATAAAGGGGTAAAATTAACCCCACCGGCTTTGGGCGTTTATGACGAATACGTGATCAAGTGGTTGTACACGCCTATTCCGGAGGCCACGAATATGTGGGAAGAAGTAGAGATTGCCGGACGGTGGATTGACGAGAAAGCAAATGATCCCCGTTTTCGTTATGGACGTCAGCAAATCGACGGACGTTACGATCCTAGCAGCCTCGAGGAAGATTTGGGCGACGATCCAGTTAAAGCCGGGACTTACGGAATAAAAAATCTGAAATATATCCTTTCTCACATGAACGAATGGATTGACGAGAAGGGGGATACCCGTCACCGAAGCGGAATGTACGAAGAAATTCTTAACCAGTATTTCCGTTATTTGGGTAACGTGATGTACCAGATTGGCGGGATTCATTTATCACAGGTAAAAGAAGGCACCGGTACGATGAAACCGGCACAGCCTTTGCCTCGTTCCATGCAAAAAAATTCCTTGAATTGGATTTTGCGCGAACTTCGGAATTGTACATGGATTAATGCCCCGGAATTGACTGAAAACTTCGACTTGCACACGAATAGCTCGTCGAAAATAGCTTTTGCTATATCTAAAAGTCTGTTGACAACCATTCCGCAAAATGTTACACTGGCTTCCCATATTGCCAAAGAAAAAGACGCGTACACAATCAGAGAATATTACGATGATTTGTATGCAGGAGTATTTGCCTCGACAATTCAAGGGCGCAAATTGACATTGGAAGACAAAATACTTCAGCGTGCTATTATTGATGCCGCTCTTAAAGAGGTGGAGAAAAGTAAAAAAGGAAATTCCTTTTTCACAGACAAAACGGCGAACGTGTCTTCTTTACCATCCATGGAAGAGATAGAAGCGTATGGGTTAGCTCCCGAACTCAATTTCCCTTTCACCCGTGCACGGTTGATGGACATCGAGGAACAATACGGCAAGGGAAGTGTTGCCGCCATTTGTCTTAAAAAATTCGGGGAAATGGCTCCCATGTTTCAAGATGAAGTAAAAATAAACGTGATTAGTGAAATTCCGGCTTATCAAACCAAGATCCTAAAAAAGACTCAAGCTTTAGTAAAAAGTAAACTTGCTTCCGCTCACAGGGATGATAAAGCACATTATGAACTTTTATTACTTCGTGTCGAGAATATGTTGAAAAATTAATCTCAAAGGGCAAACGCGTGAAAATGCGTTTGCCCTTTCTATCACACATATTCACACGGATCAATCAAACAGATAATTCAATTTCAAGACCAATAAACGATAATGTTCACGGGTCTTATCATTTCCCGTATTCGATCTCGCTTTAGCCGTCTGGTAAGCTTTGCGTAAATACTTCATCACCACCGGACGCTTGTTTGTTCTGTCAATTCTCGGGCTCAAAACAATCTCACTCAAAGGATCTACCGGATTAAAACTATGGGATTCACAATACGCGTGGCAACTACAAGTCGTTTCCATAGCGTAATCCGTCAAAGCCTTGCCACTACCCGCGCTTTTAAACTCTCCTTTATCCATAAACTCTTTCAAATTATCCACGAAAGAATTTTGAAAAGCCATGTCACACAACCGTAAACTTCCTCCCTTGCGAGAGAACATGTAGTCATAGATAATATTCAAATAATCATCTATCGTGAACACGTTCTTCCCGTCGATCTCGTTCAACTGAAGGCGTCCAAGGAACTCGCGAGTCAACATTTCACTAAAGAATTGCGTTTGTTGCACGTACGGCTTTGCCGTGGGCCCCACTATAGCCGTAACTTTATCATTCACGATCCAGTTAGGCAAATCGTTCAAATTCTTCAACACGAACGTCAAAGCCTCCACCTGTTTATTTTTAGGCACGTATTGATACAATTGCACGTTATTATCATCAAACCCTTTAGGGTTAACGTACATCCCTCCCACGTTTACCATAGCATGGTTCATAAAGCGGAAAAATTGCCCTATAATTTCCTTGTAGGTACCCTCAACAGCCGCATATCCCTCATCATTCACGGCCATCCAATCCACGAAATTAGCCGTAACATACTTCAGATTCTTCAATCCGTAAGTATTCGCCTTGATCACATCATCACTCAAATCCTCGGCTTGAGAACGCGGGTCAAAATTAAACTGGAAAACCTGTTGCCCGTAGAAACACATTTTGTTACCGATTTGCTCTTTAATCCATGCCCGCAAAGTCGCTTTCTCGTCATCCGGACTCTCCACGTTCGCCAATACTTGATAGCCATATTTAATAGCAAACATATCATACTCACCCACTAACGGCGGCGTTAATTTCACCCCTTTCTCCATGTCACCGGGTTGTGCCACGTAATTGAAGCGGGCGTAGTCCATGATGGAAGGAGTCGTACCGTATTTTTGAGTGAATTCGGGATCTCTTAACTTCTCCACCGGATAGGCTGCCGATGCCCCGAAATTATGCATCAACCCAAGCGTGTGCCCGATCTCGTGTGCCGCCACGTAACGCATTGCTTCCCCCATGTTCTCGTCGGTCATCACCGGACAACGCACGGAAGGATCTACCGCCGCAGTCTGAATCATCCGCCACTTGTTCAACAAAGTCACCACCCCATACCACGAAATAACATCTCCACACAAAATCTCTCCCGAACGGGGATCTATCCAAGAGGGTCCCATGGAATTTTCTCTCGCGGAAGCCACGAAACGATAGCAATTATAATGAATATCGTCTGGATCAAAATTAGGATCATCCGTCGGGTAATCTTTCACCACGATCGCATTCTTAAACCCGATAGCCTCGAAAGCGATATTCCAATCCGCGATACCCAACTTCACGTATTTTCTCCACTTTTCCGGGATAGCCGGATCCACGTACCACACGATCGGTTTTACCGGTTCAACCAACTCTCCCGCCAAATATTTTTCCATATCCTTGGGTTGCAAATCCCAACGATTGATAATCCCGTAACGTTGCAACTGATCCTGATTCTCGTCAAACAAAAAACGGGTTTCCTCAAAAAATCCGACACGCTCATCCGAATAACGGGGAGTCATCGGCTTCTCCGGCAAAATAACAATATTACGAGCCTCGATTGTGGTCAAGGGACCTTCCTTGTCTGTCGTGTAAGTCATCATACTCTTCACGATAACATTATCCTCGAATGCCTTAAACTCCTCGATTCTGGAACGATCACTCTGGAACGTACCCCCGAATGGCACAAACGCACGCACTTCTGCCGGAAGATCCGGAAACGGGGAAAATTCTGCGATAGAAGACAAGAACAACGAAGTTGCATCAATCACGCAGCTACTGGAATCCTTGGATAATACCTCTATTTTAAAGGCCTTCCAAATCGGCGGGTTACTATGTCTTTTGTATGCCTCGTACATCTCCGAATCCTCCTTGCACTCGTACCTCAAATGCGGGAAATGAATATACACCTTATTCCCATCACACGAAAAAGTAATCAATAGCGGATCCCTATTAATGGTTCCCGGATCAATCTGCCACGTGCGACTCGTCGAGGAAACACGAGAACTGATCAAGAAATCCCGGTTCATGATAGCCTTCGGAATCTCCAGATAAATCTTATCCTTCTTCTTGATCACGTTAAACATCCCCTCTTTCACCTCGGCATCCTTCATGAATTTTTCATACTCACTCGTTGACGTGGCTTTCGAAGTGGAGTCTTTCGACTCCACCTGCTCCTTTGCCGCCTTCTTTTTCTTCTTCTTTCCCCACTCTCCACCGGCAGCATTCACACTAGCAACACTAAAACACAGTAAAATAACAATATACAATACTTTATTCATAACATCTATTTAAAAATTACTTTATTATATCTTCTTCATTCGAGATTCTATCACTATACCAACCTTTTACAAATTGATCCCCCATTATAGGATAACCTCCCCTTTTCAACTTAAATATCTCTATATCACAATTCATCATTTGAAACAACTTCATAACTTGATATATTTTTTTTTCATAATCATTCTCAAATGCATAATGATATTCTTTTCCTTTATAAGTAATAGTTTTATCTACTACAATATCATAAATATTAAATTCAAGATTGTCTAATCTATAAGGATATTCAGTATCACTTAACGCTTCTCCCAGTACTCCAAGTCTTCCCATTGATACCAAAGCATAAACATCATGTTCTAACACAAAATATGCAAAAAGAGGTCCTATAAAATTTTCAGGATATCCTTTTGCCTGTTCTCTTCTTAATACATTATTTACATTTTTTGCAAAGCTATAAATATCAACAAGATCAAAAGTATATTTCATATTTGTATGTAACACATAGACACCCGTGAAATCAGAAACATCATAAGGTTCTGTGTATGGTCTATCTATATCTTTTCCTAAAGGTCCCCCAGGCCTATTCCAATTATAAAGAATACAATAATTTACGTCATGACTTAAATTTTCAAGATACGATTCTATTTTTTGTTCATTCCAACAACACATAATATAATCTTGATATTCAAATATTCCCCATGCTGGCGTTAATTCTTTATAGCATATACATGGATATCGTCCACACTTTTTACAACAAATACAACTTATATTTGTTTTCCCACATTGTGGACATATATGATAACAAATACATGGATTTTCACCACAAGAAGGACAAGCATTAGGATTTTTCTTCAATTCTCCAATTTCTTTCCACCTATTACTAGTATAATACCAATAAAATCCATCATTTAAGCATCTATTTATATTATGCACATCACGCTCGGCAGCAGAAACATCACTTCCATCAAATATGGGTGATATATTAATATTTTCAGCAAGTAAAAGATTTATTAATCCATGTTTTTGCAATTTCAACCATTCACCACTTGGTCTTGCTTTCTTATCTTGAAATACAACAAAAACCCTTTGAACACCAAAAACACCATAAGTCCCTGATAAAAATGAAGCAATATCATTCCTTATATCATCAGGATTTTTCATCAACTCATAAATTTTATTCACAAAAGTCTTATCATAGAAATCCCACGCTCTTTTCCAACAATCTTCGATCTTTTCATTTAGTAAACATCTCGATTGTATCACAAGTTCTGTATCCACGTACTTAGCAATATACAATGAAAGATCTGAACAAGAAAGTTTCTTGGAATAATAACTAATCAAAGAGCGGATTGTATCAGCTTTTAAATATTGTTCTGATAATTCTTTATCCTCACAAGAGTAAATAGCATTCCGATTTTCTTTATACAAAGCTGCGAGATATTGAAAATCATTGCGTTTTATAAGCGAATCATAAACTTCAATATCAATGTTATCAAACATTCTATTATCGAAATTCTCTAATTCGTTTTCTCTCTCTAGAGCGTTCATATTTTCTCTATGGCAAGCATAAAAGAAAAATAGAAAAACAATTAATAATACAAACTTAACCATAGAACTGTTATTAAGATTCTAAATCAAATAAAAGTAATACACCATAAACAATATAAATGTATCATTTTGAAGAGAGCAAATTTCAGGTGGAATTTAGATTCCACCTGAACTATATAATTAATTCTTAGCTTTATACCCCATATTCTTATAATCAATACCAATTTTTTGCAATTCTGCATCAATAATATCCAACCGGGCTTTTACCCTTGGATACTTTGTTGCAATTTCTTGCAATTCTTCGCTAGGTATAGTAAGCATTCCCGTGAAAAAATATTTAAAATCAGTATCATCATAAATAGGAAAATCAGTATAATCATATCCATCATTAGGATCAGTACTCCACCAAGGCTGATAGTGATCAACTACAATACCTGTAAGAAATCCTCGTTCATACCATTCTTCCTTGGGCAATTGAGCACCTTGATAACGCCCACGAAATTCTTTACTCACGGCATAAAAATCCTCCGGAATTACAAACCCACTTCCATATGCAGCACAAAAATCCAATAAAAAACCTAAATTCCATTTAGCAGAAAGTTCTTCTTTTTCTACTTCCGTCATCTTCAAAACATCCTCATTTACTTTTAAAGATACATGATATTTCGTACAATAAATATCTTTATCCATTGGAGTCAATCCTCCCGTATACACAATAGATTTAGCCAAAATAATACTATACGGGAAATATGTTTTTTTAAAATCATCCGAGAATCCGTCCAATAGCATTTCGTTGACAAACTGAATACATTTCAATAAATGTTCCGTATTTTGCGTTGTCTGTTCAACTTTTAAACCAAATTTATATTGGAAATTAAATAAATAATCAGAACTATCCGGATCTGTTATAAATAATTTCCCATATTTATAATAGTATTGCGATACATATTTCCACACAGGATCTGTCGACGTGGTATCATAAGCTCTTTTATAAGTTCCTAAATCCGCATGAATTTTGTCTTCATCAAAACAAGCGGATAAGAGGGCACCACCCAATAATATAGATAATAACAAATATTTTTTCATAACAGCAAACTTATTTTTTTACAATAGTTTCAACTCTCACCACTTGCTCTATCTTCTCGTTACGCCGTTGAATATCCAACGGCAGAGGCAAAATATAATTTGGACTTTCGGCTTCCAATACAAAAGTTTGATATTCATTTTCATCATTAATATCTTGGTATTGATGTTCTACAGGTAATCCCCAACGTCTAATATCAAACCAACGTATGTCTTCAAAACAAAACTCTTTTCGTTTCTCATTCCTCAAAATTTCAATAGCCGCTTCATCTACACTTGCTTCTAATTTTGGCTCCTCCCCTTTCACTCGCTGTTTGTAAACTTGAGTCAAATCCTGCATAGCCAAATCACGCTGATCAGTATAAATATATGCCTCTGCTCTATTAAAATACGCTTCTTCTATGCGATAACACATTCTGTAACATTTCGAATTTGATTCACTAAACTTATATAATACAGCCCCATCATAATCCCAATAAACATAAGAATTTCCTCGAACATCATCAGGATTTTGTTTAATCATATTTTTCAAATCAGGAGAGACACAATATTTTCCAATGCTATAAGAATTACTATTAAAACCAGAAACAGCATCACGATTCCACCAAGAAAACAATAAATTTCCACCATCTCTTGATATCACAGGATGTTCATTACTATAATTATTCCCGGTCATTTTCTCAAGAGGTAATATAGATTTGTTTGTTTCCTCCAATAAATCATTGCAAACCGTTATCACATCTCCATAACGCTTTTGTTCCAAGTAAATCCTAGACAAAAAGAGACGGACAATATCTTTATTCGGACGGAATATCGTATTCTTCTGCTCACCTTTCCCTAAATTAACTAGTGCGGATTTCAAATTTTCTTCAATTAACTCGTATATAGTCGACAAAGATTCCCGTTCATATATCTTATCCAGAATACTAATTTCTTTATTTACTGGGACTCCCATGGCTGTTTTCGCCTGTTCCGCACTTCGATATGGTTCACCGTACATATTCACTAAATACCAGTAAGACATCGCTCGAATAGCTTGTACTTCTCCCAATAAACGATATTTCACGCCCTCTAGATCATCTTCTATTACACTAACATCATTTTCAATCACGTTACACATTAGTATTTTGTGATATAAAAATTCCCATGCAGGATCTATCATCTCATCCCCATCTGGCGTGATTTGGGTTTCTTTCGCCCAACTATACCAATTCTTATATCGAATCCGCTCATCTGATGAGTTTCCTTTTACCCAACTCCCCACGTCATCGCTCATGATTAAAAGGTTGTAACAAGTAGAACTAGAACTTTTATCGATCAATTCTCCATATATTAATTCATTATACTCGATCAATTCTGAAGGGATAATTTTATCATTATCCTTGTAATCCAGAAAATCACTACATGCCACGAACAAACACACGAGAGGCAATATATATATACCTATTTTCATATTTTATCAATTTAGAAAGTCACATTTAGCATTAAAGAATAATTGTGTTGGGGAGGAATAGTTCCAGATCCCAATGTAACCTGTTCAGGATCTCGCCCCTGTAATCCTTTAGGCTTAATAACAAACGGATTCGTTACCCCCAAGCTCACCGACAAAGATTTCAAATATAACTTCCGCACAATATCGGTTGGTAATGAATAAGACATGGATATGGAACGGCAACGTAGAAAATTACCCGATACCACTCGTAAGTCACTATTATTATACATTTGCCAATAATTAGCACCGACTTCCGAATAATGATTTACCATAAAATCCCCCTTATTATCTGGATTTTGGCTATAAATCGTGATTAACTCATCTGATAAAACAGGAATATTAGTACGTTCTTCATCCCCCGGATTTTTCCAACGATTCACGAAATCAGATCCCATGTTCTGTGCGGGATAAGGTAATTTAAAATTATCACCTGCATACAAATCATTCAAACGAATTTTATTACCCAACGATATATTAAACATCGTGTTAAGAGATAAATTTTTATAACGGAAAGACATTGACAAACCTCCAGACACATCCGGTTCTCGTTTTCCGCTGTATTTAAGTGCTGAAGCTAAAGCTTGTTCACGGGTCTGAATTACTACATTTCCATTTTCATCATAATCTTTCACTCCTTTAAATTTCGGTAATCCATTTCCATCCAATCCATCAAACATATAAGAATAAAAAGAATTCAAAGCGTAGCCATTTTTTACAATTGAACCACTTAAATAATCTCCATAGGTACTAGAACGTTCCACGGCATTAGCAACTTCATTATATACTTTAGCCGTGTTAAAAGTCAAACGCCATTCAAAATTTTTCGTTTTGATAGGAGTCGCCACTAAAGAAAGATCCCATCCTTTATTGGTTAAATCACCACCATTAATAGTCACAATCTTTCCCCCGTTAGTTGAAGTGATCTCGACCGACATCAACTGATCTTTACTTGTTCTTTTATAAACATCAAAAGCTCCGGAAAGCGCACCTTTAAACAAACTAAAATCAAGACCTAGATTAAAAGAATAAGTTTTCTCCCATTTCAAATCCCGGTTAGGCAACTGTAACACAGTAGAGGCATATTCTTCTGAATTGGAATTCAACGTTCCCAAACTAGCTATCAAATTCGGATTATGATCATCCGTTACATTAGCTTGAATACCATAAGAAGAACGAATATTAAAACTCGAAATAACATTCAACAATGGATCCATAAAAGGTTCATCCGTCACATTCCAACGACCGGAAAAAGACCATATCGGCAAAAAACGAGCATTTTCTCCTAATTTATTCGAACCTTCTCCCCGTACATTGGCACTCACAACATATTTTCCCCGATAACTATAGGATGCAGTTCCGTAATAAGAAAAATTATTCGTTGTTTTATCAGTAATTACTGGCTTCATTTTTTGCATTGCCAAAGAAGCAGCTTTCCAATCATCTAAATTTTCCAAAGTGACAAATTGCTTTCCTCGTTCTGGTAAATATCCCCATTCTTCTCGTTTATAACCTTCATATTTTACACTTGTCATATCAATTCCTGCTGTAAAGGATATACTATGGACATCCCTAAACAACTTATTCATACTCACGGAAAAACGTCCTGTAAATGAATCATTCACATCATTACTCGACTGCAAAATACCACCATAGGGTATTTTACAATGAATATTTCTCAAATCCAACAACCAATCATCTCGCATAAGACTTTTATCATACCCGTATGGCAACATTCGATATGTCGATACTTGGTAAGTCTGCTCATCATAATAAACCTCGGATTTTGCAGAACTGGTATTATAAGACAATACAGCATTTGCCGATAACCAAGTTGAAAATTTATAATCTAAACTAACATTTGTTGTAATACCACGAACAGATTGTGTATTTCCAGAATGCTGCAATTCATTAAACACATTATAATCCAAAACAATTTGCCCATCTCCAAAAACAGAAACGCCATAATTTCCGTAAAAATAAAGACTTCCATCTTCGTGATATGCAGGCAATGCACGAGATGTTGTGTAAGCATAATTAAATAAATCCTGTGTGGGGCGATCCGTAGTATTAGTATTGGCACTTAAACCTACAGACACATTAAAACGGTCAGATATTTTAAAATCGATATTTGACATGAAGCTAAAACGTTCTCCTTGTTCTTGCAATTGAGCTCCCCGTTGATTGGAATAACCTGCAGAAAAATAATAGCTAGCTCGTTCGCTTCCTCCAGAAACAGACAATGTATGAGATTGACTAAAAGAATTACGGAATAAAAGATCAAACCAATCCGTATTCAATTCTTTCATCGATTTCACCTCTTTATTGAATTGATTCATATCAATTTGATCATTCCATAAACGATACAAAGCACCCTCATATCCTACATCAGTAGGTGAAAATCCGACAAATTGTAAGCCTCGTTTATGTATTTCTTCCGACACTTCAATCCTATCTTTTGAATTCATCATAAACAACCCATCATAACTCGGACGTTCTACAAAATTCATAGATGTACTGTAACGTATAGCCGGAGCACCCGGTTTTCCCCGTTTAGTCGTAATCACAATCACACCGTTAGATGCCTTTGTCCCGTAAAGTGCCGTTGCAGAAGCATCTTTCAAGACATCAATACGCTCAATATCTTCAGGATTTAACCCAGAAATAGCATTACCAATTAAATTCACTTGATCCATACTATTCAAATCCGTTGCATCCAGCGGAACAGGATCTGTCAAGACAACTCCATCCAATACCCAAACCGGTTCACGATTACCTATCACGGTAGACGAACCACGAATACGAATTTTAGGAGCAGCACCTACTGTTGATGTCATTTGCATTACAGACATTCCCGGAACTTTACCCTGTAACATTTGATCAAGTGAAGAACCTACAGGCTCTATAAAATCTTCTGCTTTCAACGTGACAATAGATGAAGTCGATTCTCTTTTCTTCAACACTTGATAACCGGTAATAACCACCTCATCCATTTCATTCACAACCTCCTTCATCACCACCGTTATCGGGGCATCTGACTCGACTAGCACAGATTTTGCCTCCATCCCGACGAAAGAGAAAAGCAACACGCTATTCTCGGAAACTTTAATCTGAAAATTACCATTTGCATCAGTAGCGGTACCCGTCACGGTTCCCTTGATAATCACGGAAACTCCGGGAACAGGTTGCCCCTGCTCGTCCTTCACGACACCTTTCGCCACGATTGACTTATCTTTCTGCACCTCTTTGATCGTGATCAGATTTCCTTCCACCTTGTAAGACAGCTCCGTATCCTTGAAAGCCTCGTCAAGCACTTGTGAAACGGTGGCTTTTTTCAAGTTCATCGTCACCTTCTTCTTGCAGGCATCAATCACTGCCGTGGAATACACCAAACGATAATCATGCTTCTTGATAATTTCCAAGATTTCTTTCACGGTTGCATCTTTCACGTTAATGTCTATCGCTTTTCCCGTTTGCTGTGCAAAAAGCGGAAAGCTAAAACACAAGACTAAAAGACATAACAAACCTTGGAGGGGAATTTTTTTGACATGACTTCCCCAGAAATCAGACATTTTTTTCATACATTTGTAAATTAGAATTTAACATTAATGCCTCTTCGGGCATTAGGACAGAGCGGGTGTTGGTAGCACTCGCTTTTCCTTTATTTATACACAATCACTGTTTTCTCGTTTATTTTAAATTTCACGTTACCGACTTCTGAAATCACATCCAAAATCTTATCGACTTGGGCGTATTTGTCAATGCTCACGAAATATTTCTCCCGCTTGGCGTCCGGATTCTCGTAAAACACGTTGAAACCGTACCAATTCGCCAACTTATCCAATATCTGCTCCAACTCCACGTCCCGGAAATAAAACATATTGTCTTTCCACGAGATAATGGCATCCATATCCGTGACGTCCACCACGTTTATCACGTCTCCGGCTACCGCTTGCTGGAAAGGTTTCAATATAACGCTCGTCCCGTCACGGCTCACTTCCACCCGTCCTTCCACCAGCGTTGTTTCAATCACCCGACCGGATGAAGCCTTCACGTTAAAATGTGTACCCAACACCCGGATATCGCCGTTTCCCGTGTGAACGATAAAAGGATGCCGGTCGTCCTTCTCCACCTCCAAGTAAATCTCGCCTCTCTCCAAATAAATATCACGGGTTGCCCCGGCGAAGGTTACCGGGAACCTTAACCGTGTTTCCTCGTTAAACCACACTCTTGTACCGTCAGCCAAAGAAACATGATATTCACCGCCTTTAGGTACTTCCACGGTATTGTAAACGAGCGTTTCCTCTTCTTCCACTACTTGATTCTTCTCGTATGCCAATTCGTTTCCCCGGTTCACGGCATGAAGCGTGATTTGTTCCTCCTTGACCTCACGACCCAGATTCACCACTTTCCCGTCATCCAGAATCAACCGGGGTTGCTTGCGCTCCGGTGCCGGTAAAGTTTTTTCAACTTGTGCCACAACTACCGCGGGAGATTGTTTCTCTTTATCTAACAGGAAATACACGGCTATCGCTAACGGCAATATCAGAATCGCCGCATAACGTGCCACTACCATGAACCGACGGGGACGTTTCCTCGCGTTCACGATTCGCTCGTGTAATTCCCGGCTTGTTGCTCTCGCTTTCATCTGCCGGTAGTCCTCGTCGCTGATATTCAATCTTGCCCGTATCTCCTCCAACCGCCGGGCATCTTCCCCCGACAAGCAATCAAAAATATCTTTTGTTATTAATTTCTTCAGTTCTTCCATTATCTATTTCGTCTTTCTAAACATGATACACATCAGAAAGAAAAATGTATGAACAAAAACGCCACTTTTAACACACATTAACTAATAACACGAAAAAACGAAAAGATTAAACGGGAAGCGTTCCCCTTGGCATATAACAGGTAAACACGGGCAAGTCAGTATCATAGCAGACATAGCTACTTGCTCCCGGCTTTCCGCGGGGATACTAGATTTTCTAAAAAGTACGCATTTTTATTGACTTACTGCATGAGTAAACCAGAAACGGGAACCTTTGCCCGGTTCCGATTCCACCCCGATGCGACCGCCCAATTGCTCGACAATACTCTTGCAAATAGAAAGTCCCAATCCAGTGCCGTGAACAAAGGTGTTCAACTTCACGAAACGATCGAATATGTTTTTCTGTTTTTCCGGTTCAATACCAATTCCCGTATCCCGAACGGCAAACTCTATCTCTTTGCCTATTCTCCGGCAACTGACCACGATCTCGCCCGAAGAGGTGAACTTAAAAGCATTATTCACGAAATTGGATATAATCTGGTGAATACGATTCTTATCACTATATATATGACAATTCTCCGGACAAGGCTCAAAACGGAGTACAACACCCGCCGGAACCTTGACTTGCAGGGAAGCCACCACGTCCTCGCACAAGGGATTTATCTCGATATCACCGCACACCATCTCGAAAGTACCCGCTTCTATCTTGGACAAATCCAATATATCGGAAATCAATTGCAGAAGCAGTTCATTGTTCTCCTCCACGATACTGATATACTGTTGCTTTTCCGACTCATCCTGCGCGTAAGCCAGCAAATTGGAGAACCCGACGATAGCATTCAACGGGGTACGAATCTCGTGACTCATGTTCGCGAGGAAAGCAGATTTCAACCGATCAGACTCTTCCGCCCGATCCCTTGCCTTAATCAATTTCATCTCGGTTTCCTTCAAATCCGTGATATCGTAATTGATGCATATCATCTCGATCATACCGTCTTGTGGACGATAATCCCGCACAAGCACGTTCACGCAAGTCCACGTGTAACTGCCGTCTTCCCTTAATACCCTGACATCTTTACGGATGTACGACATTTCGCCCCGTATCACTTTATCCCAGAAATCAAGTACCACGGCACGATCTTCCGGGTGGAAATGACCGTGTACCCGAATAATCTGCTGTAACGAGGTTCCTCGTTCCTCTCCCACGTTCCGGTACCAGCTATCCAACGCATACCCCTCTCTTGTCAACACGTTGAAATGGGCGTATCCTACCTTGGCATAATCACCGACCAACGTGAAGAAATCTTTAAATTCTTTGATCTGGTTATACGCTTTTGTCGCTTCCGTCCGATCCACGCTAATCAAAAGATAATTTGTCAAGTTACCCGCGGCATCATAAAGCGTGGTTACTCGCGTCAATAAATTGAGGATACCTGTCTTGGAAGTTTGATACATTTCACCAATTTTGGAAAAGTCGTAATCTATCGAAAAATCGGCACTTTCCCTTCTCCTCAATTTATCTTTCACCTCCTCGGGAACCATCGGATTTTTAAACAGGTTAATGCCTAGAACAGCTTCTTTCGAGTCCAAACCGAATATTTCCAAGTCTTTGTCATTCACGTCCTCGAGAATCCCGTTTCTGTTGTACAATTCGATAGCCACGGGAATATTCTTGTATATGTTCCGTAATAACCGTTCACTCCGGTCCAACGCCTCGTGAGCCTTGAAAGTATCTGTCATGTCGGAGAACATCAGCACCACTTCATCCTTGCAAGGAGAATACATCACGGAATGAAAATATTTATCGACTCCCGACCGGTAGTAATTTATCTCTCTCGGACCTTCTCCTTTCACCACGCTTTCCAAGTCAGCTATATGCTCTTGTATATCTTCTTCGTCCACTTCACTTGCCAGTCTGCCGATCCATCGCTCGTCTTTGAGATTGTACAAGTAACGGGCCATATTATTAGAGTCTATAAAGCGATAATCTTTCACCCGCCCTTGTTCATCGTACACCATTCGCATCCGCACGTATCCCACCGGCATATGGCGATATAGATTATCCAAGTATTCTTTCTCCACCTGAGCTTTAATCTCGGACTTCCGGAACTCCATGCAAATACCCACGATATTTACCAAAGAGGCAAACCACTGGTAATCCTCGTTTCTCCACACGTGGGGTTTATCCAATATATCCACACCCGCGTACCCGGACACCCCGTTTCTGGATATCATCGGGACAACCATGCAAGATTTCACCCCTTGTTCCATGAGACGCGTTTTCTCAGCTGTAGCTTCTTCCGGCAATTCGTCCAAGTTTGTCAAAATAATAGGGGATGCTTTTTGTGCCAGTTGCTCCGTCCACCAAGGTATTTCACACATGGGGAAATCCTCCATGTAATCTTTTTTCTTGAAAGACTTGTAACTTCCCGCCTCGTAACTGCAAGTCTGTGTTTTCTTTTCCCAATCGTACTCTATGATATAGGTACATCCCTCCGGGTAATATTGCATGATATCTCCCAGAATCTTGTTCACGACACCGCTCAAGTCGTCCGAACGCAACAAGGATAATAAAGAACGGGATATACTGTTTTGCTGCACAAACAGGTTATTCACCCGTTGCAAGGCAGTAGTACTCGTGTCCATACTTTCCGGTACATCCAGACATTCCATGAAGCCAAAAGTTCTCATGCCCCCCTCTTCATCCACCTCCTTGGTACACAGTTTAACCCGAAGCCAGATAATTTCACCGTGAATTTCCACCGGGTACACTTGATCATACACGTTCTGAGTTTTACCGAAAACAAATTCATTTACCGTGCGCAAACGGTAATCCTCCCGAATGAAACCCCGAAAATCCTCGAAACTGATAACGCCGTCTTCTCCCAAGCCAAACAAATCACGAATGAACTCGGAACACACGTAGCATTGTCTTTTAAAATCCGCCTCCCACCAACCCATCCGGGCTTTCTTCATCAACTCGGGGACACGAGCATCACTAAACCGATCCTTGCTATCCACTTTATATCATTTTTAATTCTTAGTAAACAAACACCTAACGTCACAAAAATAGCAAAATATCAAGCAGCAATCTCTTTTCGGACAAAAATAAAATCAAATTTCATTTTTCAATGCCTGACGAATTTTAGCGTAGGCTTCCTTTTTATAATGCCGTACCGTGTTGTACTCCATATCAATCTGTTCTGCAATCTCTTTCGTGGAATATCCCTGTAAGGCCAATTCAAGAATCCGCCGTTCTTTCTTGGGTAAACGGGCGATCAACTCGTACATGTAGTCATGCGTATCGATAACCGCGAACTCAGTCATCAACTCCGGCGGTGTTTCCGTGTAAACGGGACGAACGTTACGCAGGAAATTAAGGCACAGGTTCTTCACCGTGGAATAAAGATACGAACGCTGTTCCGCCTCATTCCGTTCGGCCACAATACGGGCATACCCGTTCACGAATGCCTGATGAACGATATCCTCCGCTTCTTCCGGACAATATCGGGCAGCGTAGACACGCAATTCAGGTTTCAATTTGCAATATAACCGTGCAATTATCTTATCTCTATCCTCTGTCATATGTACCAATCCCACGTGAATTTCAAGCCTTCCGCCATCTAGCAGCGGAATGGAAATAAACCTTCGTTTATTAATAGTCTGTTTCGAGAGAATCCAAGATTATCCGTATCGTTGTAATTATTCCCGTATTACCATGATAATAAGCAAGAAATAAAAAAACACTAATTTTGGTATTTGTGTGTGATTATTACTATTTTTGAGCGTCAATAAACGAACCTTTAATGATATTCCTCAAATTATACCTACTTTTGCCTCATAATTAAGAAAACCGTTTTGATAATGAAATATATCTGCTTGATTACAACTCTTTCTTGTATCATATTTTGTTCTTGCCGGGATACATCCCCGCACTTGGAGTATGCTTTGCAAGCCAGTGAAGCCAACCGGGCGGAACTGGAAAAAGTACTGAAACACTATTCCCAAAATCCCGAAGACAGTCTAAAACTGCAAGCAGCCCTATTTCTTATAGAAAACATGCCGGAACATTTCTCTTATAGCGGGCAATTTCTTCAGGATTTCAAGCAAATAGTCGACACGACGATACAAGATTACCTGTTAAAAAAAGTGATTCTCATGCAACCCGCCCGTTACTCACGTTCACGCCAGCAACTACAAATAGAAGCGGACATCAAGCACGTGCAAGCGGATTACCTTATATATAATATAGACAAAGCATTTGAACAATGGACTACCCGCCCGTGGCTGGAAGGAATATCTTTCAAGGACTTTCTGGAATACCTTCTTCCCTATCGTATCGGCAACGAAACGTTGGATTACTGGCGGGATTCACTTGCCCCGGAACAGGAAAAATACATACGGGAAGCTATACAATACTTCGACGACCGCAAATTCTCCGTCTACAACATCAGCAAACAAGTCAGCGACCATACCTTGTCCTACAAAACCAACACGGGTTCCGTGGCAAACATTCCATTCACCATCTCGGAATGTGTATTTACCAGCCGACTGGAATTACTGGCATTCCGCATGGCGGGTATTCCCGCAGCCATTGACCACGTGCCTTGCTGGGCGGACATGAACGGTTTTCACGAGTGGACGGTAGTCATCGATCCCAAGAAACTGGATATATTGCACGGGCAACTGGAAACCAAAAACGCCCCGAAAGTATTCCGTCGCACTTACGCCGTGAATGAAATTCCGAAACCCGAAGGGGATGAATACATTCCACCTTTTTTCCGCGACCCGTTTAACCGGGATGTTACCCGTAAATATCAAGCGACATCCGACGTGACCGTGAAAGCGGATATTCCCGGTCGCCGCCATTCGATACACCACGCCTATCTCGCCATTTTCAACGATCGCCAACTGCGCATCGTTGATTGGGGTAAAGTAAAACGAAATAAGGCGGTCTTCCGTGATCTCGGGCGAAACATCATTTATTTCCCCGTCCATTTTGAAAACGATCTCCAGAAGAACTTTTCTTATCCTTTCATTCTCCGCGCAAATGGCACAACCACCTCTTTACAACCGGACAAAGCACACTTGCAGACCGTAAAACTCACCCGAAAATACCCGTTACACAGTAATAAGGTATATCATGGCAACGCGCTCGTCGGAGCTAATTTCAGATGTTCCAACGATGCCTCGTTCAAAACTTCCCGACTCGTGTATAGCGTAGACCGGAACCCTAACATGTACCCGGTAATCGTTCCCGTGGACACGACACAAAAATACCGTTACTGGCTGTTCGACCACACGAAAATGGCAGAACTCTCCGAGTGGACCTTCAAGGATAATAAGGGGAATGTCATCCGGGGAAAAGGCATCGATCCGATCGGCGAAAGTTCAAGGACAGACAACATCTTTGACGGTAACGCCCTCAGCTACGGGCGTCTTTCCCGACAGTTCATGATTGATTTCGGCGAACCCGTCAGTATCTCGGAAATGCATTACTTGCCCCGGAACGACGCGAACGGCATCTATCCCGGCAACGAGTACGAACTTTTTTACTTTGACCGGGACGGTTGGCAATCGCTTGGCAGCAAAATAGCCGAGGGATATGAAATCGAGTTTGACGCGGTTCCTTCCAACGCGGTCTATTGGCTTCAAAACCACACAACTGGCAAAGAAGAACGCGTTTTCACCATACAGGACGGCAAACAACGTTTCTGGTAAAAAACTTGCCATGCAAGAAAAAAATCCGCCCTCGTTATTTGAATGTCGGGAAAAATGGCTAATTTTAGGGGAATCATTAAATGGAAAGGTTATGTTGGACACGATAAAAAAATTCCTGAAGGAACATGATATTGATGAAAAAGCGGGATTCATCATCACCGTCAGCGGTGGTGCCGATTCCATCACACTGCTTCACGCGTTCAAGTACTTGAATTTAAGAATACACGCCTTGCACTGCAATTTCAATCTCCGGGGCAAGGAATCCAATATGGACGAGCAATTCGTGAAACGCTTTTGTGAAACTTACGGGATTCCCATGAGCGTGAAACGTTTTGAAACGCGGGAATACGCCCAGAAAAAAGGCATCAGCATAGAAATGGCGGCACGGGAATTACGCTACGCGTGGTTCGAGGAAATGCGGCTGAAGAAAAAAATGGATTACATCGTCGTGGGACACCATGCCGACGATTTGGCAGAAACACTCTTCATTAATATATGCCGCGGAACCGGAATAAAAGGATTAACGGGTATTCGTCCCGTCAAGGATAAAATACTGCGTCCTCTCCTGTCCCGCTCGCGGGAAGAGATTATCGCGTACATAGAGCAAAACCAGCTCGGTTACCGTACCGACTCGACGAACAATTCCCTCGATTACGTGCGGAATAAAATCCGCCACCTGATTATTCCCGTCTGCAAGGAAATCAATCCTTCCTTCCTCAACACCGTGCAGGAAAATTGCAACACGCTGAAAGAGGTGGAACAAATCTACAAGTACGGCATCGACTGCCTGAAAGCAAACATCGTCAGTGAAGAAAACGGCGAAATACTTATTGACATCCAAAAGACAATGGCATCGCCCGCCCCCTACACGTTCCTGTTCGAATTTCTAAGACCTTACGGGTTCAACGCCACCCAAATAGAAGATATACTCCATAGCAACGAAGCCATCCCCGGCAAGCAATTCGAAGCGGGAGAATACCTGCTCACGAAAGGCAGAGTGTACTGGCGGCTTTTCAACATTCTGGAAAAAGAAGAAGAACGCACGCTTCTGGCAGACAGCGGGGAATATCACCTCGACGATTACACTTTCACGCTCGGGGAACAAGAGATTGACGATTCATTCCAAGTCCCACAAGATTCCGAAATCGGATGCTTCGACCTCGACAAAATCACATATCCCCTAGTCTTACGCCACTGGTCAACAGGCGATTGGTTCTGTCCTCTCGGCATGAAACGCAGCAAGAAAAAACTGAGTGACTTCTTCACTGACCTGAAATTCAGTGCCAAACAGAAAAAAGAATGCCTCATCCTCCAATCCGGCAAAGACATTATCTGGGTAGTAGGCCACCGCATCGACGACCGGTACAAAGTCTCTCCCGCAACGAAAAGGGTACTGACTGTAAAAAGGGATACCAAATGAGTTCATAAAGTTTATAAAGTAACAGGTGTCCTTCGGACAGAGTTTAACGGCAGCCCACGCTGCCGTAGACACAAAACCTTATGAACCTTATGAACTTTACAAACCTTATAAACTAAAAAAAAGAGGCATAAGCCTCTTTTTTTTAACACACTAACAATAAATTTACTACACTTATAAAAGCAAAAAACATTTCCTTTCATTGCAGGGACAAAGATACAAATCTAAAACGTTTGCGCAAACTTTTTTCACAAAAAAAACGTTCGCGTATAACTAATCTAAAAGTTTTTTGTTTTTCATTTTTTTATCCATACTTTTGTGTGAGTTTACGACATTAAACGAGAGAGTTAACATCATTATTAATCAAATAATAAAAGAAAAATGTCAAAGATTAAAGTTGGTATCAACGGATTCGGACGCATCGGTCGTCTGGTTTTCCGTGCTGCAATGACGAGAAACGATATTGAAATCGTGGGTATTAATGACCTGATCGACGTCGATTACATGGTTTATATGTTGAAATATGACACCATGCACGGTCGTTTCAACGGAACCGTTGAGGCTAAAGACGGCAAACTCGTGGTGAACGGACACGCTATCCGCGTTACGGCTGAAAGAAACCCGGAAGATTTGAAATGGAATGAAGTAGGCGCGGAATACGTGGTAGAGTCTACCGGACTTTTCTTAACGAAAGAAAAAGCGGAAGCTCACTTGAAAGCAGGTGCTAAACGCGTGGTTATGTCCGCCCCGTCAAAAGACGACACCCCGATGTTCGTCATGGGAGTAAACAACAAGTCATACGCGGGACAAGCTATCGTTTCCAACGCTTCTTGTACCACGAACTGCTTGGCTCCGTTGGCTAAAGTACTTCATGACAAATTCGGTATCGTTGAAGGTTTGATGACTACCGTACACGCCACGACCGCTACCCAAAAAACAGTTGACGGTCCTTCCATGAAAGACTGGAGAGGCGGACGCGCGGCAGCAGGAAACATCATCCCGTCTTCTACCGGGGCAGCGAAAGCCGTGGGTAAAGTAATCCCGGAATTGAACGGCAAATTAACCGGTATGTCATTCCGCGTTCCGACGTTGGACGTATCCGTGGTTGACCTGACCTGCCGTCTGGAAAAAGCAGCTACCTATGACGAAATCAAAGCAGCGATGAAAGATGCTTCTGAAAACGAATTGAAAGGAATCCTCGGCTACACCGAAGAAGAAGTAGTATCATCAGATTTCTTGGGAGATGCCCGCACTTCTATTTTCGACGCGAAAGCAGGTATCGCATTGAACTCCAATTTCGTGAAACTCGTATCTTGGTACGACAACGAATGGGGTTACTCGAACAAAGTACTCGAGTTAATCGCTCACATGGCTACTGTAAAATAATAAAAAGGGGCGATAGCCCCTTTTTTTAGTCCATAAAGTCCGTAAGGTCAAAAGTCCATAAGGTCACGGGTGTCCTTCGGACTGAGTTTTACGGCAACCACGGTTGCCGTAAACAAAGCGCCCCGCAGGGGTCCATGGACTTTTGACCTTATGGACTTTATAGACCTTACGGACTTTATAAACCTTATAAACTTTACAAACTCAATGAATCAAGAAAAACGTCCATTCCATATCGGTTTGGCATTAAGCGGAGGAGGAGCCCGAGGATTCGCCCATCTGGGAGTGTTCAAGGCAATGCAGGAGTTAGGAATCAAACCGGACATCATATCCGGAACCAGTGCGGGAGCAATAGCGGGCGTCATGTTCGCTTCCGGGCACACGGCAGAGGAAGGCGTGGATTTTTTCAAGGGGAAAAAACTTCTCGACTTTGCCCGTCCTCTCGTGTCTAAAACCGGGATAATGAACATGAACGGGATGGGAAAACGATTATCCGAATTTATTCAAGCAAAAACATTTGAAGACCTGCAAATACCGCTGGTCGTCACTGCCACGAACATGAACTTGGGAATACCCACGCACTTCAACAGTGGCGAGCTTGTACCCCGTGTATTGGCATCCTGTTCCATACCTATCGTGTTCGTACCCGTCAATATTGACAACCACCTGTATTCCGACGGGGGTGTTTTTATGAATTTTCCCGTACGCCCTATTCGTGACCTTTGCGACATCGTCATCGGGGTGCATATCGACCCGTTGGAACCCAGCAACCACATCAAAAGCATCGTGCATCTTGCCGAACGTTCGTTTCACATGGGTATCCTGTCTAACATGAGTATCGACACCCAACTCTGTGATATCGTCATCGTTCCCCGGCATATCAGCCGTTTCAGCATGTTCGACCTCAACAACGTCGAGGACATCATGGAAGAAGGCTACAAACAAGCCAAAATAGTCTTCGACCGTCCAAGAGTCAAGAAGAAATTGAAAATGGAGAATTGAAAATTGAAAATGCAAACTCCTCCGTCGGCTTCGCCGCCACCTCCTCTATAAACAGAGGAAGAGCTGGTAATTTTAGCCAAAGATGGTGAGTAACTAAGCTCTCCCTCTGTTTATAGAGGGAAACTGGCGAGTAAGCGAGAGTAGTGGGGAAACTTGTTTCCCCGTTACCGAGCGAGAGCCAGTTCGAGCGATAACTCAATACGGCGAAGCCGGGAGGGAGTTTTTTTATTGAACTTTTAATCATGAATACTCAAGAACTACTCGAAAATATCGGAATCACCTCTTTGAACGAGATGCAGGAAGCATCCTTGAGAGCCTACAAGCAATCAGATAATATCATCCTGCTCTCTCCTACCGGCTCGGGTAAAACGCTCGCGTTTCTACTTCCCTTGATAGAGTCATTAGACACTGAAAAAAACGATATACAAGCCTTGATTCTCACCCCGGCACGGGAACTCGCCATGCAGATAGAAAACGTTTTCCGCTCCTTGAAAAGCGGTCTAAGAGTGGTTTGTTGCTATGGCGGTCATGACATCAACGTGGAAACCAGAAGTCTTGCCCACGCTCCCGCTTTACTTATCGGAACCCCGGGGCGTATTCTCGACCACATCGAACACGGAACAATAAATATCAGTACCGTTTCCACCATCATACTGGATGAATTTGACAAATCGTTGGAATTCGGTTTCCTCTGTGAAATGGAACGTATATTTTCATACCTCCCGAACCTCCATAAACGGGTTCTCACTTCCGCCACAAACGTGGTCGACATTCCGGCTTTCACGGGAGTCGTTTCTCCTTGCACGTTGGATTTCCAGCATAACGCGGCTCCCGATTTGACCGTCAAATCGGTCTATTCGCGAGGAGAGAGCAAACTCGACACGCTATACCAATTACTCTGCGAACTGGACGAAGCACCCGTTCTTATATTTTGTAACTTCCGGGAACGGGCAGAGGAAGTCAGCGATTACTTGTGGGAGCGGGAAGTGGACAATCAATTCTTTCACGGGGGAATGGAACAGGACGAACGGGAACGGGCTCTATGCAAATTCCGCAACGGAAGCACGAACATATTCATATCCACCGATTTGGCATCCCGCGGCTTGGATATCCCGGAAATAAAATACATTATCCACTACCACCTGCCCAAAAAAGAGGACGCTTTCATACATCGCAACGGCAGAACGGCACGCATGAACGCCTCCGGTACCGCCTTTCTCCTGTTCGACGACGAAGACGAACTACCGGAATACCTGACGGAAGCACCGGAAACATTCTCCCTGACAGGAAAAAATTCTTCTCCCGCAACTCCCCGCTGGACAACCCTATACATCGGGAAAGGCAAAAAAGACAAAGTGAACAAAATGGATATCGTAGGCTTCCTCTGCCAGAAAGGACAACTTAAAAAAGAGGACATCGGTAAAATAGAAGTCAAAGATTATCACTCCTTTGTCGCCGTACGGCGAGGCAATATCCGTCAACTACTCTCCCGCGTTCGAAACGAGAAAATCAAAAACATGAAGACCAAAATCGACATAGCGAGATAAAGAAGACGCCATCGGGCTACTCCCGCGCATCCTTTACAGGGAACCTTCTCCCACGCTTCCCTAGACCATGAACGTATCATCTTCGAAGCATGAACGTATCATGGACGACGACGTGCGTTTATGATACGTTCGTGAGGCGAAAGTGTTGTACTTTTAAGGTTAAGCAAGAGTAACTCTAGAATAGCGTAACCATTTAGGTTTGATACCTCCCCGTGTAATGTCCTACAATTCTCACACTACCGTTGTTCACTCTATCGGCAGTATCTCAACAGCGTCTGAACAACGAGAGAAAAACGAGTGAAGGAGCCTATTTCAGCAGAAATGCTCCTTCCATATAACCGTTATTCTTACAACAACAAGCCGTCCAACAATTCCACCGTGGCGGGGTCGGAAGGTCGGGTAACGTTCGCGTCAAACACTTTACCCTCTTTATCAAGGATAATAAAGCGAGGAATGGCGTTTATCATGAAAAGGTCGGAAAACTCGGAATACGTGGGAACTGTCTTGATGAGCTGTACACCACCGAGCTTTTGTTCTTTCACCATGTTTTTCCATTTATTACTATCGCTATCGCTGGATATGCTGACAAAAACGATGTCTTTTCCTTTATACTTGTGTTCCAACTGTTTCAATGCCGGCAATTGTTGCTTGCAAGGACCGCACCACGTTGCCCAACAATCGATATACACGTACTTGCCCTTGAATTCTGATAGCGCAACTTCCTTATCATCAATATCCAGAAAAGTAAACTCGGGTATGGATTGTCCTTTCGCCACCCGATTCCATTTCACGTATAACTCCTCGACGGCTTGCCTTACCCGGGGAGAATGTACCTTCTGCCGGAACATGTCCATTAACCCGTCTATCGATTCCACCCCTCTTCTTTCCATGTATCTCGATAAAACGGAATTTAGCGCAAAATCGGCTACCGCCGTATCTTGAATATTTTGCACGATATATTCCAACTGTCCTTTAGCATAGCCATAGGGGGTAGTTTGTCCTTCACCACCGATAGCATACAAACCATCCAATAAAAAGGCTTGATAATCCTCGGTCACGAGAAGTTCCGGGTTTTCCTTTAATTGCTCTTTCAAATAAGGATAAAGAGCATTCCCCCATTTCTTGTAAACAGAAAAGGAACGCAGGACATTATAACGCTGGCGCTCGCTCTCCAAGCGGATAAAATCGGGAGAAAGGGCAAGAGCCTGCAAAGCCTCCACCCGCTGACGTACCGTGTCGTCCAACAAGCGAATAACCCCGTCATCCTCAGACAAGTTATTCATAACACGCATATTAGGTCTTGTCTGTTCTTCCATATATTGATTTTCCCGTGCACCTCCGCCCTCGAATGAATAACGGGAAACCCCGGGTTGCACATGACGGGTAAAACGGACGGTCAAATCTTGTCCCCGTTCCACGAATATCATTTTACCGGTGCGCCCGAAGCGCAGGAGCGCGTAACCCGAGGGCACATTCTCCAACTCGAACCGAATGGTATTCGCTGTATCTCTCACCGCCTTCCATTCCTGATTTCCAATACTTAATGATGCTTCCGGCAATTCCACGTCCGGAGAAGTGAAGGATACGACGGTCCGGCGGGATTGACATCCCACCAGAAGCATCGTAAACACAAACATAAAAACAGTTTTATTAATCATCTCGTTGCTATTTTACTGGTTATACTCGTCCATCTCGGTAAAATTCTCGGAAGAGTAATCCCCCAAAAGGTGTTTCGCAAAATGGAACCATATTTTACGGCGCCAGAAGAGGTCCGCCGCTCCCCGGTACAAGTGTTTCTGCCCGGGCAAGACGTACATATCGAAATTCTTTCCGGCTTTCAACAAAGCATCTACCAGACGCAAGGTATGACCGGGATGCACGTTGTCGTCCTCGTCCCCTGTTACCACCAAGAGATGCCCTTTCAGATTTTTGACCAATTCCATGTTGGTCGGTACTTTACAAGTAAACACGGTATCTTTCCCTTTCACGGTCTGGGTTACCCCGTGGAAAGTTTCTCCCCACGCCTGATTGTACATGTTGTTGTCGTGATTACCGGAAGAGGCTACCGCCGCCTTGTAAAACTCGGGATAAGTGCAAATCGCTGCGGCGGACATAAAGCCACCGCCGGAATGACCGAATATGCCCACCCGATTGATATCTATAAACGAGTGACGGGCAGCCAATTGCTCCAACCCGTGCTTGTCGTCTGCCAACGCGTAATCCCGAAGATTCCCGTACCCGTAAGTACGGTAATACTTGTCCCGCAGGGGACTGCCACCCCGGTGTCCCATGTTCACGACGATGAAACCGACTTGCGCCAATGCCGCGTTGTGATTACCTGTTGCCGTGAAATTCAAATCCATTGCCTCCTGCTGGGGACCGGGATAAACGTACGAGATAATCGGGTAGTGACGGGTGGAATCAAAATCGAAAGGCTTCCACATCACCCCGTAAAGGTCCGTCACGCCATCGGCGGCTTTCACCGTGAATCGCTCCGGCATTTTCCATCCCATGGCATAGAGCGCGCTCAAATCCGCTTCCGCCAAATCGCAAATCAATTTACCGTTTTTATCCCGCAACACGGAACGAGGTGCCAAATCCACCCTTGAATAATTGTCCACGAAGTAATTCCCGGACGGACTCATGACCACGTTATGGTTAGCATCCTCCGGTGTCAACAGTTCCACCCGACCGTTTCCGTCTAAAACGGCTTTATAAAGACAAGCGTAATAAGGATTCATGCCTTTCTCCCGCCCGTGTCCCGTGACATAAAGCTCCCGGCGATTCGTGTCGAGGCGGACGATTTTCTCTGCCATCCAGTTACCGGAAGTGATTGCCCCGCGGTACTGTCCGTCAGCAGAGTACAGGTAATAGTGTCCCCACCCGGTACGCTCCGACCACCAGATAAATTCCCGGTCACCATTCAGGAAGGTAATCGATTGATAGCGGTCGCTGAAATAAGGTTTGCACACCTCGTTCAGCACCACGGTTACCTCTCCCGTTTCCGTGTTCACCTTGCAAATATCCAACTCGTCGCACGTCCGGCGTGTGCGCTGCACGTACAGGTAGCGGCTATCTTTGGAAACGTATAATAATTTCACTTTCTGGTCTTTCCACTTCTCTAGGGCTACTTTCGTGACCTTTCCCGTTTCCGCGTCTATCAAGGAAAGCTCGTATTGTGTCACCTTCTTGTCACCCGGCATCGTGTATTTTCCACTGCCGCTGACAGGTGTCACAAGGCGAGGGCGTCCTCCCCCCGCGGAAGAAACCACAAGCAAAGTGCCAATGCCCCGATTATCTTCCCGTATCACGAACAAACGGCGAGTACCTTTCAGCCAACGGGCTTTCGCGGTGAAAATATCCACTGCCTCCCCCACTTCATTGTCCGAGTAAGAGAAATTCTCCATCCCGTCATCCGTGATACGCCGAGCCAAAGAATCCGGTTCATCGCCTTTCCGCAGCCAGATGTTATGTCCCCGGGAAAACACCGCGTACGAGCTGTCCGGGGCGTATGAATACATCAATGCCAAGCGGTTGTACACCTTTCTATCAGTCGATTTCACCTCGGGACGAGGAAGCTCGGAACATTGTCCCGATACCCGGTCATACTTGATAGTGACGCCTTGAACCATGAAAGAAAAACTCTTACCATCCTCGGCAAAGTTCGGCGTGATATTCAAATCTCTCGTGTTAAATGTCTTGTTCGTGATTTCACTGACCCGAGCAGCCATATCCTCGCTGTCGAACAACAATTGTTGTTTCTTGCTTTTCGGGTTCACGATGTAATAATTATTCCCCCGACTCGTTTTGTACGAGTACCAGAATTGCTCGCTATCCGGCAGGTAATTCGGTTTCACCTCCCGGGAGAAAACGACGCCTCCCATCTTGGAAACCAAGTACTTGTCCGCCAGTTTATAATTTGCTTTCTGTTGCCCGAGTACCGTGCCGGACAACAGAAAGCAAAACGAGTATATCAATAGATTGTATAACCTCATTTTCAATGATTTTAGATTCTATCGACGATATCCCCGCATGGGTATTGTACTTCTTCCTTTACTACCTTTCCCACCGTTAAACGGTCTATCCAATGTTTCCAAATCGTGCAACACACTTTTTCCCTCCTCTTCAATCTCGGCATTAGGCTGTAATTCCAAAGCCCGTTTTACCCAAGCGGCCATTTTCAAGCGCACTTCTTTATTTTGCCGTACCATGCGTTCTCCCAAGGTCGCCCAATTACATAATCCACGGGCATCCGCTTTTGCCAGACTCTGCTCGCCCAACGCGTAAGCCTCTTCATATTTACCGGCACGAAGCAAGATGATATAATCCACCTCCTGTTGCAACATTTTGTAATCCGGTAATTTACGTTCTTTTATCAGGTCGAAATAGGCTTGTTTTCTCTCCTCGTTTACCACCTCTTTTCGCCCTTGGGTATCGTATAACTGTAACGCACACCTTATACTCGCATACAGGTTACGGATTTTTTGAAGTACAGCGTATTCTCCATGTACCTTGTACAATTTCTTGTATTCTTTCACGAAAGCAAGTGACAGAGGAGCATTGATATCCGCCGCACAGCAAACAAAAGCATCCCAATAATCTTTATCCCGTAGCACTTTACTTCCTTGTTCCTTGTAAAGTGTGTTCAACAGATTTTCCACTCCATCAGCACTATGCAAGGAAAGCATTTCATGTACATATTCTTTCAGAAAAGCCTCGTCCCGCTCACCCTTGGCAAAACGTTCCTCGTAACCGTTGTGACCGATAGCTACCGCCTTCTCAGCCAAAGCGATAAAAGCATCCGATTTCATTGCCCCCGAGCTACGGTGAGCCACGTATCCTTCACTCGTGACAAACAGAAACGTCGGATAGGCAGCCACATCAAAACGTTTCTTTAACGCTATTCCCTCTTCCCCTCTTTCCATGTTACATTTCAAGTTGATAAAGTGACGATTAAAATAATCGCCCACCTCTTTCAACGGGAAAATGGTCTTCATCATATTGAAACATGGTCCGCACCAATCGGCATAGCAATCGATGAATATCATCTTTCCCTCTTTCTTCGCCTGTTGCAAGGCTTCTTCCCAAGTCCCGTGAAAAAATTGAATCCCTTCACTCTCTTGCGCACGAACGAATCCCGTGCAACTTACCGTTAATAATAGCATCCATAAAATCTTTTTCATATACATTAATTTTATCGGTTTATAATAATGCTTCCAATCTCTCTGCCGTCGCTTTATCGGAAGGACGGGTCATATTGGCATCAATGAATTTCCCCTCCCGGTCTAACAAGACGAAACGGGGTACAGACATCGAAGCTGGCATAAATATCTTCAACCAATCCCAATTCTCTCCCAAGTGCAACTGGATACCACCCAATCCCATTTTCTCGATAGTCTGTTTCCACAATTCAATATCTTTATTCTTGTCGATGGAAAGACTCACGAACAGAATATCTTTCCCCTCGAAACGCTTCTCCAATTCCAACAAGCTGGGCATCTCTCCTTTACACGGTCCGCACCACGTTGCCCACATATCGATATAGACGAATTTCCCTTTCAAATCAGCCAAAGTCACCGTCTTCCCCGTGTTGTCCGCGAAACTGAAATCGGGACAAGGTTGCCCGGGAGCAATCCGGTCCGCTTTCTTGCATGCCTCGGCATAAAGTGCCAAACGAGCCGCATCTTTCACGTGTTGATTATAAATCTTTTCATAACGCTCGATACCCCGCTCGGCAAAGTGAAACAAGGTGACATCCACCAAGTAGCCCACGATAGCCGGTTCTTGGAAATTATCGAAAATCATTTTCAAGCGGGCATCTGCCCAATCCTCCCCTTCCAAGGTTGACTTCGTTCCGTGCCCCAACCGCACCAACGTCCGGACGTATTGCTCCAAGAACTCCCGGTAATTCGGTAAAGACAAATAAGTCGAATCCTCCACGAAACATTGACGTATCGTCTGTAAATACACGGCTGTATCCAGTTCCCGCGTACGCAACACTGGGAACCACGTTTCCACTTGCAAACGCTTTCCTTCCCACGCTTTGAAAGTGGCAGAATAGGACGTTTTTTCCAGTTTCGCTTTGTTGACAGCCAATACCGAATCCGCTCTCCGGGCAATTACTTGTACGTTGTGATTTTTATAATCAACGCACACCCCGTCATAAAACTTCACTTGATTCAAGAATTGATTTTCCTCGCCCAAGGTTCCCCCGTACACAATCTCTTTCTCTCCTTTTTTCTGGCTATACGCCAAGGTCAATTCCTTTCCCGGCTCCAAGAAACACAACTTCGAATCGTATTTCCGCACGGTAATTTTTGCGTAAGCAGGCTCTTTCAGCTCCAACTCGATGAATCCTTTCCCGGTGGCATGCTCAATCTCTACACCTTGGTTCGACGAACCGACTATCACTCGAGGGGCTGTCCCGTCATAATCCCGGATATCGAATCGAATCGTTGTCTTTTCATCCTTGGTGCAAGCGATAAAAAACAACGCAAAAAATAAGGTCAGTATAATATTCTTCATAACTTTCAATTTAAGAAAGAGTACAACTTATTTCATCGGTATTCTTGGTTGTTCTTTCGGTAACAACGCCCGTTTCAAATAGATACCCAAACCCCGGTAATGTTGGCGGGTAGCGGCATCACCGTGCGTGCGTCCCAATCGCTCTATTGATTTCAACAATTGACTCATTCTCCCTATCAAATAATAAGAAAGGTCACTTGGATACTTTTCAACCTTAGCCTCCGTGTACAACTTTATAAAGCTCTTCAAATATTCCGTCTGCACTAAAGCCGCATAGGAGGTCACTTTCCTGCTCGCGCTGAAATTCAAAAATACATCCCGGTCAATCACATTCATCATGTCCCCGTAAGTGTATCCCTTGTTGCCTAATTTTCTTTCGGTCAACAACAAATACGCGAGTACTTCGGGATTATTCAATTTACCGAATACTCTCTCTAAGACATTCGTCATCAGTTCTCTTTCTGTAAACCCTGACACTTGTTCCATCAAAGGATTGTTCATCCATGCCGGCGCTCCCGCGAACACGTATTTCCCGATAAAACGCATCGCTTCCTCCTGCTGTGCCTTGGAAGCAAAATTCAACGGTTGCTCGTTATACCCGGCAATAATAGCTTCCGGGGTAACACTACCGATATAATCCAATGCCAGCGCCACATGATTCATGTATGCCGCATAAATCATCATAGTCAACTCACTGTATGTTTGCCAAGAATCATCTCTGTCCAAACGCTCTGCAATACTTTCCATGGCAGGCAGCAGCAATTTCAGATTCTTGATACCCAATTCGGCAGCCACCAGTTTATCCTGTGCCAAATCGAACTTATTAACCTTATAACCTTTCCGACCTTCAGGCATAAAACACAGTACGGCGTTATCTTTCGCCTTTCCCGCCAAAGCTTTCAATGCCTTCTTTTCCGCTTGGACATCCAAGCCGGGATAGTGACGATACCCCCACTCAATAGCCCAACGGTCATAATCGGAAACCTTGGAGAACAAATCCCGCAACGGAATATTATCCCCCGGTTGCACGGCATAATTCACCCCACATCCATCGGTCACGGAAGCCGAAATACCATGCTCTTTCACCCAAGCGGCATCCCGCAATTGTGCTGTCGTGTATGCCATGCTTCCTGCCATATTAGGCACCAAGCCCAATATTTCACCCAAGTATTTAGAAGTCACGTAACGAGCAACCTCCCCCTGCACCACGGACAAGGAATCGGTAAACACGGCGGGTTCATACGCTCCCAAACCGATAAAGGCTCGCAACAGATAATCCCGTATATCAGAACTACCGATACTGATATTGGCACACAATATCTCTCCCGTGCGAGGATCGGTTACCGTATTTACTTTTCTCGTGATCAATGCCCGTGAAAAACTAATCTGGTGATAAGCGAAATAAGCCTCCGGTTCACCCTCTTTCACTTGCAACACGTTCTTGAATCCAGCCTGTTCGAAGCAACCGTTCCACTCTTCAATAGCCCGAACCGCAGCAGCCCGCGAAGCCGGGTCAACAGCACGGTCAAAATAAACGACAATCGGCATCTTCGGCTCCACTAACTCACCCCGTTTGTATCTCTCTGTGTCTTCCGGTCTTATTTCCAAATTCCAACGACGCACAACGTACACCGCTTCCGCTTTATACGGGTTCCGATCGAAATCGTTAAAAGAAAGGGACATATATCCCACACGGGCATCTGCCTCCCGGTCGCACACCTGACGCTCAGGCAATGCCTGCAATGTCCACTCGATCATCACGGAATTGTGCTTGTCGTACCCCATCTGTCCGGGCATCATACCGGGCATATAATCCGTCTGCGTGTGCAAACTCATGAATTTCATACCGTTATCAATCACGTACACGCTATCCAATCCCGAACGATCGGCTGTCGGACGGTTTACCCATTGCAAGTTAGGGAAAGCGAACAATTTGCCCGTGGCATTGACGTCCGCAGTAATATCAATGATATAACTTTTCTTGTTCTTACCATAAGCAGCTATAGGATAAAAATAATCCACCGGTTCCAAAGCGGATGCCTCCACGGCTCCCGCCATCGCCCCCTCGGCACGATCCCTACAAAGTTGTTTCCGAACCTCCAAGCGGTCATTACGCCCCAAGGTGAAAATCAGCAGATCCGTTTTCACGGATGCCGTTCCATTCCAAGGACCTTTCGAGATAATACCGCTTGACATCAAGTCTTTCCCTAACAATTCGGCAGGAATTTCCAGATAACATTTCTTGTCTGACTGGTAAACAGGAAACGTACCCTCTATCTTTCTCATCCCGTTCTTGAAGAAAGCCTCGTATGTCACGGGTGCCTTGCTTTTAGCCGCCGGAGCCGGTGTAGCCTTCTCTTGGGCAAATGCCATCCATGGCAAACAAAGCAACAGAAGTATGTAATAAAATTTATTCATCGTACTCTTTCTTAAATTCATCAACTTATTTCAACAAAGCATCTTTTTCACCCTTCAACCACATATCAATCATCCGAACGATTCCGGACAAATGGTTCTTCGTCAAATCATCTCCCGCCGATGCCAATTTTTTCTTCGCCTGAGCGGAAATCTTATCCAATTGGGCAACGAAAATCGCAATATGCTCCGGATGTTTTTCCAACGGGGCTTTATCCAAGAATTGGAACATCATGGTCAAATAAGTCGTCTGTTTCATCCGCTCGAAAGTTCCCAAGGTAGATTTAGAAGCGTATAAATCATTCCAAACGGCATCATACAAGTCATCTGCCATATTTTTCAAGGTATAAGCCTTATCGCCAAGCAATCCCTCGTGTTTCAAGAAATTAGGACCTTGCGCAAGCAAAGAACTAATCATAAATTGCAACAACCGTTCTTTATAAACATCCCCGCCGACAGAAGTCACCGTTCCGACATGATTATCAAACAACCAAGCCTGATTCGTGAAGTAATAGTCCTTCAAGAACTTCATCGCCTCCTGTTGTGTTTCCTTCGGCACCGGAGTGTAGGTGTACAATTTCTCGGAGCGCAAGGCTGCATCTTGGTAACGCCCGCCCATGTATTTCACGGCATGCATCATAAACATTCCGTATTGCCTCACCACCGCCTTATACTGGCTTTTCAGCACGGAGTAATCCTCGTCGTCGGCAGCGGCAGTCCACTCCTCGATATGTTTCATGATGTATTTCAAATTCTTGATTCCAAGAATATTGGCTTGAATCGTGTTATCACTCAAATCCTCCGATTGCAGGCGCGGGTCTTCCCGGTCTGTTTCCGTACCGAACAACAATCTCGGGTTGGCTTCCCGTTGTGCGGTCACCCAATCCTTCAAATATTTCTCCTCTTCTTTTACCGTTTTGAATCGCGGGAAATAGCGATACCCCCAATCAATCGCAAATTCGTCATACTCACCGATTCTCGGGATTAAATCCTCCGGATCGATATTATCTTCCGGTTGCGCGGCATAATTGAAACGCATATAGTCCATCACCGAAGAACCATGCCCATGCTTCTTCACGAACTCCCGGTCGCGAATCTCATCCAGAGAATACACCCAGCTACCGGCAAAATTGTGGCGCAATCCTAACGTATGCCCAATCTCATGAACCACAATGTATTTCACTAGTGTACCCATCAATTCCTCGTCATACGGGAACTTACGTGCCAACGGGTTCACACCTGCCGTTTGAGCGAAATACCAAGTTTGAGCCAAACTCAATACATTGTGGAACAATCCCACGTGTGAACAGATAATCTCCCCGGAACGAGGGTCAGCAACATGCGGACCGTAAGCATTCGGAATCGGGGAAGCCTTGTAAGATATAATAGAATAACGGGCGTCTTCCGGCGAGAAGGTAGAATCTTCCTCCGGACGCGGCATCATTTTACCCACGATGGCATTTTTGAAACCAACTCTCTCGAACACAGGTTGCCATTCATTTACAGCAGCAATCACGTAAGGTTGCAAATATTTCGGCGTGTTGTAATCTACATAGAACACGATTGGTTTCGCCGGTTCCACCAGCTCTCCCGCCTCATACTTTTTCATGTCTTCCGGTTTCGGCTCCAATCTCCAACGGCTTACCATTCCAATGACTTCCGCCTTTAACGGATTTTTCGCGTAATCCATCATGGGATAAGCGAAATATCCTACCCGGTTATCGAAATAACGGGGACGCATCGGCTCCTCCGGCAACAAATACCACGAAGCCGCCATTTCCCATGTGGTCGGATCCATTTTCGGTGCCTGCATTCCCGGACGCACTTTGGGTGCCTTCCCCGGGGCATAACTCCGCACGGAACGGAATATGATGTTATTCGGGTAGCTGCTGATTGTAGTCGTGTATGACTGGTCTGCCTGATAAGCTCCCAAATTCAACATCTCGGCAGCACCTTTCAATGAGAAATAGTAGTGATCGGACTTGTACAAATCCGTGATATCAATCAAAGAAGAGTTTTCCGATTTAGCCTTTATATCCAACCCGTTTACTATCGGCATCAAATCGGAAGCCTCGATAGCCCCATACAAAGCATTCGCGGTATCCGGCATCACGGTAGTGAACCGAGGCTCGTGCAGATACATTCTGTCTTTCGGTCCTTTTTCAAAACGGATAACTTTGCTGTACAAGGCGTCACCACCGTACCCCATCATGTCAGTATTGCTTCTCTGTGCCTTGGCAGAGCCTTTAATCAAGGAAACAAACACGAATACATCCCGTCCCAGTAATTCGTCTGGAATCTCCATGAAGTAGCGGTCTGCTTGCTCGTACACGTTGAACATTCCCGCGTGCTTCACGGCATTGGCTTTGATAAAATCTTTGATAGCCGGAATGCCCTTGGGTTTCACCTTCGTGCTGTCGACAGCAGCAACAGGCTGCCCCTTTTTCTTCTTGTCTTTTTTCCGCTCTGCACCTTCCGATACCTGTCCCACCATCACAAGACAGAGCAACAACGCTAAAAATCTCATACTAATACTCATACTTTTCATACATTATATTGATTTACAAACATATATACAATCAAACCTCATATTTTTGAAAGACATAAGGAGTATAAAGTGCATTATTACACGCACTCTATAAACCTTATAAACTAAAAACACTCTATAACTATAAACTCAAAGATTATTCGAACGTAAAACCGTATTTCTCCAATTTCTGCTTCATCACCTCGTATTTCTCCATCACCACCGGATACTGACCGTGTTTTGCCGTAAATTCAGCTTCCGTATTGGCGAATATCTCTATACAATATTGCCTTACGTCTTGGCTTTTACTCGGTACTTCCCACATTCTTTCTGCCGAACCACTCGGTTTCCGATAAGTTCCGATAAAACCCAAACCACCCAACGTTTGCTCTTCAGCCGGAACATCAAGCCCGACATAAGCCTTATACACGGCAGTTCCCACTACCTTATCCCCGGTTGAATACATGTAACTTTTATTCGTCGGATTTACCCGATAAGTAATCGCGTAAAAATAATCTTCCAGCCACTCGCCATCGGAAATGGCCAGCGTATTTGCCACCAAAGTTGCAAGGAAAACTCCCCGGTACAACTTTTGATCCACTTTATCGAAATCCTTCACCTTACTCAACACGATTGTATTCAATCCCTTGTAAGCAATCGTATCTCCCGAGGGCGTTTTCAATGAATCCACCAAAAGAATACTCGGCAGGTACACCGACTCCGGAACCCGGGGCAAAGCATCGGTTTCCAAAAAATCCAAAACAGGTTTCACTCTATCCCGATCACGCACCAAAGTATAGTTTGCCTGTAATTTACCGGGAGTCACACTACCCGGGCTGTAAAATACCTGCAATACCTCGTAATAGGTGTAAGGTTCTCCCGTTGCCAAAGTATAACGCGTTTCGCTACCGATCGTATCATTGTAATATACGGGAACTCCTGTATTCCGGAATATCCTATACCGCTGAGCGTCAATCGGGTCATCGCTATCCTCCACCACAAGCCAATTGCGCTCGCCCCCGAAAGGTTTAAAATCATCATCGTTGTCCCCGCAAGCCCATGCAAACAAGACAAACAAACCTATAAGCCATGTATATTTTCTCATCTCCGTACAATTTTATTATTCTACAACTACTTCTCTTGAAGGACGTACCTCGTTAGTCAACGTACCCTCGTTAAACTCGATAGCGTATCTCGGGATAGGCAACATATAAGCGGCAGCATCCTGAGAATAAGGCTTCAACACGTAAGTACCCGCCCGGTATACACCACTTCCTTCCAGAAAATCGTAAGAAATATGGCGAATCTCCTTCTCGTAAGGATACACACTATTCACGGCATAACGGCGCAAATCAAACCAGCGGTGTCCCTCGAAACACAATTCCCGTCTACGCTCATCACGGATAAAGTTTACCAACCTTTCACCGTTTTCCGTTACCGCTCCCGCCACTTTCAAACGTCTCTCTCTCAATTCATTCAATACTTCGATAGCCTCTGCATCACGCCCCAACAAAGCCAATGCCTCCGCCTTGTTCAAGTAAACCTCCGGCATGCGAATAGCCATGATATCGGAAACCTCTTCCGCGTTAAATTGAGTTTTCACGCATCGCCAACCGTTTCCGGGTGCCGGACGCTCGATGAAAAACGCTTTCAAACGCATATCATTATCATTCTCACCATAACAAGCCAACAAATCTTCCGAAGTCGTGTAACCTGAACTTATTCGTTGTTGATTCACGCCACTACCAGACACCACAACCGGAGCATGAATCACAGCCATGATATTCGGTCCATGCGTGAAAATCACCTCGGGAGAAGTCACGTACACGGCGCTACCGCGCTGATAAGCCTTTAAATCCCGCAAATAATAATCCGGATTCCCGATAACGCTATCGGCAGCCGCGATAGCAGCCTCGTAATTCTCCATAAAAAGATGTACGCGGCTCAACAAAGCGAAAGCGGCTGTCTGATTTGTCCGGTACTTAGTCGTTTGCTCTATTCCCCGAAGCAACACGGTAGCTTGTTCCAGATCTTTCACAACTTGACGATATACCTCCTCACACGTTGCCCGACTGAAATATTTATCTTCAATTTCTTCCGATGTCTTCAAAGGAATACACGGATCAGTAGAAGCAGATGCCTTCCGATAAGGCTTACCGTATAAATTCGCCATATAGAAATAGTACTGCGCACGCAAAAAACGAGCTTCTCCTTCAACCTTATTACACAACACTTTATCATCTTCCCTACCGCGCATTTCATTGACCTGATAGATAACAGAATTCATCGCAGCAATACGTTTCCACATATTCTGCCAATTTCCATCATTAATCTCCGCATTTTCCGAATCATAAAAAGGATCCGGTTGCCAATGATGTAAATTAACGGCTTTCATGCGAATATAATTCTTTTCCGTGTTCACGATACTTTTCTCACAGAGCAAATATTCCGTCGCATCATCATCCATCAAATGAATATAAGGGAAATTATTTACAGGCATTTTACCCGTTACCGCATTCATATTCCATATACTACCCCACTTGTTCACACTAGCGGCATTCAGGGTATCTATTGAATTTCCTCCACTTAAATATCCTTCACCGATCAACAACTCGTTCAAATCCGCCACTTTCTCCACGTAGGCAAGATTCTGCGACTTCTCCTCAAGGAAATCCCCGCAAGCGGTAAACAATACCGGCAAGCAGCTCATCAGACAAATATATAATATTCTACTCTTCATATCCTACTGCATTTAAAATGTTACATTTAACGTAAACGAATAATTCGGGCGCAAAGACATGTTTATGGTCGGAGCGGCTCCCGATTGAGTCACGTCCTGCCCTTTCAATTTCTTATTGGTGATCGTGAACAGGTTGGTTCCCGTCAAGCTCAAGTAAGCCGAATTGATTCCCAATTTTTTGCAGAATTTATCATGCACATTGTAACGGAATGTCACGGATTGCAATTTCAAATAGTTACCGCTCACCACGCGTAAATCCGACAAGTCATACATAGCGTAAATGTCATTATCGGCAAACCTAGTCATCTTACCACCACTGGTGTATTTGCTTTGTCCCCACCACGGCAGATCCACTACCTCGGAAACCTTCACCCCCGGAATATTGGTCTTGTTCTCGTCCCCCGGACGCTGCCAACGATTCACAAACTCTTTCCGCATATTCCGTTCCGGATAAGGAGTGATATTATTCTCTTCACACAATTTCAACAAACGCACCTTATTTCCAAAACTATACGCGAAATTCATGGAAAGACCGAACTGGCGATAACCGAAATAGTTGTTGACACCACCCTGCAACGTGGGCACACGAGTTCCCGATTCCACCAATACCGCATCCCAGACCTCTTCGTCCGTCATATTGCAATACTTCTCGTACAACGCATCTGCTTGTTCTTCCTCCGTACCATAGAAAATCGGGCGACCGTCCACCGAACTCAAACCTTTGAAACGATAGGAATAAAAAGTCTGCAACGGCTTGCCTTTCAATTCGACCGATCCCCTCAAATAATCCGAGAATTTGATTTTATCCTGCACTGTCCGGTCCTTATTATTGATGGCCTTACTAATCAAACTATTCACCACCTGACCAATCTGCGGGTCAAAACGCCACACGAAGCCCCGCTTACCGGAAGCATCCACCGTCTGATTGATTGGGGTAAAACTCAAACTCACTTCCACTCCTTGATTGGAAATCTCTCCCTTGTTCACCACGTAACTCGATACCCCGTTGATTTCCGATACACTCTTACTCAAAAAAGCATCTTTCGTGTGCTTGTAGTAATAACCGATAGAACCGCTGATTTTATCCTTCCACAAACTGAACTCCAAATCAATATTGTAAGAAGAAGTCAACTCCCACTTCAAATCCGGATTAGGATAATACTTTATCGTGGATGAAAACTCGTTATACCAACTATTCAAATCTCCCTTCTCGATAATCATCTTGGAAGTTTGGTTATCCAACATATTCCCTTGGTGACCGTAAGAGAATTTCAAAGCCAAGCGATTGACGGCATTGCTATTTTTCAACAAATCCTCTTTCACATCCCAACGTCCGGAAACAGACCAAATGGGCAACAACTTCTCGTTACTCCGGCTACCGAATTGGTTAGAACCATCCATACGAGTATTGAAATTTAAGGTATAACGATTATCATACGTGTAGGTAATCGCCAAATAAGCCGAAGTCAAATTCGTCAGCGTTTCGGAAATCGTCGGTTTATTCTTGGCCATCCAATCCCGATAGTTCATGTATTTATACAGGAAAGTTCCATCTATGGAAGCAAAAGTCTTCCCCCGTTCCGGATAGTATCCCCGGTGTGTTGCCGCATAACTATTATACCGTTTGGAAGACATCTCCCCTCCCAACGCAACATTCAATTGATGGATATCCTTAAACATCTGGTTGTAATTAAATTGCAAACGCACCAACCAATTCCGGCTATCCGTACTACTCTCCTTCAATTCTCCCCCTAGCGGACATTCGGAAGATGTATCATCACTCCCCTTTTTACGCAATTTTGCCACATACCAAGAATCTTCCTCGTACACCGTTTCCTGTGTATTGCGTCCAAAAGTGTAAGAAGCTGTTCCCTCCACGTTCAAATAAGGCAAAAGCCGATATTTTAAATTACCTGTAAACGTCACGGAATGCGTGTTCATCGTCTGGTAGGTAGTTTCCATTTCATTTTCAATATTGAAAGGATAAGAAAGCTCACGAGTTGCCCCTCTCATATAAAACCACCGTGACCCGTCCGGATTGTAAGCCGGTATGGCACGACTCATTTCATACGCGTATTGAGTTACACTCGTGGGAGTATATCTACGTTCATTCACGTTCCCAATAATACCGAACTGGAAATCCACTTTCTCAAAATTCCCGTTCAATTTCAAATTAGCCGTATAAGTCTGATTCTTTTCCTTTTTGATTACCCCACGCTCGTCATTGTAACCGACAGAAGCATAGTAACGAATATTCGGAGAACCACCCGTCACGCTCAACGTGTGTTTATTGGAAAAACTGTTTTCACACAAAATATCAAACCAATCCGTATTCACCCGCTCATAATAATTCGCCTTTTCTTGGAATTGGTCAAACGATAGTATTCCCGCTTTATAATCAAGATATGCCGCCTCGTACCCAACCCAGTTGGAAACATTCTTAAACTCCATTCCCCGGTGGAACATCTCCCGCGATACATCAATACGCTCTTGAGAGTTCATCAGATTGATTTCCCGATCGGAATAATAGGGACGACGGTTCAAAGTTCCTGAAATAGAATACGTAACAGAGGAAGGTCCCACTTTACCTTTTTTCGTCGTAATCACGATTACACCGTTAGCGGCACGTGTACCGTAAATAGCCGTGGCAGCAGCATCTTTCAACACGTCGATCTGCTCGATATCATCGGGGTTCAAACCGGAAATGGCGTTCCCCAACAAGTTCACGAAGTCCAAGTCGTTCAACTGTGACGGATCCACGTTCACCGGATCAGCCAATACCACCCCGTCCAACACCCACAACGGTTCCTGATTACCCAACACAGTGGAAGTACCGCGGATTCTGACTCGGGCGGCAGCACCCGCCTGACCGGAGTTCTGCATAAAAATCATACCCGGCACGTGTCCCTCCAGCATCTTGTCTATCGAAGCAATACCCGCCACCTTAATATCATCCATCTTCAAAGTGGTCACGGCACTCGTCAAACGACGACGGTCAATATCCTGATAACCGGTTGAAACCACTACCACCTCGTCCATCTCCTGTACATCCTCTTCCAGCTTGATCACGTACTCCGTCTTCTCACGCTTCACCGGCACGAATTGAGTCTTCATACCGATGAAAGAAACCACCAACGTATCGACATCCTTCTTCATCTCCATGGTAAAAGCCCCGTCGATATCCGTCGATATCCCGATAGTAGTTCCCTTCAAACGAACCGTAACACCGGGTAGGGCTTCTCCTGCTTGATCCGTCACCTTCCCTTTCAGCTTCCACGTTTTGTCGGGAGCCACATAAGGCAAACGTTTGATTACAACCACATCATTAACAACGTTGTAAGTCAACCTCAACGGCGACAACACCTTATCCAGAACCGCTCTAAAATCTTCGTCTTTCACGTTTACCGTGATCAACTCACTTACTTTCAACAAAGAAGAGTTATACAAAAACTGTGTGCCGGTCTGCTCTTTCATCGCGGCAATAAACTCTTCCATAGTCGCATCTTTCAACTCCAGTGACACCTTACTCTGCGAAAATGCAGTAGCGGCAACACTCAAATTAAACGCCAAAATTAGAATACATGCTAATTTCATAATACACCACATCTTTTTTTGGTACATAAAAAGCTCCCCAAACCTAAAACGTTTGTTTTTTTGCATAACTTTGTAAAGTATTTAAATTAATACATCGAGCACGGACTCCAGACCTAGGAAATTTGTTGTCCGTGTTTTCTTTTATTCATACAGGAACACTACATCACCATCTATTTTATATTTGACCTCCTCCGAAGCGGCAAGCACCTCCAAGAAAGTTATGATAGAATCATACCGTTTCAGATTACCCGTGAACCGAATCTCTTTCACCTTGGGATTCTGGTAGAAAATCGTAATACCATACCACCTCGACAAGGTACACATCACATCTTCAAGGCGTTCCTCCTTGAAGATATACCAGCCGTCTTTCCACCCGACATACTCCTCCACGTTCACTTCCCGCTTGCTCAACGCTCCCCCCGGGGAAGCCACTGCTTGTTCTCTCGGCAATAGGGTCACGCTTTTGCCTTGCTTGCTCGTGAACATCACTTTCCCGGAAACCAAGGTCGTCAACACCGCTTCATCATTGTATGCCCTCACTCCGAAAGAAGTTCCCAACACGTTAACTTTTCCCAATTCCGTTTCCACAACAAAGGGACGCCCGTCTTTCGTTACATCGAAATAAACTTCCCCTTTCACGGACACCACTCTCTTCTCTTTCGCGAAACGAACCGGATATTTTATTTTACTCCCGGCATTCACCCACACTCGCGTCCCGTCATCCAAAATCACGTTACACTCTCCCCCTAGCGGTACATTTAATTCATTATATACTAATTCATCACCATGAACAGAATCTTGCTTGTACGAGAGCAAACCTTCCTCCATCCGAATCGTTGAACCGCCTTTTTCCTGAATCTCGTTTCCTTGCAAAACGTCCACGACACGCCCGTCCGACAATTTCAACTGCACGTTCTCCCGCTTTGCCAATACCACCGGCTGCTCTTGTTTTTCTTCTTGCCACATCATCCACATCCCGGCACCCAACAACGGTAAAATAAAACAAGCCGCTACAGCCACCCGCCGCAAGATAATCCTTATCTTGTTTTTCTGTTGCTGTTTCTTGAAAATCTCGTAGGCCTTTTCAGGAGAAAAACGCTCGTAACGGGCAAAATGCTTTTCCAGATAAACATCATCCTCCACATCGGAATAGACATCGTGCAAAGCCTTATCCTCCATCAATTGCCCGAACTCTTTCTGTTCCTCATCCTGCAATATATCGGAATACGCTTTACGCATTAATGCCACAATCTTATTTAAATCTCTTTTCATCTTATTTCCTAATTACACTCATAAAATGCACGACATTTCATTTGGTGTGACAAAAACGAGAATTATTTTTCAAAAAAATGATTTCTTTATCAAGAAAGGAATACGGTCAACCAGAACAAATGAGCGGAATCTTTCATCTTCTCCCGTAAATACTTGAATCCGCGATTCTTTTGAGTCTTTATAGTGTTAATGGAAATACCCAATTCTTCGGCAATTTGATTGCCGGAATATCCTTTTATACTCAATAAGATTATTTTTCTTCTTTCCTCGGGAAGTTCATCTATATAAAAATAAAGCTGCCGTACCAGCTCTTCCCGAACCGTTTCCGCAAATTCTTCATCCGTGAAATCGCTTTCTTCCTGCAAGACCTGTTGCACGTAACGTTCTTGGAATTTCTCCCGGCGCAAATGCATCATTGCCTGATTGTAAGTCGACCGATAAAGATAATAGGTAAGATCATTTACTTGAGGGAATTTACGCTCACTTTTCCAGACATTCATCAAAACCTCCTGCACCAAATCCTCCGCCACAACAGCATCCCGAATAATTCGATCCGCATAAGAACATAACGCGGCATAATAATACGTGAAAACACTTTTCCATGCTTTCTCGTTCTTATCATTCACCCCATGTAAGATTTGCGTTACATCTATTCCCATAAAAGAATACTCCTTTGTTGCAAAGTTATACAATAAAAAAAGACTTTCTATCTTATCCGGGAAAAAATTAAATCGCTTGAGATAATTGTATCATAAAATCTGGATACAAAAAATGGGCTATACAGCCCATTCATCGTATATAATCTTTTATCTTTTCCAATAGCTTGGGATTCGCTGTCATAATCGCTATTCCCCGATCATATCGGAAATGCTCTACCACTCCTCCGGCTTCCTGTACGATCAGAACCCCGGCACATACATCCCAAAGTTTCAGACCGAGCTCCCAGTAACCGTCCAAGAATCCGGCAGCCACGTTACAAAGGTCGTAAGCGGCAGAACCCATACGCCGGATACCTCGCAAATGCGGCAATATACGGCTCAAATTATCAATATTATTAACGGGATTTATCCCTTTATCATACGGGAACCCGGTAGCTAACACACTCTGATTCAAATCCGTCTTAGTAGCTACATGAATCTGTTTACCGTTCAGAAAAGCACCTTTACCCCGAACAGCCGTGTACAACTCATCCGTATAAGGAGCATAAACGACACCTAATACCGTTTCACCCTTGTATTGCAAGCCGATAGAAACGGTGTAGACGAGCAGTCCTTGGCTATAATTATTCGTTCCGTCCAAAGGATCAATCACCCACAGATAATCACTATGCAAGTCATGCTCACCGCTCTCCTCTCCCAATACACTATGCTCCGGGAAATGCTTCCCGATACGCTCCAGCAACATGGATTCACTTAGCTTATCCACTTTCGTCACCACATCATGTACGGTCGATTTCGTCTCTATATCCAAATGACCACTCCTGAAATTAGAACGTTGCACTTCCCCCACTTCTCTCGCCCAAGCCACGGCAAGCTCCAAGGTGCTTTCCAGACAAATATTCATAAACTAATCGCTACTTGGCATTAGGTTTTCTAGCAGAAATCTTAATCTTGTACACGAGAGTTGCATAAGGCGGCATGACATATTGATAGTTATAGTTTAAAATTCCTTTCCCGTATGCCCTGCCGGAAGGTATAAGAATATACGCTTGCTCTCCCACGTTCATTTTAGTTAAACCAACTTTCAATCCTTCTATCAAATCAGAAACTTTCCATGTTTCTTCCTTTCCCTCGTCCATTTTCAAGACTGCACGAAGTTTCCCTTCATCAAAATTATTACTGAACTCATCCAATATATACCCATTACAATGTACGGTAATACTATCCGTGACTAAAATCGCCTCACTCCCCGGTTCTCCCCATTTTGCTATCTGGATAATCGTATCATTTCCTGTTTCCGGTACATTTATAATATCACCTTGAAAATCTCGTGCGGTCAAGAAACCTTGCATCAACTCTTTCTCGTACTCCAACAAACTACCCTCAATAATTTTCTCTACCTTATACTCGCGATACAAGTAAGTCGAAGAAACATTAAGCAAACTCGACAAAATAATAGAGCCAGAAGTTCCCTCCGAGAAATATTTGAAAAAGCGAGAATAAACTTCTTCATCCGATATAACTTGCTCGTAAACGGGTCCTCCCGTCGGATATTGGGGATATTCAATTTTTTCTCCTCCAATAGTCGATAATCTGGTATCATCCAAGATACTCCCAGTTAAAGTCCTATCAGTATAATTCACTAGAATAAATTGCCCGTCTTTAGGTTTCTCCTTGCTATTATCCGTACTGTAATTAAACACATAAGCTACATCTTGAAACTTTTTCTTCTTGAATTCCACATCAAACACAACAGAATCCTTCGGACTCTTATCTTTCATAAATTCCCTTATAAGGGCTTGCTCCTTATCAAAAAGCTCTTTCCAACTCGGCCCATTGTCATCATCCGAGCAACCTGCAATACCGCCTGCTAACAGACAAAGCATCATCATCCAATAATTTCTTTTCATTTTCCGTTTTTATTTAGCTGTTATAAAAATACTACTCTTCTTGATTTTGCGGGAATATCTCCTTTATCCTTACCCAACACCACAATGTACAATAAGGAGGTTCCAAATAATACTTCCCACCACCTTGTACGCTCTGCGTTCTCCCGGCTGCTCCGTATGCCATCCCGTAAGGGATAAGAATATGAGCCGAATCACCTTGCTGCAATCGCTGCAACCCTTTAGTCAACCCGGAGGGAATATCTCTTTGCCACCGTTCATTAAACAATATCTTTGTTGTATCCTCCCTTATTGCCCTAAATGTCCGAGTACTTAATCCTTTTTCATCCAGTATCCCATAAACCATATTCAGCAGAACCGAATCCCCGGTTTGCAACTTCCGGGTATCCCCCTCTCTTTCCAGAAATATAATATAGGTAATCGTATCCGATTTTACCTCTCCCGGGAGAACATGCAAAGTGTCGGCGGATGAAAACGGAGCCATATAAGCATCCATCAACTCTTTTTCATGCTCCGCAATATCATCGAAAACATTATAAGAAGTCAACTTGTAACGCAAAGTTCTCCCGTCTACCGCACCCAAGACCGACGGGATAATCACCTCACCCCCGGCATCACCCACTCCGATATGCCGAAATGCCTCCCCTAAAAAATTATATCTCGCCGTATCCACCCGATGCAGCACAGGTCCGCCGTAAGCATATCCCGGCGTAAACTCTTCACTCCATTTTTCCGGATCCGTGGTATCCCATACCTTATCATTCAGATCATACATGTCATAATCCATCACCACCCATCCGGAATCCTTAGCCACGTCACCGTTGCTACTATGATTAAAAATAAAAATAGAATCAATCAACATCCCTTTACGACTGTAATAAGGGATTGCCAGCACCTCCCCGGTAGCGTGCTGATTCAGATAATCATGAATGGCTTGTTTCTCGTTAGCCAGCACGTCAATCAAATCGTCCTCTACTTCCCCGGAACAACCACACAACACAAAGGTCAAAAAACAACCTAAAATGACCAGACATTTATTCATCTTTCAATTTTTAATTTCCGACATAGGTACTTCCTCCCATACCCCGCGATGCAAGCGCATGGTACTCTTTACTCCCGCATCCCGCAACAAGCGGAATGCCAATTCCCGGTTATCATTCACCAATTGAGGCAAATGGGCATCCGAATTTACCATCACGGGAATATTCAACTCCTTCAACCACTTGAAATATTTTACATTCGGGAACATCAATCCCTTTTTCGTGTACGCTTTCGTGTTCACTTCCACCATAACGCCTTTCTCGGCTATCAGTTGCAAATACTCCCTCAACAATTCATTATACCACGCCTGTTCCGTGAGCATCGGCTCCACCAACGAACCGTTCATGGAAATCTTATCCAAGTGCGCCACGAAATCAAAACCTCCCAGTTCAACCATACGGGCTGAAGAACGAAAATAATCCCGCACGAGATGTTTCAGGTCATCGTGATAGACGTTCCGGAAATTCTCCCGGAAATCATCGAAACTACCGTCCATATCCATCATCTCACCGGTTTCCCCATTCGTCACTAAATGCACGGAACCGATACGGTAATCCAACGGCATCCGCTGGAAATAATCATTCGCGGGTCCCCAGCCGTCATTCAGGTAATCAATCTCCAACCCCACGTACAACTCGATTTGCCCGGCATATTGTTTCTTCAAGCGTTCCATTTCCCGCAAATACGCCTCAACATCTCCTTTGCTCAACGACCACCGGGTGTCGAACGGAAGCGGGGAATGTGAAGATACCCCATAACTATGAAACCCGGCTTCGATGGCCGCTTTCACGAACTCTTCCGCCGGAGCCTTACCGTCACAAAAGGTGCAATGACTATGATATGTACATAAATCCATTCGTTATTTCCTCACCCAAGCATTAATAATTTCAGCCACGTACATCTTGTGGAAATCCTTTTGCCCGTATTGGGCATCCACAATCTTCCGTTCCGTGAAAGCCTCTTCCTTCAAGAAATCGGCATACAACTTCCGGCACTCCAACACGAGAGATGCTTCCTCGAAAGCAGGATTCCCCGCTTCCGTGAAATAAGGTGTCAACCCGCTTTCCTTCACCTTATCCGTGTCCCGACCGGAAACAGAACCGCACACGTTCAATGCCCGACGATACCTCTCGTCAAAGAACGACAACGTGAATGTATCGCGTTTCTCCGAGAACTCGAACGTGTACCGCTGCGGTCGCACGAACACCATCACCACCGGTTTATTCCAAAGAAAGCCCATGCTTCCCCAACTCGCCGTCATCATATTGAACTTCTCCCGGTCACCTGCCGTTACCAGCATCCACTCGTCCCCGATTAACCGGATTACATTCTCGTTTATATCTTTAGGCTCAATTTTCTCCATTATCTTAAATCGTAAATCTTAAATCATAAATCGTAAATCTAAAATCCGTCTACATCCTCTCCGGCATCTCAATCCCCAACATTCCCATCGCGCTACGGATAGCCACGCTACACTGCTGAGCCAACAACAAACGCAAGTTCCGCACCTGCTCGTTCTCTTCTTTCAGTATAGAATAATCGTGGTAGAACTGATTAAATTCTTTCGCCAAATCGTAAGCGTAATTTCCAAGCAAAGCCGGACTGTAATTATCTCCCGCCTCTTTCACCACGGCGGGCAACTTGGCGATAAACCGAATCAAGTTCTGTTCCTTCTCCGTCAACCCGGTATGTATATCACCCGGCACGATTTGTATTCCGGCTTCCTCCGCCTTGCGCAACACCGACCGGATACGCGTATAAGTATATTGGATAAAAGGTCCCGTGTTCCCGTTAAAATCGATAGATTCCTTCGGGTTAAACATCATGGTCTTTTTCGGGTCTACTTTCAAGATAAAATATTTCAACGCCCCGAGAGCCACTTTACGGTACACGTCTTCCGCCTCCTCTTCCGAGTAGCCGTCCAATTTTCCCAGTTCCTCGGAAGTCGTCCGTGCCGTGTGAATCATTTCGGCAATCAGGTCATCGGCATCCACCACCGTTCCCTCTCGTGATTTCATCTTACCTTCCGGCAGTTCCACCATACCGTAAGAGAGATGCTTAATCTTATCCGCCCAATCGAAACCGAGTTTCTTGCAAACCAACGATAACACTTGAAAATGATAGTTCTGCTCGTTACCCACCACGTATATCTCTTGGTCCATGTTAAACTCGTTGAAGCGGTCGTAAGCCGTACCGATATCTTGAGTCATGTACACGGAAGTCCCGTCGTCACGCAACAACAGTTTATGGTCCAACCCGTCACCCGTCAAGTCCGCCCACACGCTACCCGTGTCCTTCCGGTAAAGCACGCCGTCGGCAAGCCCTTTCAACACGAGATCACGCCCTTTCTTGTAGGTCTCCGATTCAAAATACACCTTATCGAACGTGATACCCATCATCTTGTAAGTTTCCTCGAATCCTTTCAGCACCCAGTCATTCATCTTCCGCCACAAGGCAACCGTTTTCTCGTCCCCGGCTTCCCATTTACGCAACATCTCCTGCGCTTCCAGCAATATCGGGGCTTGCTTCTTTGCCTCTTCCTCCGTCATGCCCTTCTCCATCAACTCCTTCGTCTGGGCTTTATATTCTTTATCAAAACGCACGTAATAATCCCCCACGAAATGGTCGCCTTTCGTTCCCGTGCTTTCCGGAGTAGCACCATTGGCGAACTTCTCCCAAGCAATCATACTCTTGCAGATATGGATACCGCGGTCGTTCACCAGATTCACCATAATCACATGATGCCCGTTCGCTTTCTGTATCTCCGATACCGACCAACCCAAGAAATTATTACGGATATGCCCGAGATGTAACGGCTTGTTCGTGTTCGGTGAAGAATACTCTATCATGTACGTTTTCCCGCTCGGTTCTTTCGCGTACCCGTACTTCTCTTCCCGTGCCACCTCGTTCAACACCTCAATCCAATAAGCGGCGGAAATCACCACGTTCAGAAATCCCTTGATCACGTTGTAGGTTTCCACCTCTTCAATATTTTGTTTCAAATACTCTCCCAACTCTTTCGCCGTCTCTTCCGGCGACTTTCTGGAATATCGGGTAAACGGAAAAACAACAACCGTCAAATCTCCGGCAAACTCCTTGCGGGTTTCCTGCAATTGAACGTCCTTTTCTGTTAATTCAACCCCGTAACAAGCCTTTACGGCTTCCAGCACTTGCTGAGTAAGCATCTTCTCTATCGTCATATCGCTCTAATCTTTTAAATACTAATATCCATTAGTCTGCAAAAATACAATTTATTGGAAGAAATACCCGTAAAAGCTTGAAAATTTACCCGCTTATTATACATTTTTACAAAACGAATCGAGGCGTGCCAAAACACGCCCCAATTCCTTAAGTCCGCAAAATCAATAATCCCCGAATCACCAAATCATAAATCTAAAATCCAAAATCGTAAATCATAAATCATAAATCAATACCCTCCCAATATCTTCACGTACTCCGCATAAGCCACCTTATACTGGTAATTTGCCGCGACCACACTCGTGTACGCCTGCAACCACGTGGCTTGAGAAGAAAGTACATCCAATATCGGCAATTTCCCCTCGTTATAACTGAACGTGTTCAATTTCAGATTCTCCTTGGCTATTTCCAGGGTGGAATTGGCAATTTCCACTCGTTTCCACGTTTCGTTGAGCTTCACCCACGCATTAGCCAACTCCTGCTTCACCTGATCCTGCATCTTACTTATCTCCAATTCCTTGCTCGTTTCCATGGCTTTGTTTTGACGAACATATTGACGCTTTTCACCCCAATTAAAGACAGGCATACTCAATTTGGCAAAAGCCGTTGTTGCGAATTTCTCTTTCCCGTCCACGTTAATCAAGGGGGTTCCCCACGATTCTTTCAGCCCCACGGCAAACTGAGGTAAATATTTTGAACGAATGATTTTCGTCTGCTGCTGTGCCAAAGTCAGATTCTGTGTCGCGATCTGGTAATCCGCCCGACGCTGCAAAGCGACATCCAACGGTTGTAAGGCAGGCACAATCACGGGCTTCTGGATAGAATCCACAAGCACCACGTTTTCCTCCAACGGCGTACCCATCATGATTTTCAAAGATTGCATCGCCATCCGGTAATTCATCGTCGCCGTGGACAATTGCAATTCGGCTTCCTTCAAACGGGTTTTCACCATCAACAAGTCCGTCTTACTGATTGCCCCCTCGTCAAAACGCTTCTGCACGATACCGTCCAACTCGTTCACGATCAACACAAATTCTTGGGCTATATAAAACTGGCTCTCGTTCGCCGCCACCGTCCAGTAATTCACGTCGGCAGCATAGACAATATTATCCGTGGTCAAATCCTCGCCCAAACGAGCTATCGCTTCCTGCAAAACCGCCGCGTCCTTCTGCTTCCGAACTGCACTTCCGGCATACACATTTTGCGAGAGCGTAGCCTCCGCCGTGTAATTATCGTGCTTCATATTCACCCCCTGCATAAACTCCACGTCTTCGATCTGGTACGAATAATTCCCCCCGACCTGCAACTTGGGAAAGAATCCCGTCTTAATCCCTTTCAAAGCAAACATGGCAGCATTCACCGCCTCCTTCGCCTGTTTTATATCCTGATTATACTCCAACACCTTCGCCCGGTATTGCTCCACGGTCAACGTCTGTCCCGTCACCGCACCTGCCAATACCAGCAAAACTCCTATCGTAATAAAAACTCTCTTCATAACAATTGAAAATTGAAAGTTGAAAATTGAAAATGGATAAATTCAGAAATTTCCGATTGAATGATTTAGTGATCGAGGAATCACAGAATCGGCAATCAATAAATCACAGAATTTATTCAATCTAAAATCACCAAATCTAAAATTAATCGGCTTTAATTCTAAATATCAAACAATACGTCACCGGAAGAACGACAATCGTCAACAAACTCGCCACGAGCAAACCGCCCATGATACAAGCCGCCATTCCCCCGAACATAGCGTCAAACAACAAAGGCAACATACCCAATATCGTTGTCCCCGATGCCATTGCCACCGGAACGATTCTCGACTTCGTGGCTTGCAATACCGCATCCAGCGGAGCCAACCCGTTCTCCTGCTCTATACCGATCTGATCGACCAGCACAATCGCATTCTTGATATTCATTCCGACCAATCCCAACACTCCCAGCAAAGCGAAGAAGTCAAACATCTTGCCCATCACCAGAAGCCCGAACACGACACCGATAAAAATCAACGGCACCATCAACAAAATAATCGTCGGTTTCCGGTAAGTCCTGAAAAGCAACAGCAACACGATAAACATCAGTATAAACGTCAACGGCATATTGGCTGCCAACGCCTCGTTGGATTCCGCCTGACTCTCGTCCTCCCCGAATATCTTCATCGTGTACCCTTCCGGCAAATCCATCTTCTTCACCTTATCCCATACCTGTGCGGAAGCGGCTTTCGCGTTAACTCCCCGTTTCGGATCACATTGTGCCATCATCACCCGGTCGCGATTATACCGTTTAATCACGTTATAATGATAATTATAGGCAAAACTATCCACGACTTGTGCCAAAGGGACCGTGAACCCCCGCGTGGCAAACACGGGCAAGGTCTTCATGTTATCCAGATTCTTGCTATCGAACCCGTCCTCTTTCAACAGGATAGGCATAAACAAATCCTTCTCGCGGAAATCACCGAGAGCCAACCCGTTCGTCGCTATTTTCAAAGCATAAGCCACGGATTGACGGGTAATACCCAAACGTTGTCCCCGTTCCTGCGAATAGGCAGGCTCCCACACGGGCACTTTATTACCCCAGCTACCGCGTACATCCGTCACCATGTCACATTCCCGCATCATGCCCATTGCCCGCTCCGTCAATGCTGCCAGTGTATCTATATTCTCCCCGATAAACCCTATCTCGATAGCCGCTTCCACCGCCGGCGACAACTTGAACAACGAGGAACGGATCAGCATATCCGGGTAATTCTCCCGCACGTAAGTATTCAACCGCGCTTCAACCACCGGGGATTGCTCTTTTTTCTCCACCTCGATCAACAAGTTGCCGAAATTCGCTTTCGGACCGAAAGAAGTACTTGCCAGATAATACCGCAACGGCGACCCCCCGATCGTCACGGAAACATTCGTCACTTCCTCCTGCTTCATCAAGTAAGATTCGATATCCGACATCATCTTCTCGGACTCCCGGATACTGAAACCTTCCGGCAGGAAACAATCCGCTCGGAAATAAGGTTTATCCATACTCGGGAAGAAATTCTGCGGCATCACCCCCATGATATACATCGAAGCCAGAAACAAACAGACAACCGACACGATCGTCACCACCTTGTAACGAATCAAGCCCCGCAACACGGACACGAACCTGTTATAAAACTTCGTGTCATACGGGTCTTTCCCCTCGCCCCCGGAATTTTCTTTCAAAATAAAATTACCGAAAACCGTCGTCTGCGTCAATGCCAGAATCCAACTCAAGGACAGGGATATCGCCAACACGATAAACAACGGCTTCACCATCTCCGCCACCGAAGAAGGAGCCAAATACAAAGGCAGGAATGAAAATATGGCAATCAACGTGGCACCCAACAATCCCCATTGCGGGACAGTAGCCCCCCGTATCAACGCGTCCCGCCGTCGCATCCCTTTCTTGATTAGTATCTGGGCATTATCCGTCACCACGATAGCGTTGTCCACCAACATACCCATCGCGATAATAAATGCCGCCAACGACGTCCGGTTCAACCCGACACCCATAAACTGCATGATCAGCATCGTGCCCCCGATAGAAAAGATCAACGAGGAACCGATCAACAATCCGGCACGGGACCCCATCACCAACAAAATAATAAAAATCACGATCACGACAGATTCCACCAGATTCAACAGGAACCCGTTATTCGCCTCCCGCGCGATCTCGTTTTCCGGGTAAAGCGTCACCAGTTCTATTCCCACGGGCATCAACTCTTCCAACTGGCTCAAACGTTCTTTCACCTTATCCCCCGTCTTCACCACATCCCGCTCCGGATCAGTCGAAACACCAATCCCGATAGCCCGCTTTCCATTAACCCGCATAAGGCTACCCGGCGGATCGAGATATCCCTTCTCGATCGTGGTAATATCCCCCAACCGCACCTGTTGTCCCGTTTGTGTCACAATCAACTGGTTGCGGATATCATCCAATGTCTTGTACGTCCCGTCCGCCAATATCTTCAATTCCAGATTCCCCGCGCGCTTCTCGCCCGTGTTTATCAATGAATTTTGCGACTTGATCGTCTGCATCAACGAGTTCAGATCCACTCCCGAGTTCGCCAACTTCGACATCGTGATATACACGTTTACCACTTCCGTCTGCTCCCCGTACAAGGCGACTTTCTGCACCCCGTCAACCGACACCAGTTGAGTTTTCAACTTCTGCCCCCACTCCCTCAAATCGTGATAAGAAAATCCTTCCGCGGCAGTCAACCCGTAATAAATACCAAACACGTCACCGAAATCGTCCGAAACGCTGATCGTCGATGCCCCTTGCGGCAAAGCCGGTTGAATATTCAACACCTTGCGCCGCAACTCGTCCCACATCTGCGGCATCTCGTCCGGTGGGGTTGCCGGATTCAATTCAATCTGAATCTTCGACATCCCGTAATAAGAATCCGATTTAATCTTCTTCACCCGCCGCATCGACTGTATTTCCCGCTCGATAGGCTCCGTGATTAATTGTTCCACCTCGGCAGGCGTCGCCCCCGGGTATTTCGTTATAATAACTGCCGTCTTTATCACGAAAGGCGAATCTTCCTTCTTGCCCAACAAATCAAAGGAAAGCACTCCCCCGACCAACAAAATAGCCAAAAAGAAATAAATCACTTTCGTGTTATCCAGCGAATATCTTGCTATATTCATAACTCCCCTTTATTTTAACAGCTTTACTTTCTGTCCTTCCGTGATATAATTCACCCCGGCAACGACAATAATATCCTCGTTCGCGAGTCCCTTCTGTACCATTATCTTGTCACTCCCGAACAATTGTCCGATCTCAACCGTCTTGCTCTTCACCGTTTCGGTTTTAGGATCATACACCCACACGGAAGTCGCGTTCGTCGTCGGATTCTTGAACAACGCACTCATCGGCACGATATAACCATCGCCCTCCGCCGTTTCGATCTTCAAGTTCACCTTGCAAGAGAAACCGGGATAAATATTATGAATGTCACGAGAAAAACGACTGTCATCAATCACCAGTTTCACGGGAATACCCGTCCCGTCGGGAGAAGCGTCTATAAATTCCTTCACCCTCGCCTTGAACCAAATCCCCTTGTACGTGTCAAACTCCACGGTTACCGTCATCGGCGTGCGAGTCAAATCGACACTCGTTTCCGGCAATGTAAAACCTACTGCCAACTTATTCGGGTTCACCAGCTTGATAATCGACTCGCCGGGCATCACTTTCTGGTAATTCTCCACGAACTTCTTCTCCACGAACCCGTCAAAAGGAGCCCGCAATTTGGTATCCTCTAATGTATTGGCAGAAGTCTCGTAAGCGGACTTCCCTTTTATATAATTCGCTTCCGCAATCTCGTATTCCTGCTTGGAAATAGCCTGCATGGACAACAACCTCTTGTTCCGCTCCAACTGAGATTTTGCCGTCAAATAAGCCGCCTTATTCGCCTCGTATTGCAACTTGTAATCCAACGGGTCTACCGCGGCAATCACTTGTCCTTTCTTCACCTTCTGCCCCTCGTCCACGTTCATTGCCACCAGCGGCCCCGATAACTTAAATGCCAGATTACTATATTCTTCGGCTTCCACCACTCCCGTGTACAACTTATTAATCGCCCCCAACGACTCCACGTTCACAACTCTCACGGGACGAACAATATCCTGATACGTCTCCTTTTTCCCTTTACACCCCGCCCACAAAAAAGCAGGTATCATGCAAACCATCCATGTAAATCTCATAAATCCATTGACTATTTAATTATAAATCATTCCAACAATAGGCTATACAGCAAGGATTATGCCAAAATCCCCAACCCCACAATCTAACCCCACCTATTAATCACTTTACCTGACACATATACGGAAAAAAGCGGACAAGGTTCATCAAGCAACACGACTATTTCACGAGAACCGCAAATACAATAAAAATAGCCCTGCCCCAAAAAAAAGAAGACTATAAAAATAGCCTTCTTTTTTATACTAATAATTATATGGACATTACTTCACCAACCCCGCCGTCCTCAACCGAATCTCCGTCAGAATCTTTTTCGTGTACAACGGAAACTCCCCGTTCAGCATCCACGCGAAATAACCGGGTTGCTCTTTCAAGACTTGAACCACGGGTACGCCTTTATTTTTACCGAAATTAAAGACCTCTACCCCATCCTCGTTATACACGATAAACCCGGCAAAATCCGCCGTGTTATTCTGCGTCGAAAACTTACTCAAGAAAGCGATATCATTCTCCAACGTGTCCTGATACCGGTCCAACTGGGCTTTCAACACCTCGTAAGTAGCTGTCGTATCGGCGGCAGCCGTATGCGCGTCGTCCAAATTTTTATCGCAATAGAAACGGTATGCCGCACTCAACGTACGCTGTTCCATCTTGTGGAAAATTGTCTGCACGTCAACGAACTTGCGTTTCCGCATATCGAAATCCACGTCCACACGCAAGAACTCCTCCGCCAACAAAGGAATATCAAAACGATTTGAATTGTATCCACCCAAATCACACCCCTCGATAAAGCGAGCCAAATCCTTGGCAATCTCCTTAAATGTCGGGCAATCCTTCACGTCCTCGTCATATATCCCGTGAATAGCTGAAGCCTGTTCCGGAATGTGCATCCCCGGGTTCACGCGTACCGTCTTCTGCTCCTCTTTCCCGTTCGGCATCACTTTCAGAACAGAAATCTCCACGATCCTGTCCTTCGCGATATTAATACCCGTCGTTTCCAAATCAAAGAACACGATCGGGTTATTCAATTTTAATTCCAAGTTATCAATTTTTGATTTAAAATTTAAGATTTCAGATTATAAATCTCACCACAACGTCCAAAGCGCAAGCCCGCACAAGGGGAAATCTTAAATCTAAAATCTTAAATCTAAAATTATTAAACCATCATCGGCATCAACAACATCAACAAATCCTCGTTCTCGTTATCATTCTCGTAAGGCAAGAACAAACCGGGACGACTCGGATCGGACAATTCAAGTACCAAAGACTCCGTGTTCAAATTGGACAGGATTTCCTGCACGAAAGGAGATTTAAAGCCGATAGCCATCTCGTCGCCTTCGTACTGGCAAGTGATCGTCTCGTGTCCGGACATAGCGTAATCCACATCCTGCGCGGAAATCACGATCGTGTTGTTACTCAAATCCAACTTCACGAGATTGCTTGCCTGATTAGCCATCACGGATACCCGTCTCAACGAATTATACAACTCTTTCTTCTCGATAATAATCTTCTTCGGGTTATTCTGCGGGATCACGGAATTGTAGTTCGGGAAACGTCCCTCTACCAGCGTACAAACCATCTTGTAATTCCCGAACGTGAAGCAAGCCATCTTCTCGTTGAACTGCAATTGCAATTCACTCTCGTCCTTCGGCAAGATATTCTTCAACAGCAAAGACGGTTTCTTCGGCAATATCAAAGAGAATTGATCCCCGTCCGTCTTGGCGTCAAACCGTTTGTAACGTACCAGCTTGTGAGCGTCCGAAGCCACGAACGTGAAATTATCCGCGTTCATCTCGACCAGAATACAATTCATCACCGGACGCAGGTCATCATTAGCGGTGGCGAAAACCGTGCGGGTAATACCCTCCAGCAACATACCGCAATTGGTATTAATCGAGGTCACCCCCTCGCTCATGGCAGACTGCACCGGGTAATCCTCGGCACTCTCGCCCGGAACTGAAAATTCTCCCTTGTCCGAGATAATCTTCACCTCGTTCGTTCCGGTATTAATATCGAACGTCAAAGGTTGTTCGGGGAACTCTTTTAAGATATCCAGCAACAACTTGGCAGGAATAGTGATACTCCCCGGGGTTTCCAGATTCTCCAACTCCACCTTCGCCTCCATCGTGGTTTCCTTGTCGGAAGCCGTCGCGTAAAGCGTATCGTCTTTAGCGACCAATAAAATATTATCCAAAATCGGTTGCGCGGGCTTTCCACTAATCACCTTGCTCACCGCCTGCAACCTCGTCAAAAAACTACTACTTGATACTACAAATCTCATTACCTTACTTTTTTATCCATTACCCATTAATCGTGTTCTCAACTTCCTCTACCGTGATCGGGGCACGACGGTCACCCATGCATTTGCACCCGTCCTTCGTGATCAGAATATCATCCTCCAAACGGATACCGCCGAAATCTTTATACGTTTCGATCTTATCATACACGAGGAACTCTTGATGCAATCCCTGTTCTCTCCATTGGTCTATCAAAGCGGGAATAAAATAACACCCCGGCTCGTCCGTTACCACGAATCCCGGTTGCAACTCCCGTCCCATGCGCAAAGAAGAAGTACCGAACTGGTCAATCGGACGGGTTACATCATCGTACCCGACATAAATCTGTCCCAAATCTTCCATGTCATGAACATCCAATCCCATCATGTGTCCCAAACCGTGGGGCATAAACAAAGCGTGCGCCCCCGCGGCAACAGCGGCATTCACGTCACCCTTCATCAATCCCAAATCCTTCAAACCTTGAGCCAACACTTTACAAACTTCAAGATGCACGTGTTGGTAAGTTACTCCCGGACGGGCAATTTCCATCGCTTTGTTGTTACAAGCCAACACGATATTGTACACGTCCTTCTGCCGTTGGTCAAATCTGCCACCCACGGGAACCGTACGCGTAAAGTCCGAACAATAATTCATGTTGTTCTCCGCGCCGGCATCCGTCAGCATCATCCGTCCCACGGTCAACGTTTTACTATGATCGTGATTGTGCAACGTTTCGCCATTCTGGGAAAGAATCACGGGGAAAGAAACCATACTCCCGTACGAAGCGGCAATTCCCTCGATCAACCCGGCGATATACTGCTCTTTCTGTCCCGCCAAAGCGTGTTTCATGGCAGCGACGTGCATCTCGTAACCGATGTTACAGGCCAGATTTATCTGCTCTATCTCGCACTCTTCCTTCACGGAACGCAAAGACACGACAGCCTTGATCAATTCCAACGACGCGTAACTTTTCAATAGAGAATGATTGATGCCCAACAAATCCTCGAGCAACAACATATTATGATAGCGATAAGGCGGCAGGAAATGAATTTTACGACCTTTCCCGATCGCTTCCTTCAGCACATCAGCCAATTTAGCGAAAGGAGCCGATTGAGTGACGCCGACTCCGGCGGCCAGTTCCTTCACGCTCGGTTGCGGTCCCATCCAGATGATGTCGTCCATATCCACGTCATTCCCGAACAGACAGGTTTCCCCGGAATCCACGTCCATCAACCCGGCAAACCCCGGGTGATTCAAACCGAAGAAATAAAGGAAAGAACTATCCTGACGAAATTTATACGTGTTCGACGGATAATTTGCCGGCGCTTCCTCGTTGCCGAGTATTAACACTAAACCACCGCTCATCTTCTCGATAAGTCTCTTTCTTCTATTGATATACACGTTTTTATCAAACATATCTGTATTATTTAATTATTAATTTTTTCCTGCAAAAACGAGTTGACAAGGTAGAAATTTTTTTTCAATGTCACAACCTACTAATTTTAGATTTTAAATTTAAAATTTAATTACCCGTTCGGCAATCTTTTAAATCCCTGAATCTATTGATATTCTCATTTGTCGTAAACCGAGGGAGTATATCTTCAAGACTCGGTGTGTACACAAGGAATTACAATCCCGAATAATTATCGTGAATAAATACAACAGGTACTTTTCATACCACAAATTTCATACAATTCCAAATAAAACACCATCCATTTTTTATCGCGATAGAGTATAGATGGAAGTTTCATGGGAGTATAATAGAAGATTTACCCTATAAAGTATATTTAAAGAACCACTTATATGGGATATACCCTATAATCATGGGTAGTACATTGCACAATCAAGTATAAGACTTCGCCCCACGGGTAGCTGTATTTAAAATCAATTTAACGTGCCACTTTTTTATTCCTGAACAAAAATGCCCCGAACGGCAAACATATTCCGGCGATCAATACCTGATAAGCACCGTAAAGGACCCGTGTCTGTTGTGCCATCATATTTCCGGCAACAGTCATCTGGGCTCCTTCCTTGTTCAACCCGAGAGCAATCAATTGCCACATCACCGCGAAAGCGGCAAGCAAGGAAAATATCGAAGCCAAATATAACAATCCCCCGGTCATATCGTTTTTTTGCTTTCCGCGCAGCCCGAACAGGAATGCCAAAGCGAACATAATAAACGTGAACCAACCGGATGTCCGGTATCCCATAATCATACCCGAATTTCCCATCTCGTACCACGGTAAAAAAGTGGCGATCATACCGATAATCGCGATAATAAAAACTACTAATTTTTGCTTGCTCATAACTTCAATATTTTAGATTTATCCCTAATATTCGTTCAAAAAACTACAAGTTTTACGCAATTCGACCACATAGGTTATCCCCTCTTTATTTAAAACAAGTATAAACTCTTTTTTTTTGAAATTATTTATCGCTTTTACTTGAAAATCGCAATAACAATGAGTAGTTTCGCGCTTTGATTATCTAACAAGGAATATCCTTGTGAAAGTTGCGTCAATTATATGCTAAATGATTATAATATAATATATAACTTTAATGTTTTTTTGTTATGAAACCGACACATATTGAACACATCGGCATCGCAGTTGCCAGCTTAGATGAAGCAATCCCGTATTATGAAAACGTTTTAGGATTGGAATGTTACGCTATCGAAGAAGTAAAAGATCAAAAAGTTAAAACCGCTTTCTTCAAGGTAGGACAAACTAAGATCGAATTACTCGAATCTACAGACCCCGAGGGTCCTATCGGTAAATTCGTGGAAAAAAACGGTGGTGGTATGCATCACATCGCGTTTGCAGTAGAAGATGTTCAAGCAGCATTAAATGACGCTCAAGCCGCCGGCTGTCAACTGATCGACAAAGCTCCGCGCGGAGGTGCTGAAGGATTGAGAATCGGATTCCTTCACCCGAAATCAACATTCAGAGTATTGACTGAACTTTGCGGAACAAAATAATTTTAATGAACGGCCTCACATAAATCATGACAATATGACAAATCAAGATAAAGTCAAAGAATTAATCGACTTACGAGTTCAGGCAAAACTTGGAGGGGGTGAAAAGCGTATCGAATCCCAACACAAAAAAGGGAAATATACCGCGCGGGAAAGAATCGCCATGTTGCTGGATGAAGATAGTTTCGAGGAGTTTGACATGTTCGTAACACACCGTTGTTACAACTTCGGCATGGAGAAAACCAAATTCTTGGGCGACGGTGTCGTTACCGGACAAGGTACTATCGACGGACGCCTCGTGTTCGTGTTTGCCCAAGATTTCACGGTCTTCGGCGGTGCTCTTTCCGAAATGTTGGCACAAAAAATTTGTAAGGTTATGGATAAAGCCATGACCGTGGGTGCCCCGATTATCGGGTTGAACGATTCCGGTGGTGCCCGTATTCAAGAGGGTGTAAACTCTTTGGCCGGGTATGCTGAAATTTTTGAACGCAATATTTTGGCCTCGGGAGTAATTCCCCAGATATCCGCCATTTTCGGTCCTTGCGCCGGAGGTGCGGTGTATTCTCCCGCGTTGACGGACTTCATCCTGATGACCGATCAATCGTCCTACATGTTCGTGACCGGACCTAAAGTAGTAAAAACCGTAACGGGAGAAGACATCAGTACGGAAGAACTGGGAGGTGCTGAAGTTCATTCTACCAAATCCGGTGTTTCTCACTTCTTGGCGGAGAACGAAGAAGAAGGGATCGCTACTATTCGCGATTTATTGTCTTATTTACCTTCCAACAACTTGGAAGAGGCTCCCATGGTGATATGCAATGATCCTATCGACCGTTTGGAAGACAAGCTGAACAGCTTGATACCGGACAACCCGAACCACCCGTACAACATGATGGAGGTTATCGAGGCTATCGTGGATAACGGCAAATTCCTTGAAGTACACAAACGTTATGCCCGCAATATTATTGTCGGTTTCTGCCGCATGGGAGGACGTTCTGTCGGGGTTATCGCCAATCAACCGAACTTCTATGCCGGGGTGCTTGATATAGAATCATCACGCAAGGCTGCACGTTTCGTGCGTTTCTGCGACTGTTTCAATATTCCTGTATTAACGTTGGTTGACGTGCCGGGATTCTTGCCCGGACGCGTGCAAGAGTATGGTGGAATCATCACTCACGGCGCGAAACTGATGTTCGCTTACGGGGAAGCTACCGTTCCTAAAGTAACCGTGACTTTGCGTAAATCTTACGGTGGGGCTCACGACGTGATGTCATGCAAGCAATTGCGAGGTGACTTCAACTACGCTTGGCCGACGGCACAAATCGCCGTTATGGGAGCCAAGGGTGCTATCGAGGTGTTGTACGGTAAGGAGTTGGCGGCTATCACTGACGCCGAAGAGAAAGCCAAATTCATCGCGACAAAAGAAGAAGAGTACAACTCGGCATTTGCCAACCCGTACAAGGCTGCTTCTTACGGGTATATTGATGATGTTATCGAGCCGCGTAACACTCGCTTCCGCGTGATTAGAGCCTTCCAGTCATTGCAGACCAAACGTGTTACCAACCCGATGAAGAAACATTCTAATATACCTTTATAATTTAAGATATGACCATGTTAGCTATCAATTGGGGCTACGCGCTCCTCGTTACCGGGATAGGGATGGGTACCGTGTTTTTGTTGTTGGTTATTTTGATTTGGATCATTAATTTACAAACAAAAATCACGGATCGTTTGGAAGACCAAGTGAAACCCCAACCCAGTGTTACGGCACCCGCGGTAACAACCGATGCTCATCCGACGCCACATGAACAGGCTGCCATTGCCATGGCAATGCACCTGTACTTTGACTCGCATGATGAAGAACCCCACGTCATCACGATACAGGAGGTAGAAAGACGCTATTCCCCGTGGAGTTCTAAAATTTATAGCATGAGAAATCTTACCAAGTAACAATTAAAGATTATGAACAAATTTAAAATCACTATAGACGAGAATAATTTCGATGTCACCGTGAGCGTAACAGATCATAACAAGGCTACTGTTGAGGTAAACGGGATTTCATATGATGTACTTTACGAGAGCAAAAACACAACGTCAACACCCGTTGCTCGTAAGGCTGCAGCCATCCCTGCCGCCACGCTGGTACATCATTCATCCTCCAACACTTCATCTAACAAAACTTCAATCAAAGCCCCGCTTCCCGGTACGATTTCTGCCATTAACGTGAAAGTAGGCGACCGCGTGAAACGCGGTGATACTTTACTCGTGATGGAAGCGATGAAGATGGAAAACAACATCATGGCTAACAACGATGGACAGGTGAAGGCTATCCATGTGACTGTCGGACAGTCTGTTTCCCAAGAGGATTCGCTTGTTGATTTGGCTTAATTCATCGTAAACTTGTTAACAATGAAACAATTAAAGAAATATCTTTTAAGCATAGCGACATTACTCGGGTTATTCATTCTTCCGTTTAGCGCGAGCGCGGAAGAGATTGATATGGGAGAAAAGGTAATGAAGTTTATAAATGACACGGGTTTCGCACACTTGTCAAACGGTAATTGGCTTTGTATCGTCATGATACTGGTGTCATGTGTACTGTTTTACTTGGCTATCGTGAAAAAATTCGAGCCTTTGTTATTATTACCTATAGCCTTCGGTATGTTGCTGACCAACCTACCCGGAGCCGGGTTGTATCACCCGGAACTTTTCGACGGTGGGCATATACATTGGGCAAATTTCGCAGACGCTAACAATGTCGGGCTATTGGACTACATCTATATAGGTGTTAAGTTAGGTATATATCCCTGTATTATTTTTATCGGCGTAGGTGCCATGACCGATTTCGGTCCGCTGTTGGCAAACCCGAAAAGTTTTCTTCTAGGGGCAGCCGCGCAGATCGGTATCTTCGCTACCTTCTTGGGTGCTATCGCGTTAGGATTCACTTACGCGGAAGCAGGTTCCATCGGGATTATCGGGGGTGCCGACGGACCGACGGCAATTTACCTGACCTCGAAACTGGCACCGGGCCTGCTCGGTCCTATCGCGGTTGCGGCCTACTCGTACATGGCACTGGTACCCGTGATTCAACCACCCATCATGAGAGCGTTGACAACTCAAAAGGAACGGGAGATCGTGATGAAACAATTGCGTAAAGTTTCCAAGAAAGAGAAAATCGTGTTCCCTATCGTGGTAACTATTTTCGTGTCCTTGTTATTGCCATCGGCAGCCCCGCTAATCGGTTGTTTGATGTTGGGTAACCTGATGCGTGAAAGCGGTGTCGTGGATCGATTGAGTAAAACCGTTCAAAACGAGTTAATGAATATCACTACCATATTCCTCGGTATTTCCGTGGGAGCGACTACTACCGCAGCGGCATTCTTGAATTTCCAGACGTTGGCAATTCTGGTAATCGGTATTTTGGCGTTCAGCATGGGTAGTGCCGGTGGCGTATTACTGGCAAAATTCATGAACTTGTTTACCAAAAACAAGATTAACCCGTTGATCGGCTCAGCCGGAGTTTCTGCCGTTCCGATGGCAGCCCGCGTGTCACAAAACGTGGGACAAGAAGCCAACCCCGGCAACTTCCTGCTGATGCATGCCATGGGACCAAACGTGGCGGGAGTTATCGGTTCTGCCGTTGCCGCCGGTATCCTGTTATCGTTCTTGGGATAAGACAATCAATATTCAAAATAACAGAGGCTATCTCAAATAAAAATGAGATAGCCTCATTTTATTTCCCGATAATATAAATAATCACTATTTTTGTCCAAACAATTATAAATAAATTAGTTCAATTATGGGTATTAGAGGTTTCGGTAGCGACAACTTTTCAGGTGTACTACCGGAGGTTTTCAAAGCACTGGAAGAATCCGCCTACGGGCACGCTCACTCCTATGGAGAAGACTCTTACACGGAAAAGGCTGTTGCCGATTTCAAAGAGATATTCGGGGAAGACATCGATGTATATTTCGTGTACAACGGTACCGGGGCAAACATCTTGAGCCTGTCCGCCTTCACGCATTCATACAACGCCATCATCTGTGCCGAAACAGCACATATCAACGTGGACGAATGCGGGGCTATCGAAAAACAAACAGGAAGCAAATTACTGACCGTGCCCACGTTCGACGGGAAATTGAATGTCGGGTTAATCCAGAACCACATGCACCACTTCGGTGACCAACATCACGTGCAACCCAAAGTGATTTCACTCACGCAATGCACGGAATTAGGAACCGTTTATTCGCGTGACGAATTAAAAGAGATATGTGACTTCGCTCACGCCCACGACATGTACGTCCACATGGACGGGGCACGCGTGGCAAATGCCATCGCTCACTTGGGATGTTCCCCGGCAAGCATAACGAAAGAAGTCGGTATCGACGTCATGAGTTTCGGGGGCACGAAAAACGGGATGATGTTCGGGGAGGCGGTAATCTTCTTCAACACGCGAATATCGAAAGAGGTGAAGTATATCCGCAAGCAATTGATGCAACTGCATTCCAAAACGAGATTCATCGCCGCACAATTTTCTGCCGTGCTGAAAAATGACCTTTGGTTGAAAGCCGCTGCCCACTCCAATGCCATGGCCAAGAACCTCGCAAACGCAGCGGAACAAATACCTTCCGTGACCCTTACTCAAAAAGTGGAAGCCAACGAAGTATTTGCCATTATCCCAAGAGATAAAATCCAAAAACTGCAAGACGAATGTTTCTTCTACGTTTGGGATGAAGATGCCGCCGAAGTGAGATGGGTATGCTCGTTCGACACTACGGAAAACGATATCGTCGAATTTGCTAACCTATTACGTCAGGAATTGTGCTGATGATGCACCGTGAGATTATCACAACGGAAGACGGGAGTACCACGTTACACGTACCGGGACTGAATGAACACTACCATTCCGTCCACGGCGCGATACAAGAATCCCGCCATATTTTTATCCAAGCCGGAATCGAGTATTACGGGCAAAACAGCATCCACATCCTTGAAGCAGGGTTCGGTACCGGGTTAAATGCTTTTTTAACCCTGCTGAACGCAAAGGATAACCAACGGAATGTCGTGTTCCACAGCTTCGAAAAATACCCGCTAACCGAAGAAGAACTGGCTAATTTGAACTACACGACTTTTTTCCCCGCGGAAGATGCATCCTTATTCAAAGAGATACATAGCTCCCCTTGGGAAAAAGAAGTTGAAATCACCCCTTACTTCACGTTGCATAAACACGAGGCCGACTTTTCAGACGTCTGTTTCACCGAACAATTCGATATCGTATTTTTTGATGCTTTCGCGCCGGATGTCCAACCTCATTTGTGGAGCGCGGATATCCTGTCCAAATTCTATCAAGCTCTTAAACCTAACGGGATTCTGGTGACATATTGCGTGAAAGGAATCGTTAAACAAGCCTTACGGGAAGTCGGGTTCAGCTTGAAACGTCTTCCGGGACCACCGGGAAAAAGGGAGATGCTGAGAGCCGGGAAATTTTAGATTTACGATTTACGATTGATGATTATGTTTTCCAAGGAATTAAAACAGTTACTGGACGAAAAATACGTAGAATACAACAAGTCGGAATTTTTTATCGAGACTGACCCGATCCAGATTCCCAAATGCTTTGAAGAGAAAGAAGATATTGAAATAGCGGGCTTCCTTGCCGCCTCTCTCGCGTGGGGACAACGCCCCACGATTATCAAGAAATGCAAGGAACTCATGCAACTCATGGACTACGCCCCGTACGATTTCGTGATGCACGCCGACGCCGCTGATTACGAACGATTCCGTAACTTCAAACATCGCACGTTCAACAGCTATGATTGTGTCTATTTTCTTCAATCTCTTGCCAACATCTATCGTAACCGCGGGGGACTGGAGAACGTCTTCACGGAAGCCTACCGGAAACACGGGGATATGTTCGACGTTTTGCGGGAATGGCATACCGTCTTTACCTCTCTCCCCGCCGAACCACGTGTACTACGCCATATTGCCAACGTGGACAAAGGTTCCGCCGCCAAAAGAGTAAACATGTTCCTGCGCTGGATGGTTCGTCGCGACGGGGAAGTCGACTTCGGGTTATGGAAAAACATTCCCACCTCTGCCCTACTCATCCCGCTGGATCTCCATACCGGCAACGTCAGTCGTCAACTCGGTCTGCTCACCCGCAACCAGAACGACCGCAAAGCCGTGGAAGAACTTACCGCCCGCCTTCGGGAACTGGACCCGATAGACCCGATACGCTATGATTTTTCCTTATTCGGATTGGGGGCTTTTGAAAAATATAATCACATTATTCCTTAAATCGTTTCAAATCGGAAGACGTGAATCCCCACTCGGGAGTGATGATATTCCCCGTGGATTTCAAAGAATACCAAGGTGAGATTTTGGGTTCTCCCGGGTTCTTCAATACCTGTATATCCTGTGCCGGCATATAACTTTGTGCCAACAGATACAGCTTTTCCCCGGTAGAAGGGTTTTCCGCCATATCCACCACAACCACGGCATGACCGGGCGAACCGCCTTGAATAAGAACATCCCCGATCCGCATGGAAGAAACCGGTACGGGCTGCAATTCCTTGGAAAGAGATAATGTTCCGGCATAAGCAAACACGATATCCAGATAAGCCCGGAAAGTCTTGTAAGAATAATCCTTTTCTTTCGCCTTGTACCACGAAACCTGATTTCCTTTCACGCTTATCCGATATCCTTCCGCCCACTTGGCATAGTCCGCACGGAAACCGTTCGTGAAATTGAAATGTATCTTATCATACGCTTTTTGCTTGTAAAGATATTCCGCCCGTAAACGAATCACGGCATCCGCACATTGCTGCAAATCCCGCTTGCCGATCTCCATATCGACCACGGCACAGTATACCCCCGTGTCCCGTTTTTCCCGCCCATCAAAATAACGGACCTTGGTTCCACGAGGACGCAAAGGAAGATTCCTCAGATAAGCCCCCGAAAGAATCTTCCCCCGCGTTTATTCTGGTATACCCCGAAGGTGGTGCGATCCGGGTTCCAAGTGTTGTTCCCTGTCCCACCCCTTGCAGGGCAAATAAACAGCATATCCCGAAAAGTATAAAATACTTCATCTAGTCAAGTAACATTCCGGCAGCCACATCCTCCGCGACTTTCTTCGAAGTCAATTGTTCAAGGATTGCCAAACCGAATTTAAAGGTATACGCCGGACCTCTGCCTGTAATCAGGTTTCCATCCACAACGACACCATGAGGTTGCATGTCCGCCTCCGGTAAATACTCCTCGAATCCCGGGTAACAAGTCATCTGCCGTTTCCGGTCCATCTTGATCTTACTCAATACCAAAGCCGGAGCGGCACAGATTGCAGCCACGTATCCCCCTTTATCAAAATGCTTTTGTATCAATTGCACTAAAGCCGGACAGTCACCCAGATTCTTCGCACCCGGCATCCCTCCCGGACAAATCAAAAATTCGGCCTCTTCTTCCTTCACCTCATCTATCAAAAGATCGGCAACTACAGGAACCCCATGCGCTCCCGTTACTTCTTTCTTCCCGGAAATCGAAACCGTCTTTACCTCTACCGTCCCCCGACGCAATACATCTACCGTTCCAAGTGCTTCCACTTCCTCAAATCCATCTGCCAAAAATAAAAATGATTTCTTCATAATTCTTCTAGTTTTAATTGATTCTCCAAAGTTAAGAAAAAAATTACAGAAGTCTATGAGAATGAAAAAAGCCATCCGGATTTTACTTCCCGAATGGCTTTTTTATGCTTTTATAAACTTGTCTAAAAAAAGGATACCTTTCTTTTATCCCAGATAAGTTTTCAGTAATTTACTTCTTGACGAATGTCTCAAGCGGCGGATAGCCTTTTCTTTAATCTGGCGAACACGTTCGCGGGTTAAACCGAACTTCTCGCCGATTTCCTCCAAAGTCATCTCTTGGCAGTTGATACCGAAGAAAAGACGGATAATATCGCGTTCACGTTCAGTCAACGTTGCTAAAGCACGTTCCACCTCGGTGGATAGAGATTCGTTGATCAACGTTTTGTCGGCAACAGGCGAGTCGTCGTTTACCAGCACGTCGAGCAAACTGTTGTCCTCTCCTTCCACGAAAGGAGCGTCCACGGAAATATGGCGTCCGGAAACACGTAGGGTATCTGCCACCTTCTCTGCCGGCAAATCCAATGTCTCCGCCAACTCTTCCGGCGACGGACGGCGTTCATGTTCCTGCTCGAAGCGGGAAAAGGCCTTGTTGATCTTGTTCAGTGAGCCTACTTGGTTCAACGGCAGACGTACAATACGCGATTGTTCCGCTAACGCTTGCAAAATAGACTGACGAATCCACCATACGGCATAGGAGATAAATTTAAATCCCCTCGTCTCATCAAATTTCTCAGCTGCTTTGATTAAACCTAAGTTCCCCTCGTTGATAAGGTCAGGCAAACTCAACCCTTGATTCTGGTACTGTTTTGCAACGGAAACCACGAACCTCAAGTTCGCCCTCGTCAATTTCTCCAACGCTCTCTGATCACCCTTGCGGATTCGTTGAGCTAACTCAACTTCTTCCTCCACGGTAATCAAATCCTCCTTACCAATCTCCTGCAAGTACTTGTCGAGAGAAGCACTCTCTCTGTTCGTTATAGATTTCGTTATCTTTAGCTGTCTCATAGTCGTTCTTAAATTCTCCCCCAAATATGTCGCAAAGGTAGAACAATTTATCCATATACCAATATGTTAAAATCGACACCTTTCTATTATTAACTTTTTTTAATCTTGTGGCGGTAAAGCATAGTACTCGATGCGTCCTCTCGGCGAAACAGTTGTCACAAGAACACCCTCGTTTTCGGCCGTTTTAAGTGCCCGTACCAAGTCATCCTTATCATAAATAACCGTGTTATTAATTTTCAGGATAATATACCCTTTATCCAGCCCGATCGCTTTAAACGGACCGTTCTTGATATCGGTAATCTGCACGCCGCCGTTCAAACCGTAACGGTAACGCGTTTCACGGCTCAGCGGTTCGACAGTTGCACCCAAAATACCCGTGTAGTTCTTATCCACGAGAGATACATCGCCATACGTGTTCTGCAATACCACGTCAAGGTCCTTCAACTTGCCTCCCCTACTCACGGTAACTTTCACCGTGGCTCCCGGGTGGTATTTAGCCAACTGTCCCTGAAATTCCGGACGAGTCTTCACCTCGATACCGTTAATAGCCTTAATCACGTCACCTTTCTTCATCCCGGCTTTGGCGGCAGCCCCGTCAGGGATTGCCTCGAAAACGTAAATACCGCTCGTTTCCTCTATACCCAACTTCTTCGCCACGGAAGGTGACAATTCCTCGTTCGGCATTGAAATTCCCAGCATAGCCCGTTGTACCGTACCGAAATCTTTCAAGTCACCCACTATCTTTCTCGCTATATTCGAGGGCACCGCGAAAGCGTACCCGGAATAGGAACCCGTGGGCGATTCTATCGCCGTATTGATACCGATCAGTTCCCCCCTGGCATTCACCAACGCTCCCCCGCTATTACCCGGGTTCACGGCGGCATCCGTCTGCAAGAATGACTCGAGGCTCATCCGGTTTCGGTTGATACCCAATTCTCTCGCCTTGGCACTGATAATACCCGCCGTAACGGTTGAAGTCAGATTATACGGGTTACCTACCGCCAGCACCCATTCGCCCAACTCCACGTCGTCCGAATTGGCGTACTCGAGGTAAGGCAATCCGGTTGCCTCGACTTTCAACAAAGCGATATCCGTGTTCGGATCGGTACCGACAACCTGTGCCTCGTACTCCTTTTTATCATTCAAGGTCACTACAATCTTATCGCTATTATCAATCACGTGATTATTCGTGATAATATACCCGTCTGCCGAAACGATTACCCCCGAGCCTATACCCATTCTCTGGGGAGCCTCGCGTGTACGCGGTGCGTTCCCGTATATAAAATCCCAGAAAGGATTGCCTATATATTCTCGTCCCATTTGTACCGTTTTGACATGAACAACAGCCGGGACTGTCTTTTTGGCAGCCTCCCTCAGATCGACGCTACCGGCACCTCCCGCGGGAAGCGCGGCTTCGGAAGTCAACGCCACGGGGCGCACTGCCGCCGGAGAAGCAATCTCCATTCGCGGAACCGTATTTTCACTCTCTCCACGGAAGGCGTCTATCGCCACGAAAGCGAGACAACCGCCAATGACTCCCAAGCCTAAATTCGCTAATGATTTCTTCATGGTCATATCTTTATCTCCTTTATTCATTAAACGTAAATACTATTCAATTTGTTTGGATACTACAATATTAGCAATATCCTTGCCAACTCTATATTAAGAAATTCTTAATTAAGATACCTTAACCTTGTTTCGCCCGCGGCGAGTTGCAAGTTACAGGTTCACAAGTTGCAAGTTATCCTCATCTGTCCGATTTGTCGATTCTTTCATCATTTCAATCTAAAATCTAAAATTTAAAATCTAAAATCTAAAATCTAAAATCTAAAATAGATACATTTGTACCTGCGATATTCGATTAATTTCTATTCAAAATGATAACACGTATAAACAGTAAAAAGAACGAAAAGACGCGCGGTTCGTTTTCCCTTGGTTTCCTCAGAGATCCCCGGACCCGTGTAGTTGTAGGGTTGATATTCATGTTATTTTCCGTCTATCTTTTCGTGTCACTCGCGGGCTTTTTCTTCACGGGCGGCATGGATCAAAGCCTGATAGACAAAGAAACGCGGGAACTCGTCACGAATCCAGATATTGTCGTGGGGAATCCCGGCAGGAAGCTGGGAGCTTATCTCTCCGACTTGCTCGTGAACCGCTGGTTCGGCGTGTCTTCATTTATATTCTGCTACCTGCTGTTTATCATCGGTCTGGGCATCATGGGACGTCCGTTGAAAAGCCTCGGGAAGAAAATCCTCCTTAGCTTCGTGCTTGTCATCTGGATCTCCTTATTACTAGGATATATCTTCAATTTCGTTCCATCCGGTTATGTCTTCCCCGGCGGGGCACACGGTTATTTCGTGTGTTTCTGGTTAAATTCGTTTATCGGTGAAATCGGGACTCTTTTCCTTTTACTGGTATCGTTTGCCGTTATCCTGTTCTTCGGGTTTGAAAATGCCTTTAATAAATGCGTGACAATGGTCAAGGCTTATTTCGCCCGCAAGGCACAACGCAAAGAAGAGAGAAGGATGGCCAGAGAGGCCGCGGCAGCCCAACGGGAAATGGAAACAGAACAGCCGGAAAACGAAACCGAGGACACAAACTTGTCACCGGAAAATGAAATCATCACGGAAGCCCCGACAGAAGACGAGTTCTATGCCAATGTCACGGAAAAAGAGCCCATCGAAGAGGACGACACGGAAGAAATCACCCCTCTTGTAACCGTCAACAATCAAGTGGAATTACCGCTGAACGACGAAGACCGCGAGGACATCAGGCAAGACACGGAAACGATTACCCCACCGGCGACCGAGGATATCGAATTAACCGTCATGGCGGACAAACTGGAAGAGCAATTGACCAAAAACCTGATGCCGGACACGGAATACGATCCGACATTGGATTTATCCAATTACCAGTACCCGCCACTGGATTTGCTGGAAGAATATGCCTCCAGTGCCTCCAAGGTAACCGCCGAGGAACTGGAAGAGAACAAGAACACCATTGTCGAAACGTTACGGCAATATAAAATAGAAATCACTAAAATCAAGGCAACAATCGGTCCCACGGTCACTCTCTACGAGATTGTACCCGCCCCCGGTATCAAGATCTCCAAGATCAAAAACCTTGAAGATGACATCGCCTTAAGTTTGGCGGCATTAGGTATTCGCATTATCGCCCCGATCCCCGGGGCGGGAACAATCGGCATCGAGGTTCCCAACCAAAAGCCGGAAATCGTTTCCATGCGAGGTGTTATCGCTTCCAAGAAGTTCCAAGAATCCAAATACGCCCTTCCCGTCGCCTTAGGCCGTACCATCTCGAACGAGCCTTACACTTTCGACTTGGCTAAAATGCCCCATCTTTTGGTTGCCGGGGCAACGGGACAAGGTAAATCCGTCGGCTTGAACGCGATTATCACCTCGTTATTGTACAAAAAACACCCGTCACAATTGAAGTTTGTCATGGTAGACCCGAAAAAAGTAGAGTTAAGTATCTACTCGGTCATCGAGAAACATTTTCTTGCCAAACTCCCGGACGCGGAAGAAGCTATCATCACGGACAACGACAAGGTGGTCGCCACGCTCAACTCGTTGTGTATCGAGATGGACAGCCGTTACGACTTGTTGAAACTGGCTCACGTGAGAAATATCAAGGAATACAACGAGAAGTTCGTGAAACGGCAACTGAACCCGAACAACGGACACCGCTATCTACCTTATATCGTGGTCGTGGTCGACGAGTTTGCCGACTTGATCATGACCGCCGGAAAAGAGGTGGAACAACCGATTGCCCGTATAGCACAATTAGCCCGTGCCGTGGGAATACACATGATCATCGCCACGCAACGTCCCTCGACAAATATCATCACGGGTGTGATCAAGGCAAACTTCCCCGCGCGCGTAGCCTTTAAGGTTGCCTCCATGATAGACTCGCGCACGATTCTCGACTCACCGGGAGCGAACCAACTTATCGGTCGGGGAGATATGTTGATCTCCAAGGATAGCGAGATGGTACGCGTGCAATGTGCTTTTGTCGACACGCCGGAAGTGGATGCAGTCACGAAATTTATCGCCGACCAACAGGGATACCCGGAAGCCTACATGCTTCCCGAGTACGTTTCCGACACGGAGAACGGTATCAACAGTGACGTAGATCTAGGCATGAAAGACCCCTTGTTCGAGGAAGCTGCCCGTCTGGTTGTGAACACACAGCAAGGCTCGACTTCATCCATACAGCGTCGTTTCTCGATCGGCTACAACCGTGCCGGACGAATTATCGACCAACTGGAAGCCGCCGGAATCGTGGGACCGTTCGAAGGCAGTAAAGCCCGTCAAGTACTGATTCCCGACGAGTACAGTCTGGAACATATACTTAAAACCGTCCAAGAACAGTTTTAAAAAATACTCCAAAGGGGGGAGGGTGTTTTAATCATAAATCCAAAATCATAAATCTAAAATTAATCAGTTATGTTTTTAGAGAAAGCGTACAGAGGAAACAACAAATGGTATTTTTACCTGCTCACGTTGATTATCGTTTTTGCGGCAGTGCAATTGGCATCCTTACCGCTCGCGTTGTATTACATTCTCAAAGACCCGCAAGCGGCCTTATCGGGAAATGCCAATAACCTGTTAGCTATCACGAACACGAACCTCGGGTTAGCTCTCATGCTGTTTACTTTCACGGCGGGAGTTATCGCTCTACTTTTTTGCGTAAAGTGGCTTCATCACAAACAACCCTTGGATATTCTCACGGGACGCAACCGCTTTGATATAAAACGTACTCTTTTCGGCGCCTTGATTTGGGGGATACTGTCATTCGTGTTACTGGGTGCGCAATACGGTTTCGGTGATACCTCCAACTTGGTTTTCCAATTCGAACCGTTCAATTTTTTCATGATGTGCATCGTGATCCTGATATTCATACCCTTTCAAGTCGCCTTTGAAGAATTTATCTTCCGGGGATACCTCATGCAAGGCAGCGTGCTACTTTTCAAATACAGGTGGGTAGCCTTACTGATCACGGGTTGCATATTCGGACTGCTTCATGCCAGTAATCCCGAGGTGGAACGTTTCGGGTTCTGGATTGCCATGCCGCAATATATCCTCATGGGACTGATTCTGGGATTCGTGGCCATCATGGACGACGGTCTTGAACTCGCCTTGGGATTACATTTATCAAACAATGTCATTTCATCCATCGTCGTAACGCACGAATCTTCCGCCCTGCAAACTCACGCCCTGTTCCGGGATATCAACCCGCAAGCCTCGCACATGGATACCCTCGTGATGCTCGCGTGCGGAATCATTTTCATTTGGGTATGTAACCGGAAATATAAATTCCTCTCGAAAATCAACCTGTGGGGAAAAGTGGAGCAACCGGATGAATCTTTCAACTCTTAAAATTTTCTTAATACTCGAGAGGGATTGATTACATTGCCAATAAAATAGTATCTTTGGCAGCGTTCAAAAAATAGAAATAATTAATTAATCAAATAAATCGAAGCTTCAACAAAATGAGAAAAATTACATCATTCATGTTTGTTTTCGTCTTTGCATTATCTTTCTTGGGTAACGCGCAAAACACGAAACAAGACCAACCGAAAGGATATCAATTCACGGATATCAAAAGATTACCGACAACTTCAGTAAAAGATCAAGCTCGTGCAGGTACTTGCTGGTCATGGTCAGGAATTTCTTTCTTCGAGTCTGAAATGATTCGCATGGGTAAAGAGCCTATCGATCTTTCTGCCATGTACATCGTAAGACACGCATATAGCGACAAGGCCGACAAATTCGTTCGCTTGCATGGTAACATGAACTTTGCCGTGGGTGGAGCTTTTTGCGACGTGATGCACGTGATCAAAAATTACGGTATCGTTCCGATGGACGTGTACATGGGATTGAATTACGGCGAACCGAATCACGCTTTCGGTGAAATCGACGACGTTCTTGCCGGATATATCAATGCCGTGATCAAAAATTCAAACAAAAAATTGAGTACCGCGTGGAAAAACGGATATGAAGGTATTTTGGACGCGTATCTCGGTCCGGAACCTGAAAAATTCGAATACAAAGGAAAAGAATATACCCCGAGAACCTTCGCTGACGAGGTAGTAGGTTTGAACATGGACGACTACGTGAGCTTGACTTCATTCACTCACCACCCGTTCTATACCCAATTCGCTATCGAAGTACCCGACAACTGGTTGTGGGGATTGTCATACAACTTGCCGTTGGATGAACTAATCAAAGTTATGGACAACGCTATCGATAACGGGTACACTTTCGCGTGGGCTTCCGACGTGAGCGAGAAAGGCTTCCAAACCGTTAACCCGGGAGTTGCCGTAGTACCGACCAACGACACGAAAGAGATGAGCGGTGCCGAGATTGCCAAATGGGAAGCTATGCCTAAAGGACAACAAACGGCAGACGCATTCAAACAAGGACCTGCCCCGGAAAAAGAAATCACCCAAGAATTAAGACAAAAAGAGTTTGACAACTATCTGACGACGGATGACCACGGTATGCACGTAATCGGTAAGGCAAAAGATCAAAACGGTACAGTTTACTTTATCGTAAAGAACTCTTGGAACAAGTACAATAAATTCGGGGGATATTTCTACGCTTCTTATCCTTTCATGAAATACAAAACGATGAACATCATCGTGCATAAAAACTCTATTCCGAAGGATATTAAAAAGAAACTTGGAATCAAATAAATCCTTTCTATCACACGGTAGAGAAAACCTATAAAAAAAAGGCTGTCATCCCTAGTGATTGACAGCCTTTTTTCATATTTTCGCGAAAATCAAAGTAAATCACATAAATTAAAATATACTATGAATTTAGCAAGAGAGATCAAGAAAGACATTTATTGGATTGGAGTCAATGACCGTAGAACTCATATTTTCGAGAATTATTGGCCTCTTCCCAAAGGTGTCGCTTACAACTCCTATATTATCGTGGATGAAAAAGTGGTTGTTATCGACACGATCGAAAGAAGCAAAATGGACGATTACGTCGAGAATATCGAGAAACTCCTTAACGGGCGGAAAGTGGATTATCTGGTGATAAACCACATGGAACCGGACCACACGGGAGCTATCAAAGCCCTGTTATGCTACTACCCGGACGTGAAAATCATCGGCAACGCGAAAACATTCCCCATGCTGAAAAACTTCTACGGCGTACACGAGAATCTTATAGAGGTAAAAGAAGGTGACACTCTTGATTTGGGTAAACACAAACTGAACTTCTACATGGCGCCCATGCTCCACTGGCCGGAAACAATGGTAACTTTCGAATCCACTGAAGGTATCTTGTTCAGTGGCGATATTTTCGGGGCATTCGGGACTCTTGACGGCGGTATCTTTGACGATGAACTGGATTTGGATTACCTTGAAGAAGAAATTAGCCGCTATTACTCCAACATCGTCGGTAAATACGGTCAACCCGCACAGACTGCCTTAAAGAAACTGGGCGGACTTCCTATCAACATGGTTTGTGCCACCCACGGTCCCATCCGCCGTTCGCATATTGCAGAAATTGTAGCCAAATACGACAAGTGGAGCAAATACGAAACAGACAAAGGTGTTGTTATCGTCTTCAGTTCCATGTACGGGAATACCGAAAAGATGGCGGATGTCATCGCCCGTTTCCTCGCAGAGAGAGGTATCAAGAAAATCCGAATCCATGACGCTTCCAAAACACACCCGTCATATATTATCAACGATATTTTCCGTTATCGCGGGGTAATCTTCGGAAGTTGCGCGTATAACGGCAACGCTTTCCCGACAATGGAAACCCTTTTGACGGAACTCGAACACATGGGCGTGAAAAACCATGTAACAGCATTCTTCGCCGGAAAAGCGTGGGCAGGCGGTGCAATGCCCCGTTTCAACCAGTTCGCCGAAAAGATCAAATGGGAAGTAGTCGCTCCCGCTTGTGAAGCATGCGGCTCCCCGAAAGACGATGATCTCGAAACTTGCCGCAATATCGCTTACGCGATGGCTGACAAGTTGGACGAGCTTTATTAAAAGACGAGTAGCCCATGAGCTACTCCTTTTTGCTACCTTCTTCCACGTTTCCCTATACCAAGAACGTAGCATCTTCGAAGCATGAACGTAGCAAAGACGCTCGGGAGCGTTTTTGCTACGTTTTTGCTTCGAAGATAAAAAGATTATGCTGGCGAGCAATCGTCACCAATCATTGGACAATCCCTATTGTATCCCTTTTCCCGTACATCGCTTCGAGAATCTTTCTTCCCAGCAAGGGACGATAATGTCCTTTCTCGTAATAATTGTGAACATCTGAAGTAAATTCGTTCACCCCGGAGAAGTCAAACACGTTCGCTGCACCGAATATATCTTGCAGTTGTTTCAAATCGCTCGGGTTCAATCGGACTTGGTCATATTTCGGGTTGATTAATATCTTGCAATTCGTACTGTGTTTCACGAAAATATCCCTCATCTCCGAAAGCATATCAAATTGTTTTTTCATGATAATCGGCGGAGAAACTTTCCGTACCGTATCCCGCACGGGAAATTCTTTCTTGTGCCTTTCCCAGTACAACTCACCATAATCCGCGATCTCCTTTTCCCGCGGATTGTACACATCATTCGACCTGCAATTCCGTTCCACCTCTTCCCTGTTGATCACTCCTCTCATGTAACGTTTATACCGTCCGGTAACACGATAATCCACGTAAGGCACCCAAAAATCCGGATTAAAAAACGTTTGCAAGAAACACATCTGAAACTCCCAGTTACTTTGCCCCGTCACTTCCGGGTGCAGGACATGGGTGGATATATTACCTATTTGTGTTTGTTTCAATGTCGCGTAATCCAACAGGATAATCATATTCGCGATAGAATCCTGCACCGCATCCAATGCCCGCACTTTTCTATATATATTCCCCAATCGCTCGGCACTACCGTAAAGACGGATAGCACGCCCTCCCGGTATATACTTCTCCCAATCCTTGGCTTGAAAAGCCATCGTGCAGGAGTTCCCTAAAAGGAAAGAATTATATTTCACGGAATCCCTTTGCATCCGGTAATATTGCCATCCCACGTATCCCTCGTTCACCGCCACCGGGGATTTATAATAATCTTTATACTCGTGCAAGACCTCGAAGGGATCGTCATAGAAATACAATCCCAATAAAGTAAGAAAGGGCAAAATCAGCAATACACATTTCAACAAAAATAAGGCAAACGTCTTCTTCATGGCTAAAATTGCAAATAGATAAAATCTTTACTCCCGAACTCGCCGAACACAAGGAAAAGGAATATAAATAAATAATAGATTCCCCAGCGAACCACTGCCCGTTGCCGACTGACAGCTTTCAACAAATCCCGTTTCGACATAAAATACTCGTACACGAACAAAAGAACAATGGCGGCAACCAGCACGATAATATCATGATCCGGCATTCCCATGCGAAGTTCTTTTATCCCGTGCGGCAGGCTCAACGATAAATGACTGAACATGTACCATACTTCCGACAGCGTATCCAACCTGAAAAACACGAGCGAGATAGCGAACAACAGGTAAGTTCTCACCACGGAATATACCCCGAACACGCTCTTACCAGTGAATTTCTCCAACTTTCCCCGGAATCCGGCAGCAAGCATCTCGTAACTGATATACAGTCCCTGTATCAAACCGTAGATAACGAAATTCCATCCCCCGCCGTGCCACAATCCCAACAGAACGAAAGTGATAATCAACGCGTAGACAATCCCCCACTGCCCCCAATAGCGTTTACTGGCGGCAATCGGCTGGTAGAGATAATCCCTCACCCAAAAGGATAAGGTCATGTGCCATCTCCGCCAAAAATCCGTAATCGTTTTCGCCGTGAAAGGTCGATTAAAATTAGGCGACAGCTTGTAACCAAATACCATCGCACCCCCTATCGCTATATCCGTGTAACCGGAAAAGTCCGCGTAAAGTTCTATCGGGTAAAGCAATCCCGCCAACAGCAACTGCACACCGCTGGTACTCTCCACGGAACCCAATATATCGTTCAGGTAAGGAGCCAACCGATCGGCAATAATCATTTTCTTCATCAGACCGATACACATCAGCTTCACCCCGTAGGTCACGCCCTCGTAGTCAAAAGCCTTTCCCTCCTTCGACTGCGGCAGAAAATCCCCTGCCCTTTCGATTGGGCCCGACAGGAATTTCATGAAGAATAACATGTACAGCGTGAAATCCGGCAGGCTTCTCTCCGGATTCTCGTCACCCCAGTACACGTCTACCAAATAGGACAGTGCTTGAAAAGTGTAGAACGAGATTCCCAAGGGGAACAGGAAGCCTTTAGCAGAAAATTCAACCGAAATCCCGACCAATCCCAGCAACCATTGCAGGTTACTCTCGATAAATCCCAAATATTTGAACACCGCCAGAAAAAGAATCAGAAAGACCATACCCGCGCAGAATATCCGTTTCCGGGTGACGTCATTCTCCTGTCTGCCGATAAATTTTCCAAGGTAAAAGGTTACCCCGGTTATCGCCAAAGCGATAACCAAGAACATCAGGTTAAAGTAAGCGGCAAAACAAAAACTCGCCAGCAACAGCACGCTCTTCTGGAATTTCCGGGGCAGCGTGTAATACAACACGACACTACACACGAACAGGAGAACGAACTCCCATGAAGTAAACATCATACGCTACCCGACCTTATTTTGAATGACACGACACAGGTCACCCACGTTTTTAAACTTCAACACTTCCCGCAATGAAAACCGTATCCCGTAATGCTTCTCCACGGCCGTGATTAACCGCATATTCGTCAAAGAATCCCATCCCTGCACGTCCGACGCCACCGTTTCTTCTTTCAACACGATGTCATTGTTTTTCAGTATATCCCGAAAAATAACACTAATCTCGTCCAATATCTCCTGAATTTCCATAGCTTTATATTTATACAAGTGACAATAATTTTTTCCTATCAATCTTATTACTTGTCCCCAACGGGAAGACCTCCAGACAATGCACGCGAGCGGGCAACATGTACACGGGCAAATGCATTTTCATAAATTCGAGCAACGAGGAAGTGTCGCACTCTGCCGCCTCGATAAACAAGTGTAACTGACATCCCCCGTCATCGTCTTTTTTCGCCACGACAACAACATTCTTCTCCTCCCGGTAGAATTTTCTCGCCGTGTACTCGATCTCGTTCAACTCCACCCGGAAGCCCTGCACTTTTACTTGGTAATCTTTTCTGCCGCAATAGATGATATCCCCGTCGGCATCCATGTAACACAAGTCGCCCGTTTTATAGAACACACGCCCGTTATGTCGCACCAGCACCTGTTCGGACTTTTCCCGGTCTTTCCAGTATCCCGCCATCACCTGCGGTCCGCTCACCCACAATTCTCCCTTCTCTCCGGTATTCAACGCCTGCCCGTCCGCATCGGCAATAACGACTTCCATTTCTTCAAAAGGTCTGCCGATCGCGATCATCCCGTGATAATGCTTGCATTCTTCACGAGGGATACGATAAGCCGTGCAATATATCGTTGCTTCCGTGGGACCATACAGGTTCACAAATTCAGCATTCGGGGCACACGCCCGGAAACGAGCCAGCACGTCTGCCTGCGCTGCCTCTGCCGTGACGATCAGGTATTTTAAATCCGGTAAACGGATCTCGTCAAAATAAGGGGATAAAAACTGAAGTAACGAGGGAGCTATCGCCGCAAATGTCAATCGCTCATCCTCCAGCAACTCGTACACTTTCGTGTACTTCATCTCACCCGGTCCCACCGTGTAGATAGCCGCACCCACCGTCAACGGGAACAACGTCGAAACCACCGAAACGTCAAATGTCAACTCGAACATCTGCAACATCCGGTCATCCGCCCCAAGGTTCCATCCCAAAGCGGAATAAGCCGTATAGAACGCATTGAGGTTGTCCCGGGTAATCGGCACGCCTTTCGGCTCTCCGGTACTGCCGGAAGTGAAAATAATATACGCTTTCGTGTCCCCGCTCCCGTAATTGTACTCGGCGTGTTCTTCACCCCGAAGTTCCCGGGTAGAAACAAAAGCCACACTTTCCGGCATCGCCTTCGCCATATCACATTCGTCGGCGTACAACACCACCCCTATATCTCCCGCTTCCCGAATCTTGTTATTCCGGTTGTCCGGGTAATGCGGGTGCAGTATGACATACGTTTTCCCGGACAGCAACACCGCGAGGATGGCTGCATACGTTTCTATCCGGTTTTCCGCCACAACCCCGATAACCTCTTCCTCCCGCCCGTCCAAAAAAGCGTGAATACCGTTGACACAAGCGAACAATTCCTTGTAAGAATACGCTATGCCGTCAATCACAAAAGCCGTTTTACCGGGATACATTCCGGCACTCCGGACTATATCCTTTAATATATTCATCCCATCCATAAAATTTCGCTATCTACTAACGCGGTGACAAATTTAAGTAAAACCTTTCGCAATACTCTATAAAATAGGCATTATTTTTTCACTCTCAACATCATGGCGTTTATTGCCACGATCACCGTACTCAATGACATCAGCACCGCTCCTACCGCCGGACTGAGGATAATCCCCACCGGGGCAAGCACTCCCGCCGCCAAAGGAATGGCAAGAATATTATATCCCGCGCCCCACCACAGATTCTGTACCATTTTACGGGTAGTACTCTTGGCAAGAGCAAGGAAAGTAACTATATCATAAGGATTACTGCGCACCAGTACCACGTCGGCTGAGTCTATCGCCACATCGGTACCCGCCCCGATAGCAACCCCTATATCCGCACGGGCAAGCGCCGGGGCATCATTCACCCCGTCACCGACCATCATGACTTTCTCTCCTTGTTGCTGGTACGCAATCACAACCTGATCTTTGTTTTCCGGCAAAAGCGAGGCATGCACGTCCGTGATTCCCAAGCGGGCAGCTATTGCAGAGGCGGCAGCCTCGTTATCTCCCGTCAGCATCACCGGACGAACGTGTTCCTTCTGCAATTCCGCCACGGCAGCTTCAGCCTCCGGTTTTATCCTGTCGCCCTGAGCGACAAGCCCGACAACAGTATCTTCCACCACGAGAAAACTCACCGAATTTCCCTCGCCTGCCAAATGCGCAAACAATTCCGTGTCATAGGGTATTTTCCGTCTGTCAAGGAATGCCGCCGTCACGATCTCCACGGTCACCCCGTCAACCACACCGATCAAGCCCGTACCGCTTATCAACGTCACGTTCTCGACACGCGGCACCGGAATCCCTCTCTCCTTCGCCTCGGCAATAATACTTGCTGCCAGAGGGTGATTCGACCCCGTTTCCAACGCCGCCATAACCCGTAACACTCTCGCTTCGTTCCAACCTTCCGTCAATGCCTGCACGGCGGATACTCGAAAGTTTCCCTCGGTCAGGGTCCCCGTCTTGTCCATAGTCACCACGGTTATCCGCCGTGCCTTTTCCAGCGCATTACGATTCCGGATAAGCAACCCGCGTGCCGCTCCCAACGAGGTAGAACGCGCTACCACCAACGGGATTGCCAACCCCAGAGCGTGAGGACAAGCAATAATAAAAACCGTCACCATACGTTCAAGAGCGATATTCAGACTACCATCCGCGATCAGCCATACAACGAAAGCGATAATACCTGCCGACAAGGCAACGTAGAACAATGCCTTTGCCACCTTGTCGGAAACGGATTCCGCCCGTGATTTCTCTTGTTGCGCTTCGCCGACAAGTTTCATCACTTGTGCCAGATAACCGGACTCACCCGTACCCGTGATTTTCACCACTATCGTTCCATTACCGTTGAGCGAACCGCCTATCACGCGTGTCCCCGCCTTCTTCTCCACGTCCTTCGCCTCACCCGTGACCATGGCCTCGTTGACCGTCGTTTCTCCCGATACCACCGTCCCGTCGGCAGGCACTTTCTCTCCCGGCTTCACCATAACCTGCTGCCCGACTTCCACTTGTTGGAGAGGAACATCCTTTGTTTCACCATCCGCCCCCACGAGATGCGCACTGCCGGGTAACAACTCCGCCATCTTCTGCAAAGCGTTCCCCGCATTCCCGACCGCCCGCATTTCAATCCAATGCCCCAGCAACATGATCACTATCAGCGTTGCCAGTTCCCAAAAGAAATCCATCTTGTGTCCGGAAGCATGCACGAGATTATTGGCGATAAAAGCGTAAAGACTATACACGTACGACACCGCAATACCCATAGCTATCAATGTCATCATTGCCGGACTCTTCATCCGCAACTCCATCGCCGCACCGGACAGAAAAGGGCGTCCGCCATAAAAGAACAAAAAAGTCGCCAACGCCAGCACCACCCATTCCGAGCCGGGGAACGTGATCTGAAACGACGTGTGCATCCCCATCATCGGGGAAAGCAACAAGATCGGGATCGTTATCACCAACGATACCCAAAATTTCCGACGCAAATTCCCCATGTGCATCATATGCCCACCCGCCATATTCATTTGCTTGCTATGACCATCTTTCATATCCGTTTGTTGCATGTGTTCCATCGTCCCATGCCCGGCAGACATATCCATTCCCGGCATCTGTCCCCCGTGTTCCGTGTTTATATCTTGTTTTTCCATGACTTTCTACTTGATTGTTTCACTAATAATTTTAACGAATAAAGAGTCTATTTTGTTCGAATCGAAGACTCTTTAGTCCATAAGTTCCGTGAAGTTCATAAGGTCTATAAAGTCCATGCCCCTTACGGGGCGTTTTGTCCACAGTAGCGTTGCTGCCGGTGAACACGGTCTAAAGGACACCTGTGACCTTACGGTTCTTATCGGGATTACTGATCTTACGAACCACAAATACATCTTTTTTGAAAAAAGCCTTTTATTTCTTTTTGCAGATTCAAAATTTCCTCTATCTTTGCATCCGCATTTGGAGAGGTGGCAGAGTGGTCGATTGCGGCGGTCTTGAAAACCGTTGTACTGCGAGGTACCGGGGGTTCGAATCCCTCCCTCTCCGCTGAACTTACTGGACAGAAATGGTCAGTAAACGGACAAAAAGCTACAAATCAATGATTTGTGGCTTTTTTTATTACCCGAAAGTCCTGCTTCCAAGACTTCAAAAGTACGGTAAAAGACAAAGTTTCGTTACTAAATCGTTACCTATTCCCTGCCGGACAAAAACGGTAACGATTTGTCCATAAATGACCTGATAATGACTATATTAGTCCATAGTCTGCATAACTCGAAAACGAGAGGTAAAAATTAATTTTGCAACTAAAAAAAGTGAGTTATGAAATCGACATTCAAGGTTCTTTTTTATTTGAAGAAAGGTTCTGAAAAGAAAAACGGCGAGGTTATGATTATGGCACGCATCACCATAGACGGCAAACTTTGCCAGTTCAGTACGAAACAGAGCATCCAGCCCGACAACTGGAACACGGCTGCGGGCAAAGCCAAAGGCAGGGATGCCGGGAGGATAAACGCCCTTTTGGACGACATACGTTCTTCCCTGAATACCATTTACCACGAAATGCAGCGTCGTGACAATTACGTGACCGCCGAGAAAGTGAAGAACGAGTTTTTAGGTCATAGCGAGAGCCACGAAACAATTCTTTCATTGTTCCAAAAGCACAATGACGATGTGAAGCAGCTTGTGGGCATATCCAAGACGATAGCGACCTACCGCAAGTATGAAGTGACCCGCCGACACCTTGCAGAATTTATCCGCAGCAAGTACAACGTATCGGACATATCCATAAAGGAGATAAGCCCGATGTTCATTACCGATTTTGAGTTGTATTTGCGTACCGCCTGCAAGTGCGGTTACAACACCACCGCCAAGTTCATGCAGTTCTTCAAGCGCATCATCATCATTGCCCGCAACAACGGCATACTGGTGGGCGACCCGTTCGCCAGCTACAAAATCCGGCTGGAGAAAGTGGACAGGGGTTATCTGACAGAGGACGAAATAAAAATCATCCTTAAAAAGAAAATGGTTTCCGAGCGGCTGGAACACGTCAGGGACTTGTTCATCTTTGCCTGCTTCACCGGGCTTGCCTATATAGATGTAGCCGGGCTTACGCAAGATAATATATGCAAATCCTTTGACGGCAACCTTTGGATAATGACAAAGCGGCAAAAGACGAATACGGACGTTAATGTTCCCCTGCTGGATATTCCCAAGATGATTTTGAAGAAGTACAAGGGCAAGTTACCGAACGGCAAGATACTTCCCGTAATCAGCAATCAGAAATTAAATGCGTACCTGAAAGAGATTGCCGATGTATGCGGTATTAAAAAGAACCTGACATTTCACCTTGCCCGGCACACGTTCGCAACGACTACCACGCTGTCAAAGGGCGTACCCATTGAAACGGTGTCTAAAATGTTGGGACACACCAATATCGAAACGACCCAAATTTACGCCCGCATCACCAACAGCAAGATAGGCAGTGATATGCAGGGGCTTGACAAGAAGTTTGTCGGCATCGAGAAGATTTACAAGGAAGTCGCCATGTAAATTTTCAGTTACCTATATACCGTTGGTAACAAAATAGGTAACGATTCCGGTAACGAAATCCCACCTAATAAGCTATATTCCAATAAAGTACATTCTTTCACTTTGCGGGCAGTCCACCGACTACCCGCATTTTTTATTCCCTTTTCCACTGGCACATTCCCCGAAACGCCAGTCGTGCGTGGCATGGCTGACTGATTTTCGTGAAAAGAGCCGTTAGAAACCCACACAAGCGTACCGCAAGGTAAACTTGCCATACCCTTGCCTTTCCCGCCCGCATGGAGTGTTCCCTAAAAGACGAAAGAGAACAAGCACTTTTCCCCAGTTTCCCTATCTGTAAATCTTCCTCTTACGCAGTCCCCCAGCCGGGACAGTCGTTTTAATCATTTCAATAGGTAAAGGTAATTATATCCATATTTCAATAAGAAAGACTATTAACTATATTAATAAAGGAAGACACTACATTTGTCGCATATTTTTCATAGCGAAATCTAAAAAATAACTGAATCAATTGGATTGACTATGAAAAATAGCGTCATACGCATCTGCACTGAACATCTGGACGTAAGTCAAGAAAATGGTATATTGTAATACAACATTATCGCAATCGCAACAACTATATATACTATAATAATTCTGCATCCAGCCATAACAGTGCAGAATTATTAATAGTAAAATCCAGCACACCTCTATCTTTCATCCAAGACAGATAAGACCTGACCGTAGAACCCACCAACACATATTGCTCAATAGTCATTGTCAGACCAAACATTCGGAATATCTCGCTGATAATGTCATCTGTTGTTTTCGGTGTGGCACATATTGTTTTGATTATCTGTTCTATCTCATACACCTTCTGTCGGTTTATCTCCGCAAGTTCGCTAATATCATTGCAAGGGTCAGCATGAGAAGGGATGAATATATCTGCTTTCAAAGTTTCTATGTTTGTCAGCGTTTCCAAATAGGCGGCGACATCATAGATAAACGTCACACCATATTTCTCTAATGTTGCCCTACTACTTACACAATCGGCAAGAAATACTGTATTGTCAGGAGTTCGAAATCCAACCATATCAAAGAAATGTCCGGGAAGAGGAATTATCTCTATTTTACTTGGAAATTCATGAGAGGAGAAATCTGTGACTACGGACTCTTTCGCCATTAGGAATTTACTTCTCAAATCCTTGCATGGATAACCGCCATAGAGAAATGACGGCTCAAGAACCGGATAACGAATGAAATCAGCTTCAATGCCAGCACAGAATACTGGGCAACCAATTTTATTCTGAACATAAGCATTACCTCCTATATGGTCGGCATTGGAGTGTGTGTTGAGAATCCCTTTAATAGTCCAACCTTTGGAATCCGCTATTTTCAGCACCTTTTTTGCAGCCTCCTTATCGTTGCCGCTGTCTATCAGATACACTTCACGTTCCGACTGTGCATAAATGCCAATTTTAGCTGGACAATTTATATAATAGCTCTGTGCCCCTACTTGTTGAAGCTCGTACATAGTCTTTCAGAATATAAATTACAGCATCTTTGTTTATTGGATTGATAGTACATTTCTGTATGTCCGGTGTGTCATTTTCAAACGATAAAAGAAGTTTTTTGGCAAACCTCAATCCGTATGCAAAATTACTTAATTCATATAATATTCCCCTATAATTGAATGTTTTTCTTTACTTAGGCGTAATTTAATTGCATCTTTTATTCCCTTTTCCACTGGCACATTCCCCGAAACGCCAGCCGTGCGTGGCATGGCTGACCGTATTTCGTGAAAAGAGCCGTTGGAAACCCGCACAAGCGTACCGCAAGGTGAACTTGCCATACCCTTGCCTTTCCCGCCCGCATGGAGTGTTCCCTAAAGGATGAAAGGGAACAAGCACTTTTCCCCTGTTTCCCTATCTGTAAATCTTCCTCATTATGCAGTCCCCCAGCCGGGACAGTCGTTTTTATCATTTCAATAGGCAAAGATAGTTACGTGTTCTTCATGATTTTGCAAGGTTGAGCCGTTCCGGTTTAGCAAAAAATCTTCCCTGCGACATTCGTTGCGAGGTATTTTTTGCCTAAAACCTTGCAAATTCTAAACACTACCCTTTGAAGCCTATGTGAAACGAAAACGACCGACCCGACCGGAAGACGCAAAAAAAAGTCGGATTTACGGGAAACAGGAAAAAAGTTCAGTGAAACTTCAACTCCCTCACCTCTCGAATCCGCATAAAATTAAAAACTTAAAAATTACAGCAATATGGAAGCAAAGGTATTATCGGAAGCAAAAGTTTATGTAGGCACTTACGGCAAGTATAACAACGGTTCATTGTCCGGCGCATGGCTCGACCTTTCGAACTATTCGGACAAGGAAGAATTTTACGAAGCCTGCCGGGAACTTCACAAGGACGAGGAAGATGCGGAATATATGTTTCAGGATTACGAGAATATCCCGGAAGCCCTGATTTCCGAAAGCTGGATTTCTGAAAACTTCTTTTCCTTGCGTGATGCGGTGGAGGATTTGAGCGACACCGAGCAGGAAGCCTTTTTCGTGTGGTGCAACTACAAAAGCCATGATTTGAGCGAGGAAGATGCGGACGACCTTGTACGTGATTTCCGGGACGAGTATCAGGGGGAATATGACGATGAAGAAGATTTCGCCTATGAAATCATAGAAGAATGCTACAACCTGCCGGAGTTCGCAAAGACCTATTTCGATTATGAAAAGTTCGCCCGTGACCTGTTTATGTGTGATTACTGGTTTGATGACGGTTTTGTGTTCCGTGCGGCATAATCAAATACCAATCCGGGCGGGGTGTCAAAGCCCTGCCCGCTAAAACAACCAAGCTATGAAACGGAAAAGCATTTATAAAATCCTTTGGCGGGTGTTGCTGCTCTGCCTTGCATGGCGGTTCACCAGTGTAGCCGGAACAGGCACGGCGATAACGGCGTATATCGTATTTCGTGCCGCCTGTTTCCTGCTCTGTGTCTGCCTTTCAGCCGTTTATGCGCTGGGCGTGGCTCTGCTTTTCCTGTCGTTGCTTTTCTTACTGATATTATAACCATAAAAAATAGAACATCATGCAGTCACTTAACAAAAACGGGGTAAGCATTACCCAAACACCGGGAGAAGAAAAGTTCGTGAAATGCTGTTTAGGGGCTTTCAGGGGACAGATTTATTTTCAATATGACTACCGTCACTTTGACGGCGAACTTTTCAGCACGGTAGCCAAAACGCTGGACGAGTGCCGCCGCAGGCGTGACGGGTGGATAGCGAAAAAAGAACAGAGTAACAAATAAGTAAATTTTGGGGATATGAAAACGACAGAAGTAAACAAGGAGCTTATCGGCAGGCGTTGCGAGTGCATTTTTACGGGCTTAATGGTAACGGGCGTTATCGAGGACACAGAAGAAAACGAACACAACATAGAGGTCAAAGTCCGTTTCGACCACCCGCACCAGTGGGGCGATGATTTGTATAATGATGTGTGGGCGTGGGGGCGCAAAATTGACGAGTTCGGCACGCTGCACCATTTGCACCTGCTGGAGGATAAACCGGACTTTCAGATAATGACGGTAGTTTTCGGCGAGCCAATCAGCCAAATAGACCGCAGTGTTTTTGAAGATGTTGCAACGTGGGGTGTCTGTTCCCTGCAAGGCTGGGTAAACAGCTATGAAAGTGTCCGGCTTGTAGCCATAAACGCCCATACGGCAATCATTACGGGCGAATATAACATGGAGCAGGTAAAGGTGTGGTTAGAGAAATATGTGCCTATAAAGAGCCTTAAAACCAGTTAATAGAGCGGCGGCAAACAGCCGCCGCTACTTTCTTTCGTGAGTGCCGGGAAATAAAGTAGCAAAGAAACCCATTTATAATCTGTTGAATAGATAATTATTGTATTTTTGCAAAAAAATGATAGATTACATGAAAAAAATATTAGAATTATCTCACACAAAGGCATTTGATTTTCTCTTACAGGGAGCTTGTTATAGTACAATCACTTTGCCGATTTATTTTGATTTTAGTAATATTTTAGATTTTGTAAAAACTAAAATTGGCTCAAAAGATTTCAGTGTTTGTCTTAAAGATAAGAATGTCTTTCCATCAGATTTTGATAATGTAAATTATCATCTTCTTATGAATAAAGACGGTAGATATGCATACAGACCTTTACAATTAGCTAATCCATACTTATATTATTTTTTGGCACGAGAAATTACAAAGTATGACAATTGGGAATTGCTAAAAAAACGTTTTGGAGAATTTGAAAATAGAAATTGTGAGGTAGTTAGTATTCCACAAATTAATGATGATAAGGATGAAAATATTACAGCAACGTCAATAAAATCTTGGTGGGAACACATTGAACAGAGGTCAATAGAATTGTCATTAGAGTATAAATATATATTTGTAACTGATATTACAAATTGTTATGGTTCAATATATACCCATTCCATATCATGGGCTCTGCATGGAATAGAGTATGCAAAAGAACACAAAAAAGAAAAAAAATTGGGTAAACTAATTGATACCTATATCATGGGAATGCAATATAAACAAACAAATGGTATTCCTCAGGGTGGTGTGTTATTTGATTTTATTGCAGAAATGGTATTAGGGTATTCTGATTTGTTATTATATGAAGAATTACAAAGAATAGGAATTGCCGATTATAAAATATTACGCTATCGCGATGATTATAGGATATTTAGCAACAGCAAGGAAGAACTTGAAAAAATAGCAATGACACTTCAAACTACTCTTGCTAAACTGAATTTTCAGCTGAACAGTTCTAAAACAAAATTGAGCGAAGATATTATAGAAAATTCTGTTAAAGCAGACAAGTTATTTTATATAGCCAATCTTCCTATTTATAAAGGAGAAGAAACTGTTTTCAATACACTACAACAGGAACTTCTTTATATATTGTGCTTATCAAAGCAATATCCCAATTCTGGTACAATATCCAAATTATTAACTATATTTTTAAAACGTATTTCTGCAAAAGAACACTTGTTGGAAAATGTCGGGGTTCTATCGGCTATAGTAGTAGAAATAGCGATGAACAGTCCTAAGGTCTATAGTTTAACTGTTTCTATTATCAGTAATTTGATTAACCATTTGGACACTACTGAAAAAAGAGAGGCTATGGCTAAAAATATATGTAACAAATTCTCTCGTTTGCCGAATATTGGGTATTTACAATTATGGATGCAACGAATAACTTTCCAAATGCATACTTCAATGGGCTATACAGAACCTTTGTGTGAAATAGTAGAGAATAAGCCAAATGTACAGATATGGAATAATGAATGGCTAAAGGATGAATATACAGCAGAGTTTCCATTATATAGTATGTGTACTAATTGGCTTAGAGATACATTTACTCCTATTATAAATATAGATGAAGTTTCTATCTTTGATTATTGATAACAGAATAAGCCAATGAAAAACATTGGCTTATTCTGTTTATATTCTCATTATTCAGCATCACTGCTATCATTATTGAACGAGAACGAAAGCTGTTGCATCTGTCCAAAGCTGTCAATTACATAAATGTCAATCGTCTGCTGGTCTGTCGATGCCGATGTGTAGTATAGCCTGAACGTTTCTTTCTCCAGCGGGTAAAGGTCATTGGGCAGGAACACCGTGCCGTTATCCATTTCCAGCTTCCCTTTGCCGTCCGGCTGGAAGTACCTTATCTGATAGGTAGTCGGCTGGTAATAGCCGCCACGCACCAGTTGGCAGCGTATTTCGGCGGTTTCCCCGACTTTCAGCCTTTTGGGCACTGGCAGCGTTTCGATGCTGAACGGGTACGCCTGCTGAATATCCAAGTTGTCATTACAGGCGGTGACAAGCACGAGGGCGGCCACGATGTAGCAGCCCATGATGATTTTATACATTACATTCTTCATATACATTATTATATAGCGGTCAGTTGATAATGAATTTCAGTCCCAAAGATACCTGCGTGTGGAACTTGCCTATGTCCGAGCCGAACAACGCCCGTTCCCTTGCGCTGACAAGCAAGGCTATCCGGTCGGTCAGATAGGCTTCCAGCTCCAGTGTCAGCGCACCCCCGTAAATGAAGCAGTCCTTATCCAGCAAGGTAGAGCCGTCCGGCAGCAGCTTTTCGCTTCGGTTGCTTGTTTCATACCCGGCGAGTGCCGACAGTCCCAGCGAGAGAAAAAAAGTCTTTCGCCTGTCCGATAGGAATTTCAGGTAATAGCCGCCCTCTGCGGTGAACTGTTCTACGGGTATCTGCATATCCTTGTAGTCATACTTCTTGTGCAGGTACTCCCCGCCAATCACCCAGCGGTTGGCGTTCTTGGTGTAAACGCTGTACGCCGCCCCGATGTGGTAGGCAAAATCCGTATTGGCGTTCCAATGCACCCCGTCCGTCATGCCCACCGTGACCTGCAAGCCTTTCATGCCCGGCAGGTATCTTTGTGCGTGTGCCTGAAACGAGGTCAGGCACAGCGCAAAGAGCATCATTATAAAGATGTGTCTTTTCATTCCCTATTTGATTTTTAGTTCGTTAATCACTTCTGCGTTCACGATGTCGGCGTTCTCCACCCGGATAACCTGATGCCGCCCGCCGTTCTTCTCGTAGAGTTCCACCAACAGCAGCTTATCGTCAGGAATGGTGAACTTCGGCAGGGCGTACACCGTGCGCACGGTCGTTTTCCCGGCAATCTCTATCACCTCGTTGTAGCTGCGTACCGCATCCAGCACCGTTTCCTGAATAGCCGTGCGCTTGGGTACTTTCTTATCGACTATCTTAAACTTGATGAAGTCGGTATCGAAAGGTACGTTGGAACTGTTCTTTGTCTGCGTGTGTACATAGAGCATCCCGTTATAGGTGTAAATCCCCTTGATTAAGAACTGTATGCCGAAACGCTTGCTACCCAAGTGGCGCACTTTCCGGTCATTGTTCTTGTAGATGCTCTGCATTATCAGCTTCACCAGCAGCGGGCTTTCATTACCCAGTTCCCGGAAATAGATGTTCATGCGGGTATGCGAGAAATCGGACGTATCTTCATTCTCTAAGAAGTCTTTCATTTCGATGTTGAGCATTTCCGGTTCACGGGCGTACTTGGCGTTGAATGAAACGAAACTGCCGTCCTCGCAGATAACGGAGAAGTTCGTTTCGCCCGGAAAGCCCTCTGTCGTGGCTTTCACCCGGATTACGTTCTCCGCACCGTCTGCCTTGCCCGCTATGATATGGTTGCTTCCCAAATCCACGTAGCGGACGGCGGCGGGGAAGATGATGTGTACCGTCTTGGCAAGGGTCACTTCCACGCCATAGGGCGTAACCATTTGGCGGTATGGGAGTTTCCGGGTAATACCCCGGTACAAGTCGTTGCCAGCCGCATACTTCACGGTGTCAGCGGTTTGTGCGTTTGCCGCACACACGCCCTGCAAGAGGGCGAACATTACAAAAATCTGTTTCATCGTTAATTGAAATTTTAGTGGTTGATAAAATGGTTATTGTTGTTTGGCGTAAAGCATCACCTTGTACCCGGCTTTCAGCTTCACTTTTACGGTTCGGAACTTCTTGGCGAGGTAGCCGGACGTTCCTTGCAGCAAGCCCCTTGTCACGTCCATAGCCACCTGCTGCCCGGCACTCCGTGCAAAGGAAATGCTTGTACCCAGCCCGCTGCCGATATTCGCCATAGCTTCGTTGAACGCTTCCTGCTCCATAGAGGACGGTACAGATAATCCCTTTTGCCCGTCCGTATCGAACACGGCGAGTTCCACCGGGATGATGTTGCCCGCATACTCAATCGAGGACACCAGTATGTCGAGCCGTTCGCCCTGCACCTTTGCCGTCCCCGCCACAAGGGTATTCTTCGGCACGACTATGTTCCCGGCTTGCATGGGTTCAAGCAGCCGGAGTTTCACCGCCTGCCCGTCCGTCAGGGTTTGGTCTTGGTGGATGCAGGCGGCTATCGTGTTCCTGCCCATAGCGTAGCCCGTGCCTACCGCCGTGTTGAAGCCGTAGTTTCGTGGCTGGCTGTAAGCCCGGATGAAGTCGGCATCGCTCATGGGCTGCTGCAATCCCGATACGGTTGTTTCCCGGATTGCTTGCACGGGCTGGGCTTGCGGCTTTTGGGTGACAGTCCCGGCAACAGGCACTTGTGCCGTTTGCCCGTCCTGCCCGCCGTCATTCATGTACTTTGCCGCCAGTTCGTAGGACTTTTCCAAGAGTGCCATTTGGTCGTCTGCCGTAGGCGTGGCGTGCTGCTGTTGTTGCAGTCTGTCGGTCAGTTCCGCCACCTGCCGCTTCAAGTCCTCTTTTTCCTCGTCCACCGCCGGGGGTTCGTAGAACGTGCTTAACTGGCGGTTGATGTCCCGGTAAGCGTTTGCCGAATAAGAAGCACCGCCGCCCCTTTGGAACTTCGGTTCTTCTTCCGGCATCAGGTCGATTTCCGCTTGCGGTTCTTCCGTTTCATCGTTCCCCGTGAAACCGAAATCCTGCAAGGACTGTATCTTGTCCTGCTGTTTGCGGTTCAGCATCGCTTGTTCGTATGCCTTTTGCTTGTCGGCTATAATCCCGTCCTCTGCGGGCAGTGGTATGTCGGCGTTGAAGCCGCCCACGCTCTCCACATTCACGTCCTCTTTGCCGGAGGGGGCGAATATCAGGTACATACACCCGGCAAAGGCAAGGAACATCAGCGGGAAGACTATCATTTTCCTGCGCTGCTGCACCTGCTGCGGGGTAAGTTCCCGTTTGGGTTTATCTTCCTTTTTCGGCTTCCCGTCCGCCTGTGGTACGGTCGTGCCGTTCTCATTCTTCTGTACTTCTTCCATATTCCGGTCTGTTTAAGGGGGGGATACTGTTGATTGTGTCATTGCCTTGCAATGGCAGTTGTTTGATATGTTCTATTTGCAGCCGCCTGCCGTCCCGTTTCCCGATATTGTAGATTGATGAAACGGTGATGTAGATAGACAAGCTGCCGAAAAAGAAGAACATCAGGAGGATAACCGCCAGCCTTTTGCCCGGCGTAATCTGTCCGCACATTCGGCGCAGGCAGTCGTCCGCCCAGTCCCGCACCTTTTCGATGTAATTTCGTTTTCTCTCCATAAGGCTATCTCTTAATGGTTTGCAAATCCTTGTTCTCGGTAATGGTGAACGCTTCGATGATGAAGCCGTGCGGGTTGTTGTCGCTCCGTGTGGCGTTGAGCAGGCGGCACGAGGTCACAAGGCTTCGCACCGTCAGGCTGCTTTCCCGGACAATCAACTGGCGGGCATACGTGTTCACCTTGTAGGGGTACTGGTCGAAGTCGCACTTCACGCTGTCAATCTCCACCGTCTGCGTGACGTTTCCGGAAATCACCCGGTTGTAGTACCCCTTTTCCGCCAAGTCCTTGTAATAGTTGAAAGCGGTCTTGTCGGCAAGGAACAACGAGCGTTTGATGTTGCTTTCGATAGCCCCCTTGTCGGGTGATAAGGTGAAAAACAGTTCGTGGAAACGCCGCACGTGTGACTTCGCTTCCACGGGTCTGTTCTGTGCCATGTCCTGCGAGAGTGCCAGCATCAGGCTTTTGCCGTTGTCGAGGACGTAAATCTTCTGCCGCTGCTTTTCGGCGAAGCTGTACGAGTTCCACACGGCAAAGCCCGTCACCAGTGCGCACAGGCAGATGAATACCAGTGCAAAGAGCCGGATTTGCCGGAAACTCGTTTCGATGTTCGTTAATGATTTAAATTCCATTTTCTTGTATGTTCTAATAATGTTTCTAAAATCTTTCTATTGCAGCCCCTTTGTCAAGGCAGCTACCAAGAGGTTGTCAAAGTAGCTACCAAGTGACGGTCAAGGTAGCTACCGAGTGAAAACCGTCTTATTTGAGTAGTTTCCCGGTTACTTTCCCGCTTGCCGCACCGACCGCAGCCCCGGCGATTGACCCAGCCCGTGCCACGTTGCGGTTATAGGCAGACGTGCCGCCAGCCGACACAATCCAGCTTGCCACCGTAGGAATGGTGAAGTAGCCCACGATACCGATTATCATAAAGATTACATACACGGTACTGCTCCCGTCAGGAATGAAATTCGGGTCTGAAAGTTCCTGAATGTCCTTTTGGAGCATCAGCGTTTGTATGCGTGCCAGCACGCTGCTGAACAAGTCCGATACGGGCAACCACAGGTAAATGGAGATATAGCGTGAAATCCACTGGGTCAGCGTGCTTTGGAAACCGTCATAGACGGAAATCGCAAACGCCAGCGGACCCAGTATCGAAAGCACAATCAGGAAGAACGTGCGCAGCGTGTCGATAATCAGTCCCGCCGCCTGAAAGAGCATTTCCAACAGTTCCCTGAACCAGTCCCGGACGGACTTCTTGATATTGTAAGCCGCCCTGTCCATGTACATACCCGTCATAGTCACCATGTCGGAGGGCGACCAGCCCAGTTCTTCCAGTTGTCGGTCAAATTCCTCGTCCGATGCGAGGTAAGCCGTTTCGGGGCTTCGCATCAGGGCTTCATATTCCAGTCGGTCTTTCTGCGCCCGGTATTCGTTCATGTCGAAAGTCTGAGTTTCCATAAGCTGGTTGCACCCTTTTACCACTGGCGACAGCACCGTGTTGATAGTCCCCAGCACGAACGTGGGAAAGAACATGATGCACAGCCCCAGCGCAAAAGGACGGAGTAGCGGGTACACGTCTATGGGTTCGGCACGTGCGAGCGACTGCCACACTTTTGCGGCTACATAGAACAGCGCACCCAGCCCGGCTATCCCTTTGGCTACCCCTGCCATGTTGCTGCACAAGGGCATCATTTCATCGTACAGCACCCGCAACACTTGGTGCAGGTTGTCAAAATCCACTGCTGCTAATAACATAGGCATACCGATTTATATGTTACCAGTAGCGTTCATCCGCCGAGCCGTAGAGAGCCAGCACCCGGTCGGTGTCGTTCTTCTTCTTTGCCCGCAGGTAGGACACGGAAATGTTCTTTCGGGTGTAGTAGTTCACGAGGTTGCGGTAATTCAATAGGCTTCGGTAGGCATTATCAATGATTGCCAGCCGTTCGGCATCCGTCAGCGACATACCCGTGATGTTCACTACATTTTTCAAGTCCTGCAACACGTCCGAGCTTTCCGACATCAGTTTGGCATAGCCGAACGAGATTGCGGATAGTTCGTCAGGCGTGAAATTCGGGTCTGCCAGCATACTTTGGAAGTTGCGCACGTAGATTTCGGAGATTTCCGCCACCAGTTCAATGGACTTCTTCACCTTGACACCGCCCTTGACCACATCATGCACCGCTTTGAGCGCATCGTAATATTTTTTACCTTGCTGGAAAATCTTCTGCGCTTCCATGAAGCCGTCCAGCGTGTTCTTGGCTGTGGTGGAAGTCTGCACTATCTGCTTGGTGGTGTTGATGATACCCTGTGCCAAGTTGCCGGGGTCTGACACCACCCACTGTGCGGATGCCTTGCCGATGAAGCAAAGGCATACCACCATAAGGAGAATTGTTTTCTTCATGTTCCTGATTTTTAAGTTGTTGATGATTGGGGATTGCGTTTGCTTTCCGCAAGCCGCTTGATAGCCAGTTCAAGGTTGCCGCCCAGCTTCTCGGCGAGGGCGAACAGTTCCATTTTTTCGCTTTCCTCTGTCGTGAACGTGTAATATTCTTCCAACGAAACTTCTGTGGCGTACACCGCCGACTGCGTGCCGCCCAGCGAGAAGAAAACTTCCTTGTACTTCCGTCCGGGGTGGTTCGCCATGTTGATAGACAATATCTGCGAACGCTCCTTGTCGGTCAGTCCCAAGAGGTTCTGTATGCTGTCGAACTTGTTCAGGTATTTTCGCTGGTCTAACAAAATCTTGCAGTCCGAGTTGTTGATGATACTCTCTTTCACTATGGGCGAGGAAATAATATCTTCCACTTCCTGCGTTACCACAATCGCTTCCCCGAAATACTTTCGGACGGTTTTGTACAAATATTTTATGTAGTCCGCCATGTTCGCTGACGCAATCGCTTTCCACACTTCCTCGATTAGTATTAACTTCCTTATTCCCTTTAACTTGCGCATCTTGTTTATAAAGGCTTCCATGATGATGATAGTCGTTATCGGGAATAAAATCTTGTGGTGTAGGCTAAGCACCCAACGCCTTTCCATATTACTATGGTAGGTTTTCAAATGCTCGCCCCC